>JBNKSV010000001.1:0-133476 GCA_050297535.1 Sedimenticolaceae bacterium
TCAAAAAAAACATACGCATCCTCATGCTAAATGTTCCGCACCCGTCTATTGGCAGCAGTATTTCCGATCATCTGCCTCCGTTAGGACTTCTGTCGATTGCCGGTCCACTGATCGACGCTGGGTACAGCGTCAACTTGGTAGACGGCGAGATCGGTACAAGGTGCGAGAGAGAGTTGCTGAAGGGTGCGGAAGCGGCTGCTCCGGATATTGTGTTGCTTGGACATTGCGGTTCGACTTCGGCGCACCCGGTCATTGCTCGCGTGGCCAGGTCGTTGCGGCTGCGATTGCCGAAAGTGGTGATCATCTACGGTGGAGTCTACCCCACCTATCACTGGCGGGAGATTCTGGCGACAGAGCGTTCCGTCGATATTATTGTGCGAGGCGAGGGGGAACACACCTGCCTGCGAGTAGTCGATGCGCTTGTCGCGAACCGAGATCTGTTTGGAATACCAGGCATCGCGTACCGAGACGGTGGGGATGTGGTTGCGACGGCGCGTGCCCCCGTAATCCAGGACCTTGATGCTTGCCGTGTGGCATGGGAGTTAATTGATCACCGGCAATACACCTACTGGGGTGGGAGGCGGGCCGTTGGCGTTCAGTTCTCGCGGGGCTGTCCCCATCTCTGCACATTCTGCGGCCAGCGCGGATTTTGGACGCGCTGGCGACATCGCGATCCTGTACGGCTGGCCATGGAACTGGCCCGATTGCATCGCGAGCATGGTGTTGAGGTCGTGAACTTTGCAGATGAAAATCCCATCGTATCGCGTTCGCATTGGAAGGCCTTCCTCAAGGCATTGATCGCGCAAAATGTAAATCTTACATTGGTTGCCTCGGCCCGCGCAGACGACATTGTGCGCGATGCGGATATCCTGCACCTCTACAAGAAAGCTGGTTTTGAGCGAATACTTATGGGTACCGAGAACACGGATGAAGAGACGTTGCTCAAGATTGCCAAGGGGAGCTCAACCGCGACCGACCGTCAGGCGATCAATCTTCTGCGCAAACACAACATCCTCTCCTTGGCGACCTTTGCCGTTGGGTTTGGCGATGAGACCGATCGTGACTACGGGCGAGCGTTGCGTCAACTCTTGGCTTTGGATGCGGACCAAATCAGCATAGTCTACGCTACCCCTCATCGCTGGACCCGCTTCTACAGTGAAGCGAGCGACAAGCGCGTGATACAGACAGATCTACGTTGGTGGGATTACAAGCATCAGGTATTGGCATCCCGGCTGCCGGCCTGGCGCGTATTTGTATGGGTCAAAGTGATTGAGGCTGCCCTGCAACTCCGACCCGCTGCATTACGCCGCACGCTGTTCCATCAGGACTCGCGGCTGCGGGCAGCGATGCGCTGGTACACGGGGCTGGGGCGTGAGGTCTGGCCGCGAGAGATATTCAACTTCCTGTTCAGGGAGCGACGGACAAACCATGGCCCCAGGGTTCGGGAGCTGTGGGGCGAGCCACAGGAGCATGAAGGTTTCGCGATGGCCGTTCCTTCGAATAAAAAACGGGTCTCCACGTATGAACCAGTTGTCGGAGAGAAGACTAGGGTGTCAGCTCAGTAATAGGCGACATACCTCAAATTAATGCCCCCTTATCAAACCCGAAAACCGCACACCCTTACGGGAGTACGGTTCTGCGGTATTTGGCGCGCCTGACAGGAGTCGAACCTGTGACCCCCGCCTTCGGAGGGCGGTACTCTATCCAACTGAGCTACAGGCGCAAAACTGGTTGCTACTTAGCTAGGACGCGGTTCGCGAGCAACCTTTCGGGTTGCTGGGCGGTACTCACGCGGCTTCGCCGCTTCCCCGGCCCACTCGCAAGCTCGTGGGCGTTCGGGCTAAAAAAGGTCCACTGGACCTTTTTCTTAGCGCCCTCACCCAACTGAGCTACAGGCGCTAAGGGTGGGTATATTAACCCGCCCTTTGAGTGGCGTCTATTTTATGGAGTCGATCTTTTTCCTGTCTGTCGTTATACTGGCGCAATTTATTGCATAGATATTTCGAGACTGGAGGTAGTGGCAGTGGGTTATAGAATAGTTTCCTGTGGTAAGGGTTTGGTTGCCGCGATGTCCGTGGCGCTGATTGTTACTGGCCCGGTGTCTGCGGCGGATGATTCCCGTGCGGATGTGCTGGAACGTATCAAGCCGATAGGTGAGGTTTCCGTAGTGGGGCAGGCGGCACCTGCTCCCGCCGAGGCTGCCGCTCCCGCAGCAGAAGCGGCCCCTGAAGCTGCTGCCCCGGCGGCAACTCCAGCCGCTGCCGCTCCGGCGGCTCCAGCTGCTGCCAGTAACGATCCTGCCGCCCTTGCTCAGGCCAAGGGTTGCATGGCTTGTCATCAGGTTGCTGTAAAGGTGGTTGGTCCGGCCTATAAGGACGTGGCGGCCAAGTACAAGGGTACTGCGGGCGCTTTGGATACCCTGGTTGCGAAGGTGAAGGCGGGTGGTTCCGGCAACTGGGGCCAGATTCCTATGCCGCCACAAGGGGCTACTTCTACAGATGAAGAGCTCAAGACCATTGTAAAGTGGGTACTGTCTCAGTAACTGTTTCCATCAATGGTTTAAGAAGAGGCAGGGCATAGTTGTCCTGCCTTTTTTGTTCTTTTTATCCTTCGCCCAGAAGCGCTCGCATATTGCTCAGGTGGGAACTGCCGCGTTCCTGCTTCTCTTCCGCCGTTAGTTGATGCTTGCCCCCCTCCAGCTTCAGATCCTCCCGGGGCAACTCTTCCAGGAAACGGCTGGGGGTGCAGTCGATAACCTCTCCGAAGCGTTTGCGTTTACCGGCCATGGTCATGGTCAGGCTGCGCTGGGCCCGGGTGATGCCTACGTAGGCCAGACGGCGCTCCTCTTCGATGTTGTCCTCTTCGATACTGCTGCGGTGGGGCAGTAGCTCCTCCTCCATGCCCACCAGGAATACGTGGGGGAATTCCAGCCCCTTGGCGGCGTGTAGGGTCATCATGTGTACTTGGTTGCCTACCTCGTCCTCATCCTGTTGCTCCAGCATGTCTTGTAGGGTCAGGTGGCTGATGATTTCGGCCAGGCTCTCTCCGGCAAATTCGCTGCGGCGTAGGTTCTCGATCCATTTAACCAGTTCGTTCACGTTCTCCATGCGAAACTCGGCTACACTATCGCTGGAACTCTTTTCGTAGAGCCAATCTTCGTAATCAATATCCTTCAGAAGTTGGCGTACTACCTCTACCGGGTGGTCGTTTTCCGCCCTGCGTTGGAACTCGCCGATCCAGCGCGAGAACTCCTGCACCCGTTGTAGCGGCTTGCCGTTCAGGGTTTGTTGCAGTCCCATCTCGTCACAGGCCGCAATCAGGCCGATGCCGCGTCCGGTGGCATAGCCGCCCAGTTTTTCCAGGGTGGTGGGACCGATCTCGCGGCGCGGGGTGTTGATGATGCGCAGGAAAGCGGCATCATCATCCGGGTTGGCCAGCAGGCGCAGGTAGGCCATCACGTCCTTGATCTCGGTGCGGCTGAAAAACGAGGTTCCGCCGCTGAGAAAATATGGTATCTGATGTTGGCGCAGGGCGGCCTCGAAGGGCCGGGCCTGATGGTTGCCGCGATAGAGGATGGCGAAGTCGCCGTACTTGGCGTTGCCCTTGAGGGTCCTGGAGATGATCTCGGATACCACGGTCTCGGTCTCGTGCAAATCGTTTTTGCATTCGATAAACCTGATCTGGTCTCCCAGCCCTAGTTCACTCCACAGCTTCTTCTCGAATACATGCGGGTTGTTGGCGATAAGCTGGTTGGCGGCGCGCAGGATGCGCCCGCTGGAGCGGTAGTTCTGCTCCAGTTTTATCACCTTCAGACGATGGAAATCATCCTGCAGTTTTGCAAGATTTTCCGGCCTAGCACCGCGCCAGGCGTAGATGGACTGGTCATCATCCCCCACCACGGTCAGGGCTTGGCGCACTCCCACCAGCTGTTTTACCAGTTGGTACTGGCTGGAGTTGGTGTCCTGGTACTCGTCCACCAGCAGGTAGCGGATACGGTTTTGCCAACGCTCCAGCGCCTCCGGGTGTTGTTGAAACAGTTGCGTGGGGAGCAGGATCAGGTCATCAAAATCCACCGCATTATAGGCACGCAGGCTGCGTTGATAGGCGGCGTACAGCAGGGCCCCGCGCTGTTCCATGTTGTCTGCCGCCTGGGCCAGGGCCTGTTCCGGGTCGAGCATGGAGTTTTTCCAGTCGGATATGCGCCAGCGCAGGGCGGACAGCAGCTTGTCGTCGATGTTGTCCTGGCGCAGTAGTTCCTTGAGCAGGTTGTCCGTGTCTTGGTCATCGAAGATGGTGAAGCCAGGTTTGTAGCCCAGGGTCTTGATCTCGCTGCGGATGATGTTCAGTCCCAGGGTGTGGAAGGTGGAGATATGGAGGCCCTCACTGGCCTTGCCCTTTAGCATCTTGCCCACGCGGGAACGCATCTCCCTGGCCGCCTTGTTGGTGAAGGTGACGGCGGTGATCTGGCGCGGTTCCAATCCGCATCCCTTGATCAGGTGGACGATCTTCTCGGTGATTACCCTGGTCTTGCCAGAGCCAGCACCGGCCAGCACCAGCAGCGGTCCATCAAGATAACGAACGGCCTCCTGTTGTCTGGGGTTGAGTGCTGGCATGTGAATAAGTCCTGGTAGAGAGGCGATGTATTATGCCGATGCCAACCAAACTATCAACACACAGCATCTCTGGAAATGGTAACCGGCGGGAGCTTTTGCCATAATCCGTAGGAGCCCACTCCCGTGGGCGATTGCATCGGCACGTTTTTCGCCCACAGGACAGGGCTCCTACATGGGATCAAAGTAGTTTTATGAATGACCAGAACAACAAAAGGTCTAGCGACCAGCTCAGACAAGCCGTCCCCTTAACCCGTGAATCCTGGCGGATATTCCAGATCATGGCGGAATTTGTGGAGGGGTTCGAGCAACTGGCTCCGATCTGGCCGGCGGTAAGCATATTCGGTTCGGCCCGAACCAGCCGCGATAATCCCAATTATCAGAAGGCGGAAGAGATAGCCCGGTTGCTGTCGGACAGTGGTTTTGCCGTCATCAGCGGGGGTGGTCCAGGGATCATGGAGGCGGTGAATAAGGGCGGGTATATGGGTAAGTCCCACAGTATCGGTTTGAATATCCAGTTGCCGCACGAACAATCAGATAACGAGTATCAGGATATCTCGCTACACTTTCGCCACTTTTTCTCCCGCAAGGTTATGTTCGTCAAATATGCTTCGGCGTATGTGGTGCTCCCAGGAGGCTTCGGTACCCTGGACGAATTTGCGGAGATCCTGACCCTGGTCCAGACCGGCAAGACCAGACGCATCCCCATCATCCTGGTCAACAGCAAGTTTTGGAAAGGATTACTCGACTGGTTCAAGGATACCCTGTGTGAAGAGGGCACGATTGATCCAGAGGATCTGGATTTGGTGTCAATCTGCGATGAACCTGCGGATGTGGTGGACGCCATCTTTGCCCACTATGAGGCCCGCGGTTTTGAGCCGTCCGCAGAGGAGAAGGAAATTCTGCTGGAACTGTAATAAGATACCGGTGTATAAATAGAACAAACCACTTGTGCCTGGCGGCAACCGTATGGTTCGTCAGACAAAAGAGAAGATAAACAAAGGAAACACTATGAAGAAAATATTACTTGCCCTCTGTCTGTTGGTCGCAGCGCCCATGCTTGCCATGGCCGAGGAGAAGAGTGATCTACAACCACTGCCGGGACCGCCGAAACTGCCGCCGCAGGTGCAAAGTGGCGAGGTGCTGGAGCCTGAGGTGACTATCGTGGAGACCGACAAGGGAACCGTGCACAAGTATAGCGTCAATGGTCAGGTCTATATGGTGAAGGTGGTGCCGGAAGCGGGACCTCCATACTATTTCATCGACTCGGATGGCGACGGCAAACTGGACGCCAAGGTCAACGATATCCACAATATCTCGGTTCCGCAGTGGGTGCTGTTTAGCTGGTAACAGAGTACATCCTTTTTAAAGATAGAGTCAGGCAGATCGAACGATCTGCCTGATTTTTTTCTAGCTGCTCCACCGTCATAAACCTGTAACACAAATCTGTTCTCATATCTGTCATAAATGTCGAAATCCGCAAGCCTTGCGTGTTTCGATCGGTTTTGGCTACGTATGGTGTTTACATTTATGACAGCAAAAATATTGGTAGTTGAAGACGAGGCCCCGGTCAGGGATATGATCTGTTTCGCTTTGAGTAAGGCGGACTACGACTGTTTCGGGGCCAAGGATGCGGTGGATGCACGTCGCAAGGTGGCTGAGACCCCGCCAGATCTGATTCTGATGGATTGGATGCTTCCTGAGATGAGCGGTATCGAATTGACTCGCGAGTTTAAGGGAAACGATCTGACCAGGGAGATACCGGTGATCATGCTTACCGCCCGCGGTGAAGAGGACGACAAGGTGCGTGGTCTGGAATCTGGGGTGGAGGATTACATCACCAAACCGTTCTCGGTAAAGGAGCTGATGGCGCGCATCAAGGTGATCCTGCGCCGGGTATCGCCGAATGTTACGGAAGATGTAATAGATGCGGGAGAGCTGAGCCTGAATCCGGCGTCGCACCGCGTTGAATATGCCGGCAAGGAGATTGCCCTCGGTCCAACCGAATTCAAACTGTTGCACTTTTTTATGACCCATCCGGACAAGGTCTATAGCCGATCCCGTCTGCTGGACCGGGTCTGGGGCACTAACGTGTTCATCGAAGAGCGTACGGTGGATGTGCATATCAGAAGATTGCGTATGGCGTTGGAGCCGTATGGGATAGATAGCGTGATCCAGACGGTGCGCGGTGCAGGGTATCGGTTTTCCGGGTAGCAGGCCCTGGCATGAGCGAGAATAAATATGAAAAGGAGCTTTCGCTGCTAAGGCAGAAACACAGAAAGCGCAAAAGAAAAATAGGCAAGATACTTGCTGAGTTTAAAGAGTCTACATCTGCACTGCCGGATGCCACGGTGGTGTTGGATGATAGCCAAACCGTGCAGTGGTGGAACGAGAAGGCGGATAAGAATCTCGGGTTTGATCGTGTCCGCTGTCGCGGTAAACATATTCGCAAACTTCTGAAAGATCCGGTGTTTCATGCCTACCTGGATGCCGGTGATTTCTCACGTCCGATTCAGATGCCAGGTCCGCTGGATGATGGAGTAACCCTGGAGGTGCGCATGGTTCCGTTCGGCAAGGGCAAGTTGTTGCTGCAGGCCAGGGATATTTCGCGACTGGCCCATCTGGAGACTATTCGTAGCGATTTTGTGGCCAATGTCTCGCACGAGATGCGCACCCCGCTCACGGTGGTACACGGCTATCTCGAGAGTATGCTGCATAGTCGGGATGAAGGCCTGGATCAATGGCAGCAGATCATCGAACAGATGTTTCAGCAATCCACCCGCATGCAGCGGATCGTGGATGATCTTTTGCTTATCGCCAGACTCGAATCGGAGAGAGAAAAGCCGACCTTTGAGAAGTTTGATGTGCGTCCTCTGCTTAGCGCTATCAAAGACGAGGCGGTTACCCTGAGTGGCAGTAAGCGACACACGATCTCTCTTGATATAGAGGGTGATACCGCATTTGTCGGATCGTTCTCTGAGATTGATAGCGCCTTCTCCAATCTGGTTTCAAATGCGGTCAGGTATACGCCAGAGGGCGGCAAGATCAGAATCCGTTGGTGGCATGTTGATGACAAACCCTGTTTCGCCGTGACGGATAGCGGTATCGGTATTGCCGCTGAACATATACCGCGTCTTACCGAGAGGTTTTACCGGGTGGATGTGGGGCGCTCACGTGGCAGTGGTGGTACCGGCCTGGGACTGGCTATTGTCAAACATGTGCTGTTGCGCCATGGCAGCGAGTTGCAGATTGCCAGCGAGCTTGGCAAGGGAAGTACCTTTATGTGCAGTTTCCCTTTGGCGCAATATGCTTGATTGCTGCCGCAATCTTTGTTTCGTAATAGTGTAATAAAACTGCAATAGTCAGATCACAATCCTGTCATAAACCGCTTTCATAATCATTCCAGTTATTAACCAATGACTGGAGAAAACAGTGAACAGAAAACAGCTACTTTTGACCGCGATTGCGGTCAGCTTCTCGGCATCAAGCCTTGCGGCGTCAAGAGACAACATCAACATAGTCGGTTCTTCCACCGTGTATCCGTTTGCAACCGTGGTTGCGGAAAAGTTTGGTAAGACCACCAAGTTCAAGACCCCGAAGATAGAATCAACCGGTTCTGGCGGTGGTATGAAGTTGTTCTGCGCCGGTGTTGGTGTCGAGCATCCTGACATCACCAATGCCTCACGTCGCATCAAGAAATCCGAATTTGAGACCTGCCAGAAGAACGGTGTAAACGCCATTCTTGAGGTTAAGATCGGTTATGACGGTATCGCCGTCGCCAATTCCAAGAAGGCCGAGCAGTTGAAGCTGTCACGTAAGGATATCTATCTGGCCCTGGCCAAAGATGTACCTGCCGCCGACGGTAGCCACAACTTGGTGCCTAACCCATACAAGACCTGGAAGGACGTTAATGCCGCGCTTCCTGATATGAAGATCGAGGTGCTCGGTCCTCCTCCAACATCCGGAACCCGCGACGCATTCGCCGAGCTGGCTATGGAAGGTGGTTGTAAGCAGATCGATTGGATCGCAGCCATGAAAAAGGAAGACAAGAAGGCCTATAAGGCTGCTTGCCACACTATCCGTGAAGACGGTCCTTATATTGAGGCCGGCGAGAACGATAACCTGATCGTACAGAAACTTGAGGCCAATCCTGATGCGTTGGGTATCTTCGGTTTCAGCTATCTGGACCAGAATGCCGATAAGATTCAGGGCGCCATGATTGATGGTGTCGCTCCTGAGTTTGATGCTATCGCCTCCGGCAAGTATCCGGTGTCCCGTCCGCTGTTCTTCTATGTGAAGGTTGCCCACATGGGTAAGGTTCCTGGTATCAAGGAATATGTATCTGCCTTCACCAGCGAGCAGGCCTGGGGTGATGACGGTTATCTGGCCGAGAAGGGCCTGATCCCGATGCCTAAGGATGAACGCGCCAAATATGCGAAGGACGCCGAGGTTGCGGCTAACTTGAAGATGTAAGGTGTATGAGGGGCGGTCGGCATCTCTTTGTCGACCGCCTTTTTCTCTCTGCAATATTCATATAAATAAATTCGAAAAATGACACCAACTTCACTAATTGTCTGCCTGGCTTTGTTTAGCGTTTTCGCTTTCTGGGTGGGACGCAAACGCTCCATTACCGTAGCAAACGGTAGATTGAGAGAGCTACATTCGCTACCTGGCTATTATGGTTACTATGCCGCCATCTGGTGTGGTATCCCAGCCCTTATAGTCTGGAGTCTATGGTTATCGTTCGAAACGGTTTTGATCCCTGATCTGGTTGTCTCCGCCTTGCCGGAGGAACTGCGCAGTGTGTCTCCGGATCATTTGACCTTGATCGTGAACGACATAAAAAATCTGGTGTCAGGCAATATCGTTTCCGGAGAGGTTGACGCGACTATTCGCGCAGCCGCCGATCATTATCAACATCTGCTTAATATCAGCCACGCATCTCTGGCGGTAGTTGTGCTTGCCCTGGCCATAGCCGGGATGCTGTTTGCGTGGAAGACAATCAATCTCAAAAAGCGCGCGCGCAATGTGGTAGAGGCGGTTATTAAATTCTTTCTGATTAGCAGTTCTACCATCGCCATCTTTACCACCATCGGTATTGTGTTGTCCGTTTTGTTCGAGTCGTTACGCTTTTTTGATGCGGTCCCTATTCAGGATTTCTTGTTCGGTCTGGAGTGGAGTCCGCAGATGGCGATTCGGGCCGACCAGGTAGGTTCCTCAGGCGCCTTTGGCGCTATCCCGCTGTTTGCCGGTACCATGATGATCTCGTTTATTGCCATGCTGGTGGCGGTGCCGGTCGGGCTTATGTCGGCCATCTATCTGTCCGAATACGCCGGTAAAAGACTTCGGGCCATGGCCAAGCCGATATTGGAGATACTCGCGGGTATCCCAACGGTTGTTTACGGTTTTTTTGCCGCTTTGACCGTGGCTCCATTTATCCGTGATAGCGGAAGCCTGTTGGGTCTGGATGTCTCTTCCGAGTCTGCGTTGGCGGCCGGTATCGTCATGGGGATTATGATTATCCCCTTTGTCTCTTCTCTGTCTGATGATGTCATCAACGCCGTACCTCAGGCTATGCGCGACGGCTCTTATGGTCTGGGCGCGACCAAGTCTGAGACCATTAAGCAGGTAATAATCCCGGCGGCTCTACCAGGGATAGTAGGTGGGGTCTTATTGGCGGTCTCCCGTGCCATTGGTGAGACTATGATCGTGGTCATGGCCGCCGGGCTCTCAGCTAATCTTACGGCCAATCCGCTGCAGGCGGTTACTACAGTCACTGTGCAGATCGTGACTCTGTTGGTCGGTGATCAGGAGTTCGACAGCCCCAAGACCCTGGCGGCGTTCGCTCTGGGTCTGATGCTGTTTATAACTACATTGATTCTGAATGTTATCGCCCTGTATGTGGTGCGCAAGTATCGAGAACAATATGAATAATAATAGCCAGGAAACGCCAAACGGCTGCCAGTGTGCCAGTAGCATGGACAAGGTTCGTGCCGGTCTGGCGAAGAGATATGCCAGGGAGCGCAGATTCAAGCGCTTTGGTTTTGGCGCCGTTATTGCCGGCATGGTCTTTATCTCGCTTCTTTTGATCAGCATTGTCTCCAATGGCTACAGTGCCTTCTGGCAGACCGAGATTCAGCTGGAGGTGCATTTCGATGGCGAGGATATTGATCCTACTTCGGCGCGTAACCCCGAGGTATTGTCTGCCGCCAATTATGGCGGAATTGTAAAGCAGTCGTTGCGCAACATGTTTCCCGGAGTCAGCGATCGTAACGACAGACGCAAACTATATGGTTTGGTGAGTAGTGGTGCGGCGTTTAAGTTACGCGATATGGTGATGAGTAATCCCAACCTGATAGATAGCACGGTACGGGTTTGGGTTCCGGCAGATGACGATGTTGATATGCTGGTTAAGGGCCATATTAACCGTGATGCACCTGAGTCGGAACGACGCATGAAGGATCTGGAGTTGAGTTGGATAGATACCCTTACCGAGCAACACCGGCTCAGGACAACCTTCAATACCACCTTCTTTACCGCTGGAGATTCCAGGGAGCCGGAGCTAGCCGGTATATGGGGCGCGGCGGTCGGTTCCTTTTTTACCTTGTTGGTTACGCTGTTCCTGTCCTTTCCGATAGGTGTGGCGGCTGCGGTGTACCTGGAGGAGTTCGCCCCGGTCAACCGCTGGACTGACCTGATTGAGGTGAATATCAATAACCTGGCCGCGGTTCCGTCCATCGTCTTTGGTCTCCTGGGCCTAGCGGTCTTTATTAACTTTTTCGGGCTGCCCCGTTCCGCACCGTTGGTGGGTGGTCTGGTGCTGACCCTGATGACGCTGCCGACCATCATCATCGCGTCCCGCGCCGCTCTGAAATCGGTTCCGCCGTCGATCCGCGAGGCCGCGCTGGGTCTGGGTGCGTCCAAGGTGCAGATGGTGTTCCATCATGTGTTGCCGCTGGCCATGCCAGGAATGTTGACCGGAACCATTATCGGTATGGCCCAGGCCCTGGGCGAGACCGCCCCTCTGCTTATGATCGGCATGGTGGCGTTTATCGTGGATATCCCATCGGCGGTGACCGATCCGTCGACGGTATTGCCGGTACAGATCTATCTCTGGGCTGACAGTCCAGAACGTGCATTTGTGGAACGTACCTCCGCCGCCATCATGTTACTGCTGGCATTTCTTATCTCGATGAATGCCATCGCGGTATTCCTGAGGAAAAAGTTTGAGAGGCGCTGGTAATGTCAAAAGAAGATTCTGAGGTGATTTATGGATACATATGTTGATTATGTCGATACGGCTGGTGCGGTGACTATCAAGGCGCAGATGACCGACCCGGTTGCAGTCGAAGAGAATACCGCCATTTCCCGCGAGGACAGAAATACCGTGGGCGAGGTTTTTGTGGATGATCCGCGCATGAGCTGCAGGGACGTGAATGTGTTCTACGGCGAAAAGCAGGCGATAAAAAACATTACTCTGGATATCGGTAAGCAGGAGGTCATATCCATGATCGGACCTTCCGGCTGCGGCAAGTCCACCTTCCTGCGCTGCATCAACCGCATGAACGATACAATTGATGGTTGCAAGGTTACAGGCGAGATAAAACTGGATGGTCGAGATATCTATGATCCAGAACTGGATGTGGTGTCATTGAGGTCATGTATTGGCATGGTGTTCCAGAAACCCAATCCTTTCCCCAAGTCAATCTATGACAATGTTTCTTATGGTCCGCGCATCCACGGGATTGCGACTGATAAAAATGAGCTTGATGAGATTGTGGAAACGTCGCTTGTTAAGGCGGGATTGTGGGGAGAGGTCAAAGACCGACTGGATCAGCCAGGTACCGGTCTTTCCGGTGGCCAGCAGCAGCGCCTGTGCATTGCGCGCGCGATTGCGGTGAATCCGGAGATTATCCTGATGGATGAGCCATGTTCGGCCTTGGATCCTATTGCCACCGCAAAGATTGAAGAGCTTATAGATGAACTGCGGGAGCAGTATACTATAGCGATAGTCACCCATTCGATGCAGCAGGCGGCGCGTGTTTCCCAGCGTACGGCCTACTTTCATTTGGGGGATCTTATAGAGGTGGGTGAAACGGATCAGATATTTACTAACCCGCGACATCCTTTGACCGAAGATTATATTACCGGCCGATTTGGTTGAGAGAGAATGCAGATGAACACGATGACAGATGGTCACACTGTGCAACGTTATAATTTTGAGATGAATCAGCTCCATAGCTTGGTTTTGCAGATAGGTGATCTGGTTATGGAGCAGTTGATCAATGCGGCCATGTCGTTGGAGAAGGAAGATATAGATCTGGCCAAGTCTGTCATCGAGAGGGATGCCGAGATTAATGGACTGGATGTTCAGGCCGGCGATGAGTTGGTAAACCTGATCGCCAAACGGCAGCCGGTGGCCAGGGATCTTAGGGAGGTCTTGACTGTTGGTAAGATTGTCACCGATCTGGAGCGGGTAGGGGACGAGGCGAGAAAGATTGCCAAGCTTACCATTCGCTTCTATAGCGATAGCCAGAATGCACCTAATGTACAGATAATCCATGATCTTATGAGAATGGTGGACTTTGTGGATAGCATGCTGAAAAAGGCGATACAGGCGTTTGACGAGCCGAATATGGGGCTTGCCCTTGAGGTGATCAAGATGGATCTTGAGCTGGAGGCCGATTTCAAATCCGCCCTTAAAAATCTTTCCACGTTCATATTGAAGCATCCCAACAGTGTGGAACACGCCGTGGATATGGTTCTTGGTCTGCGCGCCATGGAAAGGATTGGTGGGCATGCCAAGAATATTGCCGGGTATGTCGTGTTCCTGGTCAAGGGTGTGGATGTGCGGCACGAGAGTCTGGAGATGGTGACAGGGGAGATTGTGTCTCAGTCATCACTTGTTTCCTAGTTGCAGGAGTGTCGCAGGTCAATCTCTGTCTTGGTTTTCATATGAGGGTGGGTTATGAATGTATATCTGTTATCTCACCTGGAATCGGTGCGTCCTGATCCATCCCGGTCGGTATGGCTTGAGGCCTCAGTTAGCGAGGCCCTCAACGATATTTTAGTTGGGCGCAAGCTGTCCCCGTGCTTCATGCCCATCGGTTCAATCAACAAACAAGAAATTCACGGTTATGAGGCCCTGATCAGGGGGCCGTCCAATAGTGTCTTGCATGCACCTTTGACCCTGTTTGAGGCCGCCGTGCGCAGTGGACGTCTGGTTGAGCTGGAGTTGCTGTGCCGGGAGGTTATTATCCAAAAATTCAAGGAGCTTGAACTGCAGGGCAAGCTGTTTATGAACGTCAGCCCCATAAGTATTCAGGAACCTGATTTTAGACCAGGGGTTACGCTGAATCTGTTGCAAAGGGTTGGTTTGGAGCCGGATAGGTTGGTTATTGAGGTGACCGAGCAATATCCAATCCAGGACTATGCGCACATCCGTGAAGCGACCGATCACTATCGACGTATGGGCTTTGCGGTCGCTCTGGACGATCTTGGTGCTGGCTATGCCGGTTTGCGCATGTGGTCAGAGATGCGGCCTGACTATGTGAAGATAGACCGGCATTTTATAGACGGCATTGAATCTGACTCGGTCAAGAAAGACTTTGTCGGATCAATATTTAATATCGCCAACAGCATGAACTGCCAGGTGATTGCGGAAGGGATCGAGACCCTAGCCCAATATGAAACGGTGCAGAATATCGGAATCGGTTATGCGCAGGGATATCTCTTGGGTAAGCCTGATATCTACCCTGTTCGAACCTTTACCGTACCTGTCGCAAATGATCGGATGCAATATGCGGCGTCACATCATCTGCGAATGCCGGATACAGTTGAGAGTCTGCTGCGCACCCAGGAACCTATTCCGCCCAATATGACTATTGATGAGGTTGGAGAGTTTTTCTTGCGACAACCGAAACTGATGTCGGTGCCGGTGGTGGCGGATGGCAAGGCCATGGGTTTGGTGGAGCGGCACCCCTTTATGAATCTGATCCTGAGACGATACGGTCGGGATCTGCATGGACGCAAGACCATAAAGTCTTTTATGAATGATGCGCCCACCATATTCAGCCATGATCTGCTTATTGAACAGGCCAGTCGTAAGCTGACCAAGCAGTTGGAGCGTGCGGATTATGATTTTATTATCACACGCGATGGGCTCTATGCCGGGATGGGTAACATATCCGATCTGCTGCGGCGTATAACTAATATGCAGATTCGCAATGCCCGCTACGCAAACCCGCTAACGCTCTTGCCAGGTAATGTGCCTATCTATGAGCATATAGATCATTGTTTGAATGTGTCTAGTCAAATCGCCGTGGCGTATGTGGATATAGATAATTTCAAACCATATAACGATGTATATGGATTTGATAAGGGCGATCAGGTAATCAAGATGATTGCGCAAGTCCTAACCAATAATGCGGATGCGAAACTGGATTTTGTCGGACATGTAGGCGGGGATGATTTTATTGTGATATTCCAAAGTCCCGATTGGAAAGAGCGTTGCATAAAAATACTGGATGATATGACTGCTCTAATTCACCTGTTCTACGATCAAGAAGATTTATCCGCAGGTAAGATTCTGGCGGTTGATCGGCAGGGGGCTGAGCGTGAATATCCGCTCATCTCCCTTTCGGTCGGAGTCACCGTGCCCGATATGGAGAAATGCAATTCCCATAATGAGGTTGCTGAATTGGCAACAGATGCAAAGATTCAGGCCAAGCGGAGAATAGGGAACGCGTTATTTATTGATCGGCGTAGACATATATAGTTACGAATAAACAACGCAAAATAATACGATTGCGGTCTTGGGATGTGAGTTGCCGCTAGATATGTGCGCGCTGTCGTATATTCTTCTTATGCTCTGTGCTAGATTCGCCATTGGTAGCATCCCCGCACCGCTACCGCCAGAAGGATTCAAGCTCGATAGAAAGGAGGACGATCATGAGCGAAACCCGTTACTTTGTAAAACTCACTACACCGGATCGCCGCCGGTTTTTGACCCCGGCTGTGCGCGATATGGACCTGTTCAGTCATTCTCTCAAGATAGGCAAAAAGGGGGAATCGACGCTTGATGGATTGTTAACCATCGAGGAAATAGAGACATTGGTAAAAGCAGGCATCAGTGTCACTGTGCTTGAGGAGGACAAGAAGAGATTTCACGATCAACGCTTCATAGAGTTCGACCAATGGCGGGCCGAAATTGAAGAAGAGTTAGGTAAATAATGGACTAAGGAGAGAGCTATGCCTAGTGGATATCTTACAACCGAAGCCGTAGAGGCGGCTATCACATATATCTCATCATCCTATTCGTCGATAGCCGAACTTATCAGCCTGCCTGAAACATCGGTGGAAGGAAGAACTTCACGGGCGCTGAAGATTGCCAATGGCAGCGGCTCCAATCGCCGCGGTGTGTTGCTTATCGGTGGTGTTCATGCCCGCGAATTAGTAAACCCTGATCTATTGGTCGACCTGGCGATACGTATCTGCAACTCATATACAACCGACAGCGATATTTCATACGGAGGCAAAACCTGGTCGGCCTCTACCATTAAACTATTGGTCAATGCCCTAGATATCATCATCTTTCCTCTGGTCAACCCAGATGGTCGCAAACATGTGGAAGATCCCGGCGGTTATGCGATGTGGCGGAAGAACCGGCGTGTCAACGCCGCTAGCTCCTGCATGGGTGTGGACATTAACCGCAACTATGATCTGCTCTGGTCGAGCGGTATCGGAGCCAGTACGAGCGCCTGCTCTGATATCTACAAGGGGGCGAGTGCATTCTCTGAACCAGAGACCCGCAATGTACGTTGGATGTTGGATAACTACAGTAATATCTGCTGTATGATGGATGTCCATTCCTACTCCGAACTCATTCTCTATCCGTGGGGGGATGACGACAATCAGACGACCGATTCTTTGCAGAATTTTGCCAACCCAGCGTGGGATGGCCTGCGTGGTACGCTCGGCACCGGCTATGGTGAATACATTGCCAGCGACTCCCAGAATCGATTCATCGATGTGGCGAACCGTATCCGCGATGCTATTGCGGCGGTCAGGGGTAGGGTATATACCGTGCAGCAATCATCCGGTCTCTATCCGACCTCTGGAACCTCAGGTGACTATGCCTACTCCCGACACTTGGTGGATAGCACGAAACGCGGTGTTTACGCCTACTGCATGGAGACGGGAACGGAGTTTCAACCTCCCAACGATGAAAAGGACGAGATCATCAAAGAGGCCTCTTCGGGGATAATTCAATTCCTGGCCTCCTGTGTCTGTATCGTGGAAGAGACTTCATCCGGAATGATCAGTAAGAGCTCTCTGCAACGGCTACGTGATTTTCGTGATCAGGAACTGCTGACACAGGGTATCGGACGCGAATGGGTCGCCATGCTCGAACGGAACACGTTAGAGGTGCTGGGGATTCTGGAAGATGATGATAAGGCTCGTGAAATCGGTGCCGATGTGATCAGTGGATTTGCGCAATTGCTTGAATCTGGCGAAGGCGCAAAGCCAAAGGGCATTTCGTCGAAATTTGCCAAACAGGTGGAAAGCCTTTTGCAACAGGTGGAAGCCAAGGCGTCGAAGAAACTTAAGAAAGATATCGCTAGTGTGCGAGAGGATTTTGAATTCTTCCGCGGCGAAACACTCCATGATGGGATGCGCAAGGCACTGTCCAAACGCAATGTGGCGAAGAAGGACTGATTCAGGAATGTGCAGTTATTCCCGTGCGGGGTAGGATACTACGCACGGGAATTTAGTAATAAGGATACCTAATCTTAGCTCAATCTGGTGGTTCGCCCAGACTTGATATTTAGGTTGAGAAGGAAGAGCAATTATTCAGGTTTCTTGAGAACTTTATCTTTGTTCGCGTTCCAAACGTTCGATTAAATCCGAAACGCGCAGCTTTATCTCATCACGGGTCGCACGGAATGCCTCCATGATCTCTTCTTCAGAACCTGTAGCCTTGGCTGGGTCGTCGATGGGCCAGTGTTGTTTGCGCATACCAGCAGGTAATACCGGACAGTGTTCATCTGCATGGCCGCAAACGGTGATAAGTAGATCGGCCGTCGCCAGCATATCAGCGGTCAGTATAGTGGATTCCTGGTCGGATATGTCCACCCCCGTCTCCTGCATCACGGCTATGGCGCGGGGATTTTTGCCGTGGGCCTCGATGCCGGCGGAATGCGCCTGCAACCAGTCACCTGCAAGTTGGCGCGCCCAGCCTTCGGCCATCTGGGAGCGGCAGGAATTTCCAGTACATACAAACAATAGTCTCATCATAATGAAGCCATTATATATTATGGATGCTGCAAAATATGATTAGGCCTGGATGTGCGGTTCCGGCTGAAACAGTCTGTGTTTGGACGCGATGCTGACAACCTGATTGTTCTCAATTTTAGTCGAGGTTACCGGCATATTTTTGTCAACGTAGGATTCGGCAGCGGTGAATAAGGCGAACTGAGCATGTGGAAACATGATGCCGATCTTGTTCTGATTGCTCCAGATAACCAGCCCAGACATGCTGGTTATGCGGTCGTTAACCTCTATGGATATTTCCAACAGCATGCCGTTTGGAACACTTAGCTTATCTGCGCTTAGCAGTATCCCATACGGGGTTATGTTTTTTACTGTTGCTATGATGTGGCGATCGCGATATACGATATGCGCGTCTATATCTATGTTCATGCGTTGGTGAAAGCGTTTTTCTACGGTCATTTTTATGGCTCCTTGAGTATCCTTTTTCCTAAGTTTGCCGTGTAAATGTTGCGGTATGGTTACATGCCTGTGAAGCTTTTGTGTTGAGCGATATTGGTCTCGTTGTCGTCACTATCTCCGCAAAGTTCGGGAGAGAATTTGACGGTGATTATTCGAAGTAGCGTGAGCATGGTGATTACCCCCATGCTGAGCAGTACCTCGGTAGTGGTATAATCTTTGTACCAGAGGCTGATGAGTTCGCCGATCAATACCACCAGGGCGGCATCCAGTATCAGCGTTACCTTTACGCGGCCCAGTTCCAGATAGGACTGGATGGTGCGTACCAGTTCCAGGATGGCCAGGATAATCACTACATCAATAATAATCTTTTCCGCCTCATGTCCCCAATCACCGGTCACCGCCAAAATCAGGTGTTGCAGCAGGTTAAATATGCCGGTTACCAGCCACAGGCTCATGCATATCATCAGCATCCCTATCAATATCCTGACCATAAGTCCGTAGAAGTTAGTGCTGAGGATGAAGGAATGAAGAGACGGGTTTTGGGTCTTGGTGATTTCCATAGCTGGATACTCCTGTAACTAGGGGAGGTCATGCTAGTTTTGCCTTATTACACGGTGGTGTCGCGGTGATGAAGATTGTATTTAGCCGTTGGGCCTGGTTTCAGTGGCTATTTCTGATTTGGCCCAATAGTATAGTTATGGGCTAAGATGTTATTCCACAACCGGCCAGTTTTTGTGGTCTCTAAATGCCGTGCAGGTAACGGAGATTTAATGATCTGCTTATGATACGTGTAAGGAGAAAATATGAGTACAGTGCTCTGGGCGAACGTACTAATAGAAGGTAAGGTAATCTCCGATGAGTCAGATAAATACGCCCTTTATAAGCATTCTAAAAAATTGGATAGGCTTACTGGCGACTTAAAGGTTTCCAGGTTTTTAGAAATACAGGACTTAACTGATATGCAATTTAATGTATCTGACGAAGAGTTGTCCGATGGGGTTGAGTCCACTAATGAGATTATGGCTGAAAAAGGTGTTTGGATATCAGGTGAAGGGGCTGTTGAAATGCTAGAAAAATTAATATCCGAAATATCCACAAAGAAAATCAAATTCGGCATTTTTAGTAATGATCATGATGAAATTATACGAGAGTTAAATGAGAGTTTGGGGTTTGCAAATAAAGCTAAACTGTCAAATGGGAAGTTTAATTATTCGGTCGTGATGTAACACGCATAACCAATCGCTCCACCCGACTTGTCGTCGTCGCACGGCTCCGGTCGGGTGAACGCAAACGTCTGCATTCAATAGAAGAGAAGGTTTTATATCAAATGAGGTGTCTTGTTGTTAAAGCCCATCCGCTTTCGGAAAGCCTGTGTTCGTCTCTGACCCAGCGTACAGTTGCGGCGCTTGTTTCGGCTGGTCATTCGGTTGATGTGGAGGATCTCTATGCGCAGCAGTTCGCGGCTTCATTAAACGAGGTGGAACGGCGAAGTTATTACTCAGGACCTTACTTTGTAGAGCGTGTAGAGCCACAAGTGGAACGGCTGTTGGCGGCAGAGGCTATCGTGCTGATATTTCCAACCTGGTGGTTTGGTTTTCCCGCCATTCTCAAGGGCTGGTTTGACAGGGTATGGGCGCCGGGTGTGGCGTATGACCACGCAGATCAGTATGGTCTTATTAAACCCAGGTTGACGAATCTTCGTTATATGTTGGCGGTTACCTCGCTTGGTTCGCCATGGTGGGTGGATAAGTTTGTGTTACGGCAACCGGTCAAGCGCGTGCTGAAAACCGCCATTGTCGGCACCTGTGCTCCGAAATGCCGAATGCAGATGTTGTCGCTGTACAAGAGCGAGGCACTTTCTCCGGAGCAGGTAGGTAAGTTTGGAGCGCGGGTTGAAATGGCGCTCCAGGGGTGGCCGCTCTAATCGGCAATTTGAGGGCAAATTGGCCCGCTCAACGGCTCGATGATTTTATGACGTCCTTGTTTTTCTCCAGTCATCTGGCGCGTCCTGCTTTTGTACTCCGTCTGAGATGATGCTTTCTATTATGACGGCACGGTTGAGCATCAAGCCCTTGGTCTACGTGAAATGGGCTGGGGTTCTAGCCAGAAAGCGCGTCCAACAGCTTACGCAGGGCCTGACCACGGTGGCTGAGTTGGTTTTTGGTTTCCGGGGGCAGTTCTGCGGAAGAGCAGTCGTACTTCGGTACGTAAAACAGCGGGTCATAACCGAAGCCGTTCTCACCGCTGGGTGAGTGTAGGATTCTCCCTTCCCAGGTGCCTTGGCAGATGATCGGGGTGGGGTCATCCGCATGGCGCAGGTATACCAGCAGGCACTGGAAGCGGGCGCTACGCTCTGCGTCAGGTACGCCTTGTAACCGCTCCAGCAGCAGGGTGTTGTTGTCCCGATCGTTGCAGCCGGGTCCGGCGAAACGGGCGGAATAGATGCCGGGGGCGCCTTGCAACGCATCCACCTCTAGCCCGGAATCATCGGCGATGGCGGCCAGTCCGCTCTCCTTGGCGGCGTGACGGGCCTTGAGGATGGCGTTTTCCACGAAGGTTAGGCCGGTCTCTTCGATATCACCGATCCCGAATTCTTTCTGAGGTACAACCCGAATCTGTTGTTCGGCCAGGAGTTGGTTGATCTCCCGTACCTTACCGGCGTTATTGCTGGCGAGGACAATCTTTTCACCTTGGTGGGCTTGGGGCATGAGGCTTCTTCCAATATCAAATTTGCCGGATTCTACCTGTTTTTCCAGATCCAATCAGTTATTAAGGGGAAAATCCCAGATATCAGGCCCATTTGGATTAAGTCTTATGGGAAAGGGTGTACCTCCTGTGTACAATCTTGCTTCATTTATGAATAAGCAAACGATCTAGATGCTAGAAGTCGCGGAACTGGAATGCGTGCGTGGTGACCGCAGGTTGTTCACCGGTCTCTCCTTCTCCTTGGAGCAGGGGGAGTTGTTGTACCTGCATGGCCACAACGGCAGCGGCAAGACTACCCTGATGCGCGCCATCTGCGGACTTTTCCATCCCACTGCTGGCGAGATTCGTTGGGGCGGGGAGAATATCCGCGAACTCAGCGACGACTACACCCGCGAGGTCCTCTACATCGGACACAAAAACGGCATCAAGGATGATCTCACCGCCCTGGAGAATCTGCGCATCCTCTCCACCCTGGACGGCGTACACATGACCGAAGAGCAGGCCTGGGATGCCCTGGAACGGATCGGTCTGCGTGGGTTTGAGGATCTGCCGACCCAGGTTTTGTCCCAGGGACAGAAGCGGCGTGTGGCCCTGGCTCGCCTCCTGGCCCATAAGGCCAAGCTCTGGATCCTGGACGAGCCCTTCACGGCCCTGGATAAAGTTGCGGTCGCCCTGCTGCAGGAGGTGATCCGCACCCATGTGGACGGTGGCGGTATGGCCCTGCTCACCACCCATCAGGAGGTGCAGCTTACTGATGGACAGGTGAAGCGTCTGCAGCTGGGCACAGGGGGCAAGGGTAATGTTTGAAACCTTCCTGGCCATAGTAAAACGCGATCTGATCCTGGCCATGCGCCGACGCTCGGATGTACTCACTATCCTGTTCTTCTTTATCATCGTTGTAAGTCTGTTTCCCCTGGGCATAGGCCCGGAGATGAAGACCCTGCGCCTGATCGCGCCGGGCGTGGTTTGGGTGGCGGCCCTGCTGGCCTCCATGTTGGCGCTGGAGAGGCTGTTTGCCATAGATTACGCCGACGGCGCCCTGGAGCAGATGTTGCTGGCGCCCCAGCCCCTCTCTTTGCTGGTGTTGGGTAAGGTCGCGGCCCACTGGTTAGTGACTGGTCTGCCGCTGGTGTTGATGTCTCCAGTATTGGGTATACAGTATGATCTTTCACTGGATGGTCTCAGGGTTCTGGTGCTCAGCCTGCTGTTGGGCACCCCGGCCCTGAGCCTGATCGGGGCCATCGGGGCTGCTCTAACCTTGGGGTTGCGTGGCGGTGGCGTACTGGTATCTCTGTTAGTATTGCCCCTGACCATTCCGGTGCTGATCTTCGGCGCCGGTGCTGTGGAGGCCGCGGTATCCGGCCTGGGTGGGGAAGGTCATATATCCATGCTGGCGGCAATTCTGGTATTCTCCTTGTTCTTTGCGCCTTTGGCGGCCGCTGCCGCCTTGCGGATATCTGTGGAATGAGGGTTTTTTGTGCGGCAGCGGAACTGAACCGGCTGTCGGTAATCATAATCAGCTGAAGTTGTTAATGAAGATAAAATGAGTTCCCGCATCCTAAACTGGTTTAAATATTCATCTCCCGCCACCTTCTACCCCCTGGCTGGACGTATGATCCCCTGGTTCACCGTTGCGGCGGTGTTGCTGCTGGGTGCCGGTCTGTATATGAGTTTCTTCCTGGCCCCCACCGATTACAAGCAGGGTGAGGGGTACCGCATAATATTTGTACACGTAGGCGTCTCCTGGATGTCTATGTTCATCTACGTGGTTATGGCGGCCTGGGCCGGCCTGGGTCTGGTGTTCAACACCCGTGTGTCTGCCATGATGGCCACGGCCCTTGCTCCCACCGGGGCTATGTTCACCTTTCTTGCCCTCTGGACCGGGGCCCTGTGGGGTAAGCCCATGTGGGGCACCTGGTGGGTGTGGGACGCACGTCTTACCTCGGAGTTGATTCTGTTGTTTCTCTATCTTGGCTTTATCGCCCTGCAGTCCGCTATCGACGATCACCGCAGGGCCGACCGGGCTGGAGCTATCCTGGCGTTGGTCGGGGTGGTGAATATCCCCATCATTTACTACTCGGTGCAGTGGTGGAACACCCTGCATCAGGGGGCATCCGTGGCCGTAAGCGGTAAGTCCAGCATGGAGGAGATCATGCTCTGGACCATGCTGATCATGGCCTTGGGCTTCTGGGCCTATACCATCGCCGTGGTTCTGGCCCGGGTGCGCTGTATCATCCTGGAGCGGGAGAGCGACACTACCTGGGTGCGGGAGTTGGAAGGGGGTGCGCGATGAGCGTGGCGGAGTTTTTTCATATGGGCGGCTATGCACTCTATGTGTGGGGTTCGTTCGGGGTGTCTCTGCTGCTTATGGTTTTGGAACCGATTTTGTTGCGGGGCCGCAGGCGCAATATCCTGAAACGGATCGCCCGTATGGCCCGGATTGATGCTGGAGAGAGTTAGATGAAGGCAAGGCATAAGCGTTTTGGGATCCTGCTTGGCGGGATGGTGGGTCTGGGTCTGGCGGCCTGGTTTGTATTTAATGCCTTGGATAGCAGTCTCTCATACTATTTTTCTCCCACCGACGTGTCTCAGAATAAGGCGCCCAAGGATCACATATTCCGTCTTGGCGGTCTGGTGGAGAAAGGCAGCCTGGAGCGAGGTCAGGAGCTGACGGTGCATTTTGTGGTCTCCGATGGCCCGAACAGCCCTAAGGTTAAGGTGGCTTACACCGGAATACTCCCAGACCTGTTTAAGGAGGGTCAGGGGGTGATAGCCCAGGGCCGTCTGGGACCGGACGGGGTGTTCGTCGCTGAGGAGGTATTGGCCAAACACGACGAGAACTATATGCCGCCTGAGGTTGCGGAGTCGTTGGAGAAGGCCCAGGAACAGAACAGAGGGGCCGTACAGTGATCCCGGAAATAGGTCAGATGGCGCTGATCCTGGCGCTCTGTATGGCGTTTGTACAGGCGGTGTTTCCGCTGATAGGCGCACACAATGGTAACGCGTCCTGGGTGGCCATGGCCAAGCCAGCCGCCATGGGACAGTTGTTGTTTATGGTGATTGGCTATACCTGCCTCACCTACGGGTTTATCACCCACGACTTCTCTATCTACTATGTGGCGGCCAACTCCAATACCGCCCTGCCCACCCTCTATCTGATCAGTGGGGTGTGGGGCGCCCACGAGGGATCACTGCTGTTTTGGGCGTTGACGCTCTCACTCTGGACCGCCGTAGTCACCCTGTTCAGCCGCAGTGTGCCAGAGGTAATGGTGGCGCGGGTGGTGGGGGTAATGGGCATAGTCAGCGTGGGCTTTTTGCTGTTTATGCTGTTTACCTCCAATCCGTTTGAACGTCTTCCCAATCCGCCAATGGAGGGGCGCGACCTTAATCCGCTGTTGCAGGATCCAGGTTTGGCCATACATCCGCCACTGCTCTATATGGGTTACGTAGGGTTTTCCGTAGCCTTCGCCTTCGCCATTGCCGCCATGCTGGGCGGGCGTCTGGACGCGGCCTGGGCGCGCTGGTCGCGGCCCTGGACCAACGTGGCTTGGGTGTTCCTGACCCTGGGCATAGTGCTTGGCAGTTGGTGGGCCTATTATGAACTGGGCTGGGGCGGCTGGTGGTTCTGGGACCCGGTGGAGAACGCCTCTTTTATGCCCTGGCTGGTGGGTACCGCTCTGATCCACTCCCTGGCGGTGACCGAGAAACGCGGGGCCTTTAAGGCCTGGACGGTGTTGTTGGCGATCTTTGCCTTCTCCCTCAGTCTGCTTGGCACCTTCCTGGTCCGTTCCGGGGTGTTGAGCTCGGTACATGCCTTTGCCACCGATCCGTCCCGCGGCGTGTTTATCCTGCTGTTCCTGTCATTTGTGATCGGTGGGTCGCTGCTCTTATACTCCTGGCGCGCCTCCCAGATTCGTAGTTCGGTACATTTCAGTCTGGTATCCCGTGAGACCGGCCTATTGCTGAATAATGTGATCTTGATGGTCACCGCATGCAGTATCTTGCTTGGCACCTTATATCCCCTGGTGCTGGATGCCTTGGGCGTGGGCAAGATCTCCGTGGGCCCGCCTTATTTCAATAGTGTGTTCATACCACTTACCGTTCCGTTGGCCGCCCTGGTGGGCGTGGGCGCGCTGGCGCGCTGGAAACAAGAGAGCGGGTTGGCGCTGGCGCGTAAACTGGCCTTGCCTCTGGTTGTTAGCATAGTGGGTGGTCTTGCCATCGCTATGTTCGCCTTGCCTTTCTTTACCGGTGGTGCGGCCTTGGGCTTGGTGCTGGCGATCTGGGTATTCCTGACCTCGGCCCTGTGGGTCAAGGAGCAGGGTGGAGTCGTAGGTTCGGTGGCACGTATAAGCCGCGCCGGTTGGGGCATGTTCTGCGGCCATGTGGGTATAGCGGTGTTTATTGTGGGGCTAGCCCTTACCTCCATCTATAGCCAGGAACAGGATCTGCGTATCGAGCATGGTCAGAGCTACCGGTTGGGTGGTTATGACTTTCTGTTCAATGGGGCGGAGCGGATTCAGGGACCAAACTATGTCGCCGATCGGGGAGATGTGACTGTTAGTCAGGATGGGAAACCTGTAACCAGGCTCTATCCAGAGAAGCGTAACTACAGCAGCGGTATGCCCATGACCGAGGCCGGAATCGACGCCGGGTTTACCCGCGATCTGTTCGTGGCCCTTGGCGAACCCCTGGGAAAGGAGGGTGCCTGGAGTCTACGTATCTATCACAAGCCATTTGTACGCTGGATCTGGCTGGGTGGCCTGTTGATGGCCTTTGGCGGTCTGTTGGCCGCGCTGGATAAGAGATATTTCCGTATGGCACGCAAGGCACGTCGGGATGGAGATACGAACAAGACCGAGGCGACAGTATGAAGACACGTTATCTGATCCCGTTTGGCATCTTTATGGCTATCATGGCCATCTTCGTGCTGGGTCTGTACAAGATGAAACAGGACCCGAATTTTGTGCGCAATGTGCCTTCAGTACTGATCGGGCGACCGGCTCCGGCGGTAGAACTGCCGGACCTGTTTGATCAGGGCAAGACCATAAAGTCTTCGGCCTATATGGGTCAGGTGTGGCTGCTGAATGTATGGGGCACCTGGTGCGTGGAGTGTTGGAGGGAACATCCCTATCTGGTGCATCTGGCCAAGACCGAGGGCCTGAAGGTATTCGGCATTGATTGGCGTGATGATGCCGAGGCCGCTAAGAAGATGCTTGGTGAAAAGGGCAATCCGTTCATGGCGGTTGGTTTCGACCCGGAGAGCCGGGTGGCTATGGACTGGGGGGTGACCGGCGCACCTGAGACCTTCGTGATCGACAAGAAGGGCGTGATACGCTGGAAGAACGCCGGACCTATTACCCCGGAACTCTGGCAGGGCGAACTGAAACCATTGCTACAGAAACTGGAGCAAGAGTAATGCAGCGTTTTATGTTTCTACTACTGCTATTGCCGTTGTGGGCGCAGGCCAGCAATATTGAGGCATACAGTTTTGATGACCATGACAAAGAGGCACGCTACCACAAGCTGATCACCGAGCTGCGTTGCGTGGTGTGCGTAAGTCAGAACATTGCCGACTCCAATGCCGAACTGGCTCAGGATATGCGCCGTCATACCTATGAGATGGTGCAGCAGGGTTCCAGTGAGCAAGATGTGGTGGAATTCATGGTGCAGCGCTATGGCGACTTCGTACTCTATCGCCCACGTCTTACATCGTCCACCATGCTATTGTGGGGTGGGCCGTTCGTCATATTTATCGTGGGTATAGCCGTCTTGGTGCTGTTTATTCGGCGTCGCAATAAAGAGCCTGAGGTCGAGTTGACCAGCGAAGAGCACGCCAGGGTCCAGAGCCTGCTTGAAAATGATAAAGACGCTAACTAGCTTCAGCCGAACGATATACTAGCCCGGGACAGAGTATGACCATCTTCACCATAATCACCGCATTGATGATCCTGATCGCCCTGGCCATGTTGGCCCCGGCGCTGCTGCGCAAGCGGGAACTGGCCGCATCTGACCGGGATGAACAGAATGTGATCATAGCCCGTGAGCGTCTGCAGGAGATGGAGGCCGATCTTCAGGCGGGTAAGATCAATCAGGAGGAGTTCGACCAGGCAAAGGTGGAGCTGGAACAGGCCCTGTTGCTGGACCTAAAACAGGAAGAGGCGCCAGATGTGGCTGCTGTGGCTTCCGGTAAGTTGACCCTGGTGATTCTCGCCATTGCGATCCCGCTGGCCGCCATCGTCATGTATCTATCCCTGGGAGCGCCGGGTATGGTCGAGTTTGATGCCGCCAAACAGGCATCAAATAGCCAGGAAATGCAGGGTAAGGCGCCGTCAATAGAAGATATGTTGAAAAAGTTGCAGCAGCATCTGAAAGAGCATCCTGATGACCCTCAGGGCTGGTATATGTTGGCCCGCACCTACATGAGCATGCAGGATTTCCCCAAGGCTGTCGTTGCCTATGAGGCCTTGCTGAAACTCGCGGGAGATGAGCCGGCTGTTATGCTGGCGTTGGCCGAGGCTATGGCGATGGCGAACCAGGGTGATATGCAGGGTCGTCCCGCGAATTTAATTCTACAGGCCCTGGCCAAGGAACCTGATAACCAAACTGCCCTGTGGATGGGGGGGCTCTTGGAGAGCCAGCAGGGCAATTATTCCAAGGCGTTGGAACATTGGCGTCGTCTGGAATCCATGCTGGCGGACGATCCGGGGGCACAACAAAATATTCAGCAATTGATTGCCGAGCTGGAGAAAAAACTGGCCGACCAGGGCGATATGAAAGAAAAATAGACTCAAGAAGTGTTACCTACAACCGCTATACTTAGGATATGGCTGTTTTAGCGAAGTTATTGATGAATTGGGTAACAAGGGACTTGAGTCTTGGTGTGGTTTAGAACATTTTTTGCTGGTTCAATTATCGCGTTTTCTCTGGTGGCGGTAGTCATGGCGGGGGTGTCCCGTACGGACGAGCCGCTCCAGCCTCTGCAGCCGTACCAGAATCTAGATCCCAGCAAGGTGGTTCTGGGTGAGAGGCTGTTTCACGATACGCGCTTGTCATCAGATAATTCCATAAGCTGCGCCAGTTGCCATAATCTTGCGACCAACGGTACGGATGACCGTGCGAGTTCTATTGGTGTTGGGGGTGTATCCGGGGCAATCAAGGCGCCGACCGTTTATAACGCCGCAAATAACTTCGCGCAGTTCTGGGACGGTCGGGCCGCCACTCTGGAGGAGCAGGCTGTCGGCCCGGTTCACAATCCTGTAGAGATGAATTCCAATTGGGAACAGGTGCTGGGGAAGCTGCGGGAAGACGCGATTCTGGTTCAGGGTTTTGAGGATAGCTATCCGGACGGTCTTACCGCAGACAATATTGCCCATGCCATAGCTGAGTTTGAGCGTTCCTTGATAACGCTAAATTCTCCCTTTGATCGCTGGTTACAAGGCGATGACTCTGCCCTGAATGAAGCTGAACTGAAGGGCTATCGCCTGTTTAAGTCCTATGGCTGCTCCAGTTGTCACCAGGGCCGGAATGTTGGTGGGAATCTGTATGCGTACATGGGCGCGATGGGGGATTATTTCTCCGACAGGGGGGGGAAGATAATTGAATCTGACTTGGGGCGCTTTAATGTTACCAAGGATGAGTCGGATCGCTATCTGTTTAAGGTGCCAAGCTTACGGATGGCGGCGCGTCAGAAGTATTTCTTTCATGATTCCAGTCAAACCAGTCTGGATGATGCCATCCGGGTGATGGGGCGTTATCAACTGGGGCGTGATATCCCTGGCAAAGATATTGTCTCTATAGCGGCATTTTTGCGGACGCTGGTTGGCGTCCATCCAAGGATGAAACCATGAAGCGGCGTAGTTGGCACAGAAAACGTTATCTCTTGATCGCTGCGGTGGTAGTGGTTATTGGCCTGTTTCTGGTGGCACGCTCGGTCAATGTGGAACAGTATTCCAGGCAATCCGGCATGCTACTGCAGTTGAAAGAGCTGGATGCGCGTTTGGACCGGGATGTGATGCAGGTCAGTTCCTTCCTGTTGAACAATTATGATTCTCTGGCCGAGACAACCGAACAGCTGCGTCAGGTTAGCGCCACATTGCATGATCCCAAAAGCGGCTTATACACCCATACGGAGCCGGCGGTTGACCGCGCCATAGATAACTATCTGCAAGTGTTGGAACATAAGCTGACATTGCTGGAGCGCATCAAGTTTCAGGCGGCGGTGCTGCGCAATGGGCTCCAGTATTTGCCGACCGTTGCGGCGGATGCGCACAAGTATGGCGGCAAGATAGAAGATCGGTTGTCTGATCTGTTGATTCGTCTGTATCGCTACAATCTTTTCCATAACCCAGACGATAGGGAGCAGATTGCAGAGGAGCTTGATCGTTTAAGCACATTGGCCGCCGGCAGTCCCCATAAGGAGCTGCTGGACAATGTCTTCTATCATATGCGCGCCAACCTGATAGAACTCACAAAGCTAGCCGAACTCAAAAACAGTTTTTTGGATGAGCAGGCCTCTGCGCGTTATACGGAACTGACTACAGCCTACCGTAACTATCTCGCTGTAAGCATGCAGCAGGCAGAGTGGCTGAGCATAGGGTTGATGGTGTCTACCGTATTGCTTTTGAGTCTGTTGGGGTGGTTGTTGCGTTATCTGGATGATGCCCGTGAGGATGCGCAAAATTCCTGGGGGCTTTTGCGTGATGCGGTTGAGAGTGTCAACGAGGCCTTTGCCCTGTTCGACGCGGACGGCAGATTGGTATTGTTTAATCGTAAGTGGCAGGAATTTTATCCATGGCTGGATGGGTTGGCCAATGGTGGCTCCATGCAGGAGATACAGGATGCCAATGCAGTACGGATACGCTATGAGGACATTGAGACTGGCGGGAGTCTGGATCATGCTGATTATGGGTGTACTAGGGAAAGCTATATCGAGCATCTGGACGACGGTCGCTGGTATCTGGCTTGTGACGCAGTGACCAGTGATGGGGGGGTGGCGTGTGTTCGGGTCGATATAACGGAATCCAAGCGAACCGAGCTTGATCTGCGCAAACTTGGTCGTGCCCTGGAACAGAGTCCGGCGTCGGTGGTAATTACCGACACCAAGGGTCTGATCGAATACGTCAATCCCAAATTTGAGGATATATCCGGTTATAAGGCCGCAGAGGTGATCGGGCAGAACCCACGTATCCTGAAGTCCGGCGACAAGAAGCCGGAAGAGTACAAGGATATGTGGGAAGTAATCTCTTCCGGAAAGGAGTGGAAGGGGGTATTCCACAACAAGCGTAAAGACGGCAGTATCTATTGGGAGTCGGCATCCATAAGTGGCTTGCGTGGTGATGATGGGAATATCACGCACTACATTGCGGTCAAGGAGGATATCACCGCCCGTAAACGTGCCGAGGATCAGTTGCGCATGAACGCGACGGTATTTGATACAGCGAGCGAGGGCATCATAGTTACCGATGCCAACAATCGTATCAAGACGGTTAACCCGGCCTTTACACGCATAACCGGCTATGAGGCGGAGGATGTCGTAGGTCAGGATCCAAAGGTGCTTAGTTCTGGTAGGCACGATGCATACTTTTACCGCCAGATATGGAGTCAGATTGCAAGTCAGGGGTTTTGGTCAGGAGAGATCTGGAATCGCCGCAAAGACGGTAGCGTCTATCCCGAGTGGTTATCTATTGTCGTTATCCGGGATGAGAAGACCGATGAGATAAAAGAGTATGTGGCGGTATTTTCAGATATCTCGCAGCGTAAGCAGGACGAAGAGCAGATTCGCCGCCAGGCTAACTATGATGCCTTAACCGGTCTTCCCAACCGTTCATTGTTTTTTGACCGGCTAAATCAGGCGGTTATCGCCGCCCGGCGCGAAGGGGGCTTGCTAGCCTTACTGTTTGTCGATTTAGACAGATTTAAAACTGTGAACGATACCTTTGGCCATGTACTGGGTGACGAGATGCTACAGGAGGTGGCGGAGCGGCTGGATGCCTGTGTGCGGGATTCCGATACCGTGGCGCGTTTGGGTGGTGACGAGTTCGTGGTGCTGCTTCAAGATTTGCGTGAAGTAAACGATGCCGCATCGGTGGCGGACAAGATTATTGATCAGATGTCGTCGCCATTCAGTATCGTCGGACGCGAGGTTATGCTTGGGGCTAGTATCGGCATTACCATCTATCCGGAGGATACGGAAGATGCAGAGGTGATGATGCGCAACGCCGATATGGCCATGTACCGGGCCAAGGAAGGGGGGCGTAATCGTTATCAATTTTTTACTGTTGGCATGCAGGAGCAGATCCGTGAGCGTCTGGAACTGGAGCAGGATCTGCGTCTGGCCATAGATAGAGATGAGTTGCAGCTCTACTATCAGCCAATTGTCGACGCTAAGACCGGAAGGGTGTGTAGCGTGGAGGCATTGTTACGCTGGAACCATCCCAAGCGTGGCCTGGTTATGCCTGATACATTTATTCCGCTGGCGGAAGAAGGTGGTCTGATTATTCAGGTTGGAACCTGTGTTATGGAGGAGGCATGCCGGCAATTACGGGAGTGGCGGGATGATGGTATTGATATCAATGTCTCGGTCAACGTCTCTAGTCGTCAGTTAAGCAGAGAGTTCTCGCCCTGGGTTGTCTCCGGCATACTGAAGGAGTATGCGGTGCGTGGGGAGTGGTTGACCCTTGAGATCACCGAAGGACTGTTGATGGATTATAGCCAGGAGGTGTTGAATTGGTTGCAAGGTTTCAAGGATCTTGGCCTTGGCCTGTCAATAGATGACTTTGGTACCGGGTATTCATCTCTCAGCTATTTGAAACGGTTCCCGGTGGATGTGCTAAAGATAGATCGTTCCTTTGTGAAAGGAATCCCTGGCGACACCGGCGGCATCTCTTTGGTAGAGGCGATACTGGCCATGGGTAAAAGCCTGGGTCTCAAGGTGGTGGCAGAAGGGGTTGAGACAGAGGAGCAGTATGAGTTTCTGACGAAACATGGTTGCGGGCTTTTGCAGGGGTTCTATTTTGGCAAACCGATGCCAGAGCCGGAGCTGCGAGCCTGGCTAAAAGAGCAGGGTAGGATGTCGTCCAGGTAGGGCCTCTATTCCGCCAAGGAGTTCCTTTGTGCCACAAACAACTGTTCAATCCCTTGCCGCGCCAACCCCAGCATGGCGTTTAGCTCATCCTGATTAAATGCATGGCCCTCGGCCGTTCCCTGTACCTCAATGAATGCGCCGGCATCGTTCATAACGATATTCATGTCGGTTTCGGCATTGGAGTCTTCCGCATAGTCCAGGTCCAGCACTGGTGTGCCTTGGTAGATGCCTACTGATACGGACGCAATCATGTTTTTGATTGGATTGGATTGTATCTTGCCGGAGGCGATAAGCTTGTCTATGGCGTCGGACAGCGCAACAAATGCACCGGTGATGGATGCGGTTCGGGTGCCGCCATCCGCCTGAATTACATCACAATCCAGGGTTATGCTGCGTTCGCCAAGGGTGGTCAGATCTACAGCTGCTCGCATGGAACGACCGATAAGGCGCTGGATCTCCAGGGTGCGTCCACCCTGTTTTCCTCGGCTGGCCTCGCGTCCCATGCGCTCCCCGGTGGAGCGGGGTAGCATCCCATACTCTGCGGTAATCCAGCCCTGGCCCTTGCCCTTGAGAAATCCCGGTACCCGGTCTTCGACAGAGGCGGTGCATAATACCTTGGTGTTGCCGAACTCTATCAATACCGAGCCTTCTGCATGCATGGTGTAGTTGCGGATAAAACGGATCTGGCGCAGCTGGTCTGGATTGCGGCCGCTAGGTCTCATATCTACTCCTGGGTTTTGTTGTTTTCGAACTGCTCAATAGCTGATTTAAGCTCATCCAGAGCCTGGTAGAGGTCCTCCTTGGGGGGCTCCTGGGCATTTTCTTGTGGAGGCGCGGTATGCTCTTCCGGTCCGTTCATCCGCCAACGCAAGGCTATGGCAGAGACGTTGTCGCTTTCCGGAGCGGCGCGCTCCACAGCCGAATTCACCAGGTGTTCTATATCATGGTCGAGGGAGCTATTACCACCAAGTAATTCCGCCATGTCTGTTTCCTGGGTCTGGCTCCACAGGCCATCGCTGCAAAGCAGGATGGTATCGCCGTCCTTCAATCTTAGCGCCTTGCTTACGGTTATCTCGGGAGAAGATATGTTGCCGCCCAGGCAGCGGGTTACGTAATTGCGCTGCGGGTGTGATATTGCCGAATCGGGAGAGATGAGACCGTGATCTTCCAGGTGTTGTACGTAGGAGTGGTCCACTGTCCTCTGCATTACCTCTCCATTGCGAAATAGATATAGTCTGCTGTCACCGGCATGTGCCCAGCGCACCAACCCCTCCTGGATCAGGGCGACCACAGCGGTGGTGCGTGGTTTGATCGGCGGCTCATGGTCCAGTCCGAAGGCGGTGATATTCTCATGGGACTTCTGAAGCAGGCGGTGCAGAAACTCTCTGGGGCTGTGTATCGGTTTGGTGGAGCGGTTAAAAAAGCTGGTACAGGTGTCTATCAGGATCTGCGCGGCCACCTCTCCTTTGGGATGACCGCCCATGCCGTCCGCCAAACCCAATAGGATGGTGTCTTCTGACTCGATTGATATGTACCTATCCTGATTAATTCTACGGTTACCTTGCAGGGTCGCGCGCGCTATATTGATTCTGTTCATCTGTTACCCCTGGCCCTAATGAGTTGGCTCAGTGATGACTCACCATCGGGCTCAGCCTTTTTATAACCTGTCTCGTTCAGCATTGCCTGTAGCATATCGCCTGCGTTTTGCGGGCGCAGCAGTGGGTCGATCTCCATGGCCCAGTCGATTATCTCCAGCAGATATGCGGGGTAGCGTCTTTTGAACGCTATAGCGGCCGGGCGCATGTTGTCTTTGGCGTGGCGCTCCACAGCGGATTGTGGTGATTTGCCATCTATGCAGGCGCGCATGGTAGCGCCTATGGCGTAGACATCGCTCCAGGGGCCGACGTAGCCTGCGGCATAGTATTGTTCGATCGGTGAAAACCCGGCGGTTACCACCTGGGAGCTTTGGCGTTGTCTGGTGGTGGCAATGCGGTGGGCCGCGCCAAAATCCAGCAGGAGTGGATCGCCGCCAGGACGCAAATGAATGTTGTATGGCTTTATGTCCAGGTGCAGTTGGCCCTTGTTGTGTACCAGGCTTAGGGCGTCGAGGATGGGTGGGAATACGGTCTTTAAAAATGTAGTGCTGAGACCGCCTTTGCGTCGTTTGATGTAGTGGCCAAGATTCTTGCCGTACTCATAGTCCATCACCATGTAGGCGGTGTCATAACAGAGAAAGAAATTTCGTACATTTACGATGTTTGGATGTTTAAGCGAGGCCAAGGTCTTGGCCTCCTGGTAGAAGAGTTTGCGACCGTTATTCATGGCGGTGCGCTGTTCTTCGTCAGTTACGCATACTCGCATGTCACCGTTACCGCTGCGCATGGCAAGCTTTTTTGGCATGTATTCCTTGATGACTACCTGATCTTGGGTGTCTTCATCTTCGGCCAGGTAGATGAGACTGAAACCGCCGCTGCCGATCAGTTTGATGATCGTGTAGCAGTCAATTACAGTTCCCGGCGGGAGTGGTTCTCTTATTTTCTCCATATGGTCTCTATCAAGCTTGCCTCAAGCCAGTTATCATAACACCGAATCCGTGGATTTGTTTTTTCCTCTGAGCGTTTTGTGCGCCTGGTTATTAGTTAAGGAATACACATGATAAATAGCATGACCTCTTTCGCGCGCCAAGAGTTTCGAGGCGATCTTGGCGGCCTGGTTTGGGAACTACGTTCGGTAAACCATAGATATCTGGAGGTTGCGGTGCGGCTGCCGGAGGAGTTCAGGGCGATAGAACCGGGCGTGCGCGAGCTGGTTTCCCAGAAGCTCGGGCGCGGCAAGGTGGATTGCAATCTCAGATTTGAGGCCGGTGCTGGCAGTGCCGCCGGGATAATGGTCAATGAACGCTTGGCGCTACAGGTCATAGAGGCGGCCAAGGAGATAGGCCATCTGCAGCATGAGGCGGTTCCGCCCCGCACCATAGATATCATGCGCTGGCCAGGGGTATTAGAGGCGGAGAAACAGGACTTCACTCCATTGCAGAGGCAGGCCCAGGAGCTATTATCAGAGGCACTGGATAGCATGGTGGAGAATCGCCAACGTGAGGGAGCGAGACTGGCCGAGCTAATTCAACTGCGCTGCGCATCCTTACAGCAACAGGTGGATATAGTACGAGTACGTATGCCAGAAATATTGGCCGGGATGCGCGAGCGTCTGCGTACTAGACTGGAGGAGCTGGCGGGAGATCTGGATGAGGGCAGATTGGAGCAGGAGATGGCGCTGTTGGCCCAGAAGCTGGATGTGGACGAAGAGATGGATCGACTGGAGTCACATCTGAAAGAGGTCGAGCAGGTACTGGAGCGTGATGAGCCGGTGGGCCGCAGGCTGGATTTTCTGATGCAGGAGCTGAACCGGGAGGCCAATACCCTGAGTTCGAAGTCCAACGATGCCGAAACCACCAAGGTTGCCGTAGAGATGAAGGTGCTGATTGAGCAAATGCGTGAGCAGGTGCAAAACATAGAGTGATAACGACTATTTGCATCTGTTAGAGTAATAACAACTTTACATCTGATTAAAGGTAAACGATGTCAAAAGGAACCCTGTTTATGGTTTCTGCGCCATCCGGGGCAGGAAAAACCAGTCTGCTTAAGGAGTTGCTTGAGCATGACGATATGCTGCATGTGTCGGTGTCTTATACCACGCGCCCCATGCGTCCCGGTGAAGTGGATGGCGAGGACTACCATTTCGTTAATCACGAAGAGTTCCTGCGCAAGGTGGAGGACGGCTCCTTCCTGGAGCATGCCAGGGTTTTCGACAACTACTACGGAACCGACCGGCGAGAGGTGTGCGAACAGCTGGATCAGGGTTTTGATGTCATATTGGAGATAGATTGGCAGGGGGCGCAGCAGATACGGGCGCACATGTTTGAGACCATATCCATCTTTATCCTGCCGCCCTGTGAGGAGACCCTGCGTCAACGTTTAGAGGGCAGGGGACAGGATGATGCCGAGGTGATAGAGAGGCGCATGAGTGCCGCCAAGGCCGAGATTTCGCACTACCAGGAATACGACTATCTGGTGATTAACGAGGACTTTTATCGGGCGTTAGAGGAGATGAAGTCAATCGTTCTGTCCAACCGACTGCGTCAGGATCGGATGGCTGAGGTGCTGGAACAGCGCCTTGGGAGTTTGATCTCGTAGGGAAATGGTATAACATACAACGCTTTTCTGCGGCCAGGTCCGGTTTTGGCCGTGTGTGGGTAATATTCCCCAGCCGCTTATATACGGTTCTGGGTTCACGGAGTACTAGAGAATGGCACGAGTAACAGTTGAAGACTGTCTGGAACATGTCGATAACAGATTCGATCTGGTAGTGTTGGCCACCAAGCGCGCCAGGCAGTTGGCCAACGGTGTTGAGCCGCTGCTGCCGTGGAAGAATGATAAGCCAACCGTTATGGCCCTGCGTGAGATTGCCGAGGGGCTTATCCATGCAGATAACATAGAGCCTAAAGAAGAAGAGATAACGGATATCGAGGCTGCGGAAGAGGCATTCTTGGCTGCAGGAGAAGAGGTGGCGGCAGTTGACCGGTCTCAGGAGGATTTTGGCGGATAAGGTCTATTGCATAGATTACCTGTTACATACAGGGATTAGGAAAAGGCGCATGACCAAGGTCTGCGCCTTTTTATTTGGTCTGGCACTTTTGACTCATTGGCCAGTGACGCCATGTACCGCTTAATAACCAGGCAATGATTGTTGCCTGGTTATTAATTTAAAACAGTGGTTTAAGCATGTCGTTTTGACTAATATGTGAAAAGGCCGATGGTTACCGGAACTGGCGAAGAGTATCCATGGTCTTTCGGTTATAGGCGATAAAAAAGCATCATCAACATAGGTTGGCGCAGGTATTAGATGGAGCAATTACAGACAAAACAACCGAAACAGGTAGCTAAGGACGATGTCTGGTCCAAAGAGGCAGACTCTCGCATCGCAGATCTTTGCGACTATCTTGGGACCTATCTGGAGCCTGATCAGATCAAGGAGGTCTACCGCGCCTATGTGTATGCCGCTCAGCATCATTCCGATCAGAAACGCAAATCTGGCGAACCATATATTTGCCATCCCCTGGCGGTGGCGCGCATCCTGGCGGAGATGCAGCTGGATTATAAATGCCTCATCGGGGCGATACTGCACGACGTTATCGAAGATACCAAGGCAACCAAAAAGAAGCTGGCCAAGGAGTTTGATGGTGAGATAGCGGATTTGGTCGACGGTGTCAGCAAGTTGACTAAGCTTGATTCCGTCTCGCACGCCGAGGCGCAGGCCGATAACGTGCGTAAGATGTTGCTGGCGATGACCAAGGATATCCGGGTCATCCTGATTAAACTGGCCGACCGGTTGCACAACATGCGCACCCTGGATGTTATGCGTCCGGACAAACGCAAGCGCATTTCCAACGAGACCCTGGATATATATGCCCCCATCGCAAATCGCCTGGGTCTGAATCACATCCGCCTGGAACTGGAAGAGCTATGTTTCTCAGCGGCCTGGCCTATGCGTTACCGGGTATTGCATAGATCGGTAATGACCATGCGTGGCAATCGAAAGGAGTTGATGGGCCAAATTGAGGACGCTTTGCAGAACTGTTTGGAGGCGGAGGGGATTAACGCCATGGTGCAGAGCAGGGAGAAGCATCTGTACAGTATCTATAAAAAGATGCGGGATAAGAAGCGCTCCTTTAACGAGGTGGTAGACCTGTTCGGTTTCCGCATCATTGTGGATAAGGTAGATACCTGCTACCGAGTCCTGGGAATAATACACAACTTCTACAAGCCGGTTCCGGGAAGGTTTAAAGACTATATCGCCATACCCAAGGCCAATGGCTATCAATCCTTGCATACCTCCCTGATAGGTACACATGGCGTGCTGATTGAGGCGCAGATCAGAACCGAGGAGATGCATGAAATAGCCGAATCAGGTATTGCCGCGCACTGGCAGTATAAGAGCGAGGAAGAGGGCTCAGGTATAGCCCATACCCATGCCTCTGACTGGTTGAAGAACCTGTTGGATCTGCAAAAAGAGGCTGGCAACTCCATGGAGTTCTTGGAGAACGTGAAGGTCGATCTGTTTCCAGATGAGGTCCATGTGTTCACCCCTAAGGGCGGGATCAAGGTCCTGGCCAAGGGTGCTACTGTGGTGGATTTCGCCTACGCCGTGCACTCTGATGTTGGTAATCAATGCGTGGCCGCTCGGGTTGACCGGCAGCTGGTCCCACTCAGGACCAAGTTGCACAGCGGCCAGACCGTAGAGGTGATCACTGCTGAGGGGGCCAAGCCCAATCCGTCCTGGCTGGATTTTGTGGTGACCGGTAAGGCCAGGGCCAGTATTCGCGGTTATCTGAAGAACCTGAAACATCGGGAGGCGGTGGAGCTGGGACGCAGGATGTTGGAGCGTGGCCTGGAGGCCTATGGTCTCACCATAGAGGAGGCGCAGGCCGATGGTATAAAGGACCTGCTCAAGGACTTCAAGCTCAAGAGCATGAACGATCTACTGGAAAAGATCGGTCTGGGTGACCGCATGGCCTTGCTGGTGGCTAGACGCATAGCTGGTGACCGTAAGGTGGATCAGAATGAAGAGCCATTTCCGACCCAGGCGGCGCAGCCACTGATGATCAGCGGCACCGAAGGTATGGTGGTCAGTTTCGCCAAGTGTTGCCGCGCCATTCCCTGGGACAATATCGTGGCGGTATTCAGTCCCGGTAAGGGTATCGTTGTGCATCGCCATGGGTGTCCGAATCTGGGTGAATTCCGCAGACATGGCGAGAACTGGATGGACGTGCGCTGGGTGGACGATATCGAGGGTGAATTTACCACCGAGGTTGGGGTCGAGGTTGGCAGTAAGCGCGGGGTGCTGGCTACGGTGGCCGCGACCTTCGCAGATATGGAATCGAACATCGAAAATCTTGAGATCAAGGAGCGGGATGGGCTCTCCTCCACCCTGGAATTCACCATCACGGTTCGCAACAGAAAACATCTGGCCAGCATTATCAGGCGGTTGCGTGCGTTGCCTGAGGTGATGCGGATTACCAGGATGATGGGTTAAATCTTGCTCCCTCTCCCTTTGGGGGAGAAGGTTTGTGGATGAGGGGGAGAGTCATAGAATCCTCATTCACCCTAATTCTCTTCTCAATCTTGTGAGAGGGGATAATCTGTTAAAAGGAGCATCACGTGACTCGAGAGATCATCAATACCCCCAATGCACCCCAGGCCATCGGTACCTATTCTCAGGCGGTGAAGAGCGGCGATCGGGTTTATCTGTCCGGGCAGATACCGCTGGTGCCGGAGACGATGGAGTTGGTTGCTGGAGATATTGAGGCGCAGATTCGGCGTGTGTTCGACAACCTACAGGCAGTGGCGCAGGCCGCCGGTGGTGACCTCAAAGACATGGTCAAGCTAAATGTGTATCTGACCGATCTGGCCAACTTCCCTCTAGTCAATCAGGTGATGGCGGAATATTTTACTGAACCCTATCCGGCCCGCGCCGCGGTGGGTGTGGCGGCACTACCAAAAGGTGCTGAGGTGGAGATGGATGGGGTTATGGAACTCTAAATATAACGGCAAAATAGGCCGTACTGGCCTATTTGCTGTACGCCCATAAAAATCGTACACAGGTGCGCGAACCTGCTAGATTTTTATGGGCTTCATTGGTCTTCGACCAATGGCGGCACGTCCTTGTGCCGCTTGCCTTTTAATCACCCATAACGGTAACTGTTATCCGCCGCTGGTGCCCGTGGGCGCGGTGTTCCCAAAGATAGATCCCCTGCCAGGTGCCAAGGCCACTCCGGCCGTTACTGACCGGTATGGTCAGATCCATCTTGCTTAGAATAGAGCGGATGTGCGCCGGCATATCGTCCGGTCCCTCCATGGTATGGTCAAACCTGCGGTCGCCGTCTGGCACCAGATCTTCCATAAACCGCTCCAGGTCGGACCTCACAGAGGGGTCCGCGTTTTCACACAGCACCAGGGAGGCGCTGGTGTGGTGGATGAAGATATGGCAGAGGCCGGTATTTATCCCGGAGCGCGCAATAATCTGTTCCACCTCGCGGGTGATCTCATAGGTTCCGCGGCCGCGGGTGCTGGTCTGGAAGATCTCCTGAAACACCTAAGTGCCTTCTCCAATCTTCTCCAGAACAGAATCCAGCTTACCTTGCATGCGGTTACTCTTGCCCTTGCGGATGTCAATCTTCAATGATGAGTAGACCCGGTCACAGCCTGACTTATCCAGTATTTCGTAGGCCACATGCACCAGACCCAAGGCCTGGAGCAGGTCTTCCGTTTCTATGATGGTTCCCATGGAGGTGAGTTGGTAGCTCATGCCGCTTTCATGGATCATCCTTATTATCTTGCTTACATACGGGCTTACGCTCTCACCCTTGTCGGTGGGGAACATGGCAAATTCAAGTAATACAGACATTGCGGCACCTCCAGGAATTTAGCTGTCTAAAATCATTATTACAGCTATGCATCAGGCAATGCAAAGCCGCTTCCAGGATATAGCAACATGAGATTATGGTCATTGCACCCAAAATATCTGGACGCCAAGGGTTTAGTGGCCCTGTGGCGCGAGGCGTTGCTGGCCCAGGCGGTGCTGGCGGGAGAGACCAGCGGCTACAGAAATCATCCCCAGTTGAACAGATTCAAACAGAGTACCGATCCCCTGTCCGCGATATCGACATATCTTTGGGGTGTATATCAGGAAGCGCTACGGCGTGGTTATGACTTCGATATCTCTAAGATATCCAAGAGAGTAGGGATACAGCGTCTGCGGGTGACCAGGGGGCAGCTTGCCTATGAGATGCAGCATCTGCAAGACAAACTAAAGATTAGAGACGAAGAGGCTTTTCACGAAATAAAGGGCGTGCGTCTGTTAAAGGCGCATCCGATGTTTGACGTGGTTGCCGGGGATGTGGAGGATTGGGAGGTAAGATAAGATCTAAACATCTTATCTTTGGTATCAGGATGAAACCATAGTGGCAAAAGATATATCATGGCCGTTGATTCTGAGAGTGGGTGCGTATGAATAAAGGAAACAATAACGGCCTCGACACCAAACCGGTTACCACCATGAAGGGGGTGGGGCCGCGCAATGCGGAACGACTCAAGAAGATCGGGATAACGACGGTACAGGATGTGCTGTTCCATCTACCAGCGCGCTATCAGGATCGGACTCGGGTGTTGCCGATCGGCAGTCTGCGTTCCGGAGATCAGGCGGTGATTGAGGCAACCATAGAGTTAGCGGATATCAAGTTCGGTCGCCGCCGTTCCCTGCTGGTGCGGGTGGCGGATGGAACCGGTTTCATGTTCCTACGCTTTTTCCATTTCTCCGGCGCGCAAAAGTCTGCATTGGTGCGTGGTGCGAAACTGCGCTGTTTCGGCGAGGTGCGCAACGGTCCGTCCAGTCTGGAGATGGTGCATCCAGAATACCAACAAATAAATGATGACCAGGATAACGGTGCGGATGAGAGCCTGACCCCGATCTATCCCACCACCGATGGTATGCATCAACTTAGCTGGCGTGGCATGACCGAGCAGGCCCTGAAACTTCTGGATCAGGATGCTGACGGTCTGCCTGAGTGGTTGCCCCAGGAATTGCTGAGCAAGATGAGGTTGGCGGAGTTGGGTGCAGCGGTGCGTTATCTGCACCGGCCACCACCGAATGCGGATCAGGAGCTTTTGTTGACCGGGAGACATCCGGCCCAAAGACGCTTGGCGTTCGAGGAGTTACTGGCCCATCAGCTGGGTCTGCGCAAGCTGCGTCGGCAGTTACGCAAGACCAAGGCCCCCACCCTAAGTGGTTCGGGAAAATTGATTAATGGTCTGCTGCAACAACTGCCGTTCCGGCTTACCTCGGCCCAGCAGCGGGTGACACAAGAGATTGCCAACGATCTGAGGCAGCCACACCCCATGATGCGGTTGATCCAGGGCGATGTTGGATCCGGCAAGACAGTGGTTGCGGCCCTGGCCGCGTTGCAGGCGGTGGAGGCTGGTTATCAAGTGGCCATGATGGCCCCCACGGAACTGTTGGCGGAGCAGCATCTGTTGAGCATGAAGACCTGGCTGGACCCGCTCGGGATTAGGGTCGCCTGGCTTACCAGTCGACATAAGGGCAAGCTGCGTCAGGAGATACTCTCCACCCTGGCCGATGGTAGCGCCCAGGTTATCGTCGGCACCCATGCCCTGTTTCAGGATGACGTGGACTATCACAAGCTGGGTCTGGTGATCATCGACGAACAGCACCGCTTCGGTGTACATCAGCGCATGGCCTTGCGTGATAAGGGGGCGGGGGACAAGCTGGTGCCGCATCAGCTGATTATGACCGCCACCCCCATCCCGCGCACCCTGGCTATGACCGCCTATGCCGATCTGGATCTCTCCATCATCGACGAATTGCCACCGGGGCGGAAGCCGGTCACTACCCTGGTGTTGCCGAACTCGCGTCGTAGCGAGGTGGTGCAGCGGGTACTCTCTGCGTGCAAGCAGGGTCGGCAGGCCTACTGGGTCTGCACCCTGATTGAGGAGTCGGAGGCGTTGCAGTGTCAGGCTGCAGAAGACAGTGCCGTCGAACTGGAACAGGCCTTGCCGGAGTTGCGGGTTGGTTTGGTGCATGGCCGTCTCAAGGCAACGGAAAAGGAGTCGGTCATGGCCAGGTTCAAACAGGGCGATCTGGACCTGCTGGTGGCCACCACCGTTATCGAGGTGGGGGTGGATGTGCCCAACGCCAGCCTCATGGTCATCGAGAATCCGGAGCGTCTGGGTCTGGCGCAGCTACATCAACTGCGGGGGCGCATCGGACGCGGCAGTGCAGAGAGTCACTGCGTCCTGATGTATCACGCGCCCATCTCAGAGAATGCCAGGGAGCGTTTGGGCATCATGCGTGAGACTAACGACGGCTTTGTCATCGCCCAGAAGGATTTGGAGTTGCGCGGTCCAGGCGAGGTGTTGGGGACCAGACAGACCGGAGAGATGCAGTTTCGTATAGCCGATGTGATGCGTGATCAACCCCTGTTGCCACAGGTACAGCAGGCCGCCGAGATGATGCTGGAGCGCTATCCTGAGAATGTGGAACCGCTGATGCGGCGCTGGATTGCGGATCGTGAACGCTACATCCATGCATGATGGAATAGCAATGTGCAATAATAACCGTTTTGAAGCGCCCGGGAATCTTTGCAGTTGAGCCAGTTCGCACCACAATCTACCCTGCTTGAACCCAACTGGATGAAGGGTAGGCAGATCAAATTGTGCCGGGTGCCGCCGGATATACACGATTGGTTGGTTGATCCAGGTTCACTTACGGCGCGTTTGAAGAGGTCTTGTAAAGATAGTTTTCGGGTGCGTATGGTGTCTCTGGGCTGGGGTCGGACCCTCTACAGTGAGGGGGCTATCCTGAGGATGCGCCGGGGAGAGGCGGCGATCATACGTGAGGTTGAGTTGTTGGTGGATGATGTGCCATGGGTGTTCGCACGCACTATTATACCCGCCTCAAGTCTGCGTGGTCCGGCGAAACGTTTGACCTTGTTAGGGACCAAGCCCTTGGGGGAGGTGTTGTTTGCAGAGCCCCACACCGAGAGGGTCATGATGGAGATGGCATCCCTGAATCGCAGACACAACCTGTTTAACAAGGCGGTTAGAAATATGGGTAGTCAGCCGGAACAACTTTGGGGACGGCGTACCCTGTTCAATCTGTCTGGTTCTAACCTGCTGGTGAATGAACTGTTTCTGCCTACACTAGGTTCGACATGATTCAGATCGAAAATAAAATCCTTACAACGATTCTGGAGCGGCTGATCCAGTATGCATATCTGGTGCGGTTCCATCGTCCAATAGGTACATTATTATTGCTATGGCCCTCGCTCTGGGCCTTGTGGATTGCAGCGGACGGCAGTCCGCCCTGGGTCGTGGTGTTGATCTTTGTCCTGGGCGTTACCCTGACTCGCTCCGCCGGATGCGCCATCAATGACTATGCCGATCGTGATTTCGACGGCGAGGTGAAGCGTACCGAGCAACGTCCCCTGGTGACGGGTGAGGTTAGCCCGAAAGAGGCCATTAACGTGTTTGTGGTGTTGTGTCTGCTGGCCTTCGGGTTGGTGTTGCTGTTGAATCGTCAGACCGTATACCTGTCCTTTGTAGCCATAGTATTGGTGGTGGCCTATCCATTTATGAAGAGGTATACCCATCTGCCGCAGGTGGTGTTGGGCATGGCGTTTGGCTGGGCCGTGCCCATGGCATTCATGGCCGTGACCGAAACGATCCCCCCAGTGGCTTGGCTGCTGTACGTGGCCACGGTCATCTGGGCCTTGGTCTATGATACCCAGTATGCGATGGTGGATCGGGACGACGATATCCGTATCGGGGTTAAATCTACGGCGATCCTGTTTGGAGAGAATGATCGTCTTATGATCGGCTTGTTGCAGATCTCCATGCTGGGTATTCTGTTGTTGGTGGGGCATAAGGCTGGGCTCGGACTTTATTATTATTTAGGGGTGGTCGTAGCGAGCGGCTTTGCCGTCTACCAGCAGCAGCTTATATGGGATAGGGCAAGGGAGGGGTGCTTCAAGGCGTTCCTAAATAACAATTGGTTTGGTGCAAGTGTATTCATAGGGTTGGTGTTGGATTACACCATGCGGTGACTCTTATCAGAGTGGGAAAAGAAAGGAGAAGATTATGCAACTGACAAGCAACAGTTTTGCGGATGGCAAGACCATACCCTCAGAGTTCGCATTTTGCCGTCCAGATACAGAGGCCCATGCATCTCTTTCTGATAACATGAGTCCACATTTAGCATGGAGTGGGGAGCCGGAAGGGACAAGATCGTTTGTGCTGCTTTGTTGCGATCCGGATGTTCCGAGCAGGCCGGATGATGTGAATCAGGAGGGTCGCACCGTGCCAGCGGATCTGCCGCGGGTGGACTTCTATCATTGGGTGTTGGTGGATATCCCGGCCGGAGTGACCGAGTTGCAGGTGGGTGCCGACTCTGAAGGTATTATCCCAAAAGGTAAGGGCCAAACTCCGGGAGTGCAAGGCGCGATGCGCGGGATAAACAGCTATACCGGTTGGTTTGCTGGAGATCCGGATATGGGTGGCGACTACTACGGGTATGATGGCCCCTGCCCACCCTGGAACGATTCTATACCGCACCATTATGTATTTACTGTCTATGCCCTGGATATTGAGACATGCTGTCTTGAGGGGGCCTTCGATGGTGCCGCTGTGCTTAATGCGATTGAGGGGCATGTGCTGAATCAGGCCAGCATGACCGGTTTGTATAGTCTTAATCCGGATGTGCCGATTTAATAGAACCAAGAATCCAACAAAGTTGCTATGAAAGATAATTTACCTTTACCTCAAGACAAGAAGCTCACTGTGATATTTAGGGTGGAGTCGGGATCGCTTGGCCCTGATGGGGAAAGCCATGTGGCTTCGTTCTGTGAATTTGCCGGAAAGGAGTTGCTGACACTGGACTCGGATTACATCCACTGGGAGATCGAGCCGCGGCACGATAAATCTTTTCCAGAGATGGAGTTCATGGTGAATGGCAGAAGGCTATCCCACGACAAGGCGGCCAGATATCTGGAGGTGTTCGGGCAGGATCTGGATGCCTTCGAATTGCATCTGGCGGGTAATATATCCCGCCTGATCGGCGTGTTTATGGGGCATTAGATAACCTAGTACCTAGGTACTATGATACTAAATCATCTTTTTGAGCTCATACTCCAGAATACCCTCAGCGCCTATGGACTTCAGTTGCGGGATCAGGCTGCGCACCTCGCTGCTATCCACCACGGTCTCCAGGGCCAGCCATTCGCGGTCAAACAGGTGATTCACCGTGGGTGCGTGCAGGCTGGGTAGGATCGCTACTATCTCTTCTAGTCTCGCCGCCGGTATATTCATCTTCAGGGCCACCTTTTTGCGGGCCGCAAGGGAGGCCTGGAGCAGCATGGCGATCTGCTCTATCTTCTGACGCTTCCAGGGATCAGCCATTGCGGCCTTGTTGCTGATCAGTCTGGTCTCCGTATGTAGCAGGTCGCACACAATGCGCAGTCCGTGGGCCTTGATGGTGCTGCCGGTCTCGGTTATCTCCACCACGGCGTCCACCAGACCTTCCACTACCTTGGCCTCGGTCGCGCCCCAGGAGAACTCCACCTCCGCCTCGATGCCGCGTTCCTGTAGGTAGCGTTTGGTGAAGCCCACCAATTCGGTCGAGATCTTCTTGCCTTGTAGGTCCTCCACCGACTGGATGGGGGAGTCCTTAGGTACCACCAACACCCAACGACATGGTTGATCAGAACTTTTGGAGTAGACCAGTTCACAGATCTCTTCCACATCCGACTCGGTCTCCAGGATCCAGTCATGGCCGGTGAGGCCGAGATCAAGGGTACCACTTGCCACGTAGGGCGCCATCTCCTGGGAGCGTACCAGGGCGCAGCTTATTTCATTGTCGTTGATGCTGGGAAAATAGTTGCGCGAGCGTATCTGGATATCCCATCCGGCTTGGGAGAAGAGCGAGATAGTGGCCTTTTCCAGGCTCCCTTTGGGAACCCCAAGTTTTAATTGTGGCATGTGTCTGGACCCTTGTTGCGATTGTTTTTATTGAAGCGGTTATTGTCTGCGCTCTTAGTCTGTTTGCCAAATAAAAATGGAGTATTCCAGGATTGGCGTTGTCGATGTTCTGCGTAGATATGAATGCCGGGTTGGTCTTGCTGCAAGCATAACGCTAGATCAGTTTGCTCAAATCCATTCATTATGTTGCCTAAGGAGTACGTGCCAGCGCCCAAACATCAACCCGTTTTGCTCCTGCAGCTTTAAGCAGCTTAGACAGCTCGTTGACCGTTGCCCCGGTCGTAACTACATCATCGACCAGTACCAGATATTCACAGTCTAGCTTTTTAACCATTTCAAAAGCGCCACGCATGTTCTTGGCGCGTATCTTCTTGTTCAGGGTTGATTGAGCCTCGGTTGACTTTATGCGCTTGCAGCTTTGTATATCCAAGCGGATATCGAAATGGCGGATGAGTGGCCTGGCCAGTTCTGTGGCCTGATTGAAGCCCCTCTCTCGCATACGTGTAGGATGCAGGGGCACCGGCATGATCAGGTCTGGCAGCTCCAGGTTGTGCGTTTCTATAAAGCGGATTAGCAGTTTGGCTAATAATCTACCTAGGTGTAGTTTGCCGCTAAATTTAAAATCGCTGATCAAGTTAGAGATGGGGTAATCATAAAGGAAGGGGGCGTGGCAGCGGTCAAATATTGGAGATTGCTGCAGACATTTGCCGCAGATGTGTTCTGTGCCGTGGGTCGCCGGGAGTGGTTGGGCGCAGATGCGGCAGCAACTTCGGTTCTCTGGCAGGTCGAGCAGGCAAGGTGAGCAGATATCTATGCCGAATTCTCCGGGAGCCCCGCATAGCTGGCAAATGGTTGGATATATCCCGTGTTGAGCTACTTTTAGGTAGTTGTAAACCATGTAAATCCATTCTGGTTGACAGGAGCTAGGTAATCTTTACTATGGGCGCCTGTTATCAATATCCATTTGTCGGCACAAGTATCACACCGATCCGGCGGAAAATATAGAGGAACCTGAACAGATGAGCAGTGTAGTACTCAGGCATGATTGGAGCCTGGATGAGATCGAAGAGCTGTTGGAACTTCCATTCAATGACCTGATATTTCAGGCGCAATCTATACATCGGGCCAACTTCGACCCCAACAGTGTTCAGGTGAGTACCCTGCTCAGCATCAAGACCGGTTCCTGCGCGGAGGATTGCGGTTATTGCTCCCAGAGCGCCAAACATTCGGCCGATCTGGAACCGGAGAAGCTGTTGCCTTTGGAAGAGGTTAAGGCGGCGGCTCAGGCCGCCAAAGACCGGGGTGCCACTCGCTTTTGTATGGGGGCGGCGTGGCGTAATCCTACCGACAGCAATCTGGATCGGGTCATTGAGATGATCGAGGCGGTGCACTCTTTGGATATGGAGAGTTGTGTGACCCTGGGTATGCTGACAGATGAACAGGCCGCCCGTTTGGCCAAGTCCGGGCTCAACTATTACAACCATAATCTGGATACCTCGCCCGAATTTTATGGCAACGTGATCACCACCCGTACCTATCAGGATCGTCTGGATACCCTGGAGCATGTGCGTACCCATGGCATCAATACTTGCAGCGGCGGTATCCTGGGGATGGGGGAGTCGCGCCGGGATCGGGCCTCCATGTTGCGGGAGTTGGCCAACCTGCCCAAGCATCCGAATTCGGTGCCGATCAACATGCTGGTGCAGATTGAGGGAACACCGTTGTATGGGGCCGAAGAGTTGGATCCGTTCGAGTTTGTGCGTGTCGTCGCGGTGGCGCGCATTATGATGCCTAAGACATATGTGCGGCTATCCGCTGGTCGCAGCGAGATGAACGACCAGATGCAGGCTCTGTGTTTTCTGGCTGGGGCCAACTCTATCTTCTATGGTGAGCGCCTACTTACCACCGGAAATGCGGATGCCGATAAGGACCGTACCCTGCTGGAACGGCTGGGAATGCGCTTTGAGCAGAAGGAAAGACATCACGGCCTTGATGTTGGCAGTGCCGGTGCCTGATAGCCGTGAAGCCACTGCAACCGGAACTGGATAGACGCAAGGACGAGTATCTGTATCGTCAGCGGCGAGTGATATCCGCACCACAAGGGCCGGAGCTGGTGGTGGATGGCAAACCTATGCTGGGCTTTTGCAGCAACGACTATCTGGGCCTGGCCAATCATCCCGATGTTGTAGTTGCCTTGCAGCGCGGGGCCGAACAGTATGGTGTAGGCAGCGGCGCTTCCCACCTGGTCACTGGCCATAGCACCGCTCATCACGCCTTGGAAGAGGAGTTGGCTGAGTTCACCGGACGTGAGCGCGCACTGCTGTTTTCCACCGGATATATGGCCAATCAAGGGGTTATCACGGCCCTGTTGGGACGGGGCGACAGCATCTATGAAGACCGTCTGAATCACGCATCCCTTATTGATGCTGGTCTGCTGTCGCGGGCCGATTTCAAGCGCTTTGCCCACTCCGAAACTGATGTCCTGATCCAGCAGATGGCGTCTCAGACCAGCGGTGATGCCCTGGTGGCGGTGGACGGTGTATTCAGCATGGACGGCGATATTGCGCCTTTGCCGGAACTGGCGGCAATCTGTAAGAACAAATCCGCTTGGCTGCTGGTGGATGACGCCCACGGCATAGGTGTGCTGGGGAAGGGTGGCGCGGGCAGTCTGGAGCATTTCGAGCTGGGTCAGGATGAGGTGCCGATCCTGATGGGGACCTTGGGTAAGGCCCTCGGCACCTTCGGGGCCTTTGTGGCCGGGTCCGAGGAGTTGATCGAGACCCTGATCCAGCAGGCCCGCAGTTATATCTATACCACCGCAATTCCACCGGCCATTGCAGAGGCCACACGGGTCAGTCTGCGGCTGGCACGGGAAGAGTCCTGGCGGCGGGAGCGTCTGCGGGAGTTGATTCAACGTTTTCGCTCCGGGGCGGAGCAGTTGGGTCTGCCGCTCATGCCGTCCGATACCCCGATCCAGCCTCTCCTGGCCGGATCGTCAGAACAGGCATTGGCGATGAGTAATAGATTGGAACAGCAGGGGATACTGGTGAGCGCCATTCGCCCGCCCACGGTGCCGGAGGGTAGCGCCCGGCTGCGGGTGACCTTCAGTGCCAGGCATTCGGAAAGACATGTGGACCGGTTGTTGGAGGCCCTATCTAGGTGAAGCTGCACACAGAGAGATACGGGCAGGGTCGTGATCTGGTCCTGATCCATGGCTGGGGTATGAACAGCGCGGTCTGGTCGGCCCTGGTTGAGCCCTTGGCGGAGAGGTACCGGCTGCATCTGATAGACATGCCGGGACACGGTCATAGCGCATATGACCCGGATGGCAACGGTCTGGATCAGTGGGTGGACGCGGCAATGCAGGTGGCGCCAGAGCGGGCGATCTGGATCGGCTGGTCTCTGGGTTCCATGCTGGCGCAACGGGCGGCGGCACGTTTCCCAGAGCGGGTGCAGGGGCTGGTGTCTATCGCCGGTAGTCCGCGTTTTGTGCGGGACAGCGATTGGCCCCATGCCATGCAGATGGATGTATTGCGTGGGTTCGCGGACGATCTGCGGGCGGATCATAACCAGACCCTGGATCGCTTTCTATTGTTGCAGGCGCACGGCGACACCGAGGTGCGAAAACTGTTGCGACCTCTGCGCGAGGGTCTGGCGGCTCGTCCGGTGCCGGACGATCTGGTGCTGAAGGCTGGGTTGGATCTGCTGATGAATGTGGATTTGCGGCAGGATACGGCCAGGTTGCAATGCCCAACATTGTGGCTGCTGGGTCGCAGGGATCGACTGGTCCCGGTTGAAGTTGCGAACGATCTGCAGCGATTGCTGCCGCAGGCGCAGATACATATTTTCCCGCATGCAGCCCATCTTCCAATGTTGTCGGATCAGGCGCGGTGCCTGGAGTTATTGCAGGGTTTTATTGATGGTTAATATCGACAAACGGCAGGCCCGCCAGGCCTTTTCCAGGGCGGCTGAGCATTACGATGAAGTGGCGGTGCTGCAGCGCGAGATCGGTCGGCGTCTGTTGGAACGCCTGGATCTGATGCTGATCGAGCCCAAGGTGGTACTGGATATAGGTTGTGGCACCGGGGTGGCAACTATGGATCTGGCCCGGCGTTACCGCAAGGCCCAGGTCATCGCCATGGACTTTGCCTTTCCCATGTTGCAGGAGACGCGCAGGCGTGGCTCCTGGTTGCGGCGTCCGCGTTGTGTGTGTGGCGATCTGGAGCAATTGCCCCTGGCCGACGATAGCGTTGATCTGATCTATTCCAATGCCTCCATCCAATGGAGCAACGATCTGGAACATAGTTTCAGTGAGTTTATGCGGGTGTTGCGCCCTGGCGGCGTGGTGGCATTTACCACCTTTGGGCCGGATACGCTGAAGGAGTTGCGTCTGGCCTGGGCCGAGGCCGATGGCGGCAGTCACGTCAGCCGGTTTCTGGATATGCATGATATCGGCGACACCCTGCTGAATAGTAGGTTCGTTGAGCCGGTGCTGGATGTGGATCGCATGGTCCTGACCTATGACAAGGTGAACGACCTGATGCGTGACCTCAAGGTGCTTGGTGCCCACAACGTAAACGAGGATCGCAGTCGCGGCCTTACCGGCAAGGGCCGGATGCAGACTATGCAGCAGGCATATGAGATGTTTCGTAGAGATGGCAGGCTGCCGGCCAGCTATGAGGTTATCTATGGCAATGCCTGGGTGCCGGATCAGAAACAGGTGTCTTCAGATGGTGTGACTATGGTGCCACTAGAGAACATTAACCGCATGGGATGAGCCTTATGACGGCAGGATACTTTATTACAGGAACAGACACCGGATGTGGTAAGACCGAGATCACTCTTGGCCTGATGCATCTGTTGCAATCCCAGGGTAAAGCGGTCGCGGGCATGAAGCCGGTGGCCTCCGGCGCCGCTATGACGCAAGACGGCCTGCGTAATGATGATGCCCAACGTATTCTGCAACAGTCATCGCAAGCTGTTCCTTATGAGTTGGTAAATCCCTATGTGTTCGAACCGGCTATTGCGCCGCATCTGGCGGCCAGACAGGCAGAACAGAGGATCAGTTTTGAAGTGATACAGGAGTGTTACGAAGGGTTATCCTCCATGGCTGATCTGGTGGTAGTGGAGGGGGTAGGAGGCTGGCGTGTCCCCCTTGCCGAGGACGGAGATCTCTCTGATTTGGCGTCTGCTATAGGGTTGCCAGTGATCCTGGTGGTGGGCATGAAATTGGGTTGTATCAATCATGCCCTGCTGACTGTGGATGCTATCCAGGCAAAGGGTCTTACCTTGGCTGGTTGGGTGGCAAATGTTATAGATGCGGAGATGTTGGAATTGGAGACTAATCTGGAAACCTTGCGGCAAACAATTTGTGCGCCATGCATTGGTGTAGTGCAACATATGCGATCTGTATCGACGGAGGTCATTGCTGTCAGCATGCATCTGGAATGATTGTCTCCGGATACCATTATGTATTCGCCTCGATAGGCGGGTAGTGGCTGGAAGTGGTCGTTAATAAAATAACGGACAAGGCCAATATGTCAGCTCTTGTCCGTGTGGTTGTGGGCACATAAAAATGTGTCGGTTTTACGTGCTGTTAATATCTCATCTACATCCTATCTTTTCAGTTGTATTTTCATCTGCGTTGCCAGGGGCCGTTATTGGCGGTTGTCGCGATTAGTCACCATGCCCAGGAACAACGCTTATATCTTAAAGCTCTGCACGATTTCATTGAGTTCAAGCGCCTGTTCAGAGAGCTGTTCACTCGCAGCGGCAGCTTCTTGTGAGACACGGGCATTGCGGTCGGACGCGGTGCTGATTTCAGTAACGTTTTTGCTGATCTCGTCGGTAGCAACGCTTTGCTCCTCTGCCGCAGTGGCGATCTGGATAGTCATCTCGTTTATGGCGGACACCGCTCTGGTTATTTCACTAAGTGATTTTCCAGCGGATTCCGCCCGCTCTACACTGGTTCGCGCCTTGTTATGGGCCTCGTCCATGACTGATACGGCATTGCTGGCACCTTGTTGCAAACGTTCTACTATTTCACGTATTTCATCCGTAGATTGTCTGGTACGGCTTGCTAAAGTACGCACTTCATCTGCTACTACGGCGAACCCGCGTCCCTGTTCTCCGGCGCGGGCGGCTTCAATGGCTGCGTTCAATGCCAGAAGATTGGTTTGTTCAGCAATGGCCCTGATTACCTCCAGTACTGTGCCTACACCTTGTGCCTCGCTTTCCAGGGTATGGATTGCCTCGGTGGCTCGCTCAACGTCGGATGCCTGATCTTTGATAGATGAGGTAGAGGCCGCTACAAGTGTGTTTCCTTCCTGCGCGTCATGGTCAACCCGCTGGGTGGCGTTAGCCGCCTCAGAGGCGTTGCGTGCGATCTCCTGTACCGTTGAGGACATTTCACTAACGGCGGTCGCAGCCATCTCGGTCGATGAATGCTGGCTGGTAATCATCTCTTGGGTCTGGCCATTGAGTCTTTGTAACTGTTCCGAAGAGCTTTTCACCTGAGTTGAGGCCGCTGCTACCCGCTTGATCAGTCCATGCAGTTTGTCGAGAAATTGATTTAAGGTGGATGCGAGAATTCCCAGCTCGTCTTTGCTATTTACATGTACCCGATGTGTTAGGTCGCCATTGTCGTTTGATAGGGTCCGGATGGCGTTGGTCACTTGGTTTAATGGGTTGATAACCAGTCCTGGCATGAAGATGATGACGAGCGCGCAAATAATCAGTTCGACGATAAGCGCCATGATCTGACTGCTGTAGTTGCTACTGATTTTTTCATGGGCGGCCCCGGAGGCGGAGGCTATATCTTTCTGAACCTGAGCCGTGAGATCGTCGATCACCTTGCGCATGGCATGAAATTGCTGCTCCCCTTCGTGAAAGCTTAGATCGATCGCTGTGCCTCTACCAATGCGTCCTTCCTGGCTGCGCTGACGCTCAATCTCAATGGTTGTGTCCCGCCATTTGTTGAACAGTTCGAAGAACACCTTCTTGCGGGCCTGCATGGAGGCTGTCTTGGTTGTCTTGAAGAATTGATTCATGCGGTCTTGGGCTTGCTTTATGTTTTCCGCATGCGATTGCTTCAGTTTTGCATAGTTATCCGATTCTGAGTCAACGAAAATCATGCTGCGTTCCGCCACTAACGCCTGATAAAGATCGCGGTCGGCCTGCAGCAGGGAATCTATTTCCGGTAGTTGTTCATCTGCCAATTTGTCTATGCTGTTTCCCAGGCTGTTTATGATGTTCATCACCATTATGGAGTTGATCAGCATCAGTAGTGTCAGGATAGAAACCGGTATGATCAGTTTCCAGCGGAAAGATAGATTATTAAACCAAGCCATGACTGGGTCCCTCGTTGTCAGTTTGTACAAGCAACTGTGTTACAAAAGTGTGTTCTATTCGCAGGTTGCCAGCTTTGTTCTCCTTGCATAACTAACTGGGAGAACGCTGGACAAAACCAATATGCAGCAAACAGCAGAAGTTTGGACATTGTCCAGGTAAAGCTACTGTCCTTCCAGAATGTCGACATTTATGCCGATGGTAAGGGCGCCGATTGCGCTGCCTTCGCTCATTACAGGAACAGATACTTGAACCAGATAGGCCTGAGAGCTTTCATCAAACTCCACATCTCCTATGTGGATGGCGCCCTGGCCATTGTTGAAAGATTTGGTGAATTTATCTTCGTCACCTTGCCAGTAATCCGACGTCTTATTGGTCATGGCCACATTGGCACCTTGATTGTCCATGAGAAATAGTTCAGAAAAGTACGGCTTGCTTTTTTCTAGTCGGCTAAGCTCTTTGGCGGCGGCGTTTTCCATCAGTGGCTTCATAAAGTCACCTATGCCGCTGGTACTCCGCCAAGTGGCGTCTTGGGCCTTGATGGAGTCAAGGGTCTGTTGTTTGGCGTTTTGTTCATTAACCGCCGCGATCAGGATGGAATTTTCTCCCCAGGCACGCAGTTCATCGGCGAGTTTTTTTACAGAATCAGGCGCCTCTTCTGCGTTGACTATGGAGGTTATTAAGGATAAGGCAATGATTGCAATGATTCTACGAGCTGGGTTCATGTTCATCTCCTATGTTTTTCTAGAGTTACTAGATGGTTATGTGTGCCTGTCCGTGATTATTGGCGTTTACTACAAACCTAGCGGAACAGCTATTCAGGCTTGTTTATAGGTAGCGGCAGTTTTTTTCGAGTCTTTAATTTTTTTACATCGATTCATCGTGCCCCCATGTTCTAGCTCGGTTCTGAATGATTACGCACCATATGCATGGTTGTATTGGGGGCATTTCTTGGAATTTGTTTGTGGGTAAAAAAATCGTATCATGCGTGGCTGTATAGGATATTTCCCGGACGTTATTATGAATCAGCATATTCTCAACAATACTAATGTGCTCGCCGAGCGCATCCTTATCTCGCCTGCGCAGTTGAAGCGGCATATGCCGAATACTCCTGAGGGTGACGAGGCGGTATGGCAGGCGCGCCAGACTATCAAGAATATCCTGAACGGTACTGATCATCGCCTCCTGGTTGTGACCGGTCCCTGTTCTATCCACGATGTGGATGCGGCCATAGAATATGCCGAGAGGTTGAACAAGCTGCGCGAGGAGCTTGCCGATACTCTCTACATCGTTATGCGCATCTACTTCGAGAAGCCGCGTACCACGGTGGGATGGAAGGGATTGATCAATGATCCCAAGATGGATGATTCCTTTCAGATCGAAGAGGGGTTGCATAAGGCCAGAAGGCTGTTGCTGCGTCTTGCCGATATGGGGTTGCCTGCCGCGACCGAGGCCCTGGACCCGATCAGCCCGCAGTATTTGTCTGATCTTTTCGCCTGGTCTGCGATCGGGGCGCGCACTACCGAGTCTCAGACCCACCGCGAGATGGCTAGCGGGCTCTCCACCCCTGTCGGTTTCAAGAATGGTACTGATGGCAACCTTGGAGTGGCTATAAATGCCCTGCAATCCGTGTCCCAGCCTCATCATTTTCTTGGTATTGATCAGTCAGGTCAGGTGACCGTGCTCCAGACCAGGGGTAATGATGCTGCGCACATCATCCTGCGTGGTGGAAATGGCCAACCGAACTATGATTCGGTAAATATCGCCATGTGTGAAGAGACCCTGAGGAAGGCCGGATTGCCTGAGAGCATCATGGTGGATTGCAGTCACGGTAATTCCAATAAGGACTTTCATCTGCAGCCGCTGGTGGCCGAAGATGTGGTAAACCAGATCATCGGTGGCAATAAATCTATCGTGGGTATTATGTTAGAGAGCAGTTTGAAGGAGGGAAACCAGAAGATTCCTACCGATCTTTCCGAGTTGGAGTATGGGGTGTCAGTAACTGACGCATGCATAGGTTGGGAGGATACAGAAAGGCTGTTGCGGGCTATGCGCGACAAGTTGTCAGAGGCATTGCCAGGACGGCGTGTGTAGGATCCAAATCCCATCGGCGGAAAGAAGTCTTTTCCCGCATCGCAAAAAAAAGGCCGCTAAAACTAGCGGCCTTTACCAAAGGAGGAGATGCCGGTGACGATAGATCAACAACAATACTGGATTTGTCTTCCTATAGCCAACCGCACGAACATTGGAACATATCGCAGGATGCGCCCGCATTGAGAATTCTCAAGAATCTCAAATGTTATCAGTTTTGAGTGTAAAAATAGGAAAAGGGGCCTGATAAGGCCCCTTTTCTTTTGTTGGTATATGCCGATAGGCTAGCACATCAGAGATGCCTTCATCTTCTCCATGGCGCGCTTTTCAATCTGTCTGATGCGTTCAGCAGATACGCCATATTTGTCCGCTAGTTCATGCAGGGTGGCCTTCTGGTCGGCAAGCCAGCGTGACATTAGTATCTCACGACTGCGTTCATCCAGGCCCTCCAGCGCGGCATAGAGCTGATGTTTTTCACTCTCTTCCGAATCCAGCTGTTCCAGCTGTATGGATGGTTCCATGCGCATGTCTGGCAGATAGGCCGCTGGCGCCGCCGGTGTGCTGTCGTCGTCTGAGTCGGCGTTAATGCCGTCGAAGGCCAGATCCACCTTGCTCAGGCGTTGCTCCATCTCGACCACGGTCTCTGGTTTTACCCCAAGGTCTGCGGCCACACCTTCGATCTCTTCCTGGGAGAACCAGCCTAGGCGTTTTTTGGAGCTGCGCAGATTAAAGAACAGTTTGCGCTGGGACTTGGTGGTAGCCACCTTGACTATGCGCCAGTTGCGCAGGACGAATTCATGGATTTCGGCCTTGATCCAGTGTACGGCAAAGGATACCAGGCGCACACCCATATCAGGATTAAAGCGGCGGACCGCCTTCATTAGACCGACCGAGCCTTCTTGGATAAGGTCAGGCAGGGCCAGACCATAACCGGAATAGCCGCGGGCAATACGGATTACAAATCTAAGATGGGAGAGCACCAGGGCGCGGGCTGCATCCAGGTCGTTGTTGTCGCGCAGGCGCAGGGCAAGTTCACGCTCCTCATCTGCGGTCAGCATCGGCAGCTGGTAGGCTGCACTGATGTAGGCATCCATACTGCCAGTGGACAGATTGACAGGAATCGCTAGTTCTTTGCTCATATTAATAACCCAGTAAACTTGTATGCAATTATATTAGCACTCACATGCTAAGAGTGCCAGTATCGTGGAAAGTTCCTGCATTGCTGACCCATTATGAGGACTGATAGGATATTTTCAAGTGGTATTTATCTTTTGTAAAACAACTTGTTATGTCATTCAGGCTCAATGGCGTGCAGATGCTTGGCCACGGCTATCCATGATCCGAACAGTCCCAGTATGGCGCTGGAGATGATCAGTATCAGCAGGCTGATTACATCTATGGAGGTAAGTGAAAAATTACTGTGGTATAGCCCGGCGAGTTTTTTGACCGGCTCTGTAAGCAACCATAGATTTACGCTGATGAGGATCCAGGCCAACAGTCCGCCAAACAGGCCGTACCAGAAGCCAGTGTATAGAAAGGGGCGGCGGATAAAGGCGTTGGTGCCACCGATCAGCTTAGTGATTTCGATCTCGTCCTTCTGGTTTTGAATCTCTAGGCGGATGGTATTGCCGATGATTAGTAATACTGCCAGGGCTAGCAGAGAAGCCAATAGTAATATGCCTCTGGCTACCACCTCGGTTAGGGCCTGAAAGCGGCGCACCCATTCAAGATCCAGCTGGGCGATATCTACCTCCGGCATCTGACGCAGATCAGATACCAACCCCTCCGCTTTCTGGGGGGTGGAGTAATCAGCGGTTGGGGTGATTACTATAACTGCGGGTAGAGGGTTGCTATCCAATGCGTCCAGGGCTCCTGCGAATCCGGAGTAGTTACGGAACTCTTCCAGGGCATCTTCTGGGGTGATTAGCTGGAGTGCGGCTATTCCCTCTTTATGTTCGAGTTTGTCTGTCAGGGGTCCATATGCCGCATCATCCAAACCAGATTTTAGGAAGATGGAGATGTTGGCAGAGTTGCCCAGGCTGCCGCTGAGTCTTTGGGCATTGTCCAGCAGTATCTTGAGGCCGGCCGGGAAGGCCAGCGCGATGCTTATTACTGCTGCTGTCATAAGGGTGGACAGGGGCGCACGGGTCAGTCGGCCCAGACTGGAGAGCATGGCCTGGAGGTGGCGCATGGCCCAGGTCTTGATGCTGCGCGGACGTTTGGAGGGGAGGTCGGCGATCCGGTTTAGGTTACGGCCCTTCTTCATGTTACATGGCCTCGTCCTTACTATCCCGCACCAGATGTCCTTTGCTCAGGGTTAGGGTGCGTTTGTTCATGGTAGAGATCAGGTCGATGTCGTGGGTTGCGATCAGCAGGGTGACCCCTACCTGATTGAACTGTTCAAACAGGTGCATGATCTCTCTGGATAGTTCAGGGTCTAGGTTGCCGGTAGGTTCGTCCGCCAGTACCAGCGGGGGGCGATTGACTACGGCCCGGGCGATGCCGACCCGTTGCTGTTCGCCGCCCGATAGAGATATGGGATAGGCCTTTTCCTTGTTCAGTAGACCGATCTTGTCCAGGGCGGCGCGCACCCGGCGTCCGATCTCGGAATAACCCACGCCGCTGGCAACCAGGGGCATGGCTACATTGTCGAACACGGTGCGGTTCTGCAGTAGACGGTAGTCCTGGAAGATCATACCAACTTCGCGCCGGTGATAGGGTATTTGGCGGCTGCGCAGGCGGGAGAGGTTGCGTCCGGACACCAGTACCTGGCCGCTGGTACAGCGTTCGAGCAGCCCTATGAGCTTGAGCAGGGTGCTTTTGCCAGCGCCTGAGTGACCGGTTAGGAAGACCATCTCACCATGTTCGATATGCAGGTTTACGTTACTCAATCCCTCGAAACCACCGGGGTAGCGTTTGATGACATTATCGAAATGGATCATCTTTTATTATTGCTTTGGGCGATTGGCCTGGAAAGTTGGTTTATCGTATGACACAGATAGTGTCTATTAAATGCGGTCTGGTAGCAACTGACCAGTTCCCAATCTATGTCTCAAACAGGGCATCCACAAACTCTTTTGCCTCGAAATGGCGGAGATCCTCAATGGCTTCACCCACGCCGATGAAGCGAATCGGTAGCTGCATACGGTCGGCAATGGCAAACAGGATGCCGCCCTTGGCGGTGCCGTCCATCTTGGTCAGGGTGATCCCGGTCAGCCCAACCGCTTCATTGAACTGCTGGGCCTGATTCAGGGCGTTCTGGCCGGTGGTGGCGTCCACCACCAGCATCACCTCATGGGGGGCGTCCGGGTCTATCTTTTTCATTACCCGCGCGATCTTGCTGAGTTCGTCCATCAAGTTGGTTTTGGTGTGGAGGCGTCCGGCGGTGTCTGCAATAAGCACGTCGATATTGCGGGCGGTGGCGGCCTGCAGGGCGTCGAAGATCACAGAGGCGGAATCGGCCCCGGTGTGCTGGGCGATTACCGGTATGCCATTGCGTTCCCCCCAGGTCTGCAGCTGTTCCACCGCGGCGGCGCGGAAGGTGTCACCCGCGGCTAACATTACGCTTTGGCCATCCTGCTGCAATCTCTTGGCCAGTTTGCCGATGGTGGTGGTCTTGCCGGCACCGTTAATGCCCACCATAAGGATCACCTGCGGCCGACCAGCTTTTGGGCTAACAACTGGCTTATCGCACTGTTCCAGGATCTGCTGTAACTCCTGTTTGAGGACCGAGTGCAGGATTGCGGGGTCGGACAGCTCCTTGCGGCGTACCTTCTCAGCAATGCCGTTTATGATGCGGCTGGTAGCGTCCACGCCGACATCTGCCATCAACATGAGTGTTTCCAACTCTTCCAGCAGGTCTTCGTCTATCTCTTTCTGGCCCAGAAGGAGGTTGGCGAGTCCGTCGGTGAGATTGTGTCTGGTGCGTGATAGCCGTTCTTTGAGTTGGGATATGAACCCCTTGTCTTTCGCAACATCAGGTGCCGCAGAAGTTGCTGTTTTGCTTTTGTCTTTTTTACCGAATCCGAACATATTGGAACCATCGACCTGTCTGTTTGTCATTCATATCCAGATAGCAGGTAAATGCATTTCCATGAAATATGAATGGCCTTAATCTAGGCGGTTTTAGTTAATCTGGATCTCAACCTGCCACACCCATGCGGTCAGTTGGATTTACCGATCCAGATCTGAAAGAATGCCATTCTCGCCTGTATCGACCGTAAGTTCTACTGGCTTTTTTGTTGGTTTGTACCGCAAGGAATAAAAATGAGATTGATCTATCTGTTCCTCCTATTGTTTACCCTTCCGGCCTTTGCCGTTGATGATCCCGCCGTAACTGGTGGGAAGGTGACAGAGTATAAGCTCGACAACGGTTTGAAGGTGATAGTGAAAGAGGATCACCGCGCCCCCATCGCCGTATCCCAGGTCTGGTACAAGGTTGGTTCCGGCTATGAACCGACAGGTATCACCGGGATCTCCCATGTCCTTGAGCATATGATGTTCAACGGCACCAAGACCCTGGCCCCGGGTGAGTTTTCCCGCATTATCTCGGAGAATGGCGGCGATGAGAACGCCTTCACCAGCCGGGACTATACCGCATACTTTCAGACCATGGCTGCAGATCGCATAGAGATCTCCTTTAAGCTGGAGGCAGATCGGATGCGTAATCTGATTTTGTCGGCGGAGCAGTTCGTGAAAGAGCTCAAGGTGGTAAAGGAAGAGCGCCGCATGCGCACTGAGGACAATCCCAACGCACTTACTTATGAGCAGTTTAATGCGGTTTCCTTTCGCAGTCTGCCATATGCCCATCCGGTTATAGGCTGGATGAACGATCTGGATAACATGCAGGTGGATGATCTGCGTAACTGGTATAAACGTTGGTATGCACCCAACAATGCCACCCTGGTGGTGGTGGGTGATGTGCAGCCAGAACAGGTGTTGGCGATGGCGCAGAAACATTTTGGCCCGCTCAAGGCGGAGGAGATTCCGCAACAAAAGCCTCTACGCGAACCTCCGCAGCGTGGTGTGATTCGCACTACGGTACGGGCTCCGGCGCGTCAGCCATATCTGATTCTTGGCTACAAGGCTCCGGTCCTGACTACGGACACCGAGGAGTGGGAGCCATACGCCCTGGAGATGCTAGCGGCGATCCTGGATAGCGGAAGCAGTTCCCGCATCAGCAAGAACCTGATCCGGGGAAGGGAGATAGCGGTGTCGGCCGGAGCTGGCTACAGCGCCTTCTCAAGATATGCTGATATGTTGGAGATGAATGGTGTCCCTGCCAAAGGACATACGGTGGCGGAGTTGGAGCAGGCGCTGCGAGGTGAGATTGAGCGACTCAAGTCCGAACTGGTAAGCGCGGAAGAGTTGCAGCGTGTCCAGGCCCAGGTGGTTGCGAGTCAGGTATATGAGTTAGATTCGGTGTTTTATCAGGCCATGCAGATAGGTACCCTGGAGACTGTTGGTCTCGATTGGAGGTTGGTGGACAGCTATCCAGAAAAGATGCGGTCGGTAACTGCCGAACAGGTGCGCGCGGTGGCACAGAAATATCTTACCGATGATAGCTTGACCGTGGCGGTGCTGGAGCCATTGCCGATAGAGAACAAAGGTCAAGCGGCAACACCCGTAGCTGGAGGCCGCAATGTCCGTTAATAGAAGTCACATTATGCGAATAGTATTGTTGCTGGTTGTTGTGTTGTTTAGTAACAGCGTCTGGTCCGGTCCGGTCATTCAGCATTGGCAAACCAAAAACGGTGCCTTGGTGCTGTTTGTGGCCGCCCCTGAGCTACCGATGGTGGATGTACAGGTGGTGTTTGATGCCGGCAGTGCCCGCGACGGTTCCAAGCCCGGTCTCGCTACATTGACCAACGCCACGCTTACCGACGGGGCCGGCCAGTGGGATGCGGATCAGATCGCACAGCGCATGGACTCGGTGGGGGCCAAGTTGAGCAATGGTTCCTTGGCCGATATGTCCTGGGTATCTCTGCGCACCCTTACCGAAGAGAAGGCCTTCGATACCAGCCTGGCTACCCTGACTGAGATTCTGAAGACGCCGACCTTTCCAGTCGATGCCATGGAACGCAACCGCAAGATGATGCTGGCCAATCTGCAGCACGAAGAGCAGTCTCCTGGTGAAGTGGCCAAAAAGAGGTTTATGCAGATGGTGTTTGGCACCCATCCCTACGCCATACACGGCAACGGCACCAAAGAGTCATTGAACGCCATCTCCAGGGATGATTTGCTTGCCCACTATCAGCGCTACTATGTGGCGAAAAACGCCACCATATCTATCGTAGGAGCCCTGGATAGAAAACAGGCCGAGTCTATGTCAGAGCGGATAAGCGAGGGGATGCAGGCTGGGGATGCAGCACCAGCCTTGCCGCCGGTTGCGGATCTGAAACAGGCGGCGTATGAAAATATCCAGTTTCCTTCCAGCCAATCCCACATACTCATGGGGCAACCAGGCATGAAGCGCGGAGATCCTGACTACTTTGCCCTCTATGTGGGTAATCATATCCTGGGAGGAAGTGGTCTGGTCTCACTGCTGAGCGATGAGGTTCGCGAGAAGCGCGGTCTCTCCTATAGCGTCTATAGCTATTTTGCCCCCATGCGGTCTGAGGGGCCTTTTATCATGGGTGTTCAGACCCAGAATGAGCAGGCTGTTCAGGCCCAGGACGTTATGCGCAAGACGCTCACTGATTACATCCAACGCGGCCCTACGGATAAGGAACTGAAGGTGGCCAAACAGAATATCACCGGTGGATTTCCTCAGAATATAGCCAGCAATGGTAAGATAGTGAAGTACATATCCATGATAGGTTTCTACAAGCTGCCGCTTGATCATCTGGATACCTTCATAGGCAAAATAAACGCCGTAACCAAAGAGCAAATCAAAGACGCCTTTAAACGCCGGGTGCATCCGGATAAATTTGTGACGGTAGTCGTCGGTAACGGTAAGCCTTAGCCATGAAAAAATGGGGGGGGCTGAGCAATCAGGTCAGGATCATCGGTGGCGCGCACCGTGGCCGTAAGCTGAGCTTTCCGAACATCCCTGGGTTAAGGCCTACAGGCGACCGTATCCGCGAGACCCTGTTTAACTGGCTGCAGTCCAGATTGCCGGGCGCATCCTGTCTGGATTTGTTCGCAGGTAGTGGCGTGTTGGGGCTGGAGGCGGCATCCCGCGGCGCTGGCAGGGTTGTGATGCTGGATCGTTCTCCACTGGTGGTGGATCAGTTGCGGCATAATATTGCCCTGCTGCAGGTTGTGCAGGTTGAGGTGGAACAGGCCGATGCCATGGTCTGGTTGGATCAACCATCCGGGCAATTCGATATAGTCTTTTTGGACCCCCCGTTTGCGGATGAACTACTCCAGGATGTATGTCGGAAGCTTGAAGATGGCTCTTGGCTCAAACCGGATGCGTTGATATATCTGGAGATGGATACTGAATCAGGCAGGCCCCAGCTGCCAGCAAACTGGAATCTAATTAGAGAGAAGAGGGCAGGACAGGTAGAGTTTTTTCTATGCTCCAGAGGTTAAATCTGTATAAAAAACCCCGAAGTAATCCGCTATTATTTTGTTGGTTACAAGCGTTATTTGTCTGCACAGTTTTGACGTGTTTGGGCATAAATGCGCACTATTTTGGGGTTATATGGCCATAGTCTGGAGTTTTCTGGACAATTTGGTTGACATCTGGAATATAGACAATATTATCGGTTCAGCTGAAAGACATGACCATGATTACTGCCCTTTACCCCGGTACATTTGACCCGATAACCAACGGCCATAGCGATATAGTGGGGCGGGCGGAAGAGTTGTTTGACAAGGTTATAGTCGCGGTGGCGGCCAACCCGGGAAAGAGTCCTGCGTTTACCCTGGATGAGAGGGTAGAGCTGGCGCGAGAGGTTTTGTCTGGGCATGACCGGGTTGAGGTTATAGAATTCGATAGTCTGCTGGTGAACTTTGCCCACGTGTGTGGGGCCAGCGTAATCCTTAGGGGGTTACGCGCTGTGTCAGACTTCGAGTATGAATTCCAGCTTGCTGGAATGAACAGGCGTTTGGCGCCGGATATAGAGACGGTCTTTCTTACTCCGGGAGAGCAATTCGCATATATTTCATCTAGTCTAGTGCGCGAGATTGCGTCGTTAGGTGGGGATGTATCGGATTTTGTTCATCCTGTGGTTGTAGATGCCCTGGCAGGTCTGGTGCGCTGATTTCTAGTTAATGTAAACGTGACTTGGGGTGTATGCCCCGGATAATTCAGGAGTTAAAAAATGGCTTTAATGATTACAGACGAATGCATCAGTTGTGATGTGTGTGTTCCAGAGTGCCCAAATGAGGCAATCAGTGAAGGCGATGAATATTATGTAATTGACCCTGATCGCTGCACTGAGTGTGTTGGTCACTTCGATGAGCCGCAGTGTGTTGAGGTTTGTCCGGTGGATTGTATCCCCAAGGACCCAAATCACGCAGAGACACAAGAAGAGCTGACGGCCAAGTACGAAAAACTGCAAGGCTAAGCTATTCAAACTGTTTTAATGTGGTTGATAAAGAGGCCCCTATATGGGGCCTTTTTATTTGCTTTCATAAATCCGTAAGGATTTATTATTAGCATGTTAACTGGTTATAACATCCGGAAATGTTGCCATAACGATTTCTTGCTTATCCCGAATGGCGTTTTTTGCGAAGATTAGATAGGTTATTTGTCTTGTTCCCCAGCTTCCGGAGTGGGAACCGGTAAAAAAGAGCGATAGGAGATATGCCATGCAATTCAGTCCATGTCGTGGAAAAGATCACTGTACCGAAGCTGGAACCCATTGTGAGGGTTGTGGGCGTTCCCATGAGGAGATCGCCAGCACCCGTGCCCTGATTGCGTCGATTGCGGATTATGCGATTAATATGGGGTATGACAATTATTCTGAATTTACCTCGTTTGTCGGAGATAAGGCCGGGAAGATAGTGAAATTCCGTACGGAGAATTCCTGACGTCAGATGATGTTAGATATGTCGGCAGGGATTGAGGGGGAAGACATATGAAGATGGCACCGCGACAGATCGTAACGCCGCATCCCAAGATGGCGCTCGCCATACCTGAGGGTATGGCTCCGGTGGAGTTCTTTAACAGCCCCAGCAATCTGAAGAATCTGGCGGAGGAGAACGGGCTGTTCCGTACTCCGGAAAACCTCCTTATGTATCGTAAGATCATCGGGCATAGCACCGAGTTCGATACTTCCATCATTCTTGATACCTCCAGGCGTATCCTGGATCCGCTGGGACGTCCGGTGCGACGCGACCAGATTGCCCGCGATCAGAAGAAGGTCTGGAACCGCATGACCCAGATCCTATGCGACTATATGTTTGATGAGTATCCGGATCCGGAACAACACCTGGTTCTGTGCGGGGAGGCCAGCCTGGATTCGACCTGGCCGCTAAACAAGCCGGGAGTACCCAGTATCCGCATGATTCACAATCACTTTATCGTGTTTCCTATACAGAAGCTGATAGATGCCGAGCATGCCGATCCCAATGATCCGAACCTGACCGATAGCGGCCACCACAGCCTGTTTTTGCGGCACCTGAGTGACGTCTACCATGAGTTTCTGGAGGTGTTGGACCTGCAGATTCTCTCTCCGATGGCAGCGGATGATTCTAGCCTTAAACTCACCGGGTATCCTCAGGGGCTTCCAAGTTGGGAGGTAATCGGCGGAGCTGCCAAGCTGCAGGATCAGTATTTTTGGCATGAGTATGAACAGGTCTTGTTGGGGTTCCTTGATTTCTATCGCACCTTCTTTTCCATGGTGGCGACCGGTGATGCCAGGGTGCCGGAGAACGCCAACTTCCCGGCCCAGATCGCAGATGTATTGCTGGGTAACAATCAGTTTTTACGGGTGGCGCGAGACCTGCGGGAGCAGGTCATTCAGGATCCCAAGTTCGCCAATGAGATACGCTGGCGTCCGGCCTATAAACAGATCCTGTTCCGGGATGATAAGGGCCGCTTGGTTGTTACCATCTCCCAGAATTCTGTAGGAAACGCCATTACCGAGCTGCTGGGGATTGTAGTGAAGCGGGTTCAGGACTCGGAGCAGTACGCCGAGATCGAGCCGGCGTTGATTAATCGTTTGTTGGCTGCGCGTGAAAGGTTGATTGCGGCCAACCTGGGAGAAGCGCTCTCCGCGCCTGCATGGAGGGATGGTAGATTCACACCCCAAGCTGGTTAGGGCCTATGCTCCAATGTTGGGACGCATAATAGCCCACAGGAGCTGTTTCCTGCCTCTGCGTATACTCCCGCCATTTTGTAAGAACTCACCCTGAGCGGGCTAATGCGGCAATCTGGTCCGTAGTGCCCCATATAGCCAGGTTCCATGTAGCGCCCCCAGTAAGATAACGAATGCCCCGAACGATCCTGCACCCGTTAATGCAAAGATGGGACCTGGACAGAGTCCGACTATCCCCCAACCCAGGCCAAAGATAAAGCCACCAATCGGGTAGCGCAGGTTGCCATCGGCCTTTTGCGGGATTGCTATGATGGTGCCTTCGATTGATTTGACGGATGTGAAACGCTTTAGCAGTTCTGTACCTATGAACGCGGTAGTAATCGCAGTCATTATGATCCCGTACATTTGGAATGACTGGAAATGGAACATTTCCATGATGCGATACCAGGATGCGGCCTCTGACTTCATCAGGACAAAACCAAATATGATGCCGACCAGGAGATATGGTAGTTGTTTCATGGCGTTATACCTTTACCAACCAGGGGGTGATGAAGTGGGCCGCCAGTATGCCGCCGATAAATATGCCTAGTACCGCCTTTAGGGATTTCAGTTGCAGCGTGGCGAGGCCGGTTATGGCGTGTCCTGAGGTGCAGCCAGATGCGTAGCGGGTTCCGAAACCGATCAGTATCCCGCTTACAGCCAGTATCAGCAGATTTGCGAGGGTAAGACCATATAGTTCAGACGGGTAATATCCATTGCCCTGTTGCACTCCCCAGCCAGCGAACATCTCGCGCGCGGCGTCAGAGACCGCAATGGGGCCGGGGTGGGGAAATACAAAGGTAGCGAGAATGCCGCCGATGGCTATTCCGATGGCAAAGGTGATGCACCAACCGTACTGTTTCCAATCATATTGAAACAGGCTGACGTTGATCCTCTTGGGCTGGGTCATGGCGCATATGTGTTCCAGGTTTTGGGATACACCGAATGATTTACTGCCTATAAACAGCATCAATGGCACCATCGACCCAATAATGGGGCCTGACACATACCAAGGCCAGGGGCCGCTTAGCCAAACAATCAACTGATCCATTAAATTACCTCACGGCTTAAGGTTGCTGAGCAAAAAGCTCAAGGAGGCGCATTTTATGGGCAGATCCGTCTGGCAACAACCGTATGAGCAGTGGATGTCTGTATGGGCGGATAAATTGATTTTTATCGGATGGCGAGATAAGAGGTGTGCTGACTCATTTTTGACAGTGGTTGCAGAAGAAGGCGGAGCGCTGGCCGATCCGTTCCTGTTTTATGGTCTTACCGCAGTTGGGACATGGCTCGCCGGTCTTGCCGTATACCTGAAGCTTTTGCGCGAAGTAGCCTGGTTGGCCATCGCCGTGCTGGAAGTCCCTGAGGGTGGTGCCTCCCTGCTTGATGGCGGCTTTGAGTACATCTTTGATGTGGCCAGCCAGGGTTTCATACTCATCCAACGACACCTCGTTGCAGGGGCGCTTGGGGTGGATGCCGCTCATGAACAGGGATTCATTGGCGTAGATGTTGCCTACGCCCACTACGACCTTCCCGTCCATGATGAAGCCCTTCACCGGAACCTTGCGCTTCTGGGCGACCTGGTGCAGATATTTTCCGTCGAATGCCGAACTCAATGGTTCCGGTCCCAGGTGTTTGAGCAGCTTATGTTGCAGCGGGTCGTCTCTGGTCCAGAGTACTGCGCCGAATCTGCGCGGGTCCCGCAGGCGCAGGCAGGTGCGGGCGAAGACCAGATCGAAGTGGTCGTGTTTTTCCGGTTCACTGCCGCGGGGTACGATGCGCAGGCTGCCGGACATGCCCAGGTGCATGATCAGGGTGCCGTGTCCAAAACGCAGCAACAGATATTTTGCTCGCCGTTCGACCTTGTTGACCTTGTGACCGGAGATTATGGTTTGGAGCCGTACAGGGATAGGCCAGCGCAACTGCCGTTGCCGCACCGCTATGCAGCAGACCTTGTGACCTTCTATGTGGGAGGCGATTCCCCGTCTGGTGGTTTCAACTTCTGGCAGCTCAGGCATTATGCTTATATTTTTCTTGTGCTCGCCGGTCCATCAGCTGATGTTTAAGTGAGACAGATAAACGACCCTGGTAATACTAACAAAAATACCGATAAATGCCATGGTAATAATTAGCGCGGCTAAGGTGACTTAGTCGGTATGTAATAATCGGCTGGCGCCTGTAGGAGATGGGGAAAACGGTCATTGATCAGATGGATCTGGTTTCCGACGTGCATATAGCGGCGCTGGTTCATGGGGTGCAGCTCACCCATCTCAATGCGGGTCTGGTTTAGGATCAGGACCGCCAGGGGCGGGTTCAGCCCGTACTCTTTCAGGTCTTGTGGGGCCGCAAATCTGCGGATACTCTTCGCCTGGGTGATGCCGAGTAGATACTCTATCTTGGTGTCGTCTACCTTTGCCTTAGATGGTTGGGTCATCTCCCAGCCGTCTGCGGTGCGTTCCAGGCGGATGCCGGGTCCACTGTGGTTTTCTATCTGGATAAGGGTTATCTGCTCCGGTGTCAGGTCGGTTAGGGGGATGGTTTTATCTTCCTCTGCTTGCTGTTCCTGGCTGAGCCATACCATGCTTGCCAGCATGAGCGCCAGGATCAGGAGCGATGCGTTTACCAGGAGCTGCCGTCTCACGTCACAGATGCCTGCGTCGCCACCAGATAATGACACCGGCAGCCATAAACAGCAGGGGCAGCGCCAGCAGGAATCCAAGGCCGATTATGGTGCTGGCGGCATGGGAAAGGTCCAGCTTCAGATCGGGGGCCGTCCTGGCCGGTATGTCCAGCAGCTTGAGGTCGCTGGTGAGCCAGCGTACCAGATTAAGCCCCAGGTTCAGGTTGCCGCCATTTCCCAGAAAGCTGTTGGCCAGGAAGTCGCCGTCACCCACCACCATCACGACCTGGTCTTTCTGTCCCTGTTTGCGGGTGAAGGCGATGCCGATATTCAGGGGGCCGGCGATCTCCCCCTGTTCCTGATTGCGTGAGATTTGGCCTTTGACTGGTCCGGTCTCGTTCCAGGATCCTTCCAGGGTGCGCAGCAGGGGAGTCGGCTCCCATCCGGCCTCGCCTATGGCCATTATGGCGGCTGCGTGGGGGTACACCGTGACCAGGTTAAAGTTGGTCGTGGCTTGGTGCTCCGGGTAGCTTGTCACCAGCGCCATGGTCGGGTCTTGCAGCTTCAGGGAGGAGGCGTTGGCATCCACGATGGTTCCGGGTAGGACCTTTAGGCCAAGTTTCTGCCGCAATCTGTCCAGACCGTAATCTGGTCCGGGGTCGTGTAGCCACAACATATTACCCCCGAAGTCGAGGTAGCTGATGATCTTATCCACCTCTTGTTCCAGATAGTCGACCTGGGGGCTGGCGATGATCAGCAGGGATAGGTTCTGCGGGATCTCGGTCAGGGTCGACAGGTTTATATTTTGCAGTTTGTAGCCCTTGCGCCTCAGTTCGTCCCCGAACGCGCCCAGGTCATGGTTGGCGCGGCCATCCGCGCTTCTCTCGCCGTGTCCTGCAACCACGCCGATCCAACGCTCACCGTCTTGTAGCAGCAACTGGATGGTGTTGCTCATGGCCTCTTCGCTGATGGTGCTGAGGTTTTCAGCCCGGCCTTGGTATTCCAGACGCAACTCCCCCATGAGCTTGATACCGAGTTGCCGTACCAGCTCCGGTTGCCGGTCAGGGTTCACGAACTCGAATTGGATATCCGGGCGGTAACGCCGGTAGCGGTCTATGATCTCTTGGATGCTGTTTCGCAACTCTGGAGATTCCGGGGCGAAGGAGGTTATGTGCAGGGGTCCTTCCAGGCGCGATAACAGTGTTTGACTGGTGGGGGAGAGGCTGTTGCGTCCCCCCGCCGACAGGTCCCACACCTGAACGTAGCGGTTGCCAAGCCAGCCTGATAGCACCACCACAACTGCGAACAGAATATAGAACAGCAGGTTGTTCAGGTTGGTTAGCAGTTTCTGCTTCAGTCTCATCTGTACAGCCTCATAACTTGTTACCGCGGCTATCCAGCTGTTTTATGCTCAGGATCACAAAGCCCGCCGTCAACAGCAGAAAGTAGACCATGTCGCTGCTTCTTATCAGACCGGAAAACATGCTATGCAGATGGGTAATGGGGGATATCCAGGCAAATAGGGCGCTGCCATTGCCCTCGGCGCCCGAGGCCAGATTTATCAGCCAGAGAAACAATAACAGACCGTAGGTCCCGGCAGCGGCGACCGCAGGGCGGCTGGTAACACTGGAGAAGAACAGGCCGATGGCGCCAAAACCGGCCAGGGCCAGACCCAGCCCAAGGATTCCTGCGCACAGTTTTCCCAGATCCAGACTGCCACCCAGTAGTAGGGATAGGGGCATGGAGGCGGTTGCGGTCAGGATGAGCAGTAGAAATATTACCAGGGCCAGAAATTTGCCCAGGACAATACTGGTCTTGGAGATGGGTGCCGATGCCAGCAGGGTGAAGGTCCCGTTTTTATATTCATCGCTCAGCAGGCGCATGCTCATCAAGGGGATCAGAAACATGATGATGGTAGCGGCGCTATTCAGCAGCGGAGTCACTACTAGGTCGGTGACCCCGGGCGGCGAGGAAAATTTGGCCAGGTGGGGTTGCACCTGCATGAACTCATCCAACTGGACCAGGAATATCCAGGCCAGGATAAATTGCACCATCGCCAGCAGTACCCAGGCCAAGGGCGAGAGGAACATGCTGCGTAGTTCTCGCATCAGGATGGCGCGCATGCTCAGATTACCTCGTCCGTGGTTAGTTTGGTGAAGACCTGTTCCAGGCTATTGCGCTCCGGAGTCAATTCTTTTAGCCCCCAGCCATGATGGACGATCTGTTCCGAGATTCTGGATAGGCTGGCATCCGCCGCCAGTGTGACCCGGATTTGCCCTTTCTGCATGTCGGATGCGGCTGTGATCCCGGGGATGGCGCACAGTTCTGTCAGCTGCGGTGGTCTTTCAAATCGGAGCAGCAGGGTGGAAGGCGAATCATGTTCCATGTCATAGATGTTTTCACTGAATACGATGCGGCCCTTGTTCAATATCAATACCCGGCTACAGATGGATTGCACCTCCGGCAGGATGTGGGTCGACAGGATCACACCGTGTTCATTGCCGAGTTCTTTGATTAGGTTACGGATCTCTATGATCTGATTTGGGTCCAGGCCGCTGGTAGGTTCGTCCAGGATGATGATGGCCGGTTTATGGATAATGGCCTGGGCGATACCGACCCGTTGCTGATAGCCTTTGGAGAGGTTGGCGATAAGACGTTTGCCCATATCTTTCAGCCCGCATTTTTCCATCACCTCCGCTACGGCGTTTGGGATTGCTGATCTTGGTATGTGGTGCAGCTTGGCGCAGAATCTTAAATACTCCGCCACGGTCATATTGCGGTACAGCGGTGGTTGTTCCGGTAGGTACCCGAGTCCCGCCTTGGCCTGTCTCGGAGACTCAAGCAGGTCGACGCCGTTTAGCCGGATGGACCCTGTGGATGGGGTGATGTTACCACTCAGGATATTCATGCTGGTGGTTTTGCCGGCGCCGTTTGGGCCCAGCAGTCCCAGAACTTCACCACGTGTTAGTTCCAGTGACAGCCCTTGAACCGCGTGGTAAGAACCGTAGTAGTGATTGATTTGGTTTGCCGTTATCAGTGCGTCCATTGACGACTAGGATAACACGATTTTTTTATTTAAATCATGCCCTTTAGCTGTCTTCACCAAACCGGTTATTTACCAGTTCGATCAATGCTGCCATGGCCTCGATTTCATCTTCCCCGTCAACGCTTATGCTGACGTTTGTACCCTGGGATGCTGCCAACATCATAACCCCCATGATGCTTTTGCCGTTCACCTCGTGTCCATTGTGACTGAGAAATACCTCGCTCTTGAAGTCGTTGGCGCAAGTTACAAACTTGGCGGCGGCACGGGCATGCAGTCCAAGTTTGTTGATGATCTCTATCTGCTGTTTAATCATGGGCGGTGTATCTGCGCTATTTTGGCTTGCATTCGATGATGCTCTTTATTCCGCCCTCTTTGGCGCTGTCGGTCATGGCATCCAGGTTGAGATGGGCATAATTGAATATTTTAACCAGCATGGGCAGATTAATGCCTGCCAGAACATTGACCCGGCCTTTTTGACAGATTGCCTTGGCGATATTGCATGGGGTGGAGCCATACATGTCTGCCAGCACCAGCACCCCGGCCCCACTGTCCAGCTTTGCGGCCAGTTCCGACGCCTCTTTTTTGAGTTGATCAGGATTGCCATCATATGGGACATCTATGGTCGCCGCTTGCAGAGGACATTGGCCGAATATCTTGGTGGCGGTGTCCAGCAGGTCTCTGCCGGTATTGTTGTGGGTTATGATCAGCAGGCCGACGTTCATGGTAGTTCCCGGTGTCTGGTAATGGTGTCGCGTCCTGAGCGGCGAAAGTGCGCGGATAACTGTTCTACCAGATAGACTGAGCGATGTTGTCCGCCGGTACAGCCGATGGCGATGGTCAGATAGTTGCGTCCATCCGCCTCGAAGACCGGTATCCAGCGTTCAAGAAAGCCGATGAGATCGTTCTTTAATTGGTGCACCAGATGGCTTTGTTCCAGAAAGTTTGCCACCTCCTGGTCTTTGCCGGTGAGGGAGCGCAGCTCTTTTTCCCAGTGCGGGTTGGGGAGGCAGCGTGCATCGCATACAAAGTCTACGTCTCTGGGAACGCCGTGCTTGTAGCCGAAGGACTGGAACTGCACGGATATATTGCGTTGTTTGCGTTCATCTATTTGTGCGCGTATCAGATCCCGCAGTTCGTGTTGATTGGTCCTGCTGGTGTCTATGCGCAGATCGCTGCCGCTAAGGTATGGTTCAAGAATCTCTCTCTCCAGTCGTACGGCGTCCGACAGGGAGCGGTCTTCATTGCTCAAGGGGTGCTTGCGCCTGGTTTCGCTAAAGCGCCTTAGCAGGACATCGTCCTGGGCCTCAAGGAAGATCATCTGTACATGAATGCCGTTGTCACGCATCTCTTTGACCAGTCCAGGCAGTTGCTGCAGGTCGTTGGTCCGGTTACGGGCGTCGATACTGACGGCTATCTTGTTGTAACTTGATTCTCGCTGCTCTCTCAACTCTTTGCCCATCGCCTTGAGCAGGTACATGGGCAGGTTATCGATACAGTAATAACCGATATCTTCCAGGGTATGCAGGGCGACGCTCTTGCCGGACCCAGAGAGTCCAGAAACTATGACTAGCCTGATTTTATTGTCGACATCCATTGGCTATGTCTTTTGTGATCTGTTTTCTTAAATTGCGGTGTGTTGACGGTAAAGAAGGGGGATGTTAGCCGTTACTCTTGGCCTGTTCAATAGCCTTTTGTTGCCGTTGGATGAAATCATCTCCGGCATTATAACCATGCAGTTTTTGTGTGTACTGCCGTACCGCCGCTTCCACCAAGATGGCGATTTCCTTGCCGGGGGCGACCGGTATGGTTACTTCAGGTAGATTCAGGCCCAGGAGAGAATATTCCGAAAAGCTGCCGTACAGGCGGTCGATCATATTCATCTCTTGGGGTTGCATGCGTTTAAGGTGGATGATTAGTGAGAGGTATTTGCTCTGTTTGATGGCACTGTCGCCGAACATGCTCCTTATGTTGAGTAGCCCCAGGCCACGGATTTCCAGGAAGTCCTGGAGTAGGGGTGGGCAGTGGCCGCTGATGATGTCTGGTGCGATTCTGGCAAATTCCGGGGTGTCGTCCGCCACCAACATATGGCCGCGGGTTATTAGTTCCAGCGCCAGTTCACTTTTACCAATGCCGGAGTCGCCTATGACCAGCACGCCCATCCCGAATACCGCCATAAATACACCATGAACAACCGTGCGTTCCGCCAATATGTGTGTCAGGTGGTATTGGAGGGAGTTTTGTAGAAGATTGTCATTATGAGGTGATTTCAGCAGGGGGATGGCGTTATCGTTTGCGGCCGCTATCAGATCATTATCCGCCTTGGCGCCTGCGGCGATGATTATCGCTGCCGGTTGGGCTTGAAATAGTTTTTCTAAGGTTTTTTGCTTTTTTTGCGGGGTCATGCCGTCGAATGTGGCCTGTTCCGCTGGTCCTATGATCTGGATGCGGTAGGGATGGATCAGATTCATAAGACCGGCGGACCCGTGCTGTTCCGCCTCTGGGAAATCACCACGCAGGCTTTTGAACCGCCCCTCTTTACCAGCCAGCCATTTTAGTCCCAGAGTATCCTGCAGCGTCGATACGAGATAGCCTGTGGTGGCATCTGTCATGTACTGTTCTCGATTTTTTTCCAATGGTCTATCTGTTGCATAACCTCTTCCGGCTGCGTGGCCCGGCGCAGCTTCTCACAGAATCCGGAATTGCTGAACATGGAGGCCAGATGGGCCAGCAGCTGCAGGTGCTCTTTGGTTGCGGACTCCGGGACCAGTAGTCCGAATATCAGATCTACCGGCTGATTATCAATGGCATCGAAATCCACACTCTCTTCAAGTTGGATAAAGGCCCCATACGCCTTGTCTATACCGGCAACCCTGGCATGGGGCAAGGCGATGCCATGCCCCAGTCCGGTGCTTCCCAGGCGCTCACGTTCCAGTAACTTATCGAATGTTTCATCGGGGCTAAGTTCTGGGGTGGATTGGGCGAGGAGTTCCCCCAAGCTTTGGAGTGCGCGTTTCTTGCTGGCCGCAGGGTTTCTACAGCTTATACGCCCTGAGTTGATGAAGTCTTCGGAAAACACTTTACAGTTCCAATAATCCAATTAGTGTGAATAGGCCCTTGAGATTTAGGCCTCGGCCTGACCTAGGTCTTTTAGGCTGGCACCGTTTTTGTGACTGGTGCTTTTCTCTTTATGCTTTTTTACTTGTCGGTCCAATTTATCTACCAGATCGTCAATTGCAGCATACATATCCTCTTGAGTCGAGTCGGCAAATACATCCGCGCCGTTTAAATGTAGCGTAGCTTCCGCCTTCTGGCGAACTTTTTCCACGCTGAGAACAACATGAACATTAGTTACTTGGTCAAAATGGCGCTCCAGACGTTCGAACTTGGTTTCGACGTAGTCTTTTAGGGCCTTGGTGATGTCGATGTGGTGACCTGTAATACTAATCTGCATGGTTTACTCCTTGGTTTTGGCGTCTATACAAGACGTTTTCTTTCGTTTGAGGGCGGTATGCCCATTGCTTCTCGATATTTGGCAACTGTTCTGCGGGCGATGTTTATGCCTTGCTCTCCCAGTATGTCAGCTATCTTGTTGTCACTTAAAGGTTTATTTGGTTTCTCTGCGGTTATCAGTTTTTTGATAAGCGCCCTGATTGCCGTGGCGGAGCATTCTCCACCCCCGGTTGTTCCTACATGGCTGGAGAAGAAGTATTTAAACTCCAGTGTGCCTCTCGGGGTGTGCATGTACTTATTTGTGGTGACCCTGGATATGGTGGATTCGTGCATATCCACCGCTTCCGCAATATCCCGCAGCACCAGGGGGCGCATTGCCTCTTCCCCATAGTCGAAGAATCCACGCTGAAATTCCACGATCTTGCTGGCGACCTTCAACAGGGTGTCGTTTCTGCTCATCAGGCTCTTGATGAACCAACGGGCCTCCTGTAGGTGGTTTTTCAGATAGTTGTTGTCATCGCTCTGATCAGCGCGTTTTATCAGGTTGGCGTACTCTGAGTTCACCCTGAGCTTGGGTGTGGTGCTGGGGTTGAGTTCAACGTGCCATTTACCACCTCTCCTGGTTACGAATACGTCAGGTATTACATATCTTGCTTCGGCCTCGGCGATGGATGTCCCGGGATGGGGGTTGAGGGAGCGGATCAGATTGGTTATCTGCTTAAGATCCTCATCATCTATCTTGAGGCGTCGCTTTATCTGGTTGTGGTCCTGGCGCGCCAGCAGGTCGAAGTTGTCTTTTATCAGTTCAATGGCCTCGCTTAGCCATTCTGTGGTTCCAGGCAGTTGATACAGCTGCAATAGCAGACATTCTCTTGGATCTCTGGCCGCTATCCCAGGAGGGTCAAAGCGTTGGATTCTGTGTAGCACCGCTTCCACCTCTTCGATCTGGATCTCTTCGTCCGCAACCGCCAGGAGGATGTCGTCCAGGTCGCAGGAGAGATAGCCGTCATCATTAATGCTGTCGATGATGGTGGTTGCTATCGCCCGGTCGGTGTCGCTGAACGGGGTGAGCTGCATCTGCCATGTAAGATGGTCATGCAGGGTTTGTGCGTTGCTGTACTGGGTTAGGTAGTCGGAATTGCTGCTCTCTTTGCTTTGGGTCGATCCAGATGAGGGCGGGATTATGCTGTCGTAGATGTCGTCCCAAGCGCTGTCTACCGCCAATTCTTCAGGAAGGTTGCTGGCCTCAGGGTCAATTTCTCTCTCGTTGCTGCTGTCCAGCTTGAATTCTTCCGCCGTATCTGCGCTCTCATAGCTGTCTGACATCTGCTCTTTGCGGACCGCATCCTCTTCTGTCTCGAGCATCAGATTTGATTCCAGTGCCTCTTGGATCTCCTGTTGCAGGTCGAGCGTGGAGAGCTGCAGCAGGCGGATTGCCTGTTGCAGTTGAGGAGTCATGGTTAGATGTTGCCCAAGGCGAAGCTGCAGTGTCTGCTTCATGTGGTATAGCTATAAAGAAATTTGGTATATAAATTGTATGTGCTCACATCTTCATTCTAGTCAAAACTGCGCCTCAGGTGCAGTGGAAAGATGGAAAAATATTTCGCCTTCGGCTGATGTCGATCAATAATGCGTCAACTTTTTATGTTCCGGCCATTTTGGAGAAGTGGTTATTTGTTTCAAAAAAATGCGGTATGCGTGACATATTGTGGGATATATCTGCTAGTTACAGCCTGAATTGCGTGGAATGGTGTGCTTTGTTGACTATAAGGTGAAATTCTTGCCCAGATATACCAGGCGTACTTCTTCGTTGTCCAAAACGGCCTCGGGCTCACCCTCAGCGATGATCTTGCCTTCGTTGATGATGTAGGCGCGGTCACATATACCTAGGGTTTCACGCACATTGTGGTCGGTTATGAGGATGCCTATGCCACGTGTTGCCAGTTGTCTTATTATCTTCTGGATGTCCACGACCGATATGGGGTCAACCCCGGCAAATGGTTCGTCCAGCAGTATGAATCTGGGGTTGACTGCCAGGGCGCGCGCTATCTCCAGGCGTCTGCGTTCGCCACCGGACAGCCCCATGGCGATATTTTCCCGTAGATGTTCTAGGCTGAAGTCATGCAGCAGTTTGTCGCAAAGGTTTTCCCGTTGATCTTTGGATAGCTCTGGATTAGTTTCCAGGATCGCCATTATGTTGTCATGCACGTTCAGTTTGCGGAATACGGATGCCTCCTGAGCCAGATAGCTAAGTCCCATCTTGGCGCGTTGGTGCATGGATAGTTGGGAGATGTTCTCTTGCCCAAGATATATTGAGCCATGCTCCACAGGGATTAGGCCTGCTATCATGTAGAAGCTGGTGGTCTTGCCTGCGCCATTGGGGCCAAGTAGCCCTACTACCTCCCCATTTGCTACCGTCAGGGAAACTCCCTTGACAACGGAGCGAGTACGATAGTGTTTTTCCAGGTCGACTGCGGCTAACTGACTCATTATTCTTAATTCTTCTTATTTGATTTTATGGTTACTTTAACCCGCTGGCTTCCCTTGGCGCTGGTGCCGCCTTTGATAAGTGATTTTTTGCGATCGTAGGCTATACGGTCACTCTTGAATGTATCGCTGTCCTGAGTGAGCACAGCATTTCCAATTAGATACATTAAGTCACTGTCGACATCATACTCAATGCGGGAACCTCTGCCGGTTACCGGTTTTTTGCTGCCACTGGCTTTCTGGGTGATGCGAGCCGGACTGCCATACGCCTTTACCTGATTGGATTTGTTTTCGTGTTGTATGACCGTCACCTTGTCAGCAGTAAGTTTTATGCTTCCCTGAGTAAGAATTACATTGCCCTTGTATGTGCTGGTGTTTTTTCCCTCGTCGATCTCTACGCTATCCGCCTCTACCTCAATGGGTTTGTCCACATCGCTTTCCAGGGCGGCAGCTGCAAATGGCAGGGAGATCAGTAATAGTGTTATAAATAGCGATGGTGCCTTGTTAATTGACCTCATACTTACCTCTTACATTGGCGGTAAATTTGATCCGCATGGGCGTGGTTAACCATGCCTGCATCCCTGTGGATGTTATGTGGTTATCGGGTTCGTTAATGGTAATCGACTCATCGGTCTCCGCATAGTTTTGTTTCGGCTGCACTCTAAGATTGCGGGTAACGATATGTACCGGGTTGGCATCGGCAGTCTTGGGCCGATCCATGATCACCTTGCCTTGGAGCAACAGCAGTTCACCATCACCTGAGAGCCAACCGGTCTCGGAATTTATATTCCACTTAGGTATGTTGTTTTCGAACGTGGTCATGTGCGGTTTTTCAAGTTCTGTGGAGTCGTCATCTGGATAGTGGATCATGCGGTCTGCGCTTAGTCTCTTATCCGGTCTTCCATCTACTCCCATAAGGGTGGTGGTGAAGTCCTTTAGGTAGTAGTCCATCTTGTGTTCTTCAGCCAAACTTTTATGTTCATCCACCGATGTTGTTGAGACCAGCCAATTGGTGCCTAGGGCAAGGATGGCCAGGATGGCGCCGATTATCAGGTTTCTCTGTCCCATTGTTGTCCCGGTCAGTATTTGTCCATGATGGTGTCGAAGGTATTCTGCGCCTGCATGATCATTTCGCATACCTCGCGGGCTGCGCCCTTGCCACCGGGGGCGGAGGTCTGCCAGTCGGACTGTTCGGCCACAGCTTTGGTTGCGTCTTGTACCGCTATGGCCAGTCCAACCTCGCGCATGATGCAGAGATCCAGCAAGTCGTCACCCACATAGGCGATTTGTCCTGATTCCAGGTTTAACTTCTTTTTGATTTCGGCCAGGGCCTTGAGTTTATCCCTCTGTCCCTGGTAGACATGCTTGATGCCCAGGTCTCGCATGCGATTGGCTACCACCAGGGAATTGCGGGCTGAGATGATGCCAATCTCTATGCCGGAGTCTTGCAGCATGCGCATGCCGTGACCGTCCTTGGCGTTGAAGGCTTTATATTCCTGGCCGTCATCGCCCATGATCAGACTGCCGTCGGTCAGCACACCGTCCACGTCGAATATTACCAGGCGTATCTGTTTGAGTTTTTCCGTAATCTGCATCATTAAATTTGTACAGTTAGACCACGCCTGCCCGCAGCAGGTCATGCATGTTTAGAGCACCGATCAGGCGTTTGTTCGTATCTACTATCGGAATGCCGTTAATCTTCTTTTTCTGCATGATCTGTAGTGCCTCGGCGGCCAGCATATCTGCCTGGGCCATCTGACATGGGCTGGTCATTACCTCAGATATACCGCAGTTGTGTATGTCTATGCCCTGATCTAGGGTGCGCCTGAGATCGCCATCGGTGTATATGCCGATGACTGTGCCGTCATGGTCGACGACCACGGTCATGCCCAGGCCCTTGGCCGTCATCTCCATCAGTCCGTCGCGCAGAGATGCATCACTATTTACCTGCGGGACAGCAGGACCTGAGTGCATGATATCACCTATATGCAGCAGCAGCCTCCGTCCCAGGATTCCGCCAGGATGGGATTTTGCGAAGTCCGCCTCGGTAAATCCGCGTGCCTCCAGCAAGGCAATGGCCAGTGCGTCTCCCATCACCAGGGCGGCCGTGGTGCTGGAGGTAGGCGCTAGGTTTAGAGGGCATGCCTCCTGTTCTACGCTGACGTCTAAATTTACATCCGCCTCCCTGGCTAGGTTGGAATCGCGGTTGCCAGTCAGGGTGATCAGGGGGACACCCAGGCGTTTTATCAGAGGTAGGATAGTGAGCAGTTCCGCAGTCTCTCCGGAATTTGAAAGGGCCAGGACTACGTCTTGGGCGGTGATCATACCCAGATCGCCGTGGCTGGCCTCGCCAGGGTGTACGAAGAATGCCGGGCTGCCGGTGCTGGCCAGGGTGGCGGCTATCTTATGGCCTATGTGCCCAGACTTGCCCATGCCCAGGACCACTATCCTGCCCTGGCATGCCAGCATAAAGCCGCAGGCGCGTGCGAACCCCTGATCAATGCGATCCTCCAGAGACTGTACCGCAGCGGTCTCATGTCGAACAACGGCCCGCCCCAGCTCCTGGAGGCGTTCTAATTCTTCTGCCGGTAGTAGTTTGTCGTGCATGCTGGCCATCATATGATCTTTTGTATACCTAAAAATAACATCCCCTGATAGGTGATGAAAGCGGCGAATAATAAAACCCCTTCTAATCTGCTGATTCTGCCGTTTTTGCGAAAGCCGTAGCTCATAATAAACATGAGCAGGGTCAATCCGATCATAACCGGAATATCCCTGGTCATAATCTCAGGGCTAAAACTGCCGGGAGCAATCAGCCCAGGCATGGGTAGGACCGCCAGCAGGTTAAACATATTGGAACCGATGACATTGCCGATGGCGATGTCATGTTCCTGTTTTAGGGCGCTGGATACCCCTGCGGCCAGTTCCGGCAGGCTGGTGCCTATGGCCACTATGGTCAGTCCGATGACCAAGTCGCTCACGCCGAAGGCATGGGCGATGTTTACTGCGCCCCAGACCAGCATGCGTGAACTTAACAAAAGTAGCGTAAGGCCCAACAGAAACCAGGTGCTGGCGACCCCGGTGGACATGCCCTCCGGTATCTCGGCATCGAATTCCCTCTGCATGGGATCACTACTGCGGCTGCTGATGCCGATACGGACCATGCCGTACATAACCAATGCCAGCGTCAGGATCAGTATCACCCCATCCACGCGATCGAGCGATCCATCCAGCATCAGCACCATGGCCAGCAGGCATACCGCCAGCAAGATAGGGAATTCGCGCTTCAGGGTGTTGGATTTGACCGTGAGCGGTGCAACCATGGCAGTGACACCCAGTATGAGGGCTATGTTGGCGATGTTGGAACCCAGGGCGTTGCCAATGGCCAATCCCGGATTGCCCTGTAGTGATGCCATGGTCGAAACCAGGATTTCCGGTGCGGAGGTGCCGAAGCCGACTATGGTCAGCCCGATCAGCAGCGGTGAGACCCCGAGATTACGCGCCAGGGCTGCGGCCCCGGCGATGAAGCGGTCCGCACCCCATACCAGCAGTGCGAAGCCTAATATGATTGCTGCTATGTCCAGTAGCATATCAGTCGATATAGAATTGCTGACTGAAGCGTGCGTTTATAGGCTTGTCTTGACCCTCCGGGGTTACCTCAAGGGTGAAGTTTACTATCTCTCGATTGATCACCGGAAAGTCGCCGATGTAATAGATGGCATCATTTTCCACTATCTCCCTCAGCGTTATATCTTTGGGTATGCCACCCAGAGGTTCTGCCTTTATCTTTATACTCGCCTTGACCGGGGTTCCGATGCCGCCGGGTTTGTCTTTGAGGACGCTGATATTAACCAGTCCGCGTAATTTACTACGCGGGATGTTGTAGGTCTTGGCAATCTCCGGTGTCAGGAAGTCGGACTTAAAGGCGTTATGGTGGATGGTGTAGCCGCCACTGCTGGTGCTGTTTTCCGCGGTAGCGGATGTAGCCAGGAGCATGAGGATGCAAAGCAGAAAGAGACTAATCTTGCGCTGTGTTTTCATAAGTATCATCTTTAAAAATATCGAATCTGTATCTTAGAGTTCTATTGGACAGCAAGTTCAATGGGTTAGCTGTCACCACGTTGACAGCGGAAGATGGCGATCTCCCCCAGCAGGTTGGGGAGGAAACTGATGTTGGGCCGATGTGCATGATCCACCACGATCCGATCCAGGATCTGGATGCCATGGAGTCGGCACAGGTTTTCGAAGTCCTTGACCGTGCAAAGATGGATGTTCATGGTGTCATACCATTGAGCTGGCAGGGTTCTGGATACCGGCATCTTGCCACCGAATCCAAGCTGTAGCCGGTTCTTCCAGTAGCCGAAGTTGGGGAAGGTTACTATGCCTTCACGTCCTACCCGTAGCATCTCGGTCAACAGGCGCTCCGGAAAGTGCACCGCCTGCAGGGTCTGGGTCATGATGACGTAGTCGAAGGACTGTTCGTCAAAATCACTTAGGCCAGCGTCCAGGTCGCGTTGGATCACGTTTATCCCTTTGCTAATGCATTGGATGATATTGTCCGGTTCGATCTCCAGTCCATAGCCACTAACACCCAACTCATCGCGCAGCATGCAGAGCAGGGTGCCGTCACCGCAACCCAGGTCCAGTACCCGCGAACCAGGTTTGATCCACTGTTTTATGTTTGCCAGGTCGGGCCGTTGCATTATCCCCGCACCTCTTCGTCTATCTCGTTCATGTACGAGGTTAGGAGTTGCATGTAGTAGGGTATCGGCATGAGGAAGGCATCGTGCCCGCCGGATGCCTCGACTTCTCCGTAACTGACCTGGCGCTTGGCGTCTATCAGGGCTTTTACGATCTCTTTGGAGCGTTCAGGCGCAAAACGCCAGTCACTGGTGAACGAGACCACCAGGAACTTGGCGGTTGCCTGTTTCAGGGCGGCAACAAGGTCGTTCCCGTATTCGCTGGCCGGATCAAAATAGTCCAGGGCCTTGGTCATCAGCAGGTAGGTGTTAGCGTCGAAGCGGTTCACAAAGGACTGCCCCTGATAACGCAGATAGCTCTCCACCTGGAACTCCACGTTGAAGTCGTACTTCAGTTGTCCTTCGCGCAGTTCACGGCCGAATTTTGCCCGCATGGCGTCATCGGACAGATAGGTGATATGTCCAAGCATGCGCGCCAGCATCAGACCACGCCGGGGAACGGTGTCGTGGGCATAGAAGTGGCCGCCGTGAAAATCCGGGTCGGAGAGAATGGCCTGTCTGGCCACTTCGTTGAAGCCGATATTTTGGGCCGACAGTTTGGGAGCGGCTGCGATCACCAGCGCGTGCCGCAGCTGGTCGGGATAATCTATGGCCCATTGCATGGCCTGCATGCCACCCAGGCTGCCGCCTATGACCGCTGCCCACTGTTCTATTCCCAAACTCTGCATTAGGGCATGCTGGGTCTTGACCCAATCTTTTACCGTCACTATGGGGAAGTCAGGTCCGTAGAAATTCCCAGTTTGCGGGTTGATGGTGTTGGGTCCAGTCGAACCCTTGCAACTACCAATATTATTTACCGATACCACAAAGAATTTATTGGTATCGAACGGCTTGCCTGGTCCTATGCAACTATCCCACCAGCCCGGTTTCTTGTCGCCAGGGTAGAATCCGGCCGCATGGTGATCGCCCGAGAGGGCGTGGCAGATGAGTAGTGCGTTGGTTTTGGCAGGGTTCAATTCGCCATAGGTTTCGTAAACCAGTTCATATCCGGGCAGGGAGCGACCGCTGATCAGGGAGATCGGCTGATCGAATACCTGTTTTTGTGGTGTTACCAACCCAACAGAGTCGGGGGGGAATTGCTCGGACATTTGGTCTTTAGACGGATTAGTTTATGACCGCAGCAGTCTAACCCGGATAATTCATGAAGGGAATGAAGATCAGGGAAAATATGGCAAACAAGGTTGGTTGATCACTTGAAAAAGCATAGCTGTAGCTATGGGTTGAATGGGATCGGCCAAGATTGGCAGCCAGATTTTTCCTGAATTCGTTCAGGTATAAACTGTAATTGTGAAAATAAGCGTCAAATTTCATATAACTTATCAAAGGGATGTTATTTGTTGTTTGTAGTGCCGTCTTCATGAAATATCCGGGTGCGTCACTGCATCGAGGCGACGTAACTATTGCTTAGCATGCAGTGACAGCCTTAGGCCCTGTTTTCCTGCACCAGGCGTGGTTTGGGTCTGTCAGCGCCGTCCCATCCATAGAGATTGGTCAGTCTGCTATGCATGTTGCGCAGGGCCAGCAGATCTTCCGAGATCTCTTGATGCTGCTGCTCCAATTCGTAGATCCTGATCTTCAGGGTATCGCGTGACTGACTGATCTTTTTCAGATCTTTCAGGTGTTGTTCGATGTTGTTGTGGTGATTGTGTATCTCATACACCAGTGGTTCTAGGCAGATCTTGATCCAGGCGTTGATCTCCTGGCGGGCTTGGAAGAATATGTCTCTTGCCCTGCTGACCATTGCCACGAAAAACCTTTTAACCACAAAGTGTTTTTCGGTCATGGCGGTTACCGGGCTGTTGCGGAAGATCTCTGCCTCCTGGGTCAGGAGATCCAGGTCGGTGAGGTGGCGCACCAGAGAGAACATCTTGGGCTGGGTAACGGTAAAGCCATGTTCGTTCTGGAAACGTTGATAGATGCTGCGTATCAGCCTTCTTACCTGTTCGCTCTCCTTTTGGACCACCTTCATGTCGGCGCGAATCTCCTCGAACAACTGGTACATGTTGGTTTTGAGGCCAATGGTGGTCCAATTCCCGGACATGCTGTTACGGGTCCTTTTAATCCTCTTTTCCAGCCGGTCCATATCCAGCGCCTTGCGCAGTTTTGTGGAATGGTTCTGTAGCACCTTGCGGCTGGCCTGGAAGCTGTTGATGTTCTTCATATACAGGGCCTGTTCTTCCCTGGTCTTTTCCATCATGGCCTCAATTACATCCATGCTCTTGCCGCTTATCTGGCGCAACTCGTCAAGCTGGGAGCGGACGCCGGAAAGTTTGGAAGAGACCATGCCGTAGGTGGTCTCAATCATATCGCTGACATCGGAGATTACGGTGTCCTGGATGATCTGGTGTCGGGACGTGAGGATGTTTTTGCTTAGATGATCTTCCAACTGTTGCAGGTTACTCCTGGTCAGCAGTTCCTCATCCTTGCGCACCTTGGCCAGTAGTCCCTTTTGAGCTGAGATAGGGAAGATAGCGTTTTCACTGACCCCTAGTATCCTGGCGGTGGAGCGGCACTGCCCGGTGATTACGCGCTCAATCCTCTCTGTGCCGGACAGGTCATCCCACAGGGAGTCGATCTTGTTGAGTACGACCATAAGCCCGCGTCTGCGGTTGTTCTGAAACCCCTTAATGTGGTTTTGCCACATCTCCAGGTCGGTCTTGGTGACGCCGGTATCTGCGGCCAGGACAAACAGCACCGCCTGGCAGGCAGGCAACATGTTGAGCGTCAGTTCCGGTTCGCTGCCCAGGGCATTTAGGCCTGGGGTATCCAGTATGGTCAGACCTTCCTTCAAAAGCGGGTGTGGGAAGCTGATCATGGCATGGCGCCAACGCGGTATTTCGACAAAGGCAGGCGGATTTTCCAGGTGGGGGTGGAGTTCCGGATCGTATAGCCCCAGACGTACCGCCTCTCTAAGGCTTACCCTGCGGGTCTTAATCACCTCGCGCAGGGTGTCTTCTATCTGTTCTGGGGAATCCAGGTCCAGAGGATAGTTTACCCACTGTCCGGTTTCCTTCTTGAGATCCTTCAGGCTGGTGTCCTGGAGTCTGCTCTCGATCGGCAGCAGGCGCACATAGGCGTTATTGGTCTCCTTGTCATAGAACATCTCTGTGGGACACATGGTGGTGCGTCCGGCAGTGGATGGCAGCAGGCGCCGACCGTATTGGGCGAAGAATATGGCGTTGATCAGTTCGGTCTTGCCGCGGGAAAACTCGGCCACGAAGGCGATTGTCAGTCTATCGCTGTTAAGAGAGGCAACGGTATCCTTGATGATATTGTCCGTGTCCTTATCGGACATCTCATTACTTATCAGCCAATCCTGATACTCGTGCAGGGTGCGGATAAGTCCGTGTTTCCATTTTCCGTAGGCCTTGACCTGCTTTTTTAGGTTTGAATCTTCCATAGTCTTCTTAAAGTTGTTTATTACGGTGCGAACATTATTCCATGATTATAATGCATTTTTTTGTTTTTGCCTGTCTTTTTACCCGCATACCTAATCATAACCTATTTACAGCGATTGGGAACATGGTGGGTGATTTTATACGAAACAGCTTATTCCTAGAGGTCTGTCCGGTTTGCATGCTCACCTGAGATCTCTTCACCCCGAAGCTCTTGGCCAGGAATTTTTCCAGATGGTCGTTGGCCTTGCCTTCCACCGGCGGGGCGGTTATCCGTGCCTTGTAGTGGTCGCCGTGGGGTGCGATAAATTCGTCTTTTTTGGAACGTGGCTGCACCCTGAGGGAGAGTAGCAGGTCATCACCATCCCAGCGGAACCAGCCTTCTCCCTCATCGTTCATTTGATGGGTATGCCTATCAGTTGCTGAATCAGTGGTAATAGCAGCATCCGCAGGACGTATAGTCCGATCAGGGCAAACATTGGAGACAGGTCTAATCCTCCCATAGGTGGCAGAATCTTACGCGCCGGGCGTAACACCGGTTCGGTAATGGAGTTGATCAGGGCAACCGCTGGATTGTATGTGCCCGGGTTGACCCAACTCATAATCACCTGGATCAGGATGGCGTAGATGAATACATCGAAGGCCAAATCAATAAGCCCTGGTATGGCCCAGGCGAAGACCATGATGCTGGCCGGCATGCCGACCAGGGCAATGATCAAGGTCAGCTCAAGCGCCTTTAGAGCCCACATCAGCACGACAGACGCCAGGTCAATGCCTTTTAGCCCAGGGATTATGCGCCGCAGATAGGTTAGTGCTGGCGAGGTGGCCTTGACGATGAACTGAGAAATGGGGTTGTAGAAATCCGCCTTTACCAGTTGCAACAGAAAGCGCAGCATGACCAGCAGGATATAGAATCCGAACAGCATCTGTATCAGAAAGATGGCCGGGTTTGCTAGATAGCCGCTGCCCATCATTTGCCTCCCAGAATCTTGGAGAGTTCGATGGAACGGTCACGGGCCTGGGTCAGGGCCTTAATAAACAGATCCCGTAGACCGCCCTGTTCAAATTTTTGCAGGGCCGCCTCCGTAGTGCCGCCGGGCGACGTCACTTTCTCGCGCAGGGTGGCCGGGGTATCGCTACTTTCCATGGCCATGCGTGCGGCGCCCAGGGCTGTTTGCAGGGTGAGGAGGCGCGCCGTCTCTTCATTTAATCCCAGTTCTACTGCTGCGGCCTCCATGGCCTCCATGACCAAGAAGAAATAGGCTGGCCCGCTTCCGGATAGCGCGGTTACCGTATCCAGCAGTGCCTCGTCCTCTACCCACTGGGTCATACCCACCGCCCGTAACACGGTTTCAGCCAGATTTTTCTGATCGTTGCTGACCTTGTGGTTGGCGTGCAGAACAGTAGCCCCGGCACGAATCATGGCTGGGGTGTTGGGCATGGTCCTGACCAGGGCGATGTTGCCTCCCAGCCAGTTCTCAATGTCTTGTTCCTGTACCCCGGCGGCGATGGAGATGATGAGTGGTTGTTCTTTTTGAACAGCGGGGGCAATGGCTATGGCTACCTGTTGCAGTATCTGCGGTTTTACCGCCAGGATCACTACTTCAGCGAATTCTATCGCTGCAGTGTTATCGGATGCCGCTCTTGTGCCAAGGGCTCTGGACAGGTGTGCGGTCTTGGTGTCGTCTGGATCGCTGGCCATGATGTTGCTGGGGTCGTAACCGTCAGCTATCAGGCCATTTATCAGGCTGGCCGCCATGTTTCCACAACCGATAAAGGCAAGGTGCTTGGTCTTCATTATTTGCTTGATCCTGAGAAAGTTGGGGTTTGAAAATTATCGCGCAAACGGCGGTTAAGGCCAAGGCGAAGGCTGTTTATATGCTATTGGTAATTGCGTGGTCCGAAGATGGCGGTGCCGACGCGCACTATGGTCGAGCCCTCGGCGATGGCCGCCTCCATGTCATCCGACATGCCCATGGAGAGGGTATCCAGCGGCAGGGCGGGAGTTGCCAGACTGTCTCTGAGTTCACGCAGCAATCGGAACGGCATGCGTTGCGCGTCTATACCATACGCGGGCGCTGGCAAGGTCATAAGCCCTCTAAGCTGTAGTCCTGGCAGCAGACTGATTTGTTGAATCAGCCCGTCCGCATCCTCGGGCGATATTCCTCCCTTGGACTCCTCATCGTCTATGTTGATTTGCAGACAGATGTTCAGTGGCGGCATGGAGTCTGGGCGTTGTTCACTCAGGCGCTGGGCATGTTTTAGCTTGTACACGCTGTGCACCCAGTCAAAATTCTCCGCGATCAATCTGGTTTTGTTGCTTTGGATCCTGCCGATAAAGTGCCACTCTATGGCAGCCTTTTCCTTGAGTTGGTCGATCTTGGTTATGGCCTCTTGCAAATAACTTTCGCCAAAGCGGGCTTGGCCGCAGTTATATGCAGCCATGATCTCATCCGCATCCCTGGTTTTACTTACGGCCAGAAGTTGTATGGAATCTAAAGGTCGTTGGTATCCAGTTGCGGCTTGGGAGATGGTATTGCGGACAGATTCCAGTCTGGATTGAATGGTTGTGTTCATCTTGCTAGGAATATTAGGTTTATATTTGCCAAAAGGGTGGTGTTTTTCACATATCTAATGGGATATTAAACCAAAAGCATGCTAGTTTCCGGTAATATTGTTGCACCTATGTTAGGATTATTTTTAATCTAAGGCTCGTGGCTTTATAAATTCTAAAGGACTATGAGACTCGTCTACAATAAACTCTAAAAATGTATCTGGTTGGGGTGTAATCTATGGATATTGCTGAACTGCTGGCATTTAGCGTAAAACACAATGCATCGGACCTGCATCTATCCGCCGGTCTGCCTCCCATGATCAGGGTGGACGGTGATATCCGCCGCATCAATGTTCCGGAGCTGGAACACAAAGTCGTACATGCCCTGGTGTACGACATCATGAACGACAAGCAGAGAAAGGATTTCGAAGAGTTTTTTGAAACCGATTTTTCTTTTGAGATCCCCGGATTGGCCCGTTTCCGTGTCAATGCCTTCAATCAGGATCGGGGCGCCAGCGCCGTGTTCAGGACCATTCCGTCCAATGTGCTGACCCTGGAGGACCTGGGCTGCCCCAACACCTTTAAGGATATAGTGGATGTGCCGCGTGGTCTGGTATTGGTGACCGGTCCTACCGGTTCCGGTAAGTCCACCACCCTGGCGGCGATGATGGACTATAAGAACGATAACGAATATGCCCATATCCTGACCATCGAAGACCCGATCGAGTTTGTTCACACCAGCAAGAAGTGCCTCATCAATCAGCGCGAGGTGCATCGCGATACCCTGGGGTTTTCCGAGGCCCTACGTTCGGCCCTACGTGAAGATCCGGATATCATCCTGGTGGGCGAGTTGCGCGACCTGGAGACTATACGTTTGGCACTGACCGCGGCCGAGACCGGACATTTGGTGTTCGGAACCTTGCATACCAGTTCCGCTGCCAAGACTATCGACCGTATCATCGACGTGTTCCCGGCTGGTGAAAAATCCATGGTGCGCTCTATGTTGTCGGAGTCTCTGCGGGCGGTGATCGCGCAAACGCTGTTAAAGAAGATTGGTGGTGGTCGTACCGCTGCCTGGGAGATAATGATCGGAACCCCGGCCATCCGTAACCTGATCCGCGAGGACAAGGTGGCGCAGATGTATTCCGCTATCCAGACCGGTCAGGCGGTGGGAATGCAGACCTTGGATCAGCATCTGCAGGAGATCGTGAAGAAAGGTATGATCAGCCGTCTGGATGCCCGTGCCAGGGCGGTGAATAAAGATCTGTTTACTTGATGAAATTGCCTGAAAAAAGCAGTTCTGGAGATAGCGATGGACTTTAACGGTATTCTCAAACTTATGAGTGAAAAGAAGGCGTCTGACCTGTTTATTACGGTCGGCATGCCTCCCAGCATTAAAGTGCATGGGCGTATCTCTCCGATATCCAAGACAAAGTTGACAGAAGAGCAGACCAGGGAGTTGGTTTTCGGTTTAATGACCCCGGCGCAACGCGAGGAGTTTACCAACACCAATGAGTGTAACTTTGCCGTAAGCGCAAAAGGGGTGGGGCGGTTTCGTGTAAGCTCGTTTATCCAGCGTGATTCGGTCGGGATGGTGCTGCGGCGTATCGAAAACGAGATCCCGACCACGGAGGAGCTGTTACTGCCGCCGATCCTAAAAGATCTGGCCATGACCAAGCGCGGCCTGATTATGTTTGTGGGTGCGACCGGTACCGGTAAGTCCACTTCGCTGGCTGCCATGTTGGAATACCGTAATAACAACAGTGGTGGTCATATAGTTACGATTGAGGATCCCATTGAGTTCACCCACAATCATTCGGGCTGCATCGTAACCCAGCGTGAGGTGGGTATAGATACGGAATCCTACGAAGTCGCCCTGAAGAATACCCTGCGTCAGGCCCCGGACGTGATCCTGATCGGCGAAATCCGCACCCGCGAGACCATGGAACACGCCATAGCCTTTGCCGAGACCGGACATCTATGTCTCTCTACCCTGCACGCAAACAACGCCAACCAAGCGCTGGACCGGATCATCAACTTCTTCCCGGAGGATAGGCATAATCAGGTCTTTATGGATCTCTCCCTGAACCTGCGGGCGGTGGTGGCGCAACAACTGGTGCGCCGTCCTGATGGCAAGAGCAGGAGGCCGGTGGTTGAGGTGTTGATCAATACACCACTTGCTGCCGATCTTATCCGCAAGGGCGAGATCACCAAGCTGAAAGATTTGATGAAGCGCTCCACTGAACACGGCATGACGACCTTTGATCAGGCCTTGTATGCCCTCTATTCAGAGGGTGAGATCAGCTATGACGACGCCATCCTGCATGCCGATTCGGCCAATGAGGTGCGCCTGATGATCAAGCTGGGCAGCGGTGATGTGGAACAGTATGCAGTGGAGATGGACGACGTCTCTCTGGTGAATGATGAGGGTTGGTAATCCCGCCAATAACTAATCGCTGAATACGACCCTGGCATCGAATACCGGCCCATCCACACAGACGCGGCGCATTGCAGGTCCGGTTTCTTCTGCAACCTGCACCACACAGCCAGCACAAGCCCCGACGCCGCAGGCCATGTACTCTTCCAACGATACCTGGCCGGGTAGGTCGTACTCCTTGCAAAGTCTGGCGACGGCCTCCAGCATAGGGTGGGGGCCACAGGCGAACACCTCAATTTGATCACGGATCTTGGCATCCAGAGAGTCCAGCCAGAGTCGGGCCAGATCGGTCACATAGCCGTTAAAACAGCCGGGGAATCCATTGAGACTAGCGAGGCGGTTGTTGACTCCCCAATCCTCCAGCAGCGGCATACTTGCTATCACCTCCTGCGGGATGCCGGTTATAACCGTTTGCGAAGGACGTGGTTGGAACGGGAATGGGACCTCTGACCCCAGGATGACAAAGGGTTTTATGTCCGTGTTCTGACGTATGTTCTCTGCCAGAAAGACCATGGGCGGTAGACCTACACCGCCGCCGATCAGGAGCGGACGCGGGCGCTCGGAATGGATCTGAAATGGGGTACCGATCGGCCCCATGATATTTATAGTTTCACCTGCCTTCCGCGTTGCCAACAGACTGGTGCCTTTGCCGACCCTTTTGTAGAGAAAATCCACCCAACCCTCGGTTGCCGATGCGCGCATAATGGAGATGGGGCGTCGCAACGGTCTCTGCGGGCTGCATTGCAGATGGGCAAAGCTGCCAGGCTGGGCCTTGGCGGCGCATTGCGGGGCCTTAACGCGCAGCAGAAATTGGTCGCCTGCGAATGCCTCATGGCTGAGGATCTCAGACTCTTCCACGAAGATGGTGGCGTGATGTGGTTTTGCCTTGCCTGTCATAAGAAATCTTTCATGCCTTATATACGATCTTTCCTTGGAACAGGGTGTGGGTTACCTGGCCGGTAAACTCCTGACCCAGGAACGGGGTATTCTTGCCGGCGCTGAGCATATTGTCTGCCTGGAGTTGCCATTTTTTGCCTGGATCAAATATGCAGATATCTGCGTCCGCTCCTAAGCTTAGCTGTCCCAGCGGTACTCCGAGGATCTCTGCCGGCCCGCTGGTGATACAGGCGATGGCGTCTGCCATATCTATTGCCCTTTCCTCCACCAGTTTTAGGGTGAGTCCCAGTAGAGTCTCAAGCGCCGACATGCCTGGGGTAGTGGACGGGAAAGGGGCCTCTTTGGCGTCAGGGTCATGGGGCTGATGATCAGAACAGATGGCCTTGATCGTTCCACTGGCCACGCCTTTTCTAAGCTGCTCCAGGTCTGCTTGGGTGCGCAGGGGCGGTATGACGTGGCAGTTGCTATTGAATTCGTCGATACACTCTTCTGTGAGGTGTAGCTGGTGGGCAGCGACGTTGGCCGTTATTCGGAGACCCTTCTGTTGCGCATCGGCGATCATCTGTAGGGCGGTTCCCGTTGAGAGGGCGTGGAAATGTATGGCGCAGCCGGTGTGGGCTGCGAGCGCCAGGTCTCTGGCTACCGCCACGCTCTCTGCCGCCTCTGGTATCCCTGGCAGACCCAAACGGGAACTGACCAGACCTTCGTGGGCGCAACCGTTATTACGCAGATGCCGATCTTCCGGGCGTATGAATATGGTGATCCCGAAGGTGGCGGCGTATTCCAGGGCGCGCCGTTCCACCAAGGTGTTGGCAAGAGGGGCGTAGGCGTTACTGAGGACCGGGCATCCGGCCTTGGTGAGGGCTGCCATCTCGCTCAGCTGGCTTCCTTCCAGGCCCTGGGTTAGGGCGCCGATGGGAAGTATTCTGGCGTGGCCGATCTCCATACTCTTGTTGTAGATCATGCTGGCAACGGCCGGGGTGTCAATTACCGGGTTGGTGTCCGGTGGGCAGCATATGGTGGTGATGCCGCTTTTGGCTGCCGCTCTGGTCTCACTTTCGATAGTCGCCTTTTGTTCCTGTCCAGGTTCCCGCACCCTGGCGCTGAGGTCGATAAACCCAGGGCAGACGATCTGTCCGTTGGCGTCGATGGTAAGATCAGGTTTGAAACCGGTTGGCGCCTGGCCGACGGAGCATACCTTGCCGTTTTCAATGAACAGGTCTTTGTTGTCATCCACCTTATTTGCCGGGTCGATGAGGCGTCCGTTGATGATTGCGATTCTATTTGCCCCGATCATCTCTTTCTGGCTCCAGTATTAGCTGTTCCCATGGCCATGGACATGACCGCCATGCGCACCGCGATACCGAAGCTGACCTGTTGCAGTATTACCGATCTGGGACCGTCTGCTACCTGGGAGGTCATCTCGACCCCGCGGTTGATTGGCCCCGGATGCATCACTATGGCGTCTGGCTTGGCCGCATCCAGACGTTCATCGGTCAGGCCGTAAAGTTGGAAATATTCGTGTTCGCTGGGGAGCATGGCATTGCCCATGCGCTCTTTTTGCAGACGCAGCATGATGATCACGTCTACGCCGCTTATGCCCTGTTCCAGGTCGTGAAAGACCTGGACGCCGAGGGATTCGGCATCCGCTGGAAGCAAGGTCTTGGGGGCGATGACCCTAACCTCTGCCGCCCCCAGGGTGTTGAGGGCCAGGATTTGGGAGCGGGCTACGCGCGAGTGCAGTATATCCCCAACTATGGCCACCTTGAGTCCTTCGATCTGTTTCTTGTGACGTCGGATGGTGAACATGTCCAGCATGGCCTGGGTCGGGTGGGAGTGGCGGCCGTCGCCGGCGTTGATGACGCTGATGTGTGGTGCCACATGGCTGGCTATGAAGTTGGCCGCGCCGCTGTCGTTGTGTCGCACAATGAACATGTCACAGTGCATAGCCTCCAGGTTGCGCAGGGTGTCCAGCAGGGTTTCGCCCTTGGAGGTGGACGAGGTGTTGATATTGAGGCTGAGTACGTCTGCCGACAGCCGTTTGGCCGCCAACTCGAAGGTGGTGCGGGTGCGGGTGCTGGTCTCGAAGAAGAGATTAGTTATCACCTTGCCGCGCAGCAGAGGCACCTTTTTTACCGTCCGTTCCGATACGCCGGTGAAGGATTCCGCCGTATCCATGATCTCAGTCAGCAGCTCTTTGCCCAGGCCATTGATAGAGAGGAAGTGGCGTAGCCTGCCGTCGGGGCTGAGTTGCAGATTGGTGCTGTGTTTCTCAGTCATTGTCAGGGCTTCCTTGTTCCTTGGTGTTGTCTCTGGCCGCGTGTTTTGATTCGCCGATCACCAGGGCCAGAGGTTCCGGTCCTGTCAAGGTTATGTGTTGTCCAGGATTCAGCGGTGGGCGTACGCCGACTACATTGGGCTGGATCGGAAGTTCCCGTCCTCCCCGCTCCACTAGGGTAACCAAAGTTATGGATGCAGGCCGTCCGTAGTCGAAGATCTCGTTCATGGCGGCGCGGATGGTGCGTCCGGTATGGAGTACGTCGTCCACCAGAATGATGTGTTGCTCGTCTACATCGAAGGGTATGTTGGATGGGCTCACCTGGGGGTTTACCCCGATCCGGGAGAAGTCGTCCCGGTAGAAGGAGATATCCAGGATGCCCAGGGGTTCCTGAATATCCAGCATCTGGTGCAGGCGTTCCGCCAGCCAGACACCACCGGTGTGTATGCCTATGATAGCCGGATCGGTTATGTTTTTTATCTCCAGGCGGGTCTTCAGGGCCTGATGCATCTCGTTAATCAGGCTGTCTATCTCACGCGCCTGCATGTAGTAATTAGTCTTGTTCACTTAACCAGGTTTCCAGGATCAGTTGCGCCGCGATGGCATCCAGTTCTTCTATTTTCTTCGGTTTTCGGGATAAGGTTCGTCTGGCCTCAATCGAAGTCAAACGCTCGTCTACCAAGTGTACCTTGAGATGATAGCGTCCTTCGAGCTGTCTGGCGAAGCGGCGTGCCTTGTCTGCCGGTTCCGCTTCGGTGTCGTCCATGTTGAAGGGGAGTCCGACCACCAGTTCCTGTGGTTCCCAGGTGCTGATCAGCCGGGTAATCCCGTCCCAGTCCGGATGTTGTTGGATGGCGCGCAGGGTTTCCAGGGGTGAGGCGGTACCAGTCATGGTCTGACCAACGGCGACTCCTATCTTGGCCGGTCCGTAGTCAAATCCAAGTAAGGTCGTCATATTAAATAGTGTGGGCCTCTGGGTTTGCGGCTATTGTAGTTATATCCCTACGCATGTCCAGCGTCGCCTGACATTAGATCCATGTCTATCCCCAACAGTCTGGCCGCTGCCCGCCAGCGGAGTTCCGGTGGGGTATTGAATATGATATGAGAATCGGCGGGACCGTTCAGCCAGGCATTGGCCGAAATCTCTTCCTCCAGCTGGCCGCTGCCCCAGCCGGCATATCCCAACGCTACCAGGTGACTGCCTGGCCCATTGCCCGCTGCTATGGACTCCAGAATATCCCGGGAGGTGGTTACGGAGATCTCAGGCGTTACCCGCATGGTGGAGTCCCAGCTGCTGTCGTCACAATGCAGGACAAAGCCGCGTTCCGGTTGCACCGGGCCGCCGAGGTAAACAGCCTCTTCGCCTATCTCTATATTCAGATCCGGGATGTTCAGCTGTTCCAGGATGTCGTTAAGGTGGATATTGGTCGGACGGTTTACCACTATGCCCATGGCGCCTTCGTGGTTGTGTTCGCAGATGTAAGTGACCGTTTGGGAAAAGTTCAGATCACGCATATTGGGCATGGCGATCAGAAATTGGTTGGTCAGGTTAGTGCTGCTGTTCATGGTTTATAGTATCGGGTGCGGATAACGATCCCGCAACATTTCTTTTTTACTTCGCCATTAATCTATTACCGCTTAAGAATTGCCAGGTTCGGGTTATGTCCAGGATGTCTGTCTCTTTGCGTATCTCGTCCGGGAAGGGCGCGTAGGGTGCCGCTAAACGCACGATTCTTATGGCGGCATCGTCCAATATTTTGTGGCCTGACGAACGTTTTACTTCAATCTCGTATATGGTCCCATCCGCGCGCAGGGCCACCGATAACATCAGGTTTCCGTACAGCTGGTTTCTTCTGGCCTCGTCTGGATAGTTGATGTTGCCGATACGTTCCACCTTGCGGCGCCAGGCGTCCAGATAATTGGAGTATTTGTACTCCTTGGTGCTGGCGCTGACGTATTTACGGCGAGGACGCTTGGCATAGGCTTCGCTCTTGCGGTCGAATTCTGCGGTGATTCTGGATATCTCTTGATCGGTGCTGGCCATTATTTGGGCGGCGTCCAGTCTCCTGATCTTTTTTTCCGGACTTTTCGGTATATCTCTGGTCTTTTTCCTGGATGGCTCTTTTGAGCTGACCAGTTTATTTTTTGGCGCGGATACCGGTTTAGAGGGCGGTGTCATTGGGCTGTTGACGCTTTTGGGGGTATCTGACTGTTTGGTTATGGGTTGCAGACTGTTGGTAGTGGGGCGTACCGCCTTCTCTTTGGTGCCACCGCCCTCCTGGTTTTGTTGCGCCAGGAAGTCCGCCTTTTCCGGCTCTTTTATGGCGGATTTGTTGTGCACCACCACGATTTCCAGGGTGCGATCTGCGGGTGGAAGTTGTTTGGGGGGTTCCAGGGCGAAACCGACACCGAAGATTACAACGGTATGCAAACTGATCGCGACAAACAGCGTCAGGCCCAGGCGGTCTACGGCGGTGATGTTGGCTGCGTTACTCATCTGTTAGCGGTATGTGTCCGGCTGCTTCCGTCTGTCAGCGGGGGACTAAGTAGAATTTCGAACTGATCGGTTGTGAATGTGACCCGCTTTTTCATCTCTGGATTTATGTACACCTTGTCCTCTGAGTCGACCAGGAGGACGTATTTTATCCCCATTTTTTTTGCGATCTTGTACCAGTTGTCCGGTCCTGCAACAAACAGCGCGGTGGCGGCTGCGTCTGCGGTAGCCGCATCAGGATGGATTACGGTTACCGACTTGGTGCCGGTCGCCGGGTATCCTGTGCGCGGGTCTATTATGTGATGGTAGCGTTTGCCTTTCCAGTTGAAGTTGCGTTCGTAATCGCCGGATGTGAAGACGCTCTCATCACCGGATACCTCTAGGCCGGCCAGGACCCCCTTGCCTGATGGATGTCGGATGGCGATATTCCAGGAACGTCCTGGGGGCGAGCCTATGGCGCGCAGGTCTCCTCCGGCATTCAGTATCGCGTTGTTTATACCCAGTTGCCGCAGGTGTTCGATGGCCAGATCTATGCCGAAGCCCTTGCCGAAGGCCCCGAAATCCAGTTCCACATTCGGATTGGTGCTGTGCAGGTTTATTCCATCCAGTACCAGATCGGTCATGCGGGGATTCTGTTGCAGTAGCTCGGTTATCTCTTCCGGTTCCGGCGGACGGTGTCCGGCAGGATCGTTGCTATGAAACCCCCAGGCGGCTATCAGTTTGCCGATGGCCGGATTGAACAGGTGATCACTCTCTATAGATAGCTTTGTCCCCAGTCTTATAAGTTCCAGCACCGAGGGTGGGGTGGCAAAGGTCTTTCCTTCTGAGATCTGTCGGTTTACCAGACCCAGCGGACCCGGATCCCAGGCATGCCAGGATTTATGCATCCAGGCAAAGTCTTTTTCGATAGCCGCTGTCGCGGCCTCGGCCTGTTCTCTGGGTACGCCGGAAATGCTTAGGTCCACGAGGGTGCCGAAGGCCATAAACTGGGTGGTGATAACCTCTTCCCGTTGTCCGCATCCGCCTGGGATCAGACCGACAATGACCAGCAGTATCGGAATTATGGCTTTTGTAATGTGTTTCATGCCCTGATTCGTTCTTCAATCTTGTCTAGTAACTGGGCGCTTATATTCAGCCCAAACTGTTTATCCAGCTCTCTTATGCAGGTGGGGCTGGTTACATTTATCTCGGTGAGATAATCGCCGATCACATCCAGTCCGGCGAACAATATTCCTTTGTTGCGCAGGGTGGGGCCGACCTGTGCGGCGATCCAGCGATCACGTTCGGAGAGAGGGCGCCCCTCACCACGGCCCCCTGCCGCCAGGTTACCGCGGGTCTCGCCTGACTTTGGTATGCGGGCCAGGGCGTAGGGGATGGCCTCGCCATCCACCATCAGGATGCGTTTGTCACCGGCGCTAATCTCAGGGAGGTAGCGTTGCGCCATGGCATATTTGGAGCCATGGGCGGTCAAAGTCTCGATGATTACGTTGGTGTTGGGATCGCCTGTGCGCAATCTAAATATGGATGCCCCGCCCATGCCATCCAGCGGCTTTAAGATGATATCCTCATGTTTTTGCAGGAATTCGATCAGTTGCCGGTGATTCCTGGTGACCAGGCTAAAGGTACAGCACTGCGGGAACCAGGTGGTGAACAGTTTCTCGTTTGCATCCCTCAGGCTACTTGGGCGGTTGACTATAAGAACGCCTTCTTTCTCAGCCAACTCCAGAATATACGTGGAGTATATATACTCCATATCGAAAGGGGGATCCTTGCGCATCAGGACCACGTCCAGTTCCTTTAACGGGACCTGGCGTTCGGAAATAAAGTTGTACCAGGAACTTTTGTCGTCCTTGACCTCAAGCTGTCGCATCCGGCCGTAGCTTTGATGTCCCTGTAGATAGAGATCTCCCAACTCCATATACCAGATATCCCATCCCCTGGATTGGGCCTCCAACATCATGGCGAAGCTGCTGTCTTTGTATATGGTGATGGCGTCTATCGGGTCCATCACAATGCCAAGGGATATGCTCATGGTCATATGTTACCCGATTATCCGTTATTGATGGAAAGTTAAAGTGAATAATCTGGAGATTGGCATGAGGGATTAGTGGTATTATTTTGGTAGATTTTGATAAGTGTGATCTGGTGTTAAATACCACCTAACGATACTTGTTTCAGGTAAGGGAATGTTTCTGTATGATCAATGAGTTGTTGCAGAATTTTAAATCAATTGCTATGGTTCGCTAGTATTATATTTGCTATATATGTAATTCATATGGACATTAGGGATACATTGGGTTACCGAAGGTCTGGATATTGTCGGGTTAATATAAGAACCGGTAGCGTACGCTATTGCTGGACAGAGAAGACTTAAGATCACTTAAACTTTAGTATTTTTCAGTGCTGGCTATGCATCATAAAGGGGTGCGGTAATGCAAAACGAACCTGAAAATATCTCAGGCCTGAAAGTCATGGTTATAGACGACAGTAAGACCATCCGTAGGACAGCGGAGAGTCTGCTGAAGAAGGCTGGGTGTGAGGTATTGACGGCTACAGACGGATTTGAGGCCCTATCCATGATCGCCGATAGCCGACCCGATGTAATCTTTGTCGATATAATGATGCCGCGTCTGGATGGTTATCAAACCTGCGCCCTGATAAAGAATAATGCCGAATTCAAACATACGCCTGTGATTATGCTGTCGAGTAAGGACGGCTTGTTTGATCGTGCTCGTGGCAGGATAGTAGGCTCCGAGCAGTATTTAACTAAACCATTTACCAAGAATGAGTTGTTGGATGCGATTCGTGAGTACGCTACAAGGGCGGCGTGATCTTCTTGGCAGTAACTTTAAGAATAATTTTTGGTGAAAGGCTATGAGAAGATTATTTTCTAACAAGGGTGCTTCAGAGAGCGGCGCAGAGAACAACCCTTCAGATACGCAAGGACGGACTATCCTGGTTATTGATGACTCTCCTACTGAATTGCATATTCTCAAAACTATTCTGGAGAGTGCCGGTTACAGTGTGATCCTTGCGGACAGGGGCGAGACCGGGGTTGAGCAAGCCAAGAGCGAAAAGCCGGATTTGGTCCTCATGGATGTGGTAATGCCTGGTTTGAACGGGTTTCAGGCCACCAGACAGCTTAGCCGTGATCCAGAGACGGCGGATATACCGGTAATCATGGTTACCACTAAAGACCAGGATACCGATAAGACTTGGGCCTTGCGTCAGGGCGCAAGGGAGTACATTGTCAAACCGGTTGAGAAAGAAGACCTCTTATCCAAGATCAGGATTGTGCTAGGGGCGTGAATTTAAGCGGAACTATATGATGTCTACTGCCAAGCCTGAATCCCATGAAATCATCCTGCTGCTGCAGGAAATCGAGAATCAGAGCCGCAAACACGCCTTTGCAATACCGCATCAGGAAGAGACCAAGCTTTTCTGGGAAGGTGTATTGTTTACCATCCTGGGTAAAAGACTGCTCACCGCCCTGGGTGAAGTGAAAGAGATACTTAACTACCCTCAATACGTTACATCCGTGCCTGGCGCGTACAGCTGGGTGCGGGGGGTGGCCAATGTCCGTGGTAGTCTCTTGCCGATATTCGATTTGCAGGAATTTCTGGGTGGTAGCCCGATCTCCATTGGTCGCAAGACCAGGGTTTTGGTCATAGAACATGAAGGATTGTTTGTCGGCCTGATGGTGGAAGATGTATTCGGTATGCGTCATTTCAATACAGAGTTGCTTATACAAGAGCTAGATGCTGACAAAACAATCAGTAGTTATGTCACTGGCGCTTACGATGTGGATGGTGATCAGTGTCCAATATTGAGCATGCGTTTGCTGGCAGAGGATCAAGAGTTTCAGGTAGTAGCGTCCTGATACTAATTTGTGGATAGCTGGCGGCAATGAACGCTGCTGTGGAAAATTAACATTTTGAGCTCTCTCGGGAGATTTTGAGAAATGAAAAAAAGATCTGGGAAAGGTAAGGCTGCAAAACAGACCTCAACTCCATTTACCAAGTTGCTGGCATTTGGTGCGATATTAATGCTGGGGTTGGCGGTTTGGATATTTTTCGAATCGTCAAGTTCGGATGTTAATGAGAAGGCGTATCAGCAGCGTGCTGCTGAACTTCGTGTTATTTCGGAACGAATAGCAAAGTATGCATTGACCTCTGTGGTTGGTGATGCTGGATCTTTCACGCAGTTGAAGGACTCGAAAAATACCTTTGAACGCTACCTTAAAGAGTTGAAAGAAGGCGTACCCAAACAGGAAATACCTCCAGTACCGGAAGAGGCTCAGGCCGAATTGAAAAAGGTTGAGGCGGCCTGGAAGAGATTAGGTAAAAATGCCGACAATATCATCTCGAACCAGGACTCGATTGTGGCTATGCAGTCTCTGGTTAAGTCGGTACGCGAACTGGTGCCGCAACTACAAACACTTTCCCAGGAGATGTTTGATATTCTAAAGGCGTCCAATGCAGATGCTGACCAGATGGCGGCAGCGGCCGATCAGATAATCATTATTGACCGGATAAGCAAAAATATTGCTAAGGTCTTTGGCGGAGGAGAAAAAACCGCAACCGCTATTGGTGTAGTCAAAGAGGATGCCGCGCTTTTTGGAAAGACCATGAACGCCCTACAGAAGGGCGATGCCGGACTTAGTATAAAGGCCATCGCTTCCAAAGAGGCCAGCGCCAAGTTGCAGGAAGCTGAAAAGCTGTTTAATGCGCTGAACAAAAATATAGATCAGATGATTGATGCCGCCCCTGGCATGTTGCCTGCACTTGATGTCGTAGGTGAGGTTTCCAGTAATTCCGATCAGGTGAGCGATGCTGCTACAGGTCTTTTGCGTGTCTTGGCTGAGGAGCCGGGACGCCTATCTATTCTTGGACTCAAAGCCAGTTCCGGTATGGTGGCTTCCTTCTTTTTCCTCGCGGTACTGTTCTTCGTTATACGCAAAAATAGTATGTCGAAAGACAAGGGGGACGATCAGGATCTGCTGAAGGCCCAGAATGAGAAGAGCCAGGAGGCTATTCTGAAATTGCTGGATGAGATGGGAGACCTGGCTGACGGTGACCTCACGGTGTCCGCCACGGTATCAGAAGACATAACCGGGGCCATCGCGGACTCCATCAACTTCACCATTGAGGCGTTGCGTGGCGTGGTTATTTCCATTAACCAGACCTCCGAGCGAGTTGCTACATCTGCACAGGATAGCCGCGCGACCGCCATGCATCTGGCCGAGGCGTCTGAGCATCAGGCGGAACAGATTATATCCGCCAGTAGCGCCATCAAGGAGATGGCGGAAACCATCGACCAGATGTCCAGTGACGCAAACGAATCGGCCGAGGTTGCTCAGCACTCGGTGGAGATCGCCAGCAAGGGCGCCGACACGGTGCGTCGCACCATCCTTGGTATGGATAACATTAGAGAACAGATTCAAGAGACCTCCAAACGTATCAAACGTCTGGGTGAAAGCTCGCAAGAGATCGGTGATATCGTTGAGATTATTGACGACATTGCTGACCAAACCAATATCTTGGCGTTGAACGCGGCCATGCAGGCGGCCATGGCCGGTGAGGCAGGTCGCGGTTTCGCGGTGGTTGCGGACGAGGTGCAACGACTCGCAGAGCGTTCCAGTAACGCAACCAAACAGATTGAGGCGTTGGTAAAGACCATTCAGGCGGATACCAGTGAGGCGGTTAGCTCCATGGAATCCACAACGAAAGAGGTGGTTGCTGGCGCCAAGCTTGCCGAGGATGCAGGTGACGCACTGATGGAGATTGAAAGCGTTTCGACCCACATCGCAGAGGTTACGCAAAAGATCGCCAGCTCTGCGCAACAGCAAACACTCAGGGCAAACAAGATCGACGACACCATGAGCGTCATTCAGGAAATCACATCTCAGACTCTGGATGGTACCAACCAGACCGCGACATCCATTGGAATGCTTGCCGGTTTGGCGGATGAGCTAAGAGAGTCTGTTGCAGGATTCCGTCTGCCTGAATGATCAGGGCAATCTAACCAACACTGTCACTGGTAAGGATGGCGAGTCAGGTATGAGTGAAACTCACGACCACAGCAAGATAAAGTGGATTAAAGGCGAACTGGATGAGGTTGTCCTGAAGGCCCGTAACGCACTTGAGCAATACATGGATGGTGCCGGTGATACTGAGTTGATGGTGTCATGCGGAAAACACCTGCATCAGGTGCATGGCACCTTGCGGATATTGGAGTTATACGGCGCAACCATGCTGGCCGAGGAGATGGAGGCGGTAGCTAACTCCATTGCTAATGGCGAGATAGAATCAGAGTACATGCAGCATGCTGCAGATGCCCTGATGCAGAGTCTGGTTAGCTTGCCGGATTATATGGAAAAGCTGCAAGAAGGTGCCCTGGATCATCCCACGCTCGTCCTGCCGTTGATAAACGATCTGCGCATCGTTCGCGGCGTGGATATATTTACCGAGGCGGAGTTGGCCGCACCGGAACTGGAACAAAGGCTGGCCCGTCTGGAAAAGAAGGTGGAAGGCGGTAGTCGCAAGCTTCCAAAGTTGGCCAAAAAGATTCGCTACAGATACCACCTCTGCCTATTGAAATGGTTCCATAATACAGACCCGGTTATAGGCATTGAGGGGCTGAAGGTTATACTGGAAAAACTACAAGAGGTATCAGATACCGGCCAGGTGCGCTGGCTGTTCCAGGTGGCGCGGGCGGCCTTGGCGGCACCCCTGGAAAATCTCGAATCTCCAAACACCTCAATCAAGCTGCTGTTCGGTAAGGTGGACCGTGAGCTAAAACGGATTATCAAAGAGGGCGAGCATAATGTAGCAGAGGCCCCCACGGTTAGTACCTTGCGGGATCTGTTGTATCACGTTGCCAGCGTAAGGGACGAAGATGAGCTGGTCAAAGCGATAAAGCAGGAGTTTGATCTGGATAGCATTGGTTTAAGCAAGCGCCAGATTGAACTGGGACGTGAGAGTCTTGCCTTGCCAAATTCCGAGCTGCTGGAATCCTTGCGTCAGGCCATTAGCGCTGAATTGGCCGAGATCAAAGACGTGCTGGACCTTTTTATCCGCACTAAAAATAGGGACCCTGGACAGCTGCAGGCATTGGAAATCCCGATGCGCAAGGTCGCAGACACCCTAGGCATGATAGGCCATAAGGATCTGCGTCAACGCATGCAGAGACAGGCGGACAAGATAAAAGAGATTGCTACCGCCGGTGGTGTTACTAAAGAGTCAGAACTGCTTGGGATAGCGGAAGATATAATCTTTGTTGAGGCCTCTCTTGATAATCTGACATGCTTTGTTAAGACTCAGATAATCTCCAAGACAGGCGCAGCTGGGCATGAGCAGAGGAGCGAGCGGGATCTGCCTGAGGGCGAGTTTGAGCGTTTGACTGATTCCGTGGTGCGTGAGGCCAGTGTGGATATGGCCAAGATTAAAGACGCAATTCTTGCCTATATAAAAGATCCTAAAAAGGCGCAGATACTGGAAAAGGTGCCGCAACATTTTCACGCGATTGCTGGCGCATTTGAAATGCTTAAGATGTTTGATGTCTCCGGACTATTACGCGCAACCGCCGGATACGTATCAAACGAGTTGATTGCCAATAACACCATTCCGGACATGCAGCGGCTTAACGCATTCGCCGATGCAATTACCAGTATTGAATATTTCATGGAGACCATTGCGGATGGCCGTGGTGTCCAGAATGAAATACTGGATGTAGCCCGCGAGGCCCTGGTACGTCTTGGTACCGAAGATGATGCAATGGACGAAGAGTATTTCGCCAGCGCCATAGGTGAAGAGTCTATCCCGGGAGTTATCCATGAAGATGATATGGAGCCATCGTCTGAACAAAAAGAGTCGTCTGGTAGCTCTGATGATGTAGTGCGTTTTAGGGAAGAACGGAATGTAGAGATATTGCGGGAACATGTCCCATCTGCTGAAAAGCCAAGCCTGCAGGAGATAGATCCGGAGATTCTGGAGATATTTATTGAAGAGGCCCAGGAAGAGCTGGAGGTAATTCGTGAATATATGGGGAAATGGCTGGATAATGTAGAGGACACGGATGCGCTGATAACTTTCCGCAGATCCTTCCATACCCTGAAGGGTAGTGGGCGTTTGGTCGGTGCCAAGGTCATTGGTGAATTTGCCTGGTCCATAGAGAATCTGCTCAACCGGGTCATAGACAAGACCCTGGATGTTACTACCGATGTTACAGATCTGCTCAGAGAGGTTATGGATGTATTGCCGGTACTCATAGACTATCAGTCCAGGGGTGTTGAACCGGAGATTGATGTCGAACCCATAGCTGAGATGGCCCACAAGCTGGCCACCCCTGACTACTCGTCGTCCCCGACTTCGGCCACGGTCGTTGACCTGGAGATCGTGGAATCCGAGTCTATTCCAGACGAAGAGGTGGAAGAAGAACCCGATGATGCAGCTGTCGATGCCGATCTTTCCGGCATTGATGACATCCAGATGAATGAAGATAGCCCGATAATTCTCGATCCGGTGCTGCTGGATATCTTCACCTCTGAGTCACGCACCCACATAGATACCATCAATTCGTTTCTGAATGCGTGTAAAGAGATGGGTGGCGTATGTAACCTCGATAATAATGTATCCCGGGCCTTCCATACTCTGCATGGTAGCGCGCATATGGCCGGTGTTGATCCGATTGCCGAGGTAAGCGCTGCGCTAGAGGCCTATGTAAACGAGTTGCTAGAGCAAAACAGGGTTGCTGATGCTGCCTTGCTGGGATTGATCGAAAGGGCCGACGAGCAGTTTGAGGCTATCCTGCAGGCGATAAATGTCCCTGATGCCGATATCCCTGATTGGCGTAGTCTGCTTCAGGATATTGAGGCAGCGCATGAACTGATTCAGCCGGAAGATGAAGATGATGGGCTTGAAGATTCTGGGATAATACTAGGGTTTGAGCAGGATGAGGACTCGATTGAGATTACCGGATTGCTGGAAGAGCCAGAAGGGGAGGGGCTTGAATTAGAAGAACAACTGGAAAACATCGAAATCATGCCGCATGAATTGGAACTGCAGGCGGAGTTCGAAGAAACAGAAGTAGAAGAGACGGAAGAGGAACAGCAACAGCCAGAATCGGTTATCGAACCGGATTTAGGAGCTGAGCCAGAGATAAAGCAAGAGCAACCTGAGCCAGTGGTTCCTCTTGCCAAGGTAGAACAAAAAACGGCTGAGACGGAATCTGATTCCCTGATGATGGATGATGACCTCATCTCAATCTTCCTCGAAGAGTCGGTCGAGTTGATGGACGATGTCGACCATGCCCTGAATGCGTGGAATGCAGAACCGGCAAACTTGCAGACCGTACATGAACTGCAAAGAACATTGCACACCCTTAAAGGTGGTGCCAGGCTTGCCGGGATACAAGAGATAGGCGATCTGAGTCATGTCTTTGAGTCATTCATTGCCGGTATAGAATCAGGAACCGTTACTAACAACAGTAAAATGCGCTCCTTGGCGCAACGTGTTGCTGACAACCTGGTGACCCAGATTGAAGATGTGAGTACCAAGGGACAAACCAACGCTGCGGATGAGACAATAGCCGAGATCAAGGCAATTTTGTCTGGAGAGGCAGATAGCGCTAAATCTCTGGATGAAGATGCGACGGAGCAAGATGAGCAGCTGAGGCTGCAGAAAAAAAAAGAAGAGCAGGAAAAGGTAGAAAAGACCAAACAAGAAAAAGAAGAAAAGATTGATCTGGATGAACAAGAAGAGTCGGTTATCGAGGAAGAGGCTGAGATTGTCGAAGAGATAAATCTTGTAGCAGGGCCTGAGCTCGAAGAGGAATTGAAATTTGATGAAGAGCCGGTTCTTGAGGAAGTAATAGAACTAATAGAAGAAAAATCGGGTCCAGATGAAGAGCTGAATCCTGAAGAAGAGATAAATCTTGAGGAAGATACTGAGCCAGAGCCAGAACTAGATCCAGAACTAGAGCTGAAGCCTGAAGAGCAGCCAGAGGTACTTGCTCAAGATGAAGATGCTCAGGTATTGCCGTTTCCGGAGCAGCGTAAGGAGGCGGAGCAAGATGACGAAGATGACACTCAGGTAGGTGAGCAAGCCCAGGCTGAAGAGTCAGGGATGTCTCGTCCGGTACGCCGTTTCGGGCGAGAATTTCTGCGGGTCAATCCTGACGTCATGGATAAGCTGGTAAATCATGCTGGCGAGGTTAGCATCTTCCGTTCGCGCCTGGAGCAACAGAGCGGTTCCATGGGATATAGCATCGAGGAGATGAAGAACACCGTGGATCGCCTGCGGGATCAGTTGCGCAAGTTAGATATGGAGACCGAGGCGCAGATCCTGTTCCGCTATGAACGCGACCGGGAAGAGGGTAAGTTAGGGGATGCCGAGGATTTCGATCCACTAGAGCTGGATCGTTTCTCCACTATGCAACAGCTCTCCAGGGGCCTGATGGAAACAGTGGGTGACCTTGGCAATATCAACAAGATATTGGAATCCGAGCAAAAAGAGACCGAGACCCTGTTGTTGCAGCAATCCAGGATCACCACTGATCTGCAGGATGGTCTCATGCGCACCCGCATGGTCTCGTTCAATCAGTTGGTCCCGCGTCTGCAGCGTATAGTACGTCAGACCTGTCAGCCGTTGGAGAAACAGGCGGAATTGGTGATCAAGGGTGCAGATATGGAGTTGGACCGGAGCATCCTGGACCGGATTACAGCGCCGCTGGAACATCTTCTGAGAAACGCTATTTCCCATGGTATTGAAGAACCGAAAAAGCGCAAGAAACTAAATAAACCAGAGGTTGGTCGCATTACCATCGACCTCGCCCGCGACGGGAATGACGTGGTCCTGACGGTATCTGACGACGGTAGAGGTCTGGACTTTTCCGCTATCCGGGAACGGGCTGAAAAGGCAGGATTGTTGGCAAGCGGGGCGGAAGCGAGCGAGGGCGATCTTACCCAATTTATTTTGGAGCATGGATTCAGTACCGCTGATTCCGTCAGCCAGATCTCCGGTCGCGGCGTCGGTCTGGATGTTGTCGTAAGCGAGGTTAAACAGCTTGGCGGCACAATGGATATTAATTCCACTGCTGGAGATGGCACAGAGTTCATCGTTTACCTGCCATTGACGCTGGCGATTACCGATGCGCTTCTACTTAAGGTGTACGGTGAGATATATGCGGTTCCATACACCAACATTGAGTCGGTGGTCAGAATAAACAGGGACGATCTTATCTCCCTATATGAGGGTGACCAGACGTATCCATATGGTGGTCAGGAATACGCTTTGAAATATCTGGGTGTGCTCTTGGGTAAGGGTAAGCCAAATCTTGCGGAACAGAAAAAGCGCATACCTATATTGTTGGTACGCGCCGGTAAACACCGCGTCGCCATGCATATTGATGATGTTGTTGGAAACCGGCAGATTGTAGTGAAATCCGTAGGGCCTCAGCTAAGCACTATAAGATGGATAACCGGCGGGACCATATTAGGTGACGGACGTGTGGCGTTGATTTTGGACGTCAATGCACTCGTGCGAAAGGGTGCGTCTCACGCAACCGAGGTTGAAGAAGCGCCGGTTCAGGTCGCCCCAGAGAAAGGCGAAGACAAGATCAAAATCATGGTGGTGGACGATTCCATTACCGTACGCAAGGTTACCGGCAGATTGCTGGAGCGTCATGGTATGGATGTGGAGACTGCCAAAGATGGTGTCGAGGCCTTGGCTATGTTGCAGGATATACATCCGGACGTGATGCTTCTGGATATCGAGATGCCGCGTATGGATGGCTTTGAGGTTGCGAGGAATATGCGCAACTCTGACAAGATGAATGATATACCTATTATCATAATCACATCCCGTACCGGAGAGAAACACCGTAAATTGGCTATGGATCTTGGGGTTAAGCGCTATCTGGGTAAGCCGTATCAAGAGACCGATCTGATTGAGACCATCCAGGAAGTGCTGGAAGAGAGCAAGCAATGACTACAGACGCAGGCGCTAAGATAGAGATACGGGGCGTACTACTTCCCCTGCATGAGGCGCAGCTATTGTTGCCGAACGCATCGGTATCTGAGGTTGTGGGGCTAGGGGATCTTAGAGAAACGCCAGGCATGCCGAGTTGGTTTCTTGGTATTCAGGTGTGGCGAGGCCTTGAAATTCCAGTGATCTCATTTGAAGAGTTGGTTGAGGTTCCGTCTACTGAACCTGGACCGCGCGCCAGGGTGGCGGTATGTAATACCCTGGGAGATAATCCGAAGCGTCCGTTTATTGGGGTACAGCTTATCTCCATGCCCCGCTTGGTGCGTGTGACTGAAGATGTGGTAGAAGCACAGACCAATGAGCAGGATCTGGGTACCGCGGTAAAGAGTCAGGTGATAATCAATGGAGAGAACGCCTGGATACCGGATATGAACTCCGTTGAGTGGTTGGTGCAGGAGGCTATGTCCTAACGATAATCTCCCCAAAGCGTTTGTATGGCCGCAATAGCTGCCACCGGCGCGGTCTCTGTCCTTAATATCCTGGGTCCGAGGCATATACCTTTGAATCCGTTGTTCTCCGCGACATCTATTTCATCTTCACTCAAGCCGCCCTCGGGACCAATCAAGAGTATTACCTCCTTTGTTGGTTGTTTCAGAGAGGAGATGCTGGTCTTAGATTTGGGGTCAAGTATCAGACACATACCCTGACGTGGTGTCCCAATCCATGTGGCAAACTCTAGCGCATTGTTTAACACAGGTACTCTGTTGCGGCCGGACTGTTCACAGGCGGAGATCATTACCTGATGCCAATGCTGCTGACGCCTTTGCAGCCTCTCACCACTCAGGTTAACCACGCTATGCTTAGAGAAAATTGGGGTTATCTCAGTGACTCCCATTTCCACGGACTTCTGGATGGCGAAATCCATCCTTTCACCCTTGGATATGGCAAGGCAGAGATGGATGTCCAGGATAGCCTCTGGCTCTGGTCCTGAGCGGGACATCACCTTTATCAATGCGCTGTTCTTGGTCGCAGATTCCAGCTGGGCATGATAGTGACATCCATCGCCGTGAAACAACAGCAGCTCCGCCCCGGGGCGGAGTCGCAAGACCTGGATCAGATGGCGAGACGCATTGGCTTCCAGTGTTAGTTCGCAGTTTACTTCGATAGATTGTTCAGTGTAGATACGGGATATGCGCATTGATTGATGGTTCCGGTGAAATGACCCATTAATATTGGAATGATGTAATCTATGCTATTAACATGGTGGCAAGAAGCAAGCAGATATTATTAGCAGGAATAACAAATGGCAAAACATATCGGAATCTTGACCGCGGGTGGAGACAGCCCGGGCTTGAATGCAGCAATACGCGGGGTCTGCAAAAGCGCCCATAATAAATATGGCATGGATATCATCGGCTTCCGGGATGGATTCAGGGGCATGATGGAGAATCGTTTCATTCGCATAGATAACGATGTGGTTTCTGGTGTCTTGTCGGTGGGCGGGACCATCTTAGGCACCAGCAGGGACAAGCCGCACCGCATGCTGATAGGTGGCAAGCAGCAGGACATGACGGATGTTATTGTAGAAAACTATCACAACAATCATCTGGATGCCCTGATCTGCATTGGCGGAGGTGGAACTCATAAAAATGCCCTACGTCTGATGCAAAGGGGTCTTAATATAATCACCCTGCCCAAGACCATCGACCGTGATCTGTCTCAGACAGACAATACCATTGGGTTTAATACCGCCCTGGGGATAGCGACGGATGCCATAGATCGCCTGCACAGCACTGCCCATAGTCATCACAGGATAATCGTGGTGGAGATTATGGGTCATAAGACTGGTTGGCTGGCCTTGGGTGCCGGTATATCCGGCGGCTCCGATGTCATACTGATACCGGAGATTCCATACGATGTGGACCCGATATCCGAGGCCATTCTCACGAGGGTGCGTAATGGCAAAAAGTTCAGCATCGTTGCTATGTCGGAAGGGGCCATGTCTCTTGAACAGTCCAAGGCCATAAGTACTGCGGAAGAGAGAAAGAGTCAAGCCGAAGACAAGGAGGAGAGGAAGAGGGCGAAAGAAGAATTAACAGGGATATACCGTAAGTATACGGATAGGACCTTAGAGTTATCACGGCAATTGGAGGAGATGACCGGGTTGGAATCACGTATCACAATCCTGGGGCATCTGCAGCGCGGTGGCACACCTTCGGCTGCGGATCGGCTTATCGCCAGCACCCTGGGCGCGGCAGTCGCGGATCTGGTTGAAGAGGGGCGTTATGGGGTCATGGTGGCCCTGCGCGGTAACAGACCGGTGCCAGTGCCGCTGGAAGATGTGGCAGGGGTGCGTAACTCCATTCCCTTAGATCATCCCTGGATTACCACCGCCAGGAAATTAGGCGTTTGCCTCGGAGATTGATCTTAGGAACAGTCTCGCTATTTTCATGTCTTTGCGGACAGTCCCAGGTTCTCCCACAGCGCTAGTGGCAACTCGGACTGGTTCATAGTGTAGAAGTGCAGTCCAGGAGCACCGCCATCCAGCAGGCGTTGACACATGGCAGTTACCACCTCCAGTCCGAAGGCACGGAGGTCTTCCAGATCGTCATCGAACTCTTCCAGACGCTTGCGTAGCCAGCGCGGTATCTCCGCGCCGCAGGCATCAGAAAAGCGTGCCAGTTGGGCGTAGTTATTGATGGGCATGATGCCCGGAACGATCGGGATATCCACTCCCAGTTTCTCGCAACTCTCAACAAAATTAAAATAGGAGTCGGCGTTGTAGAAGTACTGGGTGATAGCGCCATTGGCCCCGGCGTCCACCTTGCGCTTGAAGTTCTCCAGATCCTTTTGGGCAGTGGAGGCCTGGGGATGAAACTCCGGATATGCCGCTACCTCCAGGTGAAAGTGGTCTCCGGTCTCGGACCGAATGAACTCCACCAACTTGTTGGCATATGAGAAATCGCCGGCGTCACCCATACCGGAAGGCATGTCGCCGCGCAGGGCCACCAGGCGATTGATACCTTCGTCTTTATAGCGTTGCAGTATCTCCAGTATCTCCGACTTTTGCAGGCCGATACAGGAGAGGTGCGGTGCTGTTTCCAGGCTTTCGCTGCGCAACCAATCCACGGCCTCAAAGGTGCGATCACGGGTGGAGCCACCAGCGCCGTAGGTCACCGAGAAGTAGAGAGGCTTCACTTCCGCCAGCTTGCGAGCCGTAGCTTGCAGTTTTTGCATGCCCTCATCGGTCTTGGGCGGAAACAGCTCGAAGCTGAAGGTCGGTTTGTGTCTTGTTTGTGATTTCATGGGCTCTTGATTTCGAGTCTCTAGTACCTAGTGTTACTAGGTACTAGAGATATGTCACTTAGTAACGGTAATGATCTGCCTTATAGGGTCCATCCACTGGCACGCCTATGTAATCTGCCTGATCTTGGCGCAGGGTGGTCAGCTTGGCGCCGATCTTCTGCAGATGCAAGCGTGCCACCTCTTCGTCCAGCTTCTTGGGTAGGGTGTAGACCTTGTTTTCGTACTCACCCTCTGCGCTGTTCCAGATCTCCATCTGGGCCAGGGTCTGGTTGGTGAAGCTGTTGGACATCACGAAGCTGGGATGGCCGGTGGCGCAACCCAGGTTCACCAGGCGACCTTCCGCCAGCAGGATGATGCACTTGCCGTCCGGGAAGATGATGTGATCCACCTGTGGCTTGATGTTCTCCCACTGATATTTCTTGAGGCTGGCGACGTCGATCTCGTTATCAAAATGTCCGATGTTGCAGACGATGGCCTGATCTTTCATGGCGGCCATATGATCGTGGGTGATGACGTGGAAGTTACCGGTGGTGGTGACGAAGATATCGGCCTGGGCGCAGGCCTCGTTCATGTCCACTACCCGGAATCCCTCCATCGCGGCCTGCAGGGCGCAGATGGGGTCGATCTCGGTTACCCAAACTGTTGCACCTAAACCCTTCAGGGACTGGGCGCAGCCCTTGCCCACATCACCATAGCCCAGAACCAGGGCGATCTTTCCGGCGATCATCACGTCGGTGGCTCGCTTGATGCCGTCCACCAGGGACTCACGGCAGCCGTACAGGTTGTCGAACTTGGATTTGGTGACCGAGTCGTTCACGTTGATGGCCGGGAATGGCAGTTCCCCGCGCTCCTGCATCTGATAGAGACGATGCACGCCGGTGGTGGTCTCTTCGGTCACGCCACGGATATTCTTCAGCTTTTCTGAATACCAGTTAGGAGATGTGGCCAGACGCGCCTTGATGGCTGCGTAGAGCACGGTCTCTTCCTCGCTGGTGGGTTTATCCAGGATGCTGATGTCCTGTTCCGCCTTGGTGCCCAGGATCAGCAACAGGGTGGCGTCGCCGCCATCGTCCAGGATCATGTTGGGGGAGCCGCCATCGGCCCACTCCATGATCTTGTGGGTGTACTGCCAATACTCCTCCAGGGTCTCGCCCTTGAAGGCATAGACAGGAATACCTTGGTCGGCTATGGCCGCTGCCGCGTGGTCCTGGGTAGAGAAGATGTTGCAGGAGGCCCAGCGTACCTCGGCGCCTAGTTTGGTCAGGGTCTCAATCAGTACCGCGGTCTGGATGGTCATGTGCAAGCTGCCTGCGATACGTGCGCCCTTGAGCGGTTTCTCCGCACCGTATTTTTCTTGCAGGGCCATCAGGCCCGGCATCTCGGTCTCGGCAATGGCGATCTCTTTGTGTCCCCATCCGGACAGGGAGAGGTCGGATACCTTAAAGTCGTCAAAAGATTGGTCAACTACAGCGTTCATGGTCTGATTCTCCATAAAAACCAAGCGCCGTTTTGCAAGATAACTACCTCCCCAAGCCTGGCAGAAACTGAAGTTTCTGTTGCAACGCTTCTTGGGGAGGGGTCGTACGTTTACATACTATACAAACTACAATCCGGCCGCATCCCTGAGGATGTCCGCCTTATCGGTGCGCTCCCAGGTGAAGCTATCTTCATCCCGGCCGAAGTGGCCATAGGATGCGGTCTGCAGATAGATCGGACGCAGCAGGTCCAGCATAGTGATCAGGCCCTTGGGGCGCAGATCAAAGTGCTCACGCACCAGCTTGACCAGGGCCGCATCCTCTATCTTGCCGGTGCCGAAGGTATCCACGCTGATGGAGGTGGGCTCGGCCACGCCAATGGCATAGGAGACCTGGATCTCGCAACGTTCCGCCAGACCGGCGGCCACGATGTTCTTGGCTACATAGCGGCTGGCGTAGGCGGCAGAGCGATCCACCTTGGACGGATCCTTGCCGGAGAAGGCACCGCCACCGTGACGGGCCATGCCGCCGTAGGTGTCGACGATGATCTTGCGTCCGGTTACACCGCAGTCGCCAACCGGTCCGCCGATTACGAAACGTCCGGTGGGGTTGATGTGAATCTTGTCTGCTGGACATTGCTCCAGCCACTCTGCAGGCAGTATTGGCTTGATGATCTCCTCCATCACACCTTCGTGCAGATCCTTGGTGGAAACATCGGGATCATGCTGGGTGGAGAGTACCACCGCATTGATGCCTACTGGCTTGTGGTCTACATAGTGGAACGAAAGCTGGCTCTTGGCGTCCGGGCGCAGCCAGGGCAGGGTGCCAGCCTTGCGTACCTCGGACTGGCGTTGTACCAGCCTATGGGCGTAGGTTATGGGGGCTGGCATCAGCACATCGGTCTCGTTACAGGCGTATCCGAACATCAACCCCTGGTCGCCCGCGCCCTGTTCGTGGTTATCGCTCTCGTCCACGCCCATGGCAATGTCAGAAGATTGCTTGCCGATGGCGGAGATCACGGCGCAGGTATTGGCGTCAAAGCCTACGTCGCAGTGGTTGTAGCCGATATCATCTACAACCTTGCGTACCAGCTCTTCTGTGTCCACCCAGGCGTTGGTGGTTATCTCACCGGCCAGGACGACCATTCCGGTCTTGACCAGGGTTTCGCAGGCTACACGGGAACGAGGATCCTCTGCGAGCAGGGCGTCTACAATTGCATCCGAGATCTGGTCCGCAACCTTGTCTGGATGTCCTTCTGATACTGATTCGGAGGTAAAAATAAAATCTTTTGGCATAGTCTTTAGTGATCCATTTAGTGGTTTCGCCGCTATAAACGGCTGCTTCAGGTCGGCGATCTAGGCTGGCCCACAAAACAAGCGCAAAATTATACTATCCAACTGGATGATTTGCCTAGGCAAACATGCTATCTGCGTAAGGGCAAAGTATAGTATTCGTTATTGAGAAGTAGCTATGCTTTGAAATATTTAATTAATCAACCGCGAGGACAAAACCATGGTATCGCTTGAGACCCCGGTATGTGAATTTGGTCTGCAGGCCCCGGATTTCGATCTGCCGGGCGTGGACGGGCGCAACTGGACCCTGGCCGAATGCACCGGTGAGAAGGGCCTGCTGGTGATGTTTATCTGCAATCACTGTCCCTATGTGCGGTCGATTCGGGATCGCATCGTGCGTGATACCACTGAACTGGCTGGGCTGGGTATCAATAGTGTCGCTATCATGTCCAACGATCCTACCGATTACCCGGAGGACTCATTCGAGAATATGCGGATGGTGGCAAAGGAATTCGGCTTCAACTTCCCCTACCTGCTGGACGCGAGCCAGGGGGTGGCTAAGGACTATGGTGCGGTCTGTACCCCGGATTTCTTCGGCTACAATGCCGATCTGAGATTGCAGTATCGCGGTCGTCTGGACGCCTCCAGAAAGGACGCGGCAGCGCCAGATGTGCGCCGGGATCTATTCGATGCCATGAAGCAAGTTGCATTGACTGGGGCAGGTCCAAAAGAGCAGATACCCAGCATGGGTTGTTCGATAAAGTGGCGTGAATAGCGGGATAGCCCTGTTTTCGCTCGGTTGTATTGGTGGCACCTTTGGGTGAAAATATCGCCCTTTGCCGCCAATACTAATTATAGGAACCTAAAGATGCCGTCACGCAGAGAGCTTGCCAACGCCATCCGTGCCCTGAGCATGGATGCGGTGCAGAGAGCAAATTCCGGTCACCCCGGAGCCCCCATGGGAATGGCCGATATCGCCGAAGCCCTGTGGAATGATCATCTGAAACACAATCCAGCCAATCCCGGCTGGTTCGATCGCGACCGTTTCGTGCTCTCGAATGGCCACGGCTCTATGTTGATTTACTCCCTGCTGCACCTGAGCGGATATGACCTGAGCATGGAAGACTTGAAAAACTTCCGGCAGTTGCACTCCAAGACCCCTGGTCATCCCGAGTACGGCTATACCCCTGGTGTCGAGACCACCACCGGTCCCCTGGGGCAGGGTATTACCAACGCCGTGGGCATGGCCCTGGCTGAACAGACCTTGGCGGCTCAGTTTAATCGCGACGGTCATAACATCGTGGATCATCATACCTACACCTTTCTGGGCGATGGTTGCATGATGGAGGGCATCTCACACGAGGCCTGTTCCCTGGCCGGGGTACTCAAGCTGGGCAAGCTGATCGCCATCTGGGACGACAACGGCATCTCCATCGACGGCGAACTGGAGGGCTGGTTTGGCGACGATACCCCGAAACGTTTTGAGGCCTACGGCTGGCACGTAATCCCGAACGTAGACGGACATGACGCTGCGGCCGTGAGTCAGGCCATAGCCGCCGCCAAGGCGGTGACCGACAAACCCAGCCTGATCTGCGCCAAGACCACCATCGGCTTCGGTTCCCCCAACAAAGCCGGTAGCCACGACTGTCACGGCGCCCCGTTGGGTGCTGATGAGGTTGCGGCCACCCGGGAACAGTTGGGCTGGAAATATGAGCCCTTTGTGATTCCTGAGGAGATCTATGCCGGATGGAACGCCAAAGATAAAGGCACTGCCGTTGAGTACGCATGGAATGATAAATTTTCTGCTTATGCCAAGGAATATCCAGAGCTGGCCGCAGAGTTCACACGTCGTATGTCCGGTGAGTTGCCAGACAACTGGGCGGCCGAGGCCGATAAGTTTATTGCCAAGGTGGATGCAGATAAGGCCTCTCCCGCCACCCGCAAGGCCTCCCAGATTGCCCTTAACGGCTATGGTCCGTTGCTGTCCGATCTGTTCGGCGGTTCCGCCGATCTGACCCCTTCCAATCTCACCTTCTGGTCCGGCTCCAAGGCGGTGAACGCAGGCCACAAAGATGGCAACTATCTCTCCTTCGGGGTGCGCGAGTTCGGTATGTCCGCCCTGTGTAATGGCATGGCCCTGCATGGTGGCTTCATCCCATACGACGCCACCTTCCTGGTGTTTTCCGACTACGCCCGCAACGCCCTGCGCATGTCCGCTTTGATGCGTAAGCGCGTAATACACGTCTACACCCACGACTCCATCGGTCTGGGTGAGGATGGGCCCACCCATCAGCCGGTGGAGCATGTCTCCAGCCTGCGCTTGATGCCGAACATGCATGTGTGGCGTCCCTGTGACGCGGTGGAGACCGCTGTGGCATGGCGTCAGGCCATCGAAAAGACAGACGGTCCCACAAGTTTGATCCTATCCCGTCAGGGTCTCCCGCATCAGGTGCGCAGCCCGCAACAGCTGTCTGATATTGCCCGCGGTGGTTATGTGCTGTTGGATTGTGCTGGAACGCCGGATGCAATCATCATAGCCACTGGCTCCGAGGTGGCGCTAGCGGTAGAGGTGGCCAGCAAGCTGGATACAAAGATTCGCGTGGTCTCTATGCCCTGTGTCGAGAGCTTCGAGTCCCAGGATGCGGCCTACAAGCAGTCGGTCCTGCCGGCAGAGGTGACGGCGCGGGTTGCAGTAGAGGCCGGTGTCAGCGACCTCTGGTACAAGTACGTCGGTTTGAACGGCAAGGTGGTGGGTATGGATCGCTTTGGTGAGTCTGCCCCGGCCGAGCGGCTGTTTGAAGAATTCGGTTTTACTGCGGACAATCTGGCCGGTGCGGTCAGAGAGGTGTTGTGATTGACGCCGGTCTGTATCTGCAGTGTGGCATGATCCCATGCCGATAAAGGTCGCGATCAACGGCTATGGCCGGATCGGGCGCAGCATCCTGCGCGCCCTGTATGAATCTGGCCGGGATGATATCCAGATCGTCGCCATCAACGATCTGGGAGATCTCGATACCCATGCCCATCTGACCCAGTTTGATACCGCCCATGGTCGTTTCTCCGGTGATGTGGCGGTGGTTGGCGATTCTCTACTGGTCAATGGTGACCGTATCCGCGCCTTCTGTGAGCCAGATCCAACCAAGCTGCCTTGGGCGGATCTGGGGATAGATCTGGTACACGAATGCACCGGGGCCTTTACCAGGCGAGATCTGGCGGAGCAGCACCTGCAGGCCGGTGCTGATAAGGTGCTGATATCTGCGCCCGGCAGTCCGGATGTGGACGCCACCGTTGTCTATGGTGTGAACCACCAGGATCTTAAAGACGGGGATCGTATCGTCTCCAATGCCTCCTGTTCCACCAACTGTCTGGCCGCCATGTTGCAGCCCTTGTGTGCAGAACTGGGGTTCGAGAATGGCATGATGACCTCGGTGCACGCCTTTACCAATGAGCAGGTGTTGACAGATGCCCATAGAAAGAATCTGCGTTACGCACGTGCGGCCGCAGGTTCCATAGTACCTAACGGTACCAGCGCCCCGGTGGTTATCGGTCGGGTCATGCCGCAACTGGAAGGCAGGCTCAGCGGTTTTACCATGCGCGTGCCCACTATAAATGTATCCGTCATAGATCTGACCTTTACCGCTTCCAGGGACACCTCAGTGGAAGAGGTGAACTCGATAATGCGTCGGGCGGCCGATGGCCGGATCTTGAGCTATAATTCAATCCCATTGGTTTCCGTTGATTTTAACCACAACCCCAGCTCAGCATGCTTTGATGCCACCCTGACCCAGGTGCATGACCGACTGGTGAAGGCCTGCGCCTGGTATGACAACGAATGGGGGTTCGCCAACCGAATGCTGGATGTGACGGCCGAGCTGTATAAGTCCTAGACGCCACTTGACCGAAGGCCAAGGATGTTTTTTTTAACAACAAACAGGTGTTGCTAAATGTCTGTACTAAAGATGACCGATCTGGATCTTGCCGGGAAAAGGCTGCTGATCCGTCAGGATCTCAACGTGCCGGTCAAGGATGGCAAGGTCGCGAGCGATAAGCGTATCCTGGCGTCTATCCCCACTATCGAACATGCCATGCAGGCAGGGGCCAGGGTAATGTTGATGTCGCACCTGGGGCGTCCTACCGAAGGGGAGCATGCTGAGGAATTCTCCATGCTGCCGGTGGCGCAGTATCTGTCAAAGGCCTTGGGTAAAGATGTAAGACTGATTAAGGATTATCTGGATATAGCTCCGCAACTGGAAGATGGCGAGGTGGTGCTGCTGGAAAACTGTCGCTTTAATCCTGGGGAAAAAAAGAACGTCGAGGAGTTGGCCAGGAAATATGCCGCCCTCTGTGAGATCTATGTGATGGACGCCTTCGGCACCGCTCATCGCGCCCAGGCCTCAACCTATGGCGCCGGGATGTTTGCACCGGTGGCATGCGCTGGTCCCTTGTTGGCTGGTGAGCTGGAGGCGTTGGCCAAGGCCCTGAATAATCCGGCCCGGCCCATGGCCGCCATTGTGGGTGGTTCCAAGGTATCGACCAAACTCACGGTATTGGATTCTCTATCCCAGATAGTGGATCAGCTTATTCCAGGCGGTGGTATCGCCAACACCTTTATCGCTGCGGCTGGTTACAACGTGGGTAAGTCGCTTTGCGAACATGATCTGATTTCAGAGGCCAAGCGCCTAATGGATGATGCCCTGGCCAAAGGCGGAGAGATCCCAATCCCCTCTGATGTAGTGGTAGCCAAGGAGTTTTCCGAGACTGCGGTGGCTGAGGTCAAGTGCGTTGATTGTATAGCCGATGATGACATAATCCTGGATATCGGTCCTGCCACTGCGGCCCGTTTCGCGGATATGATGTATGCAGCAGGGACCATCGTCTGGAACGGGCCGGTCGGCGTGTTTGAGTTCGATCAGTTCGGTGATGGCACCAGGGTCTTGGGTGAAGCGATCGCCAACTCCAAGGCTTTTTCTATTGCCGGTGGCGGTGACACCCTGGCGGCGGTGGATAAATACGATATAGCCGATAAGATATCATATATATCCACCGGTGGTGGGGCGTTCCTGGAGTTTCTTGAGGGTAAGAAGCTGCCAGCAGTTGAGATGTTGGAGAGAAAAAACGGCTAATTATTAGCCATGGTTTTACTGAAGCGCCTATGTAACATTCATCTAGCAGTATATGCTTATTAGACTCGGATCACTTAGGGAGTAATTCATGATCGTAACAACCGACCTTCTTTTTGAACACGCCTATGGCAAGTATGCCGTTGGCGCATACAACATAAATAACGCCGAGCAGATTATGGGGTTGTTCCGTGGGAATATGGATAGCAAGGCGCCTTTTATCGTGCAACTCTCCAAGGGCGCCAGGTCATATACCGACAAGCGTTTGTTGGAGGCCATGATCCGGGCCGCCGATGAGATATTCCCAGATTCCATATTCGCCGTACATCTGGACCACGGTGATGAGCAGACCTGTTACGAGTGTATCAATAGCGGTTTCTACAGCTCGGTGATGATAGATGCCAGCGCTGAAGAGTTCGAAGAGAATATCGCCATCACTAAACGGGTTGTGGATGCGGCCCACGCCAAGGGCATAGTGGTGGAAGCCGAACTCGGCAAACTGGGCGGGGTGGAAGAGCATGTCTCTGTAGACGAGGCAGACGCCAAGCTTACCGATCCCAAGCAGGTCGAGGAGTTTGTAACCAGAACCGGTTGTGACAGTCTGGCCTGTGCCATCGGCACCAGTCACGGCGCCTACAAATTCACTGGCAGCCAGGGGCTGCATTTCGATGTCATCGAAGAGATCGCTAAACTGCTGCCGCGTTTCCCACTGGTAATGCATGGTTCCAGTTCGGTACCGCAGGACGAGGTGCAACGTATCAATGCTGCAGGTGGCAATCTGGCCGGTGCCAAGGGCGTGGATGAGGCGCAGATATCCAAGGCCAGTAAGATGGGCGTCACCAAGGTAAACATTGATACCGATGGTCGCTTGGTTTGGTGCCGGGTGCATCGCGAGAGCTTCCAGGAAAAGCCGGAAAATTTCGATCTGCGTGGACCAGGCAAGGTCTTTATGGCCGAGTATGCCAACTACATCTCCCACAAAAACGACGTCCTGGGTAGTTCCGGTAAACTGGATAGCGTACGGAACTTCATCAAGAGTAAGGTAATCTGATATTACCTTGCTACCATAACTGCTGCCGCCGGTTCTTGATCGGCGGTAGTGCACTTTCCTTGTAAATATAAATATTTGCATACTGTGAACAGGTCCTGAAAAAACCCTGTCTTAGAGCCTTGTTGTGTATAGCGCTCTACATAAAATAGTGATAAAAAAATGCCAATCATCAGAGTGCGTGAATAAATTGCAGTCAGAGGGGCGGTTATGGATGCCAAGTACAAGATTGTTTTTCGCGGTGAATTTAAAGATTGGGTAGAGCGGGAAGAGTTTATTGATGCCATTAGCCGACACCTTAAGGTAGGTAAAGAAAAGGCGGCGGCATTGCTAGAAGTTGATCGTAAGATCACCCTGAAAAAGAACCTTACCGAGTTGGAAGCAGATCGTCATGCGGCCGCATTTGAAAAGATGGGGATGCGGGTCGTAAAGAAACTTATGATGAAGCCGTTTGTAGGCCCACGTATAGAACGTGTGTCTGGTAGGGTGGTTCCTGGTGATGGCCCGTCTAAGTTGGTTAAAGAGGATGACGATCCTGAGGGTAATGGGGCCGTTGCCGCCAGTCAGGGAAAGGGTGGACTGTCCGGTCTGGCAAGCGGTATCAAGTCGCTGGTGAACAAGGTTGGTTGATACCTGGGAATAGTTGAAACCAGATTGCGTGTATTAAACGGCCCGTAATACCCGGGCCGTTTTTCTGGGCTGGGTCTCTTTATTCGAAGACCGTTCCGGTCTTAATCCCCATCATCTTCAAGATCATTGGTACAGGGCAAAACTTGGTGAAGGTGGCCTGAAATACCATAAAGCCTACGAAGGCGGTTACGTACAGGAAGTACACATTATTGCTTGTAAGGTAACCAAATACGGTGCCCATGATAAGGATGCCTACAATGGCAAAGGTTATACGTTCTACTGTCATAGCGATGAACTCCTCATTCTAAACGCAAGGTGCGACCCGATTGTCGCGTCCAACACTATTTTGCATATATCGCTATGCAGGTCTGGAACATTTGTTACAGTCTATCTATGGTGATTGGCTGCGTATGCCGCTTCAGTATATGGAGAAAGGTCGCTCTGCCATGCTGGCGCGCTGCTGCTCAAGAGTTGCCATATGGTCCTGCCAATATTGATGGGTGTTGAACCAGGGAAAGGCCGCAGGGAACGCCGGGTCGTCCCAGCGTTTGGCCAGCCAGGCGGCGTAGTGGATGATGCGCAGGGTGCGTAGTGGTTCGACCAATCTGATCTCCGCGCTATGCAGCGGGCGGAACATCTCATAACCATCTCGTAGATAACTCATCTGCAGCGCCATCTCGTTGCGCGCACCGGAGAGCAGCATCCATAGATCCTGAATGGCCGGGCCATTGCGGCAATCGTCCAGATCCACGAAGTGGGGTCCGTTGTCGGTCCAGAGGATATTGCCCATGTGGCAGTCGCCGTGCAACCGGATCTGCTGATAACTGCCAGCAGCAGAGAACTGTTCCTGGATGCCGGATTGTAGCTCTTCAGTTATTCTGCGGTAGCCGCTCTCCAACTCGATCGGGATGAAGCCGTTTGCTAGCAGATATTCCGCCGACTCTTTGCCTATCTCATCGGGGTTGAGGGTGGGGCGATGTTTGAAGGCATGATTGGCGCCGACCTGATGGATGCGGGCCATGAGCCGTCCCACCCACATCAGATCATCCGGGTCATCCAGGTTCGGCCAGCGCCCGCCCTGGCGTGGTGAGATGCTGAAACGGTAGCCGTGGTAGTCATGCAGGGTATTGCCGCTGGCATCCTGGATCGGTGCAACTACCGGGATCTCTGCTGCGGCTAGGGCCAGACTGAACGCATGTTCCTCCAGGATGGCGGCATCGCTCCAGCGATTTGGCCGATAGAATTTGACCACCAGTGGTGGCCCATCTTCCATCCCAACCTGATACACCCGGTTTTCATAGCTGTTGAGCCCCAACATGCTGCCGTCCGGCTCCAAACCGCAGGATTCCAGGGCGGCGATGATGGTATCCGGGGTCAGGTCTGAATAAGGGGCGGTATCTGTCACCTGGTTGTCCGGCCTTGTTTTTAGGAGCCGGTAATCCTGGTCTCGGCCTCGTGGTACTTTTCAGCGGTCTTCTTGATGATGTCGTCTGGTATGTGCGGACCCGGAGGGGTCTTGTCCCAGTCCAGGGTCTCTAGGTAGTCCCGCACGAACTGCTTGTCGTAGCTGGGGGGGCTGATCCCAACCTGGTACTGGTCTGCAGGCCAGAAGCGGGAAGAGTCTGGGGTAAGTACCTCGTCGATCAGGTAGAGATTGTCCGCGTCATCCAGGCCGAACTCGAACTTGGTGTCGGCGATGATTATCCCCTTTTCCAGGGCGTAGGCTGCGCATTCGGTGTAGATTCTGATGCTTATGTCCCGTACCTTCTCGGCCAGCTCCTGCCCCAGTAGGTTAACCGTCTCAGCGAAGCTGATGTTCTCGTCGTGTTCGCCGACTTCTGCCTTGGTGGATGGGGTGAAGATGGCCTCTGGTAGCTTCGCTGCCTGCTCCAGTCCTTCCGGCAGTTTGATGCCGCATACCGCCCCGGTCTTTTGATAATCCTTCCAGCCAGAGCCGATAAGATAGCCGCGCACCACCGCCTCAACCGGCAGCGGGCGCAGTTTGCGCACTACTATAGCTCTGTCACCCAGTGTGGCCCTCTGTTCCGCGTCTGGTACTACGTCCGATAGCGGTTTGTCCGATAGGTGGTTGGGGATGATCCCTTTGGTGCGTTCAAACCAGAAATTTGCCACTCGCGTTAGGACCTCGCCCTTGCCTGGGATAGGTTGCGGCATCACCACATCAAAGGCCGAGAGGCGATCAGATGCGACAATTAGCATATGTTCGTCATCCACGTCGTAGATGTCCCTGACTTTGCCGCGGTTAAGCAGTTTAAGATGGGGTAGATCTGATTCAAAAAGGGCGACTGTTTGACTCATGATATTATTCCGCTGGTGGAAAAGGCTCGAATTATAGCCTGTAATCCATTTTTGGATAAACTCGGAATGGTCGTTTTCCCACAAAACATGCCAGGAGGTATTGTGATACAGGAATTTAATGGCAGCTGCCACTGCGGGGCGGTGCGTTTTAGTTATGAAGGTGAACCCATAACCAGCGGTGTGCGCTGCAACTGTTCGATCTGCGCTCGCAAGGGCGCCATGATGTCTGCGCAGCTTATCCCGGAGGCGGAACTGCATATCGACGCAGATCAGGGGGCGCTAGGCCTGTACCAGTTTGGGGCTAAGACGGCCAAACACTTTTTTTGCAAGAATTGCGGGATCTATACCTTTCACGAGACCGCCAGAAAGGCCGGGCATTATCGGGTGAATCTCGCCTGCATCGACGGGATGGATATCTTCTCTCTGGAGTACGAGGTGTTTGACGGGGCGCATCTTCTGTAAAATGCGTTGCCACGACCATTGGTCAGTCCGGTGGGGTGCATATATTTGTATCTTTTATGCGCATCAAAGATTTGTTGCGTGGAAAAAATGACAAAAAGCGCGTATTCTGCGCGGTTTGTAGCAAGTTTCGAGTTATCCCCAGAAACCATTGAATTTAGCTAAAGAGCGGCGAAATGAACACAGTTGCGGACGAAGGACAGACAGTAACCAAAAAAAGCGGCATTCTCAGTCTCAAACAGACCATTGCAGCGGTTATATTCGGGATGTTTGCGCTATATCTTCCATCTGCGGTGCCTACGGTGGAGATTGCATGGGTCAGTATAATCCTGGTTTTGACTATCTATCTGTTCGCCTTTGAGGTGGTGAGTGTGGATGTGGCGGCAACCAGCATCATGGTGCTGATAGGGCTCACCTCACTGCTGGCGCCGTTCATGGGGTTGGAACAGGGGCTGGTGGATAATAAGCATCTGTTTGACGGATTTTCATCCAATGCCGTGATCTCCATCATCGCGGTTATGATCATAGGTGCCGGGTTGGATAAGACTGGAATCATGTCCAAGGTTGCGGCATATATTCTCCAAATTGGCGGTACCACTGAGCGGCGCATCATCCCGATCATCTCCGGTACGGTCGGTTTTATCTCCTCGTTCATGCAGAACGTTGGTGCTGCGGCACTCTTCCTGCCGGTGGTCTCCCGTATATCGGCTCGTTCCGGTCTGCCAATGGCCCGCCTGCTGATGCCGATGGGTTTTACCGCTATCCTGGGTGGCACCATGACTATGGTCGGTTCCAGCCCGCTCATCCTGCTGAACGATCTGATCCTGACCTCCAACAAGGCCCTTCCTGCCGAGCAGCAAATGCAGACCTGGGGGTTGTTCTCGGTTACTCCTGTAGGCATAGCTTTGGTTACGGTCGGTATCCTCTATTTCATGTACGCCGGTAAATACGTATTACCCAAGACCAAGAGTGAAAGTAGCACCAAGGGTGTGGACGCCATGGAATACTTTCAGAGTCTATACGGCATTCACCCGGATATGGCCGAGGTGGTGGTCCCAGACGATAGCGACCTCATCGGCAAACTTCTGGGAGAGGTCGAATCGGCCTACACGGTAAGGGCGATCGGCGTGAAATACAGTGGCGAAGAGAGCCTGGTGGGTCCGGGTTCGGTAGCTTATGACACCGAGGTGGTTGGGGGCATGGTCCTGGGTATCCTCGCCTCTGCGGGTAGTCTGCACAGGTTCATAGAAAAGTATGGGTTGAAGAGACGCAAGGAGTTGCGAACCTTCTCAGATTCGCTCTCTCCGCAAAAGGCCGGTATTGCCGAAGTGGTTATCCGCCCCGGTTCTCCGATCATCGGCAAGAGCGCACGTGAGGCCTGGTTGCGCAAGACATATGGACTCGGGCTGATTGCTCTGCACCGTGACGGGGAGACCCTGCGTCAGGGTGACCACATCCGGAGTATGCCGTTCCAGGCAGGTGATACCCTGGTGGCCCACACCACCTGGAGAAATCTGGAACGCCTGGAATCAGACCGCAGTTTTGTGGTGGTAACCACGGAGTATCCACGCGAGGAAGAGATGCGTCCCAATAAGGTATGCCAGGCCGCCGTCTCTTTCAGCATAGCGCTGTTCATGGTCCTGTTTACCGATATACGCCTCTCCGTGGCCCTGCTGACCGGCGCTATGGGGATGGTGCTCTCCGGTGTGCTGAACATTGATGAGGCATATAAATCGGTAAGCTGGAAGACGGTATTCCTGCTGGCCTCGCTGATTCCACTTGGTCTTGCCGTTGAGACATCTGGTACCGCGAAATTTATCGCAGATCAGGTTCTTTTGGTGGTCGGGCATATGCCGATCTGGGTTATCCAGCTGGCTATCGCAGCCTTGGCTACTTTCTTTACCTTGGTCATGTCCAACGTGGGAGCAACGGTTTTGCTGGTTCCGCTGGCGGTGAATATCGCTATCGGTGCTGGTGCCAACCCGGCAGTTTTCGCACTTACTGTAGCTATCGCAACCTCAAACTCGTTCCTGATTCCAACCCATCAGGTGAATGCCCTGATCATGGGTCCTGCTGGATATAAAGTGCCAGACTTCATGAAGGCAGGCGGCGTTATGACCATACTGTTTCTCGTAGTGATGATGTTGGTGATGAATCTGGTCTATTAGACTAGGCCGTTTGAGCTAGTCTTCTCCGTAAAATTGATGCCCATCATAGATGGGCATCAATCGAATCAAGCAAAATTCTTTCTCGGCTCTAGCTGTTGATCTATACCTTCGGCCTGCGGCATCAGCTTTGAATACGATGCATATCTTTTCCCTATACGAGATTTAATAACAAACAATTCTATGAGCATTATTCTAACGATCCTGTTTGTCATCTGCCTGATACTTCTCCTGTTTCCGATTGTGTTGCACCTGGCATATCAGGCCCCCAGGATCAGGGAGAGCGAGACCCCGGAAAGATATGGTCTGCCCTATACCGAACAGTATATCGACACCGTGAAGGGCAAACGGCTCTTTGCCTGGTGGATACCTGCGGAAGATAGTTGTTGCACGTTGGTTATAGTTCACGGCTGGGGCGCCAATGCCGAGTTGATGCTGCCCCTGGCCGAGCCGTTCTATCATGCCGGAATGGATGTTCTGCTCTACGATGCGCGCAATCACGGCAATAGCGATGGCGATAGCTTCTCGTCACTGCCCAGGTTTGCGGAAGACCTGGAGATGGCCTTGCAGTGGCTAAAGAAGAAGAGTCCTGGGCATCAGGTGGTGGTTTTGGGGCACTCGGTAGGGGCGGCGGCCTCTATCCTGACCGCGTCCCGTGGGGCGGATATTGATCTGGTGATCAGTGTCTCCGGTTTCGCCCATCCCCGGTTGATGATGAACCGTCATCTGGACCGACCATGGCTGCCGGGTTTCTTGCGGCCCCTGATTCTAAACTATATCCAATGGGTGATAGGCTTTCGCTTCGATGATATTGCCCCGATGAACCGTATTGCCCATGTGCGCTGTCCGGTTCTTCTGGCCCACGGCACTGCCGACACTACGGTGCCAATCGCAGACATGCACCTGATCGAGGCTAGCGCCACGGAGGAAAGGCCGGTGCAGGTCATCGCGGTTGAGGGGGCAAAACACGATTCGGTCGAACTGTTTCAGCAGAATGCCAGTAGATTGATCCAGTTTATCCGCGACAATATACAGTCAGGGGTTTCCCGAAATTAAAACTCAGGGGTCAACCCCAATGCATAATTTCTAGATAGGCCCGAAGCTGCTCAGCGGTACGGAATTTTTTCGTGATCTGGGAGCGCTTGAGGCCGCAGCAGATATACTTCACCTCTTCCCGCTGCTTTGCGTATCTCTTCTGCCCGCCCAGGGAGTCATAGAAGATACGTATGAGGTCCACAACATCATTGCGGATATTGGATGCGCTGGGCTGCCCCCAATGAAACATATCCAGAAGTTTGAGTTCGAAGGTCAGGCCATAGCGTTCCACGATGACATTCTCCGGATGCAGGTCGCCGTGATATTCGCCCTTCTGATGGATGCTGCTTATACCCTTTGCCAGGGCGTGTAACAGGTGGAGGGCCTGGAATGGCGTCAGGTGTTTTCCTGGCTGACGTTTAATAAAATCTGCCAGCAGCTCCCCATGCACGTATTCAGATACCAGAAAGGAGATGGGGATGTCGTTAAATGTGGTTCTTTCCTGGGTATGATACTGGATGACGATCTGGCAGCGGCGCAGCTTATGCAGCTTTCTGGCGTAGAACTTCAGGGCCTTGTCCCGCTTGTTGCGCTGGGGATAGAAAAACTTGGCGGTGCGTTCGATGCCAGTGGCGGTCTCTTTGATCAGATAAACCTCGCCTTCCCAGCCCGCCCCCAGGCGTTCCAGAATCTTGTATTTCCCGGCAACAATGGTTCCAGGCTGGAATTCGAAGGTGTTTATGCGGTGGGTATGATTGTTGTTCTGGTGTGGCATAAACGTGTAGCCATCAGAGTAGGGGGAATCGCTGGTACAAGGTTGTTAAATACATCGGACCACCTGCCATGGTAAATGGTAAAAACGGCTCAATAATAGTCGTAAACCGGCCGGATGAAAATCTATTTTGAAGCCGACTTGAACGCCACATCAACTAGCCATCTTTAGGGGCCCCGGCTTCGGACGGTCTGGATTTATGGGACGGCCATCTTCGTTGTGGGCATCAAGATAACGCAGCATGGCACCGGTAATGGTTTTGCCTCCGCCGGGGATACCCTGGTTACCGAAGAGGCGGTTGAATTCCAGCAGATAGGGACGATCGTCCACCATGGCGATGTCGAAGCCGGCGTGGTTGATACCCAGGGTATGTGCGAGTGTCATTACATACTCCAGCGCCTGGGGTGGGATATGGTCGTAACTTATGACTCCGCCGCGCGCCACATTGGTATGGAAACTCAACTGAGACTGATGTCGCCAGTAGGCGGCGATGATCTCGTCTCCCACCAAGACGATACGCAGGTCTTTGTCGATGGGCAGGTATTCCTGTACATAGATGCTGTCCGTAAGCTCTAGGTAGTGATGCCAGTCGGTGCGATTCTCTATCAGCCATACCCCAGCGCCCTGGGAAGATTTGGGTAGCTTGGCGACAAAGGGGGGCGTTAATTGTTGCCACAGGCGCTCCGCCTCTTCCGGGGTGTTTTTAGCGATCCAGGTCTGCGGCGTATTGCTGGGAGTTAGGAGGTTGCATACTCTGGTTATCTCAACCTTGTTGTGGCCGATTCTATAAGTCGGAGTGCTGGGGAAGATGCGGCAATTGCTGCCATACACCAGGGCATTCAGCTGCCAGTATTCTGGGAAGAGCACCCAATCAGCCTCTTCCAGCTGTGCCTTATAACGCTGCGGCTGGCGTTCGAAGTCCTCGGGTTTTATGTAATTCAGTTCGTGCTGCCCGGAAGCTAGGCCGAGGGTGCGGAAGACGTTAAAAGATACGAGCCTCATGTATACCAACTCGATGATCAGGATGAGGGATTTTTCCTTAAAATCTGGACGCAGGCAAGATAAATTCCAAGGCCGTTTGGCTTGATGTCTACATGGAAAGTGTAGGATACACTACAAAACATCAGAGGTAGTGCTATATAAATCAATAAGTTACACATGGCATTGAACTTGCAAAGCGTGGCCTACCAATCAACCATAGGAGGTCACAATGGCTACAATCTATTTTTCGTCACCCGTAATGAGCAAGAACAAAAAGGTTAACGCTGTCGCCGGAAAGCGCGACGCACTACTGGCCGTTGCCAAAGAAAACAACATTCCAATCCCGTTTGATTGTCAGGACGGAGAGTGTGGCTCATGTCTTGTGCAGGTCGTCCATCTGGATGGAGAAAGGGTGAAAGGCATCATGTTGACCGACAAGGAGCGAAATGTTCTGAAGTCCCTCGGAAAACTACCGGAACAAGAAGAGGAGCGCTCCTACGTCAACGATATCCCGCCAACCTATCGCCTTGCCTGCCAGACCATCGTTACCGATGAAGATCTGCTGGTGATGTTCTCAGGCGAACCAGGCAAGTAACAATGGCAATAGTGTGTCCCATAACGAGAGGTTTTGATTGTGATATTCGGGAGTAATCCTCAATGAACGGAGGCGGAGAGGTGCGGTCCACAGATCGCTACATCAGTTTCGACGGGATAGATTGCGATGGCAATGCCGATCTGGTTATGGCTTGTGTTGAGCGGTTGCTCAAGCAGCCGGGGTGTAACAACGCCTTCTGGGAGTATTTTATGCGTAAGCGGGAAGGCGGCTCAGGTCCCAAGCCAGATAATCTGTTTCTTATCCACTCCAATATCAATCAGGTGCGGGAGCTGTTTGAGGGTTGTCAGGACGAGGAGGCCCTGGACCTGTTGCTACAGTTGGAAGAGGAGTGTTGTTAGAAATGAAGGTAATCAGTTTCGCAGCCTCTTCATATCGAAGCCTTTCTTACGCATCTGAGTATTAGCTGCGAGTCCCTTTCTTTTATTCAGCACACAACTTCGTCATGCCGCGACTTGATCTCGACATTCATACCGTACGGCGCAATGTACGTCGGTTATTGCGCCGTACGGTCTTTACCTTGTCGGTCAAAAACAATCAGGGAGTATTTCTCCAAATATTAGAAGTGGATGCTCTCTGGTACGGTTTTTTCGTTAGATTTTGTTAGGCCCTTAAATCTGAAATAACTGTTGACTCTATGGCCGGTAAATCCTTAACGAGTTTCGCGTAAGCTAAAGACATACTTCCTTCTTCTATATCTGAAACCTTCCATTCCCCATTATCCATAGTAAATGACCAAATAGTTTCTACATCTTTGTATCGTTTGCTTCCTTCTACAACTTCACCTGAATTGCGGTTCTGAAGGTAGTCTTTCATCTTCGCTTCAATTGAAATAACCACCATAGAGTCCTCATGCTCTTCACCCTGATTTCTGTGTACAAATAGCAATGGCTTAATGTTGGTGATTTTTTTTACATCACAGACATTCTTTAACCCTTCCCTTTTCCATCTATCCAGATACACCATCTGTTGGTTCTGCCAATACCAGTCCGTCATCCAATTAGTGATTTGGGAAAGATCCTCATTCTCCCAGCCCGAGTGAACACGAAAGAAACAATCTTTTGCTCTTTCCTGTATTCTTAACCATTCGAATCTGGAATCATACGCTGCCATAAACCGTAAATCTTTCCTTGCGCGGCGCTCCGATAGTTTTTCTCGCATCAGAACATAAGTAATTACCGGAAGAAATAATATTGTTAAACCACCCAGGATAATTCGCCCCCAAAACGTCTCGAATGCAGCTCTGGCGATTTTTCCACCAGGACCGGCAAAGGCCGGTTCAATGAAAATTAATATGGCCACTATGACCAAGGCTAGCAATGCAATATTCTTATGATTCATTTTCACTCCTTTGTTGTTTAAGTCTAATGGCTTGGTCCGGATTAATAGGTGGTAGAGTCAGATTTTTCCTATTGTTTTTCCGAAATTTGGGTCTGTCTCCTGTTGCTGCATGTGATGGTCGCTCACTCTGGCAGAACATCGAATTCTGGCACGTCCCCTAACTCCCCATCCCAAGCCGCTTTACTGGAGGAGAAGATGTGCGCAGTTGGTAACATAGAGATTTCAGTGTCTAAACACCCTGCGGGAACGACGAGCAACCCCGCGATCTGAGTGCTTGGCAATGCCGAACCGCACAGTTTACAAAAGCTTTTGTTGTGACTGGTGCCTGGAAGCGTAAAGGAAGTCACGGTATCTGCACCCGACTGCCAGGTCAATTTAGCTGACTGCGAGAATAGATTTGCCGCATGAGCAGAACCCGTATCTTTTTGGCAATGCTGACAATGACACAAGTAAAAGTTGTCGAAGTCCCCATGTACTTCAAATTTCACGGTGCCACACAGACAAGAACCAAAGTATTCAGCCATAAAATCTCCATCTATTGCCTGCAGGTGGCGCACAGCGAAGCGTCCCTTGGGGCTCATTGTTATACCTTTCTAGCGTAATCTGCCAAAGAGCTCTTATATGAATCAATCGCTTTGTTGAATTCAATAAGCCTTTGTGTGAGAAGCATGGAATATTTCTCACCTTCCGCGGATGGTCCAATTTCTCGGTACTGTTCTTTGTATTCATTTTGAATTGTTGAAAGATCTTCTCGGATGTCTTTGATGTCATCAAAAAGTTCATGGCAGTCTGGAAAATACAATTCAGCAAGTGTAAATAGTCTGGCCGAATCAAATGATCCCCTTTCAATTGTGAGATCAAGAGCTTGATTGTACGTTAGCTGTCCAGTCATGACTCTTCGGTATGTCGTGTGGTGTATAACTGCTTTTCCTGCCCAAGTGCCTACGAGTTGGTAGAGTTCTTCCAATCTTTGCCTAAGTGCTTCTTTTTGATCCTTATCATCTTGATGCTGCAATCGAAGCTTGAGCTGTCTTTCCGCAGCTTGATTTGCCAGGCGTACTCCTGCCGCAGTTGATAATGCCGTAACAGCTGCTGCTCCAACAGCAGCGAACGGAACTAGATCATTTACGGTCAATGGCACGCACTTCTTCCTTTTAGGTATAACTATAATTCTGCGTCAAGATCGACGAGTTAAAACACGCCGAAAATTAGGGTGGGAGGTATTGCCATTTAACAGATTGCAAAAGCAGTTTGATTTGTTTAATTCCTTCTCTTTCATCCCGAAAGGCTTCCTTATGGTTGTTCTATTCCAGGGCCTGATTCTTTGTAAATTATTTCAGTAGAAAATACAAGGGAGCTGGGTTCTTACTGGGTCCTGCGGTCAAGTTGCGGGATGACGGGTGGTTGGGGTTGGGAGGGGTTTGTCTATATTTCCTCTTATCCTAACCATTTCCCCCTCACCCTAACCCTAACCCTCTCCCCAAGGGGAGAGGGGATTGTTGTAGTGATTTGCGTTTATTGGCGTTCATTTGCGGCTAGTGTTTTTATCGCCCAGAGGACTGGGCTCCTACTGGGCCCCGTGGTCAAGTTGCGGGATGATGGGTGATTGGGGCTTGGTGGGGTTTGTCTATGTTTCCTCTTATCCTAACCATTACCCCTCACCCTAACCCTCGGCTTTGGCCTCCTGCGTCGCCCTCGACAATTGCTCCTGCATTATTCTACCTTCGCCCATTCATGGGCTCGTACCTCCTCCATCCATGGAGTCGTCTCCCCAAGGGGAGAGTGGGCTAGATTTTTTGTGTACTTTTGCGGTTATTGGCATGCATTTGCGGCTAGGGTTTTTATCGCCCAGGGGACTGGGACCATACAGGCGAGATCAGGCCAGTTTTTCCTGTCGTTGCAGCCATACCTCCAGTCCTTGGGCATTTATATCCAGGTCCAGGGACAACAGCTCTTTTTGTGTCTCTAAGGGCAGGGTGCATTCGTGGTGTTGGAGTTGTTGCAGATAGAAATCCAGTAGGCCGCTCTTTAGTTGTTCGTATCTGTTGTCTGCCGTTACTGCTTTGCATATCTCGACATAGGCATCCAGAT
>JBNKSV010000002.1:0-108320 GCA_050297535.1 Sedimenticolaceae bacterium
GTAGTAACCGGACGTGTAGAGCGTGGTGTGGTCAAGGTGGGTGAAGAGGTGGAGATTGTAGGTATCAAAGATACCCAGAAGACCACCTGTACTGGTGTAGAGATGTTCCGCAAGCTGCTGGACGAAGGTGTAGCTGGAGACAACGTAGGCGTATTGCTGCGTGGAACCAAGCGTGACGAGGTAGAGCGAGGCCAGGTGCTGGCTAAGCCAGGCAGTATCACCCCGCACACTCACTTTGAGGCAGAGGTGTATGTATTGAGCAAGGAAGAGGGTGGACGTCACACTCCGTTCTTCAATGGTTATCGTCCGCAGTTTTATTTCCGTACCACGGACGTAACAGGAGCCTGTGATCTTCCGGAAGGTGTCGAGATGGTGATGCCAGGAGACAACGTGAAGATGACGGTAAAGCTGCATGCGCCGATTGCTATGGAAGAGGGTCTGCGTTTTGCAATCCGTGAAGGTGGCCGTACTGTAGGCGCCGGCGTGGTTTCTAAGATTATTGAGTAATTTAAAATGGGCAACCAGAATCAGAGAATCCGAATTCGACTGAAGGCTTTCGATCATAGGCTGATCGACCAGTCTGCGCGCGAGATAGTGGATACCGCCAAGCGCACCGGCGCTCAGGTGCGTGGACCTATTCCGCTTCCGACTAGAAAAGAGCGGTTTACTGTGCTGATTTCTCCGCACGTAAACAAAGATGCCCGCGATCAGTACGAGATTCGTACCCATAAGCGCATCATGGACATCATTGATCCGACTGATAAGACGGTAGATGCCCTGATGAAGCTGGATCTCGCGGCTGGTGTCGATGTTCAGATCAAGCTGAACTGAGGTTAAGAACGATGGCGATTGGAATTGTAGGACGTAAAGTGGGCATGACCCGCGTCTTCACCGAGGCAGGGGCATCTGTTCCAGTTACGGTGATTGAGGCAGAGCCAAATCGGGTTACCCAGCTGCGCACTATTGAGAGTGATGGCTACAGCGCCTTTCAGGTGACCACCGGAAGTCGCAAGGCATCACGCATAAATAAGGCTGAGGCCGGACATTTTGCCAAGACTGGTGTCGAGGCTGGACGCGGTCTGTGGGAGTTTCGCCTCGAAGATGGCGAAGGCGCAGATATTGCTGCCGGTAGTGAGATAAAGGTAGACCTGTTTGAAGCTGGGCAGATCGTTGATGTTTGTGGAGTCAGCAAGGGCAAGGGCTTTCAGGGTGGAGTAAAGCGGCATAACTTCCGCACCCAGGACGCCACCCATGGTAACTCACTCTCACATCGTGCCCCTGGCTCTATTGGCCAGTGCCAAACCCCAGGACGTGTGTTCAAGGGCAAGAAAATGGCGGGTCACATGGGTAGCGAGCAGGTAACCACTCAGAACGTAGAGATTGTTCGGGTAGACCTTGAGCGCAACCTATTGTTGATCAAGGGTTCTGTACCCGGTGCGAATGGCGGTGATGTGATCGTCACCCCGGCCGTTAAGAAGATGAATAAGGGGTAATAGATATGGACCTCAAGGCAAAAGCAGGCAGCTCAGGTAAAGGCAAGACCATCACGGTCTCCGATGCCATCTTCGCTGCAGATTATAATGAGGCCCTGATTCACCAGGTGGTCACTGCCTACATGGCGGCTGCCCGTTCTGGAACCAAGGCGCAAAAAACTCGCTCCGATGTGTCCGGCGGTGGTAGCAAGCCGTTCCGTCAAAAGGGTACTGGTCGTGCGCGTGCTGGCACCAGCAGGAGTCCGATCTGGCGTTCCGGTGGTGTTACCTTTGCAGCTCGGCCGCGCAACTATGAGCAGAAGGTGAATCGCAAGATGTATCGCGGTGCCCTGCGTTCCATTCTTTCCGAGTTGGTGCGTCAGGAGCGTCTGATACCGGTAGCGAATCTGGAAGTTAAGGCGCCTAAGACCAAGGAGCTGGTTGAAATCCTGAACAAACTCGAGGTGGCAGAGGTTCTGATCATCACGGTGAATCCGGATGAAAACCTCTACCTGGCCTCACGTAATCTGCACAAGGTATATGTTTGCGACGTAAACGAGGTCGATCCGGCCAGTCTGGTTGGGTTCGAGAAGGTTTTGATCACTGCGGATGCCCTGGAAAAACTTGAGGAGCGCCTGGCATGAACAAAGAGAGATTGATGGAGACCCTGCGTAGCCCTGTGATCTCTGAAAAGAGCACCATCGCAGCAGATGCAAACAGGCAGTTCGTGTTTGAGGTTGCGCCTGATTCAACCAAGCCTGAGATCCGTAAGGCGGTTGAGATGATGTTTGACGTGAAGGTTGAGGATGTTCGCGTAATAAACGTCAAGGGTAAGGTGAAACGTACCGGTCACAGATTTGGGCGCCGTAAGAACATACGCAAGGCGTATGTGCGTTTGGCCCCTGGTAACGATATAGATTTCGGCGGCGCATAAGCGTTATTGCCTAAAGAATTAAATCGGAAGCACTAACATGGCTATTGTTAAGACAAAACCAACATCTCCAGGCCGCCGCTTTGTGGTCAAGGTAACCAATCCTGATCTGCATAAGGGCGCTCCACATGAGCCGCTGGTTGAGAAAAAGAGCAAGTCAGGCGGGCGTAACAATGCTGGCCGTATTACTACCAGGCATCAAGGTGGTGGTCATAAGCAGCGCTATCGCGTTATCGACTTCAAGCGTGATAAGGATGGAATCAAGGGTGTAGTGGAGCGTTTGGAGTACGACCCGAACCGCACCGCCAATATTGCGCTGATCAAATATATGGATGGCGAGCGTCGTTATATCATTGCACCGAAAGGGCTGCGTGCTGGCGACAGCATCATGTCCGGTGAAGACGCCCCATTCGGTGTTGGTAACTGCATGCCGATGCGGAATATTCCGCTGGGCAGCACCATCCACTGTATTGAGATGAAGCTAGGCAAGGGCGCGCAGATAGCACGTTCCGCCGGATCATCCGCACAGCTGGTTGCACGTGAGGGTGAATATGCTACTCTACGCCTCCGCTCGGGTGAGATGCGCAAGATGCGTAGTGAATGTCGTGCGGTAATCGGTGAAGTTGGCAATTCCGAGCACGGCCTGCGCAAGCTGGGTAAGGCTGGTGCCTCGCGTTGGCGCGGTGTGCGTCCAACCGTGCGTGGTGTCGCAATGAACCCGGTAGATCATCCGCACGGCGGTGGTGAAGGTCGCACCTCCGGTGGTCGTCATCCGGTTTCGCCATGGGGTGTTCCGACCAAGGGACACAAGACGCGTACTAATAAGCTCACAAACAAGATGATTGTGCGTCGTCGCAATCGCAAGTAAACGGAACTGAGGTAAGCAAAAGTGCCACGTTCAATTAAAAAAGGACCGTTCGTCGACCAGCATCTGATGAAGAAGGTTGATGAAGCGGTTGAAACGAAAAGTAAGCGTCCTATCAAGACTTGGTCACGCCGTTCCATGGTGTTGCCGGATATGGTGGGATTGACCATCGCTGTGTACAACGGGCGCCAGCATGTGCCGGTTCTGGTGACCGAGAACATGGTTGGCCATAAGCTTGGCGAGTTTGCATTGACCCGTACCTATCGTGGTCATGCGGCCGACAAGAAATCGAAATAATTGGGGTGAAGCAATGCAGGCAGTAGCTAAATTACGCCACGCACGCCTATCGGCCCAAAAAGGCCGACTGGTTGCCGATCAGATTAGGGGACTGCCTGTGGAGCAGGCCCTGAATATTCTGGCCTTCAGCAACAAGAAGGGTGCGGCGCTGATGAAAAAGGTGTTGGATTCCGCCATTGCAAATGCGGAGAACAACGAAGGGGCAGACATCGACGAACTGAAGGTTGCTACCGTGTGTGTCGATGAGGGGCCGACCATGAAACGGATACGCGCACGCGCCAAAGGCCGCGCTGCTCGCATCTTAAAGCGCACCAGTCACATTACCGTGACTGTGGCGGATAAGTAAGGGCAAGAGGGGCCATTATGGGTCAGAAAGTACATCCAGTAGGCATACGTCTTGGCATAGTCAAAGACTGGACCTCCAAGTGGTATGCGGATTCCAAAGATTACGCGAATCTATTGATCAATGATCTTCAGGTGCGCGACTATCTGAAGAAGCGTCTATCCCAGGCTTCTGTTAGCCGGATACAGATAGATCGTCCTGCAAATAATGCGCACATCACCATTCATACCGCACGTCCGGGTCTGGTGATCGGCAAGAAGGGTGAGGATATAGATACCCTGCGTAAGGACATATCTGATCGCATGGGGATACCGGTGCATCTGAGCGTGGAAGAGATCCGTAAGCCGGAACTGGATGCGCAGTTGGTTGCAGAAGGTATCTGTCAGCAGCTGGAGCGTCGTATCATGTTCCGTCGTGCTATGAAGCGCGCCGTGCAGAATGCCATGCGTCTGGGTGCTGGTGGCGTGAAGGTGAATATGGCTGGCCGTTTGAATGGTGCAGAGATCGCGCGTAGTGAATGGTATCGTGAAGGCCGTGTGCCGCTGCATACTTTGCGTGCCGATATCGACTATGGGTTTGCAGAGGCCAATACCACCTACGGGATTATTGGCGTCAAGGTTTGGATTTTTAAAGGCGAGGTTTTCGAGGGCAGTCAGCAGGAAGAGGCTGAGCCAAAGAAGAAGCCTGCCGCAAAGAGGGGTTAGGCAATGTTACAGCCTAAGAGAACAAAATTTCGTAAGCAGTTCAAAGGGCGCAATCGTGGACTGGCCATCTCCGGAAGCAACGTAAGCTTCGGCGAGTTCGGTCTGAAGGCCGCAGAGCGTGGACGCATGACCGCACGCCAGATTGAGGCTGCCAGACGTACTATTACCCGTCGCGTAAAGCGTGGCGGTAAGCTCTGGATCAGGGTGTTTCCAGATAAGCCTATTACCAAGAAGCCGCTGGAAGTCAGGCAAGGTAAGGGTAAGGGTAACGTGGAGTACTGGGTGGCGCAGATCCAGCCAGGACGCATGTTGTATGAAATTGAAGGTGTCTCAGAAGAGATGGCGCGCGAAGCATTCACGCTGGCTGCCGCCAAGCTACCTTTTAAAACAATCTTCGCTAAACGGACGGTGATGTGATGAAGGCAAGTGAACTTCGTGAAAAGAGCCTGGCCGAGCTGGAGGAGATCCTGTTGGAGTTGCGCAAGGAGCAGTTCAACCTGCGTATGCAGCAGGGCACAGGTCAGCTGTCTCGCCCGTCAGAGATGACGCAGGCGCGTAAAAACGTCGCACGGGTTAAGACCATTATGAATGAACAGAAGGCAGGTAGGGCGTCATGAGTGAACAGCAGGAAATGAACCGTGTGCTTCAGGGTCGCGTAGTCAGCGATAAGATGGATAAGACCATTACTGTGCTGATCGAAAGAGTGGTGAAGCATCCGCTGTATGGAAAATTCATCCGCCGTTCCAGCAAGGTGCATGCACACGATGAGGCCAATGAGTGTGGTATCGGTGATACGGTAATGGTTGAGCAATGCAGGCCGTTGTCCAAGAGCAAGACTTGGCGTCTGGTAAAGATTGTAGAAAAGGCCAGCTAACCAGTAACCGGTTTGCGATTGTGTATAGTAAAGAATTTATGATTGGGAAAAACCAATGATTCAGATGCAGACAAACCTGAGCGTGGCCGATAACAGCGGCGCCAAAAGAGTCCAGTGCATTAAAGTGCTGGGTGGCTCGCACCGTCGCTACGCCGGGATAGGCGATATTATTAAGGTTAGCGTGAAAGACGCTATTCCACGCGGCAAGGTCAAGAAGGGCGAGATCTATAATGCGGTTGTGGTGCGTACCACTAAGGGCGTGCGCCGTCCGGATGGATCTAAGATCCGTTTCGATGGCAACGCAGCGGTACTGCTGAATAATCAACTGCAGCCGATTGGGACGCGTATCTTTGGTCCAGTTACCCGTGAATTGCGCAGCGAGCGTTTTATGAAGATTATCTCGCTCGCTCCGGAAGTATTGTAAGGGGTCTGCAATGCGTAAGATCAGAAAAGGTGACCAGGTAGTAGTGCTGGCTGGTAAAGACAAGGGAAAGCAGGGCAATGTTCTGCGCGTAATCGACGATGCGAAAGTTGTTATCGAAAACGTAAATCTGGCTAAGAAGCACTCCAGAGGCAATCCCATGAAAGGTGAGCCGGGCGGAATTATCGACAAAGAGATGCCGATGGATATCTCTAACGTGGCGATAGTTAACCCGGTATCAGGCAAAGCTGATCGCGTCGGCTTTAAGGTGCTTGAAGATGGCCGTAAGGTGCGCATCTTCAAATCCGACGGCGAAGTAGTGGACATTTAAGGCAGATATAGAGATGTCAAGATTACAAGAACTCTACCGCAACGAAATTGTAGGGCAACTGCAAGAGAAGTTCGGCTTCAAGAGCGTGATGGAGGTTCCGCGCATCACCAAGATTACCCTGAATATGGGTGTAGGTGAGGCTGTGGCCGACAAGAAGATCATGGAAAATGCCGTGAGCGATCTGGAGAAGATCTCAGGTCAGAAGGCGATTGTAAACCTAGCACGCAAGTCTGTTGCGGGTTTTAAGATTCGTGATGGCTGGCCTGTAGGTTGCAGCGTAACTCTGCGGCGGGAACGCATGTATGAGTTTCTGGATCGTCTGATCAATATTGCGATTCCACGTATTCGTGACTTCCGTGGCATGAGTCCCAAGTCATTCGATGGGCGTGGCAATTACAGCATGGGCGTGAAGGAACAGATCATGTTTCCTGAGATTGATTACGATAAAATCGATAAGCTGCGTGGTCTGGATATCACCATCACCACCTCTGCCAAGACAGACGAAGAGGGGCGCGCGTTGTTAGAGGCGTTCCATTTCCCATTTAAAAACTGAGTAGATTCAGATATGGCAAAGAAAAGCATGTTGGCTCGCGAGAAAAAGAGGGCCAAAACAGTAGTAAAGTACGCAGCGAAGCGTACCGAACTGAAGCGTATCATCAACTGCCCGGCCAGTAGCCCGGAGCAGGTGGATGAGGCGGTGGTTAAGCTGCAGAAGCTGCCGCGCGACGCCAGCCCTAGCCGTCAACAGAGACGCTGCCGGGTGAGCGGACGTCCGCACGCCGTGTATCGCAAGTTCGGACTGTGCCGTAACAAGCTGCGTGAAGCAGCCATGCGCGGCGATGTCCCGGGTCTGGTAAAGGCCAGCTGGTAATAGATTTGTAGTCGGATCCGCGTTGCGGGTCTTTATAATTAAAGTCGTTTGGGTATCGCGTTGTTTTGCAGCGGACTGACCCGGAGGAAGATTAACAATGAGTATGTCAGATCCAATCGCGGATATGCTTACCCGTATCAGAAACGGTCAGGCAATCGGAAAGAAGGCGATATCCATGCCTTCATCCAAGAGCAAGATTGCCGTGGCTCAGGTTCTGAAGGACGAGGGGTATATTCTGGATTATTCCACAAGTACCGAGGATGCCAAGGGCGTTCTTAATGTCGAGCTGAAGTATTTCCAAGGCGCGCCTGTTATTGAGATGATACAGCGTGTCAGCCGTCCTGGCCTGCGTATCTACAAGAGCGCAAAAGAGTTGCCAAAGGTACGTGCCGGGCTTGGTATTGCTATCATATCAACCTCTAAGGGGCTTATGACTGACCGCGCCGCCCGCAAGGCTGGCCACGGCGGCGAAGTCCTGGCCTATGTCGCTTAATTGGAGGATTAGATATGTCACGAGTAGCTAAAAATCCAATTACTGTCCCATCTGGCGTCGAGATAAAGATCGCTAACGATGAGATAAATGTGAAGGGTTCCAAGGGCAATATGCAATTGGCCATTCATAAGTTTGTCAAGATTAACCAGGACGACGGTGTACTGACCGTAACCCCCGTTGATGAGGCAAAAGAGAGCTGGGCTATGGCCGGTACCTTCCGCTCCCTTATCAATAATATGGTTGTTGGTGTAAGCGAAGGTTTTAGCAAGAAGCTGCAGTTGGTAGGTGTTGGTTATCGCGCCCAGGCCAAAGGAAAGATTCTGAATCTTAGTCTTGGCTTCTCGCATCCGGTTGATTACGAGGTGCCTGAGGGCGTTACCGTTGAGACCCCATCGCAGACCGAGATCATAGTGTCCGGTTGTGATAAGCAGAAGGTGGGTCAGGCTGCTGCTGTTATTCGTTCCTACCGTCCGCCCGAGCCGTACAAAGGTAAGGGTGTGCGTTATGCGGATGAGTATGTAGCACGCAAAGAAGCCAAGAAGAAGTAAGGGGTTGACGATGGATAAAAAGATGAAACGTTTGCGCAGGGCTACTCGTGCTCGCGCCAAGATTAAAGAGTTGGAAGTAAACAGGCTCACGATCTTTCGCACCCCACGGCACATGTATGCCCAGGTGATTGCGCCCAATGGTTCCGAGGTGCTTGCCAGTGCCTCCACCCTGGATAAGGGGATAAGGGATGAAGTAAAGGGCAGCACTGGAAATGCGGCTGCGGCTGCGATCGTAGGCAAGCATATTGCTGAGCGTGCTAAGAAGGCTGGTGTTGAATCCGTGGCCTTTGATCGTTCCGGTTTTAAGTATCACGGCCGGGTCAAGGCCCTGGCAGATGCAGCCCGTGAAAACGGTCTCAAGTTCTGAGGTATAGGCTATGTCAAATTACAATGTAAATCCTGAAGGCGACGGCCTTATCGAAAAACTGGTCAACGTCAACCGTGTAGCCAAGGTGGTTAAGGGTGGACGTATCTTCGGTTTCTCCGCGTTGACCGTGGTTGGCGATGGGAATGGACAGGTAGGTTTTGGTACCGGTAAGGCACGCGAAGTACCGGTTGCCATTCAGAAGGCGATGGAGAACGCACGCAGAAATATGCGCAGCGTAAAGCTGAAGGATGACACTCTGCAGTATCCTCTGATGGGTCGTCATGGCGCTGCCAGGGTGCATATGCAACCAGCATCCGCCGGTACCGGTATCATCGCTGGTGGTGCTATGCGTGCAGTATTCGAGGTGGTAGGCGTGCATAACGTTTTGGCCAAGTGCATCGGCACCAACAACCCGTTGAACGTGGTTCGCGCCACCATCAATGGCCTGACTGGGATGGACGATGCAGAGACTGTCGCCGCCAAGCGTGGCAAGACAGTAGATGAGATTCTGGGGTAAGCCATGGCTAAGAAAAAGATTCCAATGATGAAGGTCACGCTAACGCGCAGTTTGAATGGTCGTCTCAAGAGTCACCAGGCATGCGTGAGGGGACTGGGACTGCGGCGTATACATCAGACCGTGGAAGTAGAAGATACCCCTGCTACCCGTGGCATGTTGAACAAGGTCTCCTACATGGTTAGGGAAGAGGAAGCATAAGATGCGTTTAAACACTATCAAGCCAGGACCGGGCAGCAAATCAAATTCGAAGCGCGTTGGCCGTGGCATCGGTAGCGGCCTGGGTAAGACCTGTGGTCGCGGCCATAAGGGCCAGAAATCCCGTGCTGGTGGTTTCCACAAGGTTGGTTTTGAGGGCGGTCAGATGCCGCTGCAGCGCCGTCTGCCTAAGATTGGATTTATTTCCCGCAAGGCTAAATATACCGCAGAGGTCAGGCTAAATGAGCTGGCCAAGGTAGATGCTGACGTAATTGATCTGAAGGCGTTACAGGACGCTAATATTCTGCCGCAGGCGATTAAGCGGGCCAAGGTGATTCTGTCCGGCAGTATTGATAAGGCAGTGACTTTGCGTGGTCTGGGCGTAACCAAAGGCGCCAAAGAGGCCATCGAGGCTGCAGGCGGAAAGATCGAAGAGTAATAAATAATGGCTACTGGCTCAAAACCAAATCCTCTGGCTGCAGGACATCTGACCGAACTACGTCGGCGTCTGTTCTTTGTGCTGGGTGCGTTGTTGGTTTTTCGTATTGGCACCTTTATACCGGTCCCCGGAGTTAATCCGGAGGCGCTGGCCGCCATGTTTGAGCAGCAGCAGGGCACCATCCTGGATATGTTCAACATGTTCTCAGGTGGTGCGTTGAAGCGAGCCAGTCTGTTTGCCCTGGGTATTATGCCCTACATCTCTGCCTCTATTATTATGCAGTTGATGTCGGCCGTGATTCCGTCGCTGGAACAGCTAAAAAAGGAGGGTGAGTCCGGTCGTCGCAAGATCACCCAGTACACCAGGTATGGAACGGTTATTCTGGCAACATTCCAGGCCGTGGGTATTTCCATGGCGTTGCAGGGGCAGTCGGTAGGAGATTTAGGGGTTGTAGTCAATCCAGGTCTGGGTTTTGTCTTTACCGCCGCGGTCTCGTTGGTCACCGGTACCATGTTCCTGATGTGGCTGGGCGAACAGATTACAGAGCGCGGTATTGGCAATGGCATCTCCTTGATCATCTTTGGCGGTATCGTGGCCGGTCTGCCACAGGCGATAGGCGGTACCCTGGAACTGGTTAGTACTGGAGAGATGAGTCCAGTAACAGTGTTGACGCTGTTTCTGCTCACTATTGCTGTAACCGCATTTGTGGTGTTCGTGGAGCGGGGCCAGAGACGTATAACCGTTAATTACGCCAAGCGCCAGCAGGGAAGAAAGATGATGGCGGCGCAGAGTACCCATCTGCCGTTGAAGCTGAATATGGCTGGTGTTATCCCGCCCATTTTCGCCTCAAGTATTATTCTGTTTCCATCAACCTTGGGGCAGTGGCTTGGTACCCAGGAGAACATGCGTTGGTTGCAGGATATTGTGGGCAAGATTGCACCGGGTGAGCCTATCTATGTGATCTTGTATGCAGTGGCGATTGTATTCTTCTGCTTCTTCTATACCGCCTTGGTGTTTAATTCCAAGGAAACAGCGGACAATCTGAAGAGATCAGGGGCTTTTGTGCCAGGTATCCGTCCTGGGGAGCAGACGGCTAAATATATAGATGGCGTCATGTCCAGACTTACGTTGGCTGGGGCGATATATATCACGTTGGTATGCCTGCTGCCGGAATTTTTGATTGTTGGCTGGAATGTGCCTTTCTATTTTGGAGGTACGTCACTTCTGATTATCGTGGTAGTGGTCATGGACTTTATGGCCCAGGTGCAGGCGCTTCTGACCTCGCACCAATATGAAGGCCTGATGAAGAAGGCCAACCTGAAAGGCCGTGGCGGGGCAGGTCTCCTGCGCTGATACGGGCAAGAATTGAACAGAGTTTTTTGGAGATAGAGCCATGAAAGTTCGGGCTTCAGTAAAGAAAATTTGCCGTAATTGCAAGATTGTGCGCCGTAAGGGTGTAGTGCGTGTTATCTGTAAGGACGGTCGGCACAAGCAACGTCAGGGTTGATAGTTGTTGCGCCTTGATTTGTATATGGTTTCCCGATAAAATTGCGCGTTTTCGCGCGTGAAGCGGGTTGGTATTATTTTATTTAGGAGTTAGTGATGGCCCGAATTGCAGGCGTCAATATTCCAGATCGAAAGCACGCTGTTATTGCATTGACGGCAATCTACGGTATTGGTCGCACCAGATCTGCCGAGATCTGCGCGGCCTGTGGTATTGCACAGGACGCAAAGATACAGAATCTGACAGAGGCAGAGATAGATGCTCTGCGTACTGAGGTTGGGAAGTACAGCGTAGAAGGTGATCTGCGTCGTGATATCTCTATGAACATCAAGCGCTTGATGGACCTGGGATGCAATCGCGGTATTAGACATCGTCGCGGTCTGCCGGTTAGAGGGCAGCGTACCAAGACCAATGCGCGTACCAGAAAGGGACCGCGCCGCCCGATTAAGCGGTAAATTAGTAAAGAATTTCGTCCCGTCCAGGTGGGCGGGTGACACATAGACAAGAGTTTGTAGGAACCAGGCAATGGCAAAACCAAGTAGCCGTACACGCAAGAAGATAACTAAGGTTGTGACCGATGGTGTGGCGCATATCCATGCGTCGTTCAACAATACCATCATTACTATCACCGACCGGCAGGGGAATGCCCTCTCCTGGGCCACTTCAGGTGGTTCCGGTTTCCGTGGCTCACGTAAGAGCACACCCTTTGCTGCTCAGGTGGCGGCTGACCGCGCTAGTGAGAAGGCGAAAGAGTACGGCCTGAAGAATCTGGACGTAGAGGTGAATGGCCCCGGTCCTGGTCGTGATTCCGCTGTGCGCGCCTTGAATAATGCTGGCTTTAAGATTACCAGCATTACGGACGTAACCCCTATACCACATAACGGCTGTCGCCCTCCTAAAAAGCGTCGAGTCTGATCGGAGTTAAACAGAAATGGCAAGATACATAGGTCCTAAGTGTAAACTCAGCCGGCGTGAGGGAACAGATCTGTTCCTGAAGAGCCGAGTACGTTCACTTGAATCCAAATGCAACATGGAGAAGCAACCGGGGCAGACCACCGACCGTCGTCGTCGCCTCTCTGACTATGGTTTGCAGTTGCGTGAAAAGCAGAAGGTGCGCCGCATCTACGGCGTGATGGAGAAGCAGTTCCGTAACTACTACAAGAAGGCTGCTCAGACCAAGGGCGCTACCGGCGAGAACCTGTTGCAGATGCTGGAGCAGCGTCTGGACAATGTTGTATATAGGCTTGGCTTCGGGGCGACCCGTGCAGAAGCCCGTCAGCTGGTTAGCCATAAGGCTATCGAAGTTAATGGTAAGGTTGTAAATATTCCTTCTTATAGTGTTCAGGCAGAAGATGTAATAACTGTCAGAGAAAAGGCAAAAAAGCAGATCCGTATCCAGGGCGCGCTTACATTGGCCGAACAGTACGGTTTTGTTGAATGGGTAGAGGTAGATCCCAAGGCGATGAAGGGTATTTTTAAGCGAGTCCCTGATCGTTCTGAACTACCAGCCGAGATTAGCGAACAGCTAGTCGTAGAACTGTACTCCAAATAAGGGATAGCGGGAGAAACCACCGATGCCGGAGTTTGTAACAGATTTTCTGAAGCCACGCCTAGTCAACGTACAGGCGATTACGCCACTGCATTCCAGAGTTTCCTTGGAGCCTATGGAACGCGGATTTGGCCATACCCTGGGCAATGCGCTGCGCAGAATCCTTCTCTCATCTATGCCCGGTTGTGCCGTAGTAGAGGTCGAGATGGAGGGTGTGCTGCATGAGTACACTACTATGGAGGGAGTGCAGGAGGACGTGCTGGATATACTCCTGAACCTTAAAGAGCTTGCCATAGTCATGCATACAAGGAATGAGGCAATCCTTACCTTGAGCAAGAAGGGGCCTGGTCCGGTATTGGCTAGCGATATAACTCTTGACCATGATGTTGAGATCGCGAACCCGGATCATGTGATCGCCAATCTGACCAAAGACGGCGAAATCAATATGACCCTGAAGGTAGCCAAGGGCATAGGTTACGAGCCAACTACAGTACGTAATAGTGAGTCTGGCGAGGATCAGCCCATAGGCCGTCTGCAGTTGGACGCAACCTTTTCACCGGTAAAACGCATCTCCTATGAGGTAGAAGCGGCCCGCGTGGAACAGCGTACTAACCTGGATCGTTTGGTGATTGATTTGGAGACCGATGGCACTATGGATCCAGAAGAGGCTATCCGTCGTGCTGCCACCATCCTACAGGATCAGTTGTCCGCGTTCGTGACTTTGGATGACAGTTCCGAAGGTGAGGTTAGCCAAGAAAGCGAGAAACCTGCGGTCGATCCGATCCTGCTGCGTCCGGTGGATGATCTGGAACTGACGGTTCGTTCTGCCAACTGCCTGAAGGCAGAGAATATATTTCTTATCGGTGATCTTATTCAGCGCACTGAAGTGGAGTTGCTCAAGACACCTAATCTGGGCAAGAAGTCGCTTACCGAGATCAAAGATGTGCTGGCGACTCGAGGCCTCTCTTTGGGGATGCGCCTGGAAAATTGGCCACCAGAGGGCGTGGAAGTGATGTAAGGCCAGAAGCCTGTCACTTAATTGATTATTTGAATTAACTAGTTTTGAAGGAAGTCGATCCATGCGACATCGCAAATCAGGGCGGCAACTGAACCGCAACAGCAGCCACCGCAAAGCCATGTTCCGCAACATGACCTGTTCGTTGCTGCGCCATGAACTGATAAAGACCACTTTGCCGAAGGCCAAAGAATTGCGCCGTGTAGCAGAGCCTATCATTACCATCGGTAAGGTGGATAACGTAGCTAAGCGCCGTCTGGCCTTTGATCGTCTGCGTGATAAGGAGATGGTTGGCAAGCTGTTCACCGATATCGGTCCACGCTACAAAGAGCGCCCAGGTGGTTATGTGCGTATTCTGAAGTGCGGTTACCGTCAGGGTGACAAGGCGCCAATGGCCTATGTCGAGCTGGTTGATCGTCCTGAAGTGGATATAGACGAGGTCGAGGTGGTAGACGCTGAATAAGCAGTATCACCAATAAATGCAAAAAAAAACCGGGTTTTGCCCGGTTTTTTGTTGTCTGGGCTATAATCCTGGGGCATGACAGACGCAATGCAAAAACCCAAACTTATTGCCCTGTTCACCGACTTCGGTATTGCTGGTCCATATCATAGCCAGATGCAGGCGGTGCTAGCCGCAGCAGGTGTGGAACAACCGGTTATTCATCTGATGGTTGATGCGCCGCGCTTTGCTCCACGCCCTTCCGCTTATCTGCTTGCCGCGATCGCGAACGGTATGCCGCCGGGATCACTGATAGTCACTGTTGTAGATCCTGGGGTCGGTGGTGAGCGCCGGGCAATCTTGGTTAAGGATTCAGATCAGTGGTTTATAGGGCCGGATAATGGCCTGCTCTCACGGGTTGCCAAGAGAAGTAGCAAGGCTGTGATTGAGGAGATAGTCTGGCGTCCGGAACGGCTCAGTAACAGCTTTCACGGGCGTGATCTGTTTGCACCGGTGGCAGCAGCTATTTGTAAACAGCAGCATAACTGTGGACCTGTTGTCCGGCTTGAATCACTGGTAGGTTCTGATTGGCCGGATGATCTGGCTGAGGTTATTTACATAGACGCCTTTGGTAATGCCATTACCGGGCTCAGGGCAAAGAATGTACCCACGGATATAACGCTTGGGCTTTCTGGAGGCAGGATCAGCTACGCGCGTACATTTAGTGATGCTCCAGTTGGCGAATTGTTTTGGTATGAGAATTCAATGGGGCTGGTTGAGATAGCGGTCAATCAGGGAGATGCGGCACAAAGGTTAGGTATTGCCATTGGCAGTCCGTTGCTATTATTCGGAGTGGTCTGACCGGATAAAATGACGGATGTCATTGGTAAAAGATATTGGCTAACTTATAAATGACAGCCGAGACTGTTTCTTAACCTAAGATGATTGAGGCAAGAAGATGATTGCAAGATATAGGATATATACTGCTTATATCATTGCGCCGATTATCGGATTATTAACGCTCTTCTTTGTCTGGGTTCAGCCTAGCGTGATATGCACTGAAGGATTGATTTGTTTTAGAAAATTGCCGGCATCAGTCATCTTGGTGGCTACATATTTGTTCTACATAGGTATGTTTTTGATGGGGATCAGCCATAAGGCCAGAGAATTCTACGGCGAATCCGGGCTGCCATTTTGGAGACTTGCCCTGGAATCCAGCCATTTCCCATTACTGGCTACTATCTTTGTAACCTCACTATTGTTGTTTTCCAAATGGCCTGGATCAATTATTGATTGGTTGGATACCATATTTGCAATTCTATTGCCGATACTTGCGGCGTTTAATCTTTATGCAAGTTGGTACCTCATAGTTGGAAAACATAACAAACAGATTAAGCTCGAGGTACAGAAAGAGAGAACCTTTGCCGCGTAATGTTAATTCAGAGGCAGAAGAATGATAGATAGATACCGTTTATACAGCGCATATTTTATTGCGCCTGTTATCAGCTTATTGATATTTCTTTCTCTTTGGCTTCAGCCATGCGTGCTCTGTAACATGGATACGGAATGTTTTCGTAAGTTGCCAATAACGGTTGTGTTATTTATGACATATCTACTCTATGTCAGTTTGTTCTTATCGGGAATAAGCGGTAAAGCAAGGAGTCTCTATGGTGATTCCGGATTACCGTTTTGGGAGCTAGCCAAATCATCAGCACATGGGCCGCTGCTTCTGGCCATCATAACAACAGCCTTCATGTTGCTGACTGAAATACCGGGGACTGTAAATGAATGGGTAGCGGCCATGTTCGCCGTTCTTTTGCCGTTTCTTGCTGCATGTATGCTTTATATAAGCTGGTATCTTATTGTAGGCAGGGAGAATAGGCAGATTAAGCTTGATGTCCAGAAGGAGCGGATTTTTACCGCCTAACCAAAAAGAAAAGACTCAGCGCAGGGCTGAGTCTTTTTTTAAGCTTTGATGTATAACTCAGAATACGAACGCAAGAGCAAAGCTCAGTATCAAACCCATTGCTCCGATAAGTAGTGCATTTTTACCTTCTAACATATCAATTCCTCCTCGTTTATTAGCTAACGATTAAATACATTGACTGTCTAGATACAGCGACCTATATGGATCACTAATAGGAGTATAAGCAAAAAAAGGTGGTTAAGCCAGATGCCTCTATGCCAGGAAACCTATTTAAGACGCTATTCCACACGAATAGCATGGGGATGGTCGATTCTTAAGGTACTCCACTCTGTGGCCACCATGGAGTACATATTTTCCATTTTTTTGGCCATGACCGTTGCTGACCATTGTGCGGCGTAGTCCTTAGCCGAGATCGTCAGTTGGTTGCGCATTTCCTGGTCGTTGAGCAGATTGACAACTTTGCTGGTGAAATCAGTTAATTCCTCTTTTGCGACATGGCAGCCCTTTCCATCGACCAGAACTTCGCTCGTTCCCATCACAGCGGTAGACACTACCGGCGTGCCAAGGGCCATGGATTCCAGTAGAACCAGGCCTTGAGTCTCGGTGCTGGAGGCGAATATGAACAGATCGGCGGCGCTATAACAGTCTTCCAGTTCCCCCTGACGATCCAGATATCCCATAAACCTAACGTTATTGGCGAGGCCAAGGGCTTTAACCTGTTGTTGCAAGGATACTTGCGCCGGGCCTTCTCCGGTTACCAGTAGTAGGGCGTCTGGTATTTTCAGCACCACTTTGGCCATTACCTCTATGAGAAATTGGATATTCTTCTCCAGGGCCACACGTCCGACAAACAGCAACAGCGGTTGCTGTGCCGGGATATTAAAACGGTTACGGAAACTTGCCCCATCGCCTTGGCTGAACTGTTCCATACGAATACCGGTAGGTATAACCTGTGCCGGTGTAGTCACACCATAGTCTCGCAGTACCTGCAACATGGCATTGGATGGCGACACCAGAATATCCACGGTATTGCATTGACGGCAAGAAAAACTGCGTGCGACAAAATGCAGCAAGGCAGATGGTAATTGGGGGATGTATTTATCCAGATACTCTTCGAAGAAGGTGTGGTATGTCTCAATGGACTTGGTGCCGAGTTTGCGCGCCAGATGGACGCCAGCGTAGTGAGCGACAAAAGGTGTCTGGATATGGATCAGGTCGAACCTACGCTTCTTCAACTCAGGCGCCATCATTTTGATAGCGCGGTAGTTCATCAGACGGTCTTCATGATCCATGGGGATTTTACGGGACGGGATGCGAATTATTTCGAAAGGCTCATCTTTTGCGTATCCGTAATCAGGCGCGATAAGGGTGATTTCGTGCCCCAGCTTCTGCAGTTCCAGTGCAAAGGTCTGAATGGAGGTGGATACACCGTTGATGCGGGGGAAATATACGTCCGAGATCATCAGAATCCGCATGGGATTACTGGTTTCTGGTTTAAGGGCCACAGTCTATATAAGAACGTTTATTAACATCGGCGCATGGTAGCGCAGTTGTGTTGCAGTTTTATGAAAGGGATTTTACTTCTTAACTATTATGACGCCATGGTGACAAAGTGGCTTTATTCGAATATGGCATTCTTTGCTACAATGAATCTGGCTTGGGGGTGCTTAGTATGCAACGTTCTTACATAAAATATAAGTTAATAACCGCTCTTACTCTGGTTCTGATTTTTGCGTTTGTTCTCATTAACATCGTCAACTATCAGGTGGCGAAGGAGTCTGTACGGTCTGGAATTATTAATAATTCTTTACCGCTTACCCGGGATAACATCTATTCTGAGATCCAGGCCGACCTTATGCGTCCCATATTTGTGTCATCCCTCATGGCCAATGATACCTTCCTTAAAGATTGGGCGCTCAACGGTGAAAAAGAGACGAGTCACATCAAAAAATATCTGCGTGAGATAAAGGAGCGGTACGGCTTTTTCTCCACTTTTTTCGTCTCTGAGATGAGCGGCAACTATTACCATTTCAACGGTATCCTCAAACAGATGAATAGAGATGATGTCCATGATGTTTGGTACTACCGGTTCATTGATAATGGTAAGCAGCACACGGTGGAGGTTGATACCGATGAGGCCTCACTGGGCACCCTGACCATCTTTATAAACCATAGGTTGCTGGACTATGCCGGAAAACTGCTCGGCGTGACCGGCGTGGGTCTGAAGGTGGACAATGTCTCAAAGATCCTTGATGAATATCGTAAAAAATATAATAGAAATATCTACATGGTTGATGCTGCTGGTTTGGTGCAGCTGCATTACGATAAAAATCTTATTGGCAAGGCGAATCTGTATGATCAGGCCGGCATCAGTAAACATGCCGCTTCGATCCTAAGCCTGAAAGAGCAGGGTGATATATACGAATATGAAGTTGGGAATAGTCATATCCTCCTCATCGCCCGATATATCCCAGAATTCGACTGGTATCTCATAGTTGAACAGGATCAGAATGAGGCCTTGCAAACCCTCAAGGCCAACTTGTTTCGCAGTATGGTTTTTGCCGCCATTATTGTCTTGGTCGTGATTGGTTTAAATATATTTACGGTAAATTATTTTCAGTCCAAGCTGGAAAGGTTTGCGGTCACTGACAAACTTACCGGCGCTTTTAATCGCCGGGAGCTGGATTTTACCTTTGAAAAGACTCTGAAGACGGCTGGACGGCAACATACTGATCTCAGTGCAATCCTGATCGATGTTGATCATTTCAAGGCGGTCAATGATGTTCATGGGCACGTCACTGGCGATACCGTTCTTAGGCAGGTGGTGGAGATCATAAACAAAGGGATGCGCGGTAATGATCTGCTGGTGCGTTGGGGCGGTGATGAGTTTATGGCCCTCACCCCCTGTTCTCTGGAGGTCGCTAGCGCGATGGCGGAGCGTATTCGCAGGGCTATAGAGGATTGGTCTTTCAATACGTCGGACAATCCGATCAGGATGACGATCAGTTGTGGTGTTGCCAGGTTTCGTGAAGGGGATGATATCGACACCCTTACCAGTCGTTGCGATGAGGCCCTGTATCTAGCAAAGGAAAAAGGGCGCAATATTGTGCAACGTTGGGGAGAGGGGTGATGCCCCCCGTACCAGGGTAATCTTGGCCTCTATTTGCGGCATGCTCTCATCGCCCTGGGGACGGAGTTCTACAGATATTTCTTTAGATACTCTCCGGTATATGAGCCTGCCGTTTCCGCTACCTGTTCCGGGGTGCCTTGGGCGATAATCTTTCCACCCTGGTCACCACCTTCAGGTCCCAGGTCCACGATCCAGTCTGCGGTCTTGATGACATCCAGGTTGTGTTCGATAACCACCACGGTGTTGCCATGGTCGCGCAGGCGATGCAATACCTCCAGCAGGTGTTCGATGTCGTGGAAGTGTAGGCCGGTGGTGGGCTCGTCCAGGATATACAGGGTGTTGCCGGTATCGCGTTTGGACAGTTCGCGCGACAGTTTTACCCGCTGGGCCTCGCCGCCGGAGAGGGTGGTGGCGTTCTGGCCAAGGGTGATGTAGGAGAGTCCCACGTCCATCAGGGTTTGTAGCTTGCGTTTGATGGGTGGGATGGCGTCGAAGAACTCCAGGGCGTCCTCCACCGTCATGTTTAGCACCTCATCTATGGTCTTACCCTTGTATTTGATGTCCAGGGTCTCGCGGTTGTAACGTTTGCCCTTGCACAGATCGCACTGCACGTAGATATCCGGCAGGAAATGCATCTCCACCTTGATCACGCCGTCTCCGCGACAGGCCTCGCAGCGCCCACCCTTAACATTGAAGCTGAAGCGTCCGGGCGTATAGCCGCGTGATCGCGCTTCCTGGGAACCGGCGAAAAGTTCCCGAATCGGGGTGAACAGGCCGGTGTATGTGGCTGGGTTGGAGCGGGGGGTGCGCCCGATGGGGCTTTGGTCGATATCTACCACCTTATCGAACAGCTCCAGGCCGGTTATCTCGGTATAAGCCTTGGAGTCATGTTGGGACTTGTTTATATGGGTGGCGGCCAGGGGGTATAGGGTGTCGTTGATCAGGGTGGATTTACCGGACCCAGAGACTCCGGTGACGCAGGTGAATAGTCCTACCGGGATATGCAGGTCCACCTGGTTCAGGTTGTTGCCGGAGGCGCCCAGGAGGGACAGGGTTTTATTTGGGTTCGCCGGGGCACGGTTCTTAGGGACCTCTATTTTGCGTTTGCCACTGAGAAATTGTCCGGTTAGTGATTCGGCGCACTCGGCCACTTCACTGGCGGTACCCTGGGCGATGATGCGTCCGCCATGTACGCCGGCCCCGGGACCGATGTCCACCACATGGTCGGCGTTCTGGATGGCCTCTTCGTCGTGCTCCACCACGATCACGGTGTTGCCCAGATCGCGCAGATAGGTGAGGGTGTTGAGCAGGCGGGTGTTGTCTCTCTGATGCAGGCCGATGGAGGGCTCGTCCAGAACATACATAACCCCCACCAGACCGGCCCCGATCTGGCTGGCCAGACGGATACGTTGTGCCTCGCCACCCGATAGGGTCTCGGCGCTGCGGTCCAGGGAGAGGTAGTCCAGTCCGACGTTGACCAGGAAGCTGAGGCGCTGGGTGATCTCACGGTTGATCTTGGCCGCGATCTGGCCCTTGTGGCCGGGTAGTTCCAGTTCCTCAAAGAATTGCAGGGCTCGCCCCACCGGCATACAGGTGATGGCAGGCAGGTTGTGTTCCAGCACAAACACGTTACGCGCCGCCTCGTTCAGGCGGGTACCGGAGCAGGTGGGACAAGGCTGGTGGGCGATGTACTTGGCCAATTCATCCCGCACTGCGTTGGATTCGGTCTCCCGGTAGCGGCGCCGCATATTGGGGATGATGCCCTCGAACGGATGGCTCTTTTGCATGCTGCCGCCACGATCGTTGAAATATCTGAAGTGGATATCTTCCTCGCCGCTGCCATAGAGGATGATATTGCGATGTTCCTCGGACAGTTCGTTCCAGGGTGTCTCCACATCAAAGCCGTAGTGCTTTCCCAGGGAATTGATCAGTTGAAAGTAGTAGGCGTTGCGTCGGTCCCAGCCTCGGGCCGCCCCGGCGGCCAGACTTTGTTCAGGGTGGGCAATCACCCGTTCTGGGTCGAAAAACTGTTCCACCCCCAGGCCGTCACAGGCCGGACATGCCCCCACCGGGTTGTTAAAGGAGAACAGTCGTGGCTCCAGTTCCTGGATGCTATGTCCGCACTCCGGGCAGGCGAAGTTGGCGGAAAAGATCAGCTCTTCCTGCTCGGGATTGTCCATGTAAGCCACGCGGGCCAACCCGTCCGACAGCCGTAGGGCGGTCTCGAATGATTCGGCCAGACGCAGCTCCAAATCCGGTTTCACCTTAAAACGATCCACCACCGCCTCGATGGTGTGCTTCTTGTGTAGTTCCAGTTCCGGGGCGTCGTCCAGTTCCACGATCTCCCCGTCGATACGGGCGCGAATAAAGCCCTGTGACAGCAGCTCAGCCAGCAGTTTTTGATGCTCCCCCTTGCGTTCCGAGACCACCGGGGCCAGCAGCATCAACTTGCTCTCTGCGGGCAGAGCGAGCACCTGGTCCACCATCTGGCTAACGGTCTGTGCCTGAAGCGGTCTGCCGTGGAGCGGGCAGCGCGGCTCCCCGGCCCGGGCGAACAGCAGGCGCAGATAATCGTAGATCTCGGTGATGGTGCCCACGGTGGAGCGGGGGTTGTGGGAGGTGGTCTTCTGCTCAATGGAGATGGCGGGGGATAGGCCCTCAATGTGGTCTACATCCGGTTTCTCCATCATGGATAGAAACTGCCGGGCGTAGGCGGACAGAGACTCTACATAGCGGCGCTGGCCCTCGGCATAGATGGTGTCGAAGGCGAGGGATGACTTGCCTGAGCCGGAAAGCCCGGTAATAACGATCAGTTTGTCCCGCGGGAGATCAAGGTCGATATTCTGTAGATTGTGGGTGCGCGCGCCGCGGATGTGGATGTTTTCCATATGCCTGTAACTTCAGATACTAGAAACGAACCCACAATCATACGCCTAATTCGATTTCCGGCCAAAGGGCAGATGCGCTACTCCGTGTTTCCTATGGGGGCCAGCAGCAGGTAGAAGATCCAGGCAAACCAGGAGACAAACAGGACGGCCAGGAGCCAGAACAGCTTTTCCGCGCCTGAGGTCTTGTCTGAGGTGATAATAAAAAATATGGGTAGGAGCCAGAGGATCAGGAAGATGATTATGGCTCCGGCGCTCATTCCGAGGATGGTTGCTATCATTACGTCTTCTCAATATGGTTATATTCAACGAATCATGCCTGGTTGGAATTATAGGTTCAAGGGCGGCTAGGCTGTTAGGACTCCGGGACGGAAGGTGCGGAATATGAAAGTAGTTGGCATTGACCACATCGTATTGACGGTGGCGGATATAGAAACGACCGTACGATTCTACCAGGCAGTCATGGGCATGGTTGTCGAGGGCTTCGGCGCAGACCGGATCGCCCTCAAGTTCGGCAGGCAGAAGATAAACCTGCATCAGCTCGGTAAGGAGTTCGAGCCCAAGGCGGATCATCCCACGCCTGGATCGGCGGATCTCTGCTTTATCATCGAGACCGATCTGGAAGAGGCCATGCGGCATGTCCAGGATGCTGGGGTGGCGATTATTGAGGGGCCCGTAGCCCGGACCGGAGCCACCGGGCCGTTGCTCTCATTCTATTTTCGCGATCCGGATAATAATCTAATAGAACTATCTAATCTTATGTAGACATATATCTCATTTTTAAATAACTAATTGATCTGGTTCGGGATTGTATGTGGTCAACGGTAATGTTACTGCTACACTTAAAGGATGAGCGAAGGCGTGCTCAAATCTTATTTTCCCTGGCGTGACACTAAGGTATTTCGCATATCTTTATTAATAATTTAAGCGTCTTATGCCGCTCGGGTGAAAGTGATAATGCATAGTTGAAAAAGAATCACTAAATCATTTAGGTGAAATAGGCATGAACCGTGAAGGCGAGATAGGGCAGTCGCATAAAGGTATATACATCGTTCTAATAAGCATTCATGGACTGATTCGGGGTGAGGATCTGGAGCTCGGGCGTGATGCCGACACCGGGGGGCAGACCAAATATGTGGTAGAACTGGCCAGAGCTCTGGGAGAGCATCCGGATGTGGCCAGGGTGGATCTGGTGACCAGGCGTATCGTAGATGAACAAATCTCCCCTGATTATGCAGAGCCAGAAGAGATACTCTCTCCCCACGCGCGTATCATTCGGATCGACTGCGGCGAAGAGGGATACATTCCCAAAGAGCAGTTGTGGGATAGCCTAAGTAATTTCTCGGATAATCTTCTCAATTACCTAAGCGCACAGAAACGTAAACCGGACGTTATCCATAGCCATTACGCCGATGCCGGTCATGTGGGCACATCCCTTGCGAACCACCTGGGAATTCCCCTGGTGTTTACCGGACACTCCCTGGGTCGTAGTAAGCGTGGCCGCCTCCTGGCCAGTGGCATGAAGGGCTCGGAGATTGAGCGGCGCTACAACATGCAAAGGCGCATCGAGGCGGAGGAGGCTACTTTAGGGGTGGCGGATTGCGTCATAACCAGCACCCACCAGGAGGTGGAGGACCAATACGGGTTGTACGATTATTACCAGCCGGACCAGATGCGGGTAGTGCCGCCGGGGACGGACCTTGAGAAGTTTACTCCACCCAAGGGGGATGAACACAAAAGCTGTATCGCCAAGGAGCTTAAACGCTTTTTGAAAGACCCGGATAAACAGATCATCCTGGCCCTGTCCCGTCCCGACCAGCGCAAGAATATCACTACCCTGATCAACGTATTTGGCGAGACAAAAAAACTGCGGCAGCAGGCCAATTTGGTGCTGGTGGTGGGTAATCGCGATGATATAAGCGATATGGAGACCGGGGTCAGGGAGGTGTTGCAGGAGATCCTACTGGCCATAGACCGTCATGACTTGTATGGACAGGTGGCCTATCCCAAACACCACCAGGCGACGGATGTGCCGGAGCTGTACCGGCTGGCGGCGCTATCCGGCGGGGTGTTTGTCAATCCAGCCCTGACCGAGCCCTTCGGTCTGACCCTGATCGAGGCATCCGCCTCTGGTCTTCCCATTGTTGCGACCGAGGATGGCGGACCGCGTGACATAATAAAAAACTGCCGCAACGGTTACCTGATAGACCCACTGGACATGACCAACATAGCTGAGAGGCTGTTGCAGGTCCTGACCGATTCGAAGAATTGGGAATCGCTGTCACACAATGGGATAAAGGGCGTGCGTAAACACTATTCATGGCAGGCGCACGTAGACAGCTATCTGGAAATACTGCGCCCGATCGTTGAAAAGACAGCATCGCGCTCCAAGCGAGCGCTAAAGCGGCGCCCCATGCTCTATCACAACCGCGCCATCTTCAGCGACCTGGATCAGAACCTGCTGGGGGACCAGGTATCGCTGGGGCACTTTTCCAAACTAATTCGTGACAACAGGAAATGTATAGCCTTTGGTATCGCCACTGGCAGAAGCCTGGAATCTGCCCTCCTGATACTGCGGCGCAATAAGATCCCTCAGCCGGATGTGCTAATAACCAGCCTGGGTACGGAGATATACTATGCCCCGAACCTGATAGGGGACGCGGCCTGGAATCGACATATAGACCATCTGTGGAACCCCAAGATCATCAACTATATCCTGAGCGAATTGCCGGGTCTGCGTCTGCAGCCTAAGAGCGAACAGGGCAAGTTTAAACTAAGCTATTACATAGATCCGGAGATAGCTCCGGATAAGGGCGAGATCATTCGTCTGCTGCATCAGCATGAGCAGACCGCGAATGTGGTCTTTTCCTTCGGGCAGTTCCTCGACATTATCCCGATCCGGGCCTCGAAAGGGTTGGCCTTGCGCTGGTTTGCCGAGCAGTGGGATATCCCCCTGGAAAATATCCTGGCGGCGGGCGGTTCCGGTGCGGATGAGGACATGATGCGTGGCAATACCCTGGCGGTGGTAGTAGCCAATCGGCATGAAGAGGAGCTATCAGAACTGGCCGACATAGATAAGATATATTTTGCCGGCCGGCCGTTTGCCTCCGGCATCATGGAGGCGATAGAACACTATGATTTTCTGGGCGCCTGTGAGGTCCCTGAATGACTGATTCGTCCTTGCTGATATGTACCGATCTGGATCGCACCCTGATTCCCAACGGAGTGCAACCACAGTCACCCGGCGCAATGGATATGTTCAAGGATCTGGTGAGCAGGCCGCATGTAAAGCTCGCCTTTGTGACCGGCAGGGATCGCGCATTGGTTGCGGAGGCGATGGAGAAATACCTTTTGCCTCAGCCGGACTATGTGATCGCGGATGTTGGTACCAGTATATATGAGGTTAATTCCGGAAACTGGACCTCATGGGAACAGTGGGGGTGGGAGATAGGCCGGGCTTGGGCCGGGCTTAGTGGTGAAGACATACATGCGCTGTTGCAGGATATCAGCGAATTGAGACTTCAGGAGCCGCAGAAACAGAACAGTTTCAAGCTCAGCTACTATGTGCCGCTGAGATGCGCGCAAGAAGAGTTGTCCAAAAAGATTGTGGCGCGGCTACATGACGAAGATGTAAATGCCTCATTGGTTTGGAGCGTGGATAGTCAGGCATTCGTCGGGTTGTTGGATATCCTGCCTGCGGCTGCAACCAAACAACACGCGATAGAGTTTCTGATGGAAGAGTCCGGGTTTGAACTGCACAACACTGTCTTTGCCGGGGACAGTGGTAACGACATCTCTGTGCTTGCCGGTCCGATCAAATCGGTGCTGGTGGCCAATGCGGATGATGATGTGCGACAGGATGTATTGCGGGAGGCGGAGGCAAGATTGCATACCGATACCCTCTATCTGGCTAAGGGTGGGTTTAACGGCATGAACGGCAACTATAGCGCAGGTATCCTGGAAGGGATCGCACACTATTTTCCCAAGATAGACCCGTTACTAGGACCTGCTAACACTAATTAGTGCTACCGAGCCCTAAGGAGATGACGATGGGTGGTGAACAAGATAACAGACCGATAATGTTTGGCGAGGTCTTGTTTGACATGTTTCCGGATGGAAGCGTGGTTCTCGGCGGCGCCCCGTTCAACGTGGCTTGGCATCTACAGGCGTTCGGGTTGGAGCCGCTCTTGATATCTAGAGTGGGTGCGGATGCCCTGGGAAGAAAGGTTGGTGTAGCTATGATGGGGTGGGGCATGGACCGATCTGGGTTGCAGGTTGATTCCGGCCATCCAACCGGAACGGTAAATGTCTCCCTCAACGATGGCGAACCGGAATTTGATATCGTCCCGAACCGGGCCTTTGATTATGTCGATCGTTATGCCTTGCCGCCATACTGGACCAGCCGCCCCCTCTACTATGGCACCCTGGCTATGCGTATGCCGGTATCCAAAGAGGCCCTGTGGGAGCTGAAGAATAACAGTGAAGGGTTCTCATTCATGGATGTGAATCTGCGTGCGCCCTGGTGGTCACGGGATGAGGTAATGGAGGCGTTGCATGGCGCGAGTTGCGTAAAGGTCAATCAGGATGAGTTGCATCAACTGGTTCAAGACGTTACAACTGTAGAGGCAAAGGCCGGATGGTTATTGGCCAACACCTCGGTGCAATCGGTCATAGTGACCCAGGGTAAGGGGGGTGCTGAGATATTTATGGAAGACGGTTCACGCAGGAGTGTTGCTCCCAAGTCGGCATTGAGGGTGGTTGATACGGTGGGGGCCGGTGATGCCTTCAGCGCTATTATGTTGTTGGGCCATATCAAGGGCTGGCGTCTGGATAATACCCTTGAGCGGGCGCAGGAGTTTGCCAGTGCCATAGTCGGGGTGCGCGGCGCTACTGTCCAGGATGTTAAGTTTTACCGCAGGTTTATGGAGCGCTGGAATAGTGATTCATAACAAAGAAGACAGGGGGGTCTTCTGAGCGAGTTAAGAAATTACAGTTTTCAAAATAAGAGACAGCCATGTATGAACAAGTATCCCACTCCCTGCTAAATGAGATTTTGAGCGAGCTTAACCCGGATCTGGAAAAAGAGGATCTGCGGCATTTCTATACCAGGTTAGGGGCCAACTTCTATTCCATCCATTCATTGTTTAGCCTGCTCTATGGCGACCGGGACGATTTTAGGGAGCAGCTACAACTCCTGGTTGAGGCTATGGCCAGTCAGTACATCTGCCGCCCCAATAACCTCAAGCATATAGATATCGAAAGAGAGAAGGATCATAACTGGTTTCTGAGTCAGCGGCTGGTGGGCATGGCTTTGTACAGTGACGGTTTTGCTGAAAATCTGAAAGACCTGACCGCCAGGGCGCACTATTTTCAGGAGCTGGGCGTCAATCTGATCCACATTATGCCTATCCTTAAGTGTCCAAAAAAGAATAACGACGGAGGCTATGCGGTTAGCGATTTCAGGGAGATAGATAAAAAGGTCGGCGACTTAACAGACCTGCATCTCCTGGTCGAAGAGTTGCAGAAGCGCGAGATATTGCTGGTTATGGATGTGGTGGTCAATCACACCTCGAACGAACATGAGTGGGCGAAAAAGGCGCGCAAGGGCAAGAAGAAGTATCAGGATTATTACTATGTATTCCCCAGCCGGGAGATACCGGACATGTTCGAAGAGACCATGCCCGAGGTGTTTCCGGAGACCGCTCCCGGCAACTTCACCTGGGACGAGGAGATGGGTCAATGGGTGATGACCGTCTTTAACGACTACCAGTGGGACCTCAACTACAGCAACCCGTCGGTATTTATCGAGATGCTGGAGATCATCCTGTACTGGGCCAATCAGGGGGCGGATATCGTGCGCCTGGATGCGGTGGCCTTCCTGTGGAAAAAGATCGGCAGCACTTGCCAGAATGAACGCGAGGCCCACCTGATCCTGCAATTGATGAAGGACTGCTGTCAGGTGACTGCGCCCGGCGTCCTGTTTATCGCCGAGGCCATCGTCGCGCCGGTGGAGATCATCAAATACTTCGGCGAGGATGCGGTGATAGCCAAGGAGTGCGAGGTAGCCTATAACGCCACCTTCATGGCCCTGCTATGGGATGCGGTGGCCACCAAGAACACCAAGCTGCTGCAACAGGGTCTGAAGAGCCTGCCGGACAAACTGGATCGGGCCACCTGGCTGAACTATATCCGCTGCCATGATGACATCGGCCTGGGCTTCGATGACCACGACGTGCGGGCGGTAGGTTATGACCCCAAGGCGCACCGCCAGTTTCTGATCGACTACTACACCGGCGCCTACGAGGATTCGTCGGCACGCGGGCTGGCCTTCGGACACAATAACAAGACCGGGGATGCGCGCATTTCCGGCTCTTTGGCCTCGCTTATAGGTTTGGAAAGTGCGCTGGAATGTGGCGATACCGACAGGATTGAACAGTCCATAAAACGCATCCTGTTGCTGCACAGCGTCATCATGTCCTTCGGCGGTATACCGCTTATCTACTATGGGGATGAGATCGGCACCATCAACGATTGCACCTATCTTGAAGACGAGAGCAAGGCCAACGACAGCCGCTGGGCCCATCGTCCCAAGATTGATTGGGAGAAGGCGGCCCGGCGTAATGCCAAGGATACGGTCGAGCACAAGCTGTTCAGCTCCATAAAAAAGATGATTGCGGTGCGTAAAGAGATACCGGCCTTCGCCGATTACAATAATCGGGAACTGATTGACGCCCAGAACCCGCACCTGTTTGTGTTCTCGCGCTTCAATTACCATACCGGGAGTGTGTTGGTGGTGGCAAATTTTGATGATTCACCCCAGTATCTGAACCTGAAAGAGTTGGGTTCCAGGGTGTTGTCGGAACATGGCATGATCAATGACCTCTATTCCGGCGAGAGTCCGGCCATGTTTAAGGACCAGTTGGTGATCCCGCCGCTACATTTTTACTGGCTATCCGATCAAATCAGGAATATGTAGCCAGTATGCTCCTCGGCGGTTTATTCCAGCGGAGATTGTTGGAATCATAGGGTGGTAGGAGCCCGCTCCCGCGGGCGATGCCGATCTGGAATCGCCCGCGGTACAGGTGTTGGAATTTCTAGTTTCCGCGGATATTCTTGGGATCGGAAACAATACCACAACTTTCATGAGCCCATTATGTCCTTGCGCAGGTATCTGCTGTCCGATCAAACCTGTTAGACTTAGACGCCTCAAATCCGCCCGTATCGGCAGTTATATCCAAGTGAAAGCAGATGACACAGCAACTAGATAAGAAGCAAGGGATGAGTGCGCTGGAATCCCGGGCGGCCTTCTCCCTGGCCGGTATCTACTCCCTGCGCATGCTGGGACTGTTTCTTATCCTTCCGGTCTTTGCTCTCTATGCGGAACACCTGCAAGGTGTAACCCCCATCCTGGTAGGTCTGGCCATTGGAGCCTATGGCCTGACCCAGGCTATACTCCAGATACCCTTTGGTATGCTTTCGGACCGCATTGGACGCAAGCCGGTGGTGGTGGGTGGACTCTTGTTGTTTGCTGCCGGGAGTGTGGTTGCCGCCATGTCTACCAGTATCTGGGGGGTGATTATAGGACGCGCCATGCAGGGTAGCGGCGCCATAGCTGCGGCCCTGATGGCCCTGGCGGCGGATCTAAGCCGGGACGAGCAGCGTACTAAGGTGATGGCCGTCATCGGCATGAGTATCGGCATGGCCTTTATCCTGGCCCTGATCCTGGGGCCGGTGTTGAACGAGTGGATCGGGGTGCCAGGGATCTTCTGGCTTACATCCCTGTTGGCCCTGTTCGGGATAGGGATAGTGCTATTTCTGGTGCCGAATCCGCAAGCCACCCTGGTGCATAGTGATACAGAGGCGGTTCCGGCCCAGTTCGGTCAGGTCCTATCCAACCTCAACCTGCTACGCCTGGATCTCGGTGTTTTTGTTATGCACATGATCATAACCTCCGTATTTCTGGCGGTGCCGCTAGTGCTACGCGATCAGATGAGGATCGACAGCGCCCATCATTGGGTTGTCTATCTTCCAGTACTGGTACTTTCGATCATGGCTATGGTCCCCTTTGTGGTGCTCGCGGAGAAACGCAACCAGTTGAAGCCGGTATTGCTGGGGGCGGTAATGGTGTTGATGCTGGCGCAGATTGGGCTCTATCTCTTTCATGGCTCGCTCACTGGTCTGGTGTTAAATCTGTGGCTGTTCTTTACCGCCTTCAATCTGCTGGAGTCCACTATGCCATCCATTGTGTCCAAGGTGGCGCCTATCGCCAGCAAGGGCACTGCGCTTGGGGTCTATTCCACATCCCAGTTTGCCGGGGCCTTCGTCGGTGGTGTGGCGGGCGGTTGGATCCACGGCCGGTTTGAACTGGCCGGGATATTCCTGTTGGGGGCGGCGGCGGCGCTGGTTTGGCTGCTGGCGGCTATGGGCATGCAGCGACCGGCCAATCTCACTGCCCATATCATAGAACTTGGACAGATAGATGAGGCCAGGGCACAGGAACTCCAGGTGGAATTGGCGGATATACCGGGCGTGGGTGAGGTGGTAGTGGCCGCCGATGAAGGTATTGCCTATTTGAAACTGGATAAAACCCAGACCGACTTCACAAAGCTGGATGCATTTTCCAAGGGCAGCGGGTAAGATTAGCGATCATTTAAAACATTCAGGGACGGCATAGAAAAACCGGGAGGAAAGGAGAGATCATGGCGACTAGAGGCGTAAACAAGGTAATACTGATTGGGAATCTGGGGCAGGACCCGGATGTAAGGTACATGCCAAACGGCAACGCCGTGGCCAACGTCAGTTTGGCCACCAGCGAGACCTGGAAAGACAAAAACACCGGCGAGTCACAGGAAAAGACCGAGTGGCATCGTGTAGTATTTTTTCGGCGTCTGGCCGAGATTGCAGGTGAATATCTGAAAAAGGGCTCCAAGGTATATGTCGAGGGCAGGTTACAGACCCGTAAGTGGCAGGATCAAAACGGTCAGGAACGCTATACCACAGAGATAATAGCGGACCAGATGCAGATGCTGGATAGCCGTGGCGGCAGCGCCGCATTCGATGGAAATAGTCCACCCCAGCAGAATTATGCCCCGGCTTCGTCACCGGCACCCACACCGGATGACGGATTTGACGACGACATCCCGTTCTAAGGTTCAGCGGTAAGTCTGCTTACCCGGCGATAACAAGCCAATAAAATCGGCCCCTCTTCCAGGCAGGAAGAGGGGCTTTTTATTTGGGCATGGTTAGGCTAATGGCTGGGGTAGGCGATCAATATCCGTCGAAATCAGATTCGTCATTTCTGGAGCGATGACGTTTACCCTTGTTTGAAGGTTCATTTTTGCCGTGACGATTCCGCTTTTTGTCATTGGGGTTGCGAAAGCCGAACCTGGAAGTTAGTTCATCCATATCTTCGTCGATATCCTCATCGAAGTCATGTCGTTGCCGCCTGTTCACACCAGTTATCTCCTGTAAATAAAGTGCAATTTAATAGGCTATTTAATATTTAGACCATTCGGTTTGGAAAGAAAAGCAAAATTTTTTACTGCTGGGTATGGTTGGTTCTATAGGATCCTGAAGATCTCAAAACATAAAGCTGATAAAGCAAGTTATAGCCATATGAATCCTTGCAATCTCAAGACCGGGCAGGCAATACCGGCTACAATGAGTTCAGTTATCGGGATATTAGGAACAAAAATGAGCGTCAGCAATTCACTGGAAAGCATATTGGAGCGCCTGGTCGCGCAGCAGATAGTTGATGCGGATAAGGCCAAGATGGTATCCAGCCTGATCTCGGACAAGAGACGTAAAAATCTGCATCCCCTGGAGATCATCGCCGACCATAACTGGGAGAACAAAAGCCATCCCGGAAAGATACTGACCCTGGATGTCCTGACCGACTGGTTGGCTGAAGAGTCAGGATTGCCCAGATTCCATTTTGATCCGTTGAAGATGGATGTGGCTTCTTGCACCAGTCTTATGACCTACGCCTATGCCGCCAGATTTGGCATCCTCCCGGTCAAGGTGACAAAGGCTGAAGTAACAATAGCCGTGTCCGACCCCTACAACACGGAATGGTTGGACGAGATTCAACGCATCGCCAATAGACCCATAGAACTGGTGTTGGCCAACCCGGCGCAACTGAAATCCTACCTGTTGGAGTTTTATAGCATCAGCAGGTCTATGGATAGGGCCGGATTAAACCAAGTGGACCAGACCGGCAGTATCCAGAATCTTGAGCAGTTGATAGAGCTGGAGAAGACCGGTTCGCTGGATGCGGATAATCAGCACATCGTCAGCATCGTGGATTGGCTCATGCAGTATGCCTTCTCCCAACGCGCCAGTGATATCCATATCGAGCCGAGGCGCACCCAGGGTAATGTGCGTTTTCGTATCGACGGGGTGATGCATCAGGTATACGAGATCCCGGCCAACATCACCGCCGCGGTCACCAGCCGTATCAAGATTATGGGCCGCCTCGATGTAGCGGAGAAACGCCGTCCGCAGGATGGTCGCATCAAGACGGTCACCCCGGAGGGTAAAGAGATCGAGATGCGTCTCTCCAGTATGCCTACCGCATTCGGTGAAAAGCTGGTGTTGCGTATCTTCGATCCTGAAGTACTGTTACGTGACTACGCCGGTCTTGGTTTCGGAAAAAAGGACACCGAGATCTGGAACGGCATGATACGCCAACCGCACGGGATCATCCTGGTTACCGGGCCTACCGGATCGGGCAAGACCACCACCCTCTACACCACCCTAAAACATCTGGCGGTGCCGGAGGTAAATGTCTGCACCGTGGAAGACCCGATCGAGCAGGTGGAACCCAGCTTTAATCAGATGCAGGTGCAGCACAATATCGGTCTGGATTTCGCATCCGGGGTAAGGACCCTGTTGCGCCAGGACCCGGACATCATCATGGTGGGCGAGATTCGCGATCTGGAGACTGCGGAGATGGCGGTGCAAGCTGCGCTGACCGGCCATCTGGTACTCTCCACTCTGCATACCAATGACGCTCCGTCTGCCATCGCCCGCCTGCTGGAGATCGGCGTCCCATCATATCTGATCACCGCCACGGTGCTTGGGGTTATGGCTCAGCGTTTGGTGCGTACCCTTTGTCCGCACTGTAAGAGGCAGACAAAGACAGATGCCGCGCAATGGGAATCTCTTATCAAACCCTGGAGCACAAATATCCCCAAAAACGTCTATGAGGCCGAAGGTTGCCTGGAGTGTCGGCAGACCGGGTATCTGGGCCGCAAGGGAATCTATGAAATGCTGCCGCTGACCGATGACATTAAACAGCAGATCACGGATGATTTTGATCTGATCAACTTCCGTAAGGTGGCCATCAAAAAGGGCATGCAACCGTTGAATCTCGCTGGCGCGCAGAAGGTCGCCAAGGGGATTACCACCATCAGCGAGGTGCTGAAGGTAGCGCCGCCGCGGTTTGAGGCTTGATGTAGCGGATACATCCCCCCCCTCACCCCAACCCCTCTCCCCATTGGGGAGAGGGGCTTAAAGTCAGAAGCATATACAGCTACTCCCTTACCCCTTTGGGGAGAGGGGCTTAAAGTCGGAAGCATATTACAGCTACTCCCTTACCCCTTTGGGGAGAGGGGCTTAAAGTCGGAAGCATATAACGGCTACTCCCTTCCCCACTTGGGGAGAGGGGCTTAAAGTCAGAATCATATAACGACTACTCCCTTCTCCCCTTGGGGGAGAAGGGTAGGGGATGAGGGGGGTGTTGTTTGTTCATCCCCCATAGAGAATAATCCTTGGATGAGTGAGTAATTTTTGAATAGACAAGGACGTCAACGAAATGCACAAAGTAAAACCATACCTCCTGAAAAATTCCCGCGACCTGCGAAAATTTGGCACCGATGCCGAACAGTGGCTCTGGCAAAAACTACGTAACAGACAAATGAACGGCTATAAATTCTGTCGACAGATCCCTATTGATAAATACATCGTCGATTTTCTTTGCAAAGAGCGAAGGCTGGTTATTGAGCTGGATGGATCACAACACTTCTTACAAAAAGGATATGATCAGCAGCGTAGCGATTATCTTGCTTCAAAGGGATACAGGATTGTGCGTTATTGGAACAATCAGGTGCTGCAGGAAGGTGAAGCTGTGTTGGAGGATATTTTGCAACATCTTGAGGTTCGTGACTGAGCCAAATTTCCCCCTCACCCCAACCCCTCTCCCCTAAGGGGAGAGGGGCTTATAGTCAGAAGCATATTGCGGCCTCTCCCCTCTTCCCCAGGGGGAGATGGGCTTGTAGTCAGAAGCATATTGCGGCCGCCTTCCTCTCCCAAGGGGGAAAGGGGGTAGCCATCATCTGCTTTGGGTTACAAATCCCCTCTCCGCAAGGTGGGAGGTGGGTAGCCATCATCTGCTTTGGGTTATAAATCCCCTCTCCCCTCTGGGGAGAGGGTTAGGGTGAGGGGGAGATGGTTAGGAGCAAACTACTTACTTTTCCTAACTCGTTTCTGCTTAAACAACAACGGCACCACCTCAGCAGGGGAGAACCCGTCACCTGCTTTGGGTTATAAATCCCCTCTCCCCGCTGGGGAGAGGGTTAGGGTGAGGGGGAATGGTTGGTGATGAAGACGGGTTATTTCTTAGCTTTGCGCCTTTGCTTAAACAACAACGGCACCACCTCGGCATAGCTGGCCACGAAGTGCACCTTGATCCCCTTGGTGATGTGTTCCGGCACCTCTTCATAATCGCCTTGATTGTCCTTGGGGATGATCAGCTCTCTGATGCCGCTACGTCGGGCCGCGATCACCTTCTCACGGATGCCGCCCACCGGGAACACCTCGCCGGTCAGGGTCATCTCGCCGGTCATGGCCAATCGCCGGGCCAGACTTTCGCCCCGCGCCAGTGACAGCATGGCGCTGGCCATGGTTATGCCAGCGCTGGGGCCGTCCTTAGGGGTGGCCCCGGCCGGGACATGCAGGTGGATGAAGCTCTTCTTGAAGAAGGCCGGGTCAGCCCCGAATTCCTCGGCATGGCTGGCGATATAACTGTAGGCGATCTCGGCCGACTCGCGCATCACGTCACCCAGTTGTCCGGTCAGTTTCAGACCGCGTCCGAAGCTGTGGATGCAGGCGGCCTCGATGGTGAGGGTGGCGCCGCCCATGGCGGTCCAGGCCAGACCAGTGATGATGCCCGGTCCGCTCATGCCACGGTCATCCCGGAAGATTGGATTGCCAAGGTAGTCCTTCAACTCCTCCGGTTGCACCTCGATGGGTGTCTTTGTCTTTCCTTCCAGGATCTTGACCACGGACTTACGCACGATCTTGCCGATCTGCTTTTCCAGACGGCGCACCCCGGCGTCACGGGCATAGCCCTCGATGATGGCGCGCATGCTGGTTGCCGGGATCTTGACCTGGCTGCGTTTCAGTCCGGCCTTGTCCAGTTGCCGCGGCAGCAGATACTTGCGGGCGATCTGTAGCTTCTCGCTGGCGATGTATCCTGAAAGGGATATCACCTCCATGCGGTCCAGCAACGGCCGCGGGATGGTATCCAACTGGTTGGCGGTGCAGAGGAACAGCACCTTGGAGAGGTCGAAGCGCAGGTCCAGATAGTGGTCCAGGAAATCGCTATTCTGTTCCGGGTCCAGCACCTCCAGCAGGGCCGAGGCAGGATCACCCTGATAGGACGCCCCCACCTTGTCGATCTCGTCCAGCATGATCACCGGGTTCTCCGTGCCCACCTCTTTCATGGACTGGATGAACTTGCCGGGCATGGCCCCGATGTAGGTGCGGCGATGGCCCTTGATCTCGGCCTCATCCCGGATGCCGCCCAGGGAGAAGCGGAAGAACTTGCGTCCCAACGCCTCGGCGATGGAGTGACCGATGGAGGTCTTGCCCACGCCGGGCGGTCCCACGAACAACACGATGGAGCCGCTGATCTCCTTCTTCATAATGCCAACGGCCAGGAACTCCAGGATGCGTTCTTTCACATCGTCAAGGCCGTAGTGATCCTTATCCAGGGCCTTGCGGGCGAAGGCCAGGTCCAGCTTGTCCTCAGAGTGCTTGCCCCAGGGCAGCAGGGTGATCCAGTCCAGATAGTTCCTAGTCACTGCGTATTCCGGGGAACCGGTCTCCAGCATGGAGAGCTTATCCATCTCTTCGTCCACCCGCTCCTGAGCCTGCTTGGTCAGGGTCAGCTTCTGCAACCGCTCCTTGAATCGGTCCAGCTCGGCGGTGCGGTCATCCTTGGCGATCCCCAATTCCTGTTGAATGGATTTGAGTTGCTCCTTGAGAAAAAACTCCCGCTGCTGCTTGTCGATGCGCCGCTCTACCGATCGGCGAATCTTGTGCTGGGTCTTGGCCATCTCCAATTCGTTATTGAGCAGGACCAGCACCTTCTCCATGCGTGGCAGGATGGCGGTCGCCTCCAACACGTCCTGCAGCTGCTCCTTGTTGGACGAGGTCAGGCTGGCGGCGAAATCCGCCAGGTGAGACGGATCTTCCGGGCCGATGCGGTCCACGAACATGCGCAGCTCTTCCGAGTACAGGGGGTTGAGCGGCAGCAGTTCCTTGATGGTGTTGATGAGGGCCAGGGCATAGGCCTTTATCTCTTTGGTATGTTTGCCGTTGGATTCAGGCAGATATTCAATCTGGGCCAGGAATGGATCGCGGTCGGTCAGGATTCTGGTTATCTGGAAGCGTTGCACGAACTCAACCATCACCTGCAGGCGGTCTTCGCTCTGCTGGATGCGATGGACGCGGCCGACCACGCCTATCTTGTAGAAGTCCTTCGGTACCGCGGTCTCGGCGGTTTCGGCGTCAGCCAGGATGATGCCCAAGATATTGGTGTCTTTCTTGGCCATAGAGGTGAAGGTGGGACCCCAGTGTTTCTCATCCATGATCAACGGCACCGCCTGACCGGGAAAGAACGGCCTGCTGGTTACCGGTAATAGATGGATCACACCTGGCATCACCTCGCCAGGTTTAACCAATGCATTACCTATATCGAAAATCTCTTCTTCTACTTCTATGGTGTTGTTATCGTTCATCGTTTCAGATTATGCCCTTTCTATTGTCTCATAGACCAATAGTAGCAACTGTGCAGTATTTGGCGCGGGATAGCGCGGCGCATTTCATAATGGCTTAAAGACAATATCAGGACGATGATTGGATTTTACAACTACAATCACTCACCCCTCTCCCTTGAGGGAGAGGGGCAGGGGTGAGGGGGTGTTTTTTTAGATGTGGAGATATCTATTCGCAGTTGTTCTTAATAGCCTCTTTTGCCTTATCAATCTGGGCAGTTCGCTCTTCCTCGGACAGCATTTTGTAGCTTCCATCTTCTCCTTTCAATCTTACCCTCGCATGCTGCTCCAGGGTGGTTAGGTTTTTCTTAGCGTTCTCGCAATTTTGTCTCTTGATAGCGGCGTTTTTTGCTGCGATGTCTTCTTTATCTTTGGCCTCATTTTTCTTTTTGTTGGTCTCGTCTATAGCATCCAGCCGCGCCTTGAGCTTTTTCATCGTTTCGCCGGGTTGGCTAGGGGATGGAGGTGGCGGCTTGATTATGGTTGCCTTTCCATTAGGTGGGGGCGACTGAGAATAGATTGTGGTCCCATTTTCGTCGACCCAACGGTAGGTCCTCGCCGCGGCTGGCAACAACCAGATTGATAGAATGATGGTGCTTATGACTATTAACTTAGGACTCATTTTGGTCACCGCTATCCTTTTGTTTATTAGCAACTCTCCAATATTATGAGTCAGCATCCGTCGATGGCAAGTTTTTGGCTCGAAGATGTGAGGCTGTTTGGTAATTTATGGTGTTTTTGTGGTGTTTATACTAAATGAGAGTGCAAACCAGTTGTTCGAATGGTGAAATAGCCCCCTTACCCCTGTTTTTCTTGACCTGTTTGCACAATATTAGTAATTTGCACTGTTCCATTGTGTTCTACAGTTATTTGCTGGCGGGCAGCTGTTTTTTTGATTGTTGTGGTGGTTGTTGGAGGTCTTTGACGTGGAATTGAGTGGTTCCGAAATCGTCGTTCAGTGCCTGAAAGACGAAGGCGTGGAATGTGTGTTTGGCTATCCTGGCGGGGCCGTTCTACATATTTATGACGCAATATTCAAACAGGATGATGTAAAACACATCTTGGTGCGCCACGAGCAGGGTGCAACCCATGCGGCAGATGGCTATGCCCGTGCCACAGGCAAGCCAGGTGTGGCGCTGGTGACCTCCGGACCAGGCGCGACCAATGCGGTAACTGGTATCGCCACGGCCTATATGGATTCTATCCCTATGGTGGTACTGACTGGCCAGGTGCCTACACCGTTCATAGGCAGTGACGCCTTCCAGGAGGTGGATACGGTCGGTATCACCCGCCCCTGTGTGAAACACAACTTCCTGGTGAAGGATGTGCGGGATCTGGCCATGACCTTTAAAAAGGCATTCTATATCGCCACTTCAGGTCGTCCTGGTCCCGTGGTGATCGATATCCCCAAGGATGTGGTGGATCCCAATATCAAGATCCCTTACGCATATCCGGACAAGATCTCCATGCGCTCATATAACCCAGTGACCAAGGGACACTATGGGCAGATAAAGAAGGCGGTGGAGGTGATCCTTTCCGCCAAGAGGCCAGTAGTCTATTCTGGAGGCGGCGTGATTCTGGGGAATGCCTCTGAATTGCTGACCGAGTTTGTGCGGAAACTGGGTCTGCCTATAACCAGTACCCTGATGGGATTGGGGGCCTATCCATCCAGCGATAAGCAATTCCTCGGTATGCTGGGCATGCACGGCACCTATGAGGCCAACATGGCCATGCATGGCACCGATGTCCTGGTAGCGATAGGCGCACGCTTCGATGACCGCATCACCGGCCATGTGGATAGGTTCTGTCCGAATGCCAAGGTCATCCATATAGATATAGATCCATCTTCCATTTCCAAGAACGTGCGGGTGGATGTCCCAATCGTGGGTGCGGTAGATCTGGTGATGCAGGATATGCTCAAGGCCCTTAATGAGAGCAAGGGCAAGCAAGATACGGATGCCCTGAATGAGTGGTGGTCCCAGATCGAGCAGTGGCGCAGTAAGAACTGCCTCAGATATGACCGGAATAGCCAGTATATAAAGCCACAGTACGCCATTGAGGTCCTGCATAAGGTCACCAATGGCGAGGCCTATGTCTGCTCTGATGTGGGTCAGCACCAGATGTTCGCCGCCCAGTTTTACGGTTTTGATAAGCCCCGGCGCTGGGTGAATTCCGGCGGTTTGGGAACTATGGGTTTTGGCCTGCCGTCTGCGGTGGGGGTAAAGACAGCCCACCCGGATGCGGATGTGGTGGTGGTTACCAGTGAGGCCAGTATCCAGATGTGTATCCAGGAGCTGGCTACCTGTAAACAGCATGGTCTGCCGCTCAAGATCCTGATGCTGAATAACGGCTACATGGGCATGGTGCGCCAGTGGCAGGAGTTCTTCTATGAGAAGCGCTACTCCCATTCAACCGTTGAAGCTACACCGGACTTTATCAAACTGGCCGAGAGCTATGGGCATGTAGGTATGCGGATCACCAAAAAGGAAGATCTGGAAAGGGCCATGCAGGAGGCCTTTGCCATGAAGGACCAACTGGTATTCATGGATGTGGCGATTGATCCTGAAGAGAACGTTTATCCGATGATTGAGGCTGGCAAGGCCCACAACGAGATGTTCCTCCCACCTGATAGCGAGTTGGTTTGATCATGAGACATATTATTTCAATCCTGATGGAGAACGAATCCGGTGCGTTGTCACGGGTAGCCGGGCTTTTTTCTGCGCGTGGCTATAACATTGAGGCCCTTACGGTAGCGCCTACTGAAGATCCCTCCCTGTCTCGTATGACCTTGGTGACTCGTGGTAACGAGGAGGTCATAGAGCAGATCACCAAACAGCTGAATAAACTGGTAGAGGTGGTAAAGCTGTTGGATCTCTCGGAAGGGCCGCATATTGAACGTGAGATGATGCTGGTAAAGATCAAGGCTGAATCCGCCAACCGGGAAGAGTTAAAACGCTTGGTGGATATATTTCGTGGCAGGATCATTGATGTAACCGACAGCAGCTTCATCGTGGAGATGACGGGCGATAGTGGAAAGCTGGATGCCTTCATCCAGGCGGTGCATGAAGAGTTGGTGGTGGAGGTGGTCAGGACCGGCCCCTCCGGCATTGCGCGCGGTGCTAAGGGATTGAGCCTGTAAACATACAAATCCACCAAACAGAAACAAAAAATATTTTAGGAATTCGATTAAAAAGGTAATCTCAAATGAGCTTGAACATCTATTACGACAAAGACGCAGACCTTTCCATTATCAAGGGCAAGAAAGTAGCCATTATCGGATATGGTTCCCAGGGACATGCCCATGCCAACAACCTGAAAGATTCGGGCGTTGACGTAACTGTTGGCTTGCGTCCCAGTTCCGGTTCCGCCGTTAAGGCTACTAATTCCGGACTAAAAGTAAAACCTGTGCCAGAGGCGGTCGCAGAGGCCGATTTGGTAATGATCCTTACCCCGGACGAATTCCAGTCTGTTCTTTATCGTGAAGAGATCGAGCCCAATATAAAGAATGGCTCCACCCTGGCATTCGCCCATGGTTTCGCTATTCACTACAACCAGATCGTTCCGCGCGAGGATCTGGACGTAATCATGATCGCACCCAAGGCGCCAGGCCACACCGTGCGTAGCGAATTCCAGAACGGTGGCGGAATCCCTGACCTGATCGCCGTGTTCCAGGATGCCAGCGGCAAGGCCAAGGAGACCGCCCTCTCCTATGCGTCCGCAATCGGCGGCGGCCGTACCGGCATCATCGAGACCACCTTTAAGGATGAGACCGAGACCGACCTGTTCGGCGAACAGGCCGTGCTTTGCGGCGGCGTGGTGGAACTGATCAAGGCCGGATTTGAGACCCTTACCGAGGCTGGTTATGCCCCGGAGATGGCCTACTTCGAGTGTCTGCACGAGATGAAGCTGATCGTGGATCTAATCTATGAAGGCGGCATTGCTAACATGAACTACTCCATCTCCAACAATGCCGAGTATGGTGAGTATGTGACTGGACCCAGGGTGATCAACGAGGAGAGTCGCTGGGCCATGAAGGAGTGTCTGCACAACATCCAGACCGGCGAATATGCCAAGAAGTTTATCCTGGAGGGCATGTCCAACTATCCAGAGATGACGGCTCGACGTCGTCTCAATGCGGCTTCAGATATTGAGCAGGTTGGTGAGCGTCTGCGTAGTATGATGCCGTGGATTAAGAAGATCGTGGATAAGAGCAAGAACTAATATTCACACCTGGGTCGGAGTCAGATTGATTCCGGCCCAACTCCAATTTCCAATATACGAAGAACCTTGATGTCTGACGAAGAACAACAGGTAAAACGTAGAAAAGGCATCTATCTGTTGCCGAATCTATTCACCACTGCGGCACTGTTTAGTGGTTTCTATGCCGTACTGGCGGCAGTAAACGGCCAATACGAAGCGGCGGCCATTGCCATCTTCGTCGCCATGGTCCTGGACGGCATGGATGGACGGGTGGCGCGCATGACCAACACCCAGACTGCCTTCGGCGCTGAATACGATAGCCTTTCCGATATGGTCGCATTCGGACTGGCCCCGGCGTTGGTTATGTATGTCTGGGCGCTCAAGGATCTAGGGAAATTCGGCTGGCTGGCGGCCTTTATCTATACTGCGGCAGCGGCTTTGCGACTGGCACGTTTTAATACCCAGGTGGGGATTGCGGATAAACGTTACTTTCAGGGATTGCCCAGCCCGGCCGCAGCGGCGATCCTGGCTGCAGCTATCTGGAGTGCGGTCGAGTATGGAATTGATAAGGATAATGTTAAATCAGTGGTCGGGATCATGACCGCCATGGTTGGTATCCTCATGGTCAGCAACATCCGCTACCACAGCTTCAAGGAACTGGATTTTCGCGGCAAAGTGCCGTTCTTCGTCCTGGTAGTGATCATGTTGGTGTTCGCAGTAATCCTGTGGCAGCCGCCTGCCATTATGTTCATCGTGTTCACCTGCTATGCGGTATCAGGTCCGGCGTTGACCCTGATATCTCTGCGTCAGCGCAGGATGGAGAGGTATAAAGGTCAGAAGAGCGAGGCTGAGGAATAGAGAGCCAGGCCAGTTTGCGCTACTTGGCAAGAGTCAAACCATGGGTTATATTCCTACACATGGCAATTAACGACGCACCAATCTACTCTTCCTTTGCCGCCTCCCGGCAGGGTGCGTCTGTGCGCCTTCCTCTGAATGTGCTGCGACTGCTGCCCTGAGGGGCAAACTATACGCAACGCCCTGGCGAGGGCAGACAGTACGCACCAACAAAACAGATTACCAAAATTAAGTGAGCATCCCTACGCTTGATCCAGAAGGGATGCGTATGGAGTCAACCATGAGTAAGCAAGATCGTTTGATCATACTTGATACTACCCTCCGCGACGGGGAACAGAGCCCCGGCGCCTCCATGACCAAAGACGAGAAGATTCGTATCGCCAAGGCCTTGGAGAAGATGCGGGTGGATGTTATAGAAGCGGGTTTTCCCATCGCCAGCCCAGGAGACTTTGAGGCGGTGCAGGCGGTGGCCCAGATCATCAAAGACAGTACCGTCTGCGGACTGGCCCGTGCCCTGGATAAGGATATAGATGCCGCTGGAGAGGCGCTCAAGGGCGCCAACTCGGGGCGTATCCACACCTTTATCGCCACCTCTCCAATCCATATGGAGCATAAGCTGCGCATGTCCCCGGATCAGGTGGTGGAACAGGCGGTAAAGGCGGTTAAGAGGGCTCGTAACTTTACCGATAACGTGGAGTTCTCCGCCGAGGACGCCGGTCGCTCCGAGATTGACTTTCTCTGTCGAATTGTAGAGGCAGCAATCTCTGCTGGGGCCAGCACCATCAATATCCCGGACACGGTGGGTTATAACGTACCCTGGCAGTTCGGCGAAACCATTCGTCAGATCATCGAGCGGGTGCCTAATTCGGATAAGGCCATCTTCTCGGTACACTGTCACAATGACCTCGGCTTGGCCACCTCCAACTCCCTCTCTGCGGTATTGAACGGCGCACGGCAGGTGGAGTGCACTATCAATGGGTTGGGGGAACGGGCTGGCAACGCCTCCCTGGAGGAGGTGGTGATGACGGTGCGTACCAGGCGTGATGTATTTGCGTGCGATACCAATCTCGATACCACCCAGATCGTGACATGCTCCCGTCTGGTCTCCAATATCACAGGTTTCCCGGTGCAACCGAACAAGGCCGTGGTGGGGGCGAACGCCTTTGCCCACGAGTCCGGCATTCACCAGGATGGTGTGCTCAAGAGCCGCGAGACCTACGAGATCATGAAGGCGGAGGATGTGGGTTGGGCCCAGAACCGCATGGTGATGGGTAAGCACTCCGGACGTAGCGCCTTCCGCGCCCGTCTGGAGGAGTTGGGCATAGAGTTCAATTCTGAAGAAGAGTTGAACGACGCCTTCCGTCGCTTCAAGGATCTGGCCGACAAGAAGCACGAGATCTTCGATGAAGATCTCCAGGCCTTGGTGACGGATGTCTCCATACGCGCCGAGAACGAAGTGGTGAATCTGGTATCGCTCAAGGTCTGCTCCGAGACCGGAGAGATTCCTGTGGCCTCGATTGTGCTTTCGGTGGAAGGAGAGGAGGTGTCATGCTGTTCCGAGGGCAGCGGTCCGGTGGATGCCACCTTCCGAGCCATCGAGTCCATCGTGAATACCGGGTGCTCACTCCAGCTCTACTCGGTAAACGCCATCACCAGTGGCACCGATGCTCAGGGTGAGGTTACCGTGCGGCTGGAGAAGGGTGGGCGCATCGTGAACGGGCAGGGCGCGGATACGGATATCGTCATCGCCTCCGCCAAGGCCTATGTAAACGCCTGCAATCACATCATGCATGGTGTGAAGAAGGCCCATCCCCAGACTAGCGGGGTGTAAAGGACCTGCAAACACCATGCTGATATTCATCGACGGAGACCATTTTTCTGCAGGGCAAGGCGCACTGAGCGCCGTGTACCTGCCGTACATAAGCGAAAGTGCAACACAGTCATGCGGGAAAATGGTCCCGTCCCTACGGGTTGACCCTCAAATGAGGCCATCCTGTGTTGCGCATCGTTTATTTGGACTAACCAAACTGCACTCTGCGCGCCTTGACTGGCCTCATTTGAGGGTCAACGCTGGGTATCCGCATGGTGTTTGCAGGTCCTAAGATGGAAGAGTCACTGCGGCGGCAATATCTGGAGGCTATGGGCATCCAGAACTGGGTCGGGCGTGAGGTTGCGTCCGAACCAGTTGCCGCCCAGGTTTTGCCTGATGTCGTATCGGCACGCTCAGAGTCTGTGGTAGAAGTACAACCATCCCGACCAACGGTGCGTTCTGATATCGCCTCTCTGGGTTGGGATGAACTGAGAGACAGGGTCAAGACCTGCAGGGCCTGCGAGCTGCATCAGACCAGGACCCAGACCGTGTTCGGTGTGGGGAATCATGATGCCGATTTGATGATCATCGGCGAGGCCCCGGGGGCGGACGAGGATCGTCAGGGTGAACCCTTCGTGGGCAAGGCGGGGCAGTTGCTCAACGCCATGCTCAATGCGATCGGATTTAGTAGAGACAAGGTATTCATCGCCAATATCCTGAAGTGTCGTCCGCCCGGAAACCGCGATCCACACCTGGAGGAGGCATTGAACTGCGAACCCTTCCTGCAGCGACAGATAGATTTGGTAAAACCTAAAGTGATCCTGGCATTGGGGCGCATCGCCGCTCAGAATCTTCTAAAGACGGATGTGCCAGTGGGCAAGCTGCGCGGGCGTAACGATACCATCGGTGAGTTCCGTGTTCCGGTGATAGTGACCTATCATCCGGCCTATCTGTTGCGTTCACCCGATCAAAAGGGCAAGGCATGGCAGGATCTTCAACGTGCCTATCGTCTCTTATAAAGAAGGAAAACTACATCTGTAGGAGCCCGGTCCTCGGGGCGATGATAGCCAGTTAATCGCCCGGAGGACCGGGCTCCTACCGCCACTGATCGTGTTATGAGCTCACTGCTAAAAGACCCACTCCTCAAGATCCGCCCCATGCTGCCTAGCGATCTGTTGGCCGTAATGGAGATCGAGCTGCGTGCCTATCCCTTTCCTTGGAGCATGGTCAATTTCGAGGACTGTCTGCGTAGTGGCTACTACTGTTGTGTCCTAGAGAAGGGGACGAATTCAAATGCATCCACTCACATCTTCGGCTATGCCGTAATGTCGGTATTCGCTGGTGAGGCGCAAATACTTAACATCTGTGTGGACCCGGAGACACAGGGACAGGGGCTGGGCCGCAGGCTGTTGCAACACCTTATCGCCGAGGCTGGTAGAAAAGAGGCTGACACTATGTTTCTGGAGGTGCGGGCCTCAAACCGGGCGGCGATAAAACTCTATGACTCCTCCGGGTTCAACGAGGTAGGGCAGCGCCGTGGTTACTACCCTGCCGAGGGCGGGGCGCGTGAAGACGCCCTGGTGTTGGCCCTGAGTATCGGCTAGAAGGGGACGCGTTTAACTGTGTCCTAGGGATGTCTTTTTGGCAGCGTACAATATCCAATTCATATGTCTGCTTGTTTGAATAGGTGTATTTTTCTTCTATAGAGGATGCTTTGCAGGTAAATCCCGTGGCGCTTAATTTATCTAAAAATTCTTTCGGCGCTGTCTGGTGATACACGACGACAACATCATTGCCAATTGTATATGGTTGCAGCGGTATGGAAGCTGTTATTGCCGTAACATCTGGAAAAGAAAGAAGTAGATTTCCGCCGATAAACATATCTTCCGCATAGATCAGGGTATCTTTCTTGATTATGTCTTTTAGTTGATAGGCTAGTTGCTTGAATGGGTAATTGGTTCGGCTCGGCTTTTCTCTGAGATCTATCACCCTGGGGGTTGCCAGCATAACAACTGCAACTAAAAGAGACATACCAAGGGATGTCCAGATATAGATGCGAACCTTGCTATTAATACGCTCAAGGGAAGTCTGCATAAACATAAACAGCGGTAAGATATACAAATAAGGCTGAAGCCAACGTTCTTTAATGTTTGTTGTTCCGGTAGCTAAAATTATTATAACCAGCAAAATAAGCAGGGTAGCGATATAAACCGAAATTGCCTTGGTTCCTAACGAATCATCCCGTTGCAACTCTTTTCTGAAAAGTCCCAGGAATATCAGCCAGAATGGCGAGAGAAAGGCGACAAAGGAAAAAGATAAATCTGTAAGACCGCTAAGTGCGTCTGTTAACCATTCTCCAGTTTGGGTTCCGTGCATGCGTTCTATGGAACGGGATGTGGCCAGGTCGAAGTGTGACAAAAACCAAATAAAATGAGGAAGCACTATGGTCAGGCAAACGGCGATGGAGATAAATAACCGCTTTTGCATGAATCTTCCTCTAAACGAGGTGATTGCCGATGCGGTTGCTGTCAACCCGATCAGGATCAAGACGAAGTTATATTTTGCTAATAATCCTATGGCCGCGGATATGCCAAACAGGACAAAATCACCACCCTTAGCCTGGTTGAGGGCTATCTTAAAAAAGTAGTAGAGAGTCATGGATGTTGCGGTGGTGAGTAATACCGTGTGGGTCTGGTCTACCTGTGCCCCCCAAATTATTTGGGATAGCAGCATTAGAGAGAGGGACCCTAGCGACGCTTTGAGTTCATTGTTCGTCAATAGCTTCCCTGTCTTATACACAAAGAGATATGCGATAAAGAGAAGCGTGCTTTTTAGAATTGTCAGTCCCAGAATGGATGTGCCGACCACCTTAAACAGTAGTTGCAGTAACCAGGTATAGAGGGGAGGCTGGGCGTTGTATCCCCAAGCGAAATATTGCGCCAACATGATTTGCTCAGATTCATCCAGGCTGGCGGTGCTTGTCATCAAGAGGCGAACTATCACAAAAAGTAAAAAATAGACGCCGATAAACCAGGTGAAATGATGGGCGACGCCGTTTGTAATAGTTCGCGTTAGATTCATTTTTTCGTGCTGAGATATTAAATCCATCCATTATCCGAGATTCGCCCTTACATTTTTATTACACGGCCTGTGGTTTCATAAAAATGCAAAAAATGCCTGATAGTGTATAGGTGATTGTTGTGATGGTGTTGTATGCATGGCGCGGTGCCGGTGATGATTCGGTTGCTACGCATGTTACAGCGAATGATAAATGCGCTAACAAGCAACAAAATAAGATTCGAATTTAACAGGATTGTCGATGGAAAAGGTTTCTCTGTAGGCTGGTATTTATGCTGCGCGTGGGATTGCATTGTGACGACAGACCGAGTCTAAAATAATCCGGGGCGGAAGATTTCCCTGGATTATGTATAATACTCGGCTTTAATTTGCCCTGTATTTTCCATGTCCGAACTACTGAAACAACTAAACCGCCGTCGCACCTTTGCCATCATCTCTCACCCGGATGCCGGTAAGACCACCCTCACCGAAAAGCTGCTGCTGTTCGGAGGCGCCATTCAGTTGGCTGGTACCGTGAAGGGTCGAAAGGCGGCGCGTCATGCCACCTCGGACTGGATGGAGCTGGAGAAGGAGCGCGGTATCTCCGTCACTTCGTCGGTGATGCAGTTCCCATACAACGACGCCATCGTGAATCTGCTGGATACCCCGGGTCACGAGGACTTTTCTGAAGACACCTACCGCACCCTGACCGCGGTGGACTCGGCCCTGATGGTAATCGATATAGCCAAGGGCGTGGAGGCGCGCACCATCAAGTTGATGGAGGTATGCCGCCTGCGCACCACCCCGATTATCACCTTCATCAACAAACTTGATCGCGAGGGCCGGGACCCGATGGAGGTTCTGGATGAGGTGGAGTCTGTGCTCAAGATCAGATGTGCGCCCCTGACCTGGCCTATTGGTATGGGTAAGCGCTTCAAGGGGGTGTATGACTTGCGCTCTAACACCACCCACCTGTTTGCCGCCGCTCACGGCGGCAAGATCCAGGAGGGAGAGCTGATCGAGGGGCTGGATAATCCCAGGCTGGATGAGGTAATTGGAGATCAGGCCCAGGAGTTGCGGGATGAGATTGAACTGGTGCTGGGGGCCAGCCATGCGTGGGATCAAGAGGCCTACAATTGTGGCGAACTGACCCCGGTGTTCTTTGGTTCCGCCATCAATAATTTCGGTGTGAAGGAGCTGTTGGATGCCTTTGTGGAGTACGCACCGGCCCCGGTTGCGCGCAAGACTGTACAGCGTGAAGTTGCGGCGTCTGAGGAAAAATTCACTGGTTTCGTGTTTAAGATCCAGGCCAACATGGACCCGGCCCATCGTGACCGCATCGCCTTCCTGCGGGTCTGTTCCGGTTCTTATAAAAAAGGCATGAAGATGCGGCACGTGCGTCTTGGCAAGACGGTGCAGGTGAGTAACGCCATCACCTTCCAGGCCGATGAGCGCAGGCATGTGGAGGAGGCCTGGCCGGGGGACATCATCGGTCTGCATAACCACGGCACCATCCAGATCGGTGACACCTTCACCGAGGGTGAAGAGCTGAAGTACGAGGGCATACCATATTTTGCGCCGGAGCTGTTTCGCCGGGTGGTACTCAAGGACCCACTACGTCTGAAGGCATTGCAGAAGGGTGTGGTGCAGCTCTGCGAGGAGGGGGCCACCCAGGTTTTTCGGCCCATGCGTAATAACGACATCATCCTGGGTGCGGTGGGTGTGCTGCAGTTCGACGTAGCGGCGCATCGTCTGAAGGATGAGTATGGCGTGGAGGCGATTGTGGAGGGTATCGGAGTCGCCACCGCCCGCTGGGTGCAGTGCGATGATCCCAAGATGCTGCAGCAATTCAAGACCAAGGCCCACGACAACCTGGCCCTGGATGGGGACGAGCAGCTGGTCTACTTGGCGCCTACCCGGGTGAATCTGGACCTTACCATGGAACGCTGGCCTGACGTGCGTTTTCTGGCGACTCGCGAGCTGTAAAGCCCCCTCTCCCCACAGGGGGAGGGAATAACTAGTGCATAGAAAATAATCCTTTAATTCCATAAGCTTAGGAACGCATTTCCTGGGTATTTTCTAATGGAATTTCGTTAATTGCCGCTAAATAACTTAGCCATAACACTCTGGCTATGAATTAAATGGTGGGCGCTATGCAGATAGTAGATTCCAATATCCAGATGGCCAGCAACCATCTCTCTACCCAGCGGGACGAGCGGCGCGAGTCCTTAACGGTCTGGCGTGACGGTCAGGAAGCGCAGGCGGTTACCGGACCGGTGAATCGAGCCGCATTTGACACCATGGCTGAGTCCCTGCAGGCGGAGTTCCGACAGGTGGATATATCCGCTAAGGCCAGTTCGTTGCAGCCGTCCAAGGCCGTGGTGGCAGATAATGGACAGCTTGATCCTCTGGATGAGCTAAAACAGTTGCTGATAAAGCTCTTGGTGGAGCAGCTCACCGGCAAGAAGATCAATCTGGCCTCTCCGGACGATGTACAGGATGCCCAGGCCCAGGCTGAGACGGCCGATGTGCCGGATCCAAATCAGCCTCAGGCCAGTGGCGATGGCCGCCAGGGCTGGGGGCTGGTCTACGACTATTATGAGTCACACTATGAGTCCGAGTCCGTCAGTTTTTCCGCCAGTGGCGTGGTGCATACCGCAGACGGTAAAGAGATAGATATCAGCGTCGAGATGAATATGAGCCGCGAATTCTATTCAGAACAGCGGCTGAGCTTGCGCGCCGGCGATGCCTTGAAAGATCCGCTGGTAATCAACTTCAGTGGTACTGCGGCGCAACTGACCGAGCGCAGTTTTAGCTTCGACATCGATGTGGACGGTACCTCGGATCAGATCGCCTTTGTGGGACCGGGCAGCGGTTTTCTGGCCCTGGATCGGAACGGCGACGGCGTGATCAACGACGGCAGCGAACTGTTCGGCCCGGAGAGCGGCAACGGTTTTGCGGATCTGGCCGAGTATGACTTGGATGGTAATAACTGGATCGACGAGAATGACAGTATCTATGACCGTCTGCGTATCTGGTCTAAGGATGAGTCAGGCAATGATCAGCTGGTGGCCCTGGGGCAGCGTGGGGTAGGGGCTATATATTTGGGCCATATCGATACCCCATTCCTGCTGAAGGACGCGGCCAATGATACTTTGGGCGCAGTGCGCGATTCCGGTATCTATCTGGAAGAGGATGGGGGCGTTGGCACCGTACAGCAGTTGGATTTGGTGGTTTAGATAGGTGGGCTGTATGTAAACCAGAGTATTTAACTATTGTTGTTGTGCTACTAGATAGTTGGCATAGGCCTGGTTCTTATGTTTAAAAGTCATAGTCTATTACCCAAATTGGGTATGTGTGCGCCTAGCCCTATCACTACAATAGTTGGTAATTAGCTTGGTATTAGCGAATGCGGATCCAGTAAAAATTTTATTTAATCGGGGAGTTTAAGTGATGTCCAAAAGAACAGTTGTCTTATTGTTGTGCGTAATCAGCATGTTTGCCGTAATGGCGCAATCTCATGCAGCTACCACAATCTACACTGATAAGTCCGCATGGGAATCAGTGGTTTCCTCCTATTCAATAGAAGATTTTTCGGATTCTGTTTTTAATGCCGGGGTTAGTGTTGTTAGCGATGCTGGTAGCGTGTCTGGAGGTGAGTGGTCAGATCGTTTGGTTCCTGGCGGTGCTTCAACCACATTCTCTTTTGGATCCGGCTTGTTAGGCTTCGGTGGGGATTGGGATTTGGCTGGCCCTGCAGGCCAGGGCACGGGCATCACTATCACCTTGAGCTTGTTGGGGGGCGGTGTCGAGGTTTTATCCACAGAGATACCTAGGTCACTAAGTGGGTCATTCTGGGGATTTGTCACGGATGTGGCATTTACAGACGTTTTACTAACGGCTGGGACGCAGTCGGGTGTTGCTGAAACTTTTCATATGGATAACATGGTATATTCAGCTGCCCCGGCCTCTGCGGTTCCAGTGCCTGCCGCTGTGTGGCTGTTTGGTTCCGGCTTGCTTGGTTTGATTGGAGTTAGGCGTAGGGTTGCCTAATAACTAATGCTAATTTAGTTGCGATGAAACCGCCGCCTGTAATTAAACAGGCGGCGGTTTTTCTATATGTAGGAGCCCAGTCCTCTGGGCGATAAACCCCATAAGAAATCGCCCGCAGGAGCTGGCTCCTACTTCATATCCTCAATCCTGATCCGCCACTCCGCTGGTCCGGTTTCATGCACGGATGTACCCTTGCTGTCCACCGCAACTGTTACCGGCATATCCTCCACCTCGAATTCGCGGATCGCTTCCATGCCCAGATCCTCGAAGGCCACGATGCGGGCCGAACGGATAGCCTTGGAGACCAGGTAGGCCGCGCCTCCCACCGCCATTAGGTAGGCGGCCCCATGCTGTTTGATCGACTCAATGGCGGCTGGTCCACGTTCCGCTTTGCCTACCATGCCGATTAGCCCCATATCTCCCAGCATCATGTCGGTGAACTTGTCCATGCGGGTGGCGGTGGTGGGTCCGGCCGGACCTACCGCCTCGTCGCGCACCGGATCCACCGGTCCTACGTAGTAGATGAAGCGGCCGTTGAAGTCTACGCCATTCGGTAGAGGCTCCCCATTTTCCCACAGCTGTTGGATGCGTTTGTGGGCGGCGTCGCGGCCAGTGAGCAGTTTGCCGGAGAGCAGCAGGCTTTCGCCCGGTTGCCAACTGGCTATCTCCTCTTTGGTGACTGTATCCAGGTTGACCCGGCGTGCATTACTGCCGCCTTCCAGTGATATCTGCGGCCAATCCTTCAGGCTTGGCGGCTGCAGATCCACCGGACCGCTGCCATCCAGGGTGAACTCTACATGGCGGGTGGCGGCGCAGTTTGGAATCATGGCGATTGGCAGGGATGCGGCATGGGTCGGGTAGTCCTTGATCTTGACATCCAGCACGGTGGTGAGTCCGCCCAGACCCTGTGCCCCGATGCCAAGGGCATTCACCTTTTCAAATAGCTCCAGGCGCAGTTCTTCCACCCGATTCTGCGGTCCGCGAGCCCGGAGTTCATGGATGTCTATATGTTCCATCAGAGACTCTTTGGCCAGCAGCATGGCCTTTTCTGCGGAGCCGCCGATGCCGATGCCCAGCATGCCTGGAGGACACCATCCGGCACCCATCTTGGGGACGGTCTCCAGCACCCAGTCCACCAGGCTGCTGGATGGATTGAGTACGGTGAACTTGGATTTGTTTTCTGAGCCGCCGCCCTTAGCCGCCAGTTTTACCAGCAGTTTGTCGCCTGGGACCAGCCGGGTGTGGATGATAGCCGGGGTGTTGTCTTTGGTGTTTTTACGCGCCCCAACCGGATCGGCAACCATAGACGCCCGAAGTACATTGTCCGGATGGTTGTAACCGCGGCGTACGCCCTCGTTTATCATATCCTCCAGCCCCATATCACCTTCGAACTTAAGGTCCATTCCAACTTCCAGGAAGACTACGACCATGCCGGTATCCTGGCAGATGGGGCGCTTGCCCTCAGCGCACATCCGGGAGTTGACCAGAATCTGGGCCATGGCATCCTTGGCGGCTGGGGATTGTTCCATCTCCCAGGCCTTGGTCAGGGCCTGTATGTAGTCGGCAGGGTGGTAATAGGAGATATATTGCAGGCTATCGGCAATGCTCTGGATGAGGTCTTCCTGGCGTATGGTAGTCATAATATGTTTATTTCCGTTGTGTCCCCGGTTATCCGTGGGATTGTGTTGTCGATCACTTTGTTAGTCATATCTGGTGGTATTATACTTAAAGCTGTAGCCAGGGAAACGGCATCCGCGGCCAGGCGCAACCAGGTATAGAGTGACATATCATAATGTCTGATTCAGACGATAAAAAAACAGACAAACAGTGGCCTAAGGCAACTATAAGTGGGTTGGAGGCCGATATTGCCTATTTCGATGCCCGTCTTTCTATGCTGAATGATCATGTTTCCACCACCCACCAGGAGGCTCAGACCAAGGCCTACAAGGCCCTGGAATCAACTCTGATCGGCATGTTGTTGAAGATGCGTATGCAGTCCGACAACGGGGCTAAATCAAAAAAGAGAAGAAAACCGGACGCTGACGCCGATAAGTAAACTTTTTGTCTGTCCCTATAGCAAAAACAAAAATCTTCGAGAATTACATTCCTAAAGGGGCTTTATTTACCCCATTTAAGTGATGTTCATCACACTATTGATAACTAATATTTCTAGCAGCAAGGCCGTGCTTGGTTGGCGTATGGCTTGTTTAAGGTCTTTTTGGCTAATTCTGGGATCTGGTTGATTATGAACAGCAACATTAAAAGTAGCTTTATTGGTTTCGCAATTGCAGTAGCGGCAATGTTCACAAGTACAGCAGTTGTGGCATATACGATTGATGTTGGCGGCACAGGTGTATCCGGTGAAGGTATTACCACTTCTGTAGTCGGAGCAACAGTGATCGATTTTAACTCTGGAATTTTGCCAAGCGAATATTCCGGCGGTGCAGTAAAGAGTGGTACTAGCAGCAATTCGGCTGCTCCCCCCGATGATATCTCGTACTACTATACGGTAGGATCATCTAGTGAACAGCGATCCCCTGGGATTTTGACCTTGGGTTCGCTGAGTAAATACTTTGGATTTTATGGCGGATCTCCAGATGCCTATAATTCCATTGAGCTTTACAGTGGTACGGAATTGGTTGGCTCATTTAGTGGAACTCAGTTATACCGAATTGCTAATAATTGTGATGATTGTAACCCAGGCGGAAATCGCTCAGAGGGGTTCTATTGGAATATCTGGGCTGACGGTACTTCCGAGTTTTTTAATGTTGTAAAGTTTATTTCTACCAGCAACGCCTTTGAAACGGACAACCATGCTTATCTTGCTGCGGTGCCAATTCCGGCATCTGCATGGCTATTTGTTTCCGGTATCTTGGGTCTGATGGGGTTCTCCACACGCAGGAGATCTGTTTGATAACGGGATTTTAGATTAATGATCTATAAAAACCCCGCGTAGAATAGCGGGGTTTTGTTTAGGTGCGAGTTTATTTGATTTTTCCATCAATCTCTTTCTCGGCGGCAATCCAGTCGTCTAGTTCAAAGTTGCCATGATGCCCGCGTTTTTCGGCTAGGTAATACGCGGCCGTGCGTATCATCTCTATCCGCTCATCTGGACCGATCTTTTTCTTGCGTTTAGTGCTTTTGGCCTTGGGCGTATCTTGCTTTGGTTTTTTGGCTTTTACTTTGGCGGCAACCTTACTTTTGCTATTTTTCTTTCCTTCATCCTTGTCTGCCTTGTCATTTTTCTTCGCCTTAGGTTTCTCTTTAGCCATGATTGCCTTGCCTCCTCATAACATGCCCGGATGTCGGTGTGGGCGGTATATGGAACATTATTGCAAGATACTACTGGTTTGTTACCAAGACATTAAGGCGATATCACTGCCTACTTTGATACGGCCCAGATGCCACGCTTGAGCTCTTTAGCTTGCTGCATTGCCTTGGAGTATAGATCATTATCCAATGCAGATTGGGAGTTTGGTTGATGTATGGCAAGCCCCTCACTGAGTAGCCGCAGGTTGATATCTGAGTTACCTAATAACACCTTACCTAAGGGCTGTCCCTGGTTATTCATCGTTTGATATTCGACTGTTACCGGGTGTCCGGCAACCAAAGTGGAAAGCCGTTTTCTGGCGGCGCGCCCTAATCTAGTGTTTAAGGGTGGAGCCTGAATTCCCATAAGTTGGACTTGAATATGTCGGTTGTTGGCAATGGTAAGCATCAGCCTGTCGCCGCTGATGATGCGGGATGGGCGTCCGCTCAGTGTTGCAGCAGAGATTTCCTGTGTTAGCAGTATGATGGCTATAAAGAGTAAGAAGAGTTTTTTCTGCATAGTCTGATAATAGCGCCCCGATACAATTTTACCCTTTGTATCTTACCCTTACTGGATCGCTCCTGCGTTCTGCGCAACCTTCGGTTGCTTGTCGAGCGTGTGACCTTACATGATTAAGCAAATGGCGCCCCCGACACGATTCGAACGTGTGACCTCACCCTTAGGAGGGGTGCGCTCTATCCAGCTGAGCTACGGGGGCATGGATGTCAATTTGGAGTTTGGTGGAGCCGAGGAGGATCGAACTCCCGACCTTCGCATTGCGAACGCGACGCTCTCCCAGCTGAGCTACGGCCCCAACAGGGTGATTATTCTAACATCTGTTTATTGGCGGCCGCCAATTTTAATGTTGGTTTATGCCTTGGTATGTAGGTTGTTTGATTTGCTGAATTGGGTTTCGCCAGATTGGCTGTAGGTGCCGGTGAGGTTTTCCTTGCCACTTAGGATATCCAGGGCCTGTTTCACCCGGCGCTGGCCTAGGGCTATGATTCCGCCATTAAGGTCATTTTGTGTCTTGAGTTGTTTGGCGATGGTCTTAAGCTCTTCCCAGTTGGCGCTTAACTCCCGGTCTCCCATCATTGCAACCGCTTGTTCTATCCCTTGTTCGTCGGTGGTTAGCCTGCATGACCTGAGAAACTGATTGCGCCTACCGATGTTCTGTTCCATCAGCTGCATATGTTCCAGTTTTTGTTTGCTTATGGACTTTATTGCATCTGGTGCGCCATTGGTGAGGACAGCATGCTCGTGCTGTAGCAGATCTAGCATGGTCCTTGCTAGATCCAATTCAGCATCGATTTGGGCGGACAGGTCCGCCCTCTGTTCTGAGGTTATTTGCATGTGGCGTGTTTAGGCTGAGAAGCTCTTCTCAATCTCCAAAAGGTTATCTGCCGCATCGGCCTCGTTTATTTCCAGTGTGCCTGTCGCCAAGGCGCGCTGTACGTCAGATACCTTTTGCACGTCCACAACTGGTAGTTCAGCAATCCTCTCTTCCAGCGCGCGTAGTTGCATAGCGGAGGAGGTTAGACTGACCCTGTCGTTGCCGTTGTTGACGGTTGTTGTTGCAGCAGTATTCTGATTGCCATCGTTGGTAGCGGTCAGGTTATTGCTGTTTCCAGCATCCTGAATTGATCTGCTGGGTATGCCACTAATATCTATTGTCATAGTACACCTGTCTTGTGTTCATAATCCTAATCCACACAGTCATTTTATCGGCCATCACTTTTTGGACTTTAATAACTTAAGGATTTTTATGATTATTTTTGCCAAAAAGTAGCGAACCTAATTCATATTCACATAGGCACTTCAACTATTCCAGGGGCGACCACTTTAGCATCTATCTCCTTGTTGGAACTTTCATTCCTTACCCTGATGGTCTGTCCTATGCCTCCGTTTTCCAGCGCCTTGCCAATCATTCGAATCTGTACGGTCTTATTGCTCGCCTGGATTATAACCTTGTTATTGCGTTTTACTGTAACTGGAGTATCAAGTTGCGATGGGGTGAGAACCTGATGTCTCCGCATCCTTTGGCGCAGTTCTTTTCCCAAGGCATTTTCGGTGTTTTCCATATAACCACGGTGCAGACGCGCGATATCTCTCTTCTCCATAGTCAGATCGTCGGGACCGATGATGGTCCCGCGGGGTAGATTTTTCTTTGCGACCACTACCTCCGTCATTACTTTGACGGTTACTGGTACAAACAGGCTCCATGGGGTCGTTCCGTTGCATCTTACCCCTACGGTTATATTGCCCATTTTTGTTTTGCCATGAGGGGTGTAGGTTTCAAGCGGTTGATCACACGCCTGAAGCCGAAGACGGTTGTCCAGTTTGCCCGCGCTTACTTCCGGAGTGGCCGGGTAATACCCGCTCTGATCAAGTATATGCTGGCGAGCGGCCTCTAATATTTCAGCATGAGACTGAAGCCTAGCCGCCAGAATATTCGACGGGATCAGCGCCCAGAGCAGAAGCAGAATTGTAGTAAGTTGCGAAGGCCTCATATGTGACTATTGTTGAGTTTAAGATACTGATGTTGCATGCAATTGATATGCCAGTAATTTTGTACCTGGGATCCCGGTGGTAAAAGTAAAGTAATCTAATCCAGTGCCGCTATATCCTAGGCATAATGATCTTGGAGTGAATAATGGCTGGAATTTTGGACGGCGTTGATCAGCGCACCCAATTAGCTGGGCATAATCGCCTGGAGTTGTTGTTATTCCGGCTGGCGGGTCGACAGTTATATGGTATCAATGTATTCAAGGTGCAAGAGGTTATTACCTGTCCTCCTTTGACCGAGGTCCCTGGTTCCCACCGGGTGGTATGTGGTATCGCAAATATGCGTGGTAAGACCATCACCGTAATGGATCTTTCTATGGCTATAGGCGGGCAATCTTTGGGAGATCCCAGAGAACGCTTTATTGTGATAACCGAGTACAATCGGCGCATGCAGGGATTTCTGGTTGGCTCAGTGGACAGGATCGTAAATATTAACTGGGAGAATATACTGCCGCCACCCAAAGGGGTATCGGAGAGTTATATGACGGCAGTTACCCAGATTGATGATGAACTGGTTGAGATAATCGACGTAGAAAAGGTCATGCAAGAGGTAATGGGTATCAGCGATAAGATATCCGCCGGAATTATTGATGATACGGTCAAGGAGCAGACACATCACATCCTGGTGGCGGATGATTCCAGTGTGGCGCGCAAGCAGATAAAGAAGGTACTAGATGAATTGTCCGTGGAGGCAACCTTCTGTATTGATGGGAAGCAGGCGCTGGAACAATTGCAGGCCTGGGCTGCCGAAGGTAAGAATTTGCGGGAGTGGTTGTCGCTGATTATATCTGATGTGGAGATGCCAGAGATGGATGGATACGCCCTTACAGCCGCTATTCGCAAGGACCCAAAATTGCAAGACTTACATATTATCCTCCATACTTCACTGAGTGGTGTCTTTAACCAAGCGATGGTTGAGAAGGTAGGGGCAAATCAGTTTCTTGCTAAATATGAGCCGGACGAGCTGACTAAGATGGTGCAGGAACGCCTTTTGGAACATGTGGCTGAACAGGATCGGGCATGCTAGTTTTATCCCAAGTTAACGAGTGAAATGAATAGTGGAAAATAATAATATGCTTGGTCCTGGCGACTACGAGGCATTCCAGAAATATCTGCAGGGTGTGTGCGGAATAGTCCTTGGTCACGGCAAGGAGTATCTGGTTACCAGCCGCCTAACATCCCTGTTGCGAGCTAACAATATCGGGTCAGTCGGGGAATTGCTGCGCAAGCTCAATAATGGTTATAACAGGAGTCTGCAGGTCAGTATCATTGACGCCATGACCACCAACGAGACCTTCTGGTTTCGCGATATGCCCCATTACCAACTGCTTATGGATGTGATCTTGCCGGAGGCGGAGTCAAAGCCTGGCAGATCTATGCGTATCTGGTCAGCCGCCTGTTCTTCCGGGCAGGAGCCATACAACATCAGCATGACGGTGCAGAAATATCTCTCTGCCAATCCCGGGCGGCTTGCGGGCGGGGTTGATATCCTGGGTACGGATATTTCTAACCGGATACTGGAAGAGGCTAAAAAGGGTGTCTATAGCGGCTTGTCCGCTTCCCGTGGGTTGGCGGCGGAACAGAGGGAACGTTATTTTATTGCCCGCGATGACTCTCTCGAGGTGCGTCCTGAGATACGCAAACGGGTATCCTTTCGCTATCAAAACATAACTGAGAGCTATGCCCTGCTGGGTCGCTTCGATGTGATTTTTTGTAGAAATGTCCTTATCTACTTCTCGGCAGAGAGAAAGGCCGACATCATTGATCGTATGGCCAAGATACTTAACCCTAGAGGTTATCTTTTCCTTGGGTCCACCGAGTCACTTACCGCCCACTCTGACCTGTTTGAGATGGTCAATAAAGGCGGCGGTATAGTTTATCGTTTGAAATAGCTAGGTTATAGGAGCCCAGTCCCCTGGGCGATTCTTGATTCGTGCGCAACAACCCAACTCGCCCGCAGGACGACTGCATGCATGCAGGAGGTACGAGCCCATGGCAGGGATTGCTCCAAGCAATCCTTCTGCATTCCCCACATCCGTGTGGGTCAGATGGGCGAAGGTAGAATAATGCAGGAGCAATTATCGAGAGAGATGCAGGATGCCAAAGCCGAGCGGTCTCCTACCATCATAATCTGACTAATCTTTGCCGCTCTAGCGGTCGCGCCTTGCCGTGTGAGCGGCAATCATACCCAGGTAATTTTCCATGAATTAATAGGAATTTCACCCGTCTGCATTAGATTGCACGAGGATAAATATCATTATAATTCAATAAGATATATCTTTTGTCCGGGCATGTGTCTGCCCGGCAGACCAAGTTTGGCACGAAGCCTGCTCTATGGGAGGTAAGAGATTACGTTCGGAGTAGGTAAACCATGAAATTTGATCAGGCATTTGGAATCCACGAACAGGCTTTGAAGCTGCGAGCTAGACGGGCCGAGGTGCTGGCGGGGAATATCGCCAATGTGGATACCCCTGGATACAAGGCTAGGGATTTTGATTTCCATAGCATGTTGCAGCAGGAAGTGGACGGCGCTCAGCGTCTTGCCACCACCAATCCCGGACATATCCAGGTCGATACCGGGATAGTTCCATCCAGCAAGATGGGCTACCGAATACCCAGCCAACCCAGCCTGGACGGTAATACCGTAGATTCCCAACTGGAACACGCGGCGTTTGCCAGTAATTCCCTGGAGTATCAGGCCAGCCTGCGCTTTGTATCCGGCCAGGTCAGAACCCTAATGACGGCAATCAAGGGACAATAACCATGTCAATGTTCAAGATATTCGATACCGCAGCTTCTGGCATGAGCGCCCAGAGTCTGCGCCTGAATCTGGTGGCCAGCAACATGGCCAATGTGGGCGCTATAAGCAGTAGCGTTGGTGAGACCTACCGTGCGCGCCAACCGGTATTCCGGTCCATGATCAATCAGCTTGATCCGAGCGATCCGGCGGTTGGTGTACGTCTTGCGGGTGTGGTGGAGAGCCAAACGCCGTTGCAGATGGAATATGCGCCCGATCATCCTCAGGCCAATGCGGATGGTTACATCTTCCGTTCCAATGTAAACATGGTTGAGGAGATGGCAAACATGATCTCCGCATCCCGTTCTTATCAAAGTAACGTCGAAGTGATTAATGCGGCAAAACAGTTAATGTCGGCAACCCTGCGGATGGGTGAATAAATCGCCGGGAGCGATCTTTAGCGATTGAAGTGAACCCGAAAGGGTTGGGCCCAAGGAAGGGTCGAGCAATTAGGAGAGAATTATGAGCACAATTTCAACCGATAGTAGCCTGTATGAGTATCTTGGTCTAACCAGGGCCAATAACGAGAGCAGCGATAGCAATACCCTGGAAATGGATGATTTTATGGAGCTGATGGTAACTGAGCTTACCCATCAGGATCCATTTAAGCCCATGGAGAATTCGGAGCTGGCCAGTCAGATATCGCAGTTTGCCACCGTTTCCGGAATAGATGAGCTGAACAACTCGTTTGGCTCTCTATCCAATGATCTTCTCTCCGGGCAGACTCTGCAGGCGGCAAGCCTGGTTGGGCGTCAGGTGCTGGCTCCGATCAACACAGGCTATCTGGAGGATGGTGGCACGGTCGAAGGCATGGTGGGGCTATATAACGATGCCACCGATGTTACGGTCCAGATCTATGACAGTTCAGGAGCGCTGGTACGCGAGATAGATCTTGGTACCCAGGATAAGGGTGAGGTCGCATTTACCTGGGATGGCATGAACGATGATGGAGAATACGCAGGGTCAGGGACATATACCATAAGCGCAACCTCCACTCAGGACGGCGAATCCGTTGTCCCATACACCCTTATCAAGGCCACGGTCAGTAGCGTGACCCTGGGTAGTTCCAGTTCCGATATGGCCCTGAATCTTGAGGGGTTGGGCGCGATTTCTTTCAAAGATGTGGCTGAAATTTTGTAACGAATATTTAGTAGAGGAGAGCACAAATGCCTTTTCGTATAGCACTCAGCGGTCTTGAGGCCGCAACCACCGATCTCCAGGTAACTGGTAACAATATCGCCAATGCTGGAACCAATGGATTTAAAGAGTCCCGCGCCGAGTTTGCGGACATCTACGCCAACTCGTTACAAGATGTAAGCACCACCAGCGCTGGTCGAGGTGTACGGGTAAGTCGTGTGGCCCAGCAGTTTGCCCAGGGAGATATCGACTTTACTTCAAATACCCTGGATCTTGCCATCAACGGTGAAGGTTTCTTCGTATTGGAAGACGCTAGCGGCAATGTCTCTTACACCCGTGCCGGGGCCTATCATTCGGACCGTGAAGGTTATGTGGTGGATGCAAACGGCAACCAGTTACAGATATTCGAATATGAGAGCGTATCCGGTAATTTTAATACTGGTTCCACCGTCGCTTTACAGCTTCCATTATTGTCTGGTAGCCCTAATGCCACGAGCGATGTAGAGCTTGCCTCGAATGTGGATTCGTCTGAGGCCGTTCCTGCAGCCGCATATGACCCTGATGTTCCGTCCAGCTACAACCATTCCACATCTACTACCGTCTATGATTCGTTGGGTTCTCCATATACGTTGAGACTGGACTTTCGGAAAACAGGAGCCCTGACTTGGGATGTTCATGCCCAAATAACAGATTCAAATGGCGTTAGAACAGATATAACTCCGGCAGCTAATGAAGTGGTGTTTACGAGCGCTGGCATAGTGGTTCCAGGAACGGGAGATGTGGATGTAAACGGAAATCTCACTTTCGCCAACTACACTCCAAGCAATGGTGCAACAGCGCTTACCGGTGTCACCCTTGACGTGCAAAACATGACCCAATACGGCGGTGATTTTTCCGTCAACGATCTCACTCAGGATGGTTATGCTGCAGGCAGATTGAGTGGCGTGGATATAGATGACGGTGGGGTGGTGTCCGCCCAGTTCACCAATGGCCAGTCTGAGATCCTGGGTCAGGTAGCCCTGGCTAAGTTCAATAATCAGCAGGGGCTGCGTCAGATCGGTGATACCAGTTGGACCGCGACCTATGCCTCAGGCGATGTACAACTGGGTGCGCCCGGCACCTCCAGTCTGGGGTTGATTCAGTCTGGCGGTCTTGAGAACTCCAACGTGGATATCGCCGAACAGTTGGTGAATCTGATCACCGCCCAGCGGAATTTTCAGGCCAATGCCCAGGTGATCACCACCGCTGACACCATCACTCAGACCATCATCAATATCAGGTAATAGGGCTAACCAGGGGTCGGAGTCAATTTGAGGAAATTCTGATTTATTACATTTTCGTCATCCCCGCGTAGGCGGGGATCCAGGAAAATCAAACAGCTAGATTCCCGCCTACGCGGGAGAAGTGGTACAGGGATGTACCGTTTACGGACCTAAGGATGGAATGACGAAGTGATCAGAGACTCCTTAGGTTAATTGGCTCCACCCCCTCATAGAAACTGGAGGAAAAATGGACAGAATGCTTTACGTTGCCATGAGTGGCGCCAAAGAGACCCTTATGGCTCAAGGCACCAACAGCAGCAATCTGGCCAATGCCAATACCCCAGGGTTTCTGGCGGATCTGCAGCAGTTTCGCAGCATGCCGGTGTTTGGCGACGGATATCCCACCCGGGTCTATGCCCTGAGCGAGCGGCCAGCGCCAGATTTTAAATCCGGCTCCATCGTCCAAACCGGCAATGATCTGGATGTGGCACTAAATGGCAAGGGTTGGATCGTGGTGCAGGCCCCGGATGGTACCGAGGCCTACACCAGGCGTGGTGATCTGGTGCTGGATGCCAACGGACAGCTCACCACCGGCAACGGCTTGCCAGTAATCGGCAATGGTGGACCTATCGCCATACCTCCGGCGGAGAAGATAGACATCGCGCCCGATGGCACCATCTCTATCCGTCCCCTAGGTCAGGCGGTAAATGAACTGGCGATCGTGGATCAGATTCAGATGGTGAACCCGGATAACGCGGACCTGGAAAAGGGCAATGACGGCCTGATGCGCATGAAAGACGGCTCTACCGCAGAGCCTGATACCTCGCTGCAACTGGTCAGTGGCGCCCTGGAGAGCAGTAACGTCAACGTGGTTGACTGCATGGTGGATATGATCGAGTTGTCACGCAGGTTCGATATCCAGGTCAAGATGATGAAGTCAGCGGATGAGATGGAGCAGAGTTCCAGCAGCATCTTACGCATCGGCTGATCGGATACTGGCAAAGATATTGCTTTAACCAGGGGTCGGAGTCAATTTATCAAGACCAGGGTTAATCACCGAAAGATGTGAATTAAATTGACTCCGACCCCTTAAACCCAGGGAACGGAGCAGAATTGGCAAAGATATTGCTTAATCATTTTATAGAGAGTTTTTAACCAGGGTCGGAGTCAATGTGGTAAATCAGGGATGAATCAATGGAATACGTGGATGTGATTGACTCCGACCCCAGAGAACAAAGGAAAAGAATATGTACCCGGCACTTTGGATAGCAAAAACAGGACTGGACGCGCAACAGACTCAGATGTCTGTGATCGCCAATAACCTGGCCAACGTAAAGACCACCGGCTTCAAGCGGGATCGGGCCGTGTTCGACGATCTGATCTATCAGAATATCCGACAGGTTGGTGCCCAGTCCTCCCAGGATACGCAGCTACCGTCCGGTCTGGCGCTCGGCACCGGTGTGCGCACGGTGGCAACCCAGAAGCTGCACACCCAGGGCAACATCCAACAGACCGGAAACGCGTTCGATGTGGCGATTGAGGGTCGTGGCTTCTTCCAGATCCTGCATCCGGACGGTTCCGTGGTCTACACCCGTGATGGTTCCTTTGGTATGGATTCTGACGGCCAACTGGTCACCGCCAACGGCTATGCCTTTGAACCGGCCATTACCATCCCGGCCAACACCCTGAGCGTGACCATCGGGTCAGATGGCGTGGTCTCCGCATTGGTGTCCGGTAACAGCACGCCCACCACCATCGGCAACATAGAGTTGGCTGATTTCATCAATCCGACCGGCCTGGAGGCTATCGGTGACAACCTGTTTCGCGAATCTGCGGCCAGCGGCTCACCTCAGACCACCACTCCGGGACAGGATGGATTAGGCACCGTTATCCAGGGTTCTCTGGAGAGTTCCAACGTCAATGTGGTGGAGGAGTTGGTAAACATGATCGAGACCCAACGCGCCTACGAGATGAACTCCAAGGCAATCTCCACCACAGACGAGATGCTGGCCTACGTAAGTAACCAGCTTTGATATGGCCAACAGTAACTAACAAGGCATAGACATGAACGCAAGGCTTGGATTTTTACTGATAGTAACGGCAACCATGTTGCTGGTTGGTTGCAATACACCACCCAAGCGTGATCCGGATTATGCGGCTGTTCGCCCCATAGCACCGCCCCCGGCACCGGAAGGAAATGGCTCTATCTATCAGACCGGTTACTCCAGCTTCTGGTTCGAGAATATCCGCGCCCGCCGGGTCGGAGACATGCTAACGGTAAAACTGGTGGAGCAGACGGATGCCACCAAGAAGGCTGCTACCAAGGTGGATAAGACAAACAGCACCAGCCTGACCAATCCGACCATCCTGGGTAGCACCCCGCAGTTTGATACGCCCAAGGTTCTGCCCCTGGCCAGCAACAAAAATAACACCTTGGACATGAGCCTTGAGTCCAGTCACGCCTTTGACGGCTCCGGCGATAGTTCCCAGAGCAACAAGCTGACCGGTGATATCACCGTGACCGTTACCGAGGTCCTGCCCAATGGCAACCTGATGATACGCGGCGAGAAACGTATCGGCATCAATCAGGGCAACGAGTACATCAAGCTGTCCGGTATTGTGCGTCCTGCGGATATAGACGATACCAATACGGTGGAATCAACCCGTCTGGCCGATCCTACCATCGTCTACATAGGAGATGGCCAGGTTGCAGATTCTGGTGTGATGGGCTGGTTGTCCAAGTTCTTTATCAGCGCACTTATGCCCTTCTAGGAGATTACCATGCGCAAACCTGACATAAAGTGGAGCAACAAGCGGGAACGGCTGGTTAGGTATCTATCCCTATTTCTGGCTGCCGGTCTGGTCGTGGCTGCAGGTCTGTTTGCACCGGTTACCCAGGCGGCGCGGGTAAAGGATATTGCCTCGGTTGCTGGGGTGCGTAGTAATCAGTTGATTGGTTACGGTTTAGTGGTGGGTCTGAACGGTAGTGGCGATAAGGTCAACTCATCTCCATACACCGAGCAGAGCCTAAGAAACATGCTGACCCAGCTCGGCATAGCCGTTCCGGCAGATACCAAGATCAATCCGAAGAATGTGGCGGCAGTAAGCATTAGTGCAGAATTGCCTCCGTTCGCCAAGCCTGGTCAAAAGATAGACGTGACCGTTTCCTCCCTTGGTGACGCCAAGAGCCTGCGCGGTGGCACCTTGCTGATGTCGCCCCTGAAGGGCGCTGACGGTAAGGTCTATGCGGTGGCCCAGGGCAATCTGGTGGTAGGCGGCCTCAGTGCATCAGGAGCAGACGGTTCCAGCATCACCATAAATATCCCCAGTGTGGGACGCATTCCAAGCGGCGCCAGCGTCGAGCGTATGGTATCGAATCCTTTTGCCCACGGTAACTTCCTGGTGCTGAATCTGCACCGTGGCGATTTCACCACCGCACGCCGGGTGGTGGAGAGCATCAACCTGGCCATCGGCCCGAATGCCGCCAAGGCGATAGATGCAACTTCTATACGGGTGGATTCTCCCATCGACCCGGCCCAGCGGGTCAGCTTTGTCTCCCTGTTGGAAAATCTTGAGGTGGATCCGGGCGAGGCCGCGGCCCGGGTGGTGGTGAACTCTCGCACCGGCACCGTGGTAATTAGCAGTGAAGTTCGGGTGTCACCGGCGGCGGTATCCCACGGCAATTTGACCGTGACCATCAGTGAGGATCAGCAGGTATCCCAGCCCAACGCCCTGGCATCCGGCACCACCACGGTTACCCCGAGCACACAGGTGGATGTAAAGGAGAGCGGCAGCCGCATGTTCCTGTTTAACACCGGCGTAACCCTTGATGAAGTGGTGCGAGCGGTCAATCAGGTGGGGGCGGCCCCGAGCGATTTGGTTGCGATCCTGGAGGCGCTGAAAGAGGCCGGTTCTTTGCGGGCTGAGTTGATAGTTATTTAGGTCTCTACCATGAACAGACTGGCCACATCACTGTATGCAGATTTCCAAGGCACGTCGGAGCTGAAGGCCCAGGCCCGCGCCAACGCCAAGGGATCTCTGGACCCGGTGGCGCGTCAGTTTGAAGCCCTGTTTACCCAGATGATGCTGAAAAGCATGCGTGATGCCAGCTCCAGTCTGGGAGATGGGATCATGGATAACGATCAGACCAAGTTTTATCAGGAGATGTATGACAAGCAGATTGCCATCCATCTGTCCGAATCCGGCGGCATTGGACTGGCCGATATCATAAAGGAACAACTGGGTGGGACAGATGCGGCCAACGACAGCAAGCATGAAGATGCTTCAAAGGATTACCGCAGCGAGGTGATCAGTATGCTGGAACGTAGTTCCAGGCTATCCGTCGCCATGCGGGATAGTAAGCCGATCATTGCCCTGGGTCAGGATCAGATGGTGGCTGGCAACAGAGGTGGCGCACAGGACTCGTCTTCCGGTCCGGCAGCAGCTATACAATCCTGGTTTGGTCTTGGTTCCGAATCTCAGTCGCAACAGCAGACACAGGCAACCAGCACCACCAATCCCAAGGGTTGGAGTAAGAGCGATTTTGTGCGACAGCTCTGGCCTTGGGCGCGCGAGGCCGCGGAGAAACTTGGTTTGGCTCCGGGAGCGTTGTTGGCTCAGGCTGCCCTGGAGACTGGATGGGGCAGGCACATCATGCCCGGCAAGGGCGGGTCGGCCAATAATCTGTTTGGTATCAAGACCGGCCGGAGTTGGAAGGGTGATAGCGTAAATGTAGGTACCCTGGAGTTCGAACAGGGAGTTGCGGTAAGGAAGAAAGACAAGTTCCGCGCCTACGATTCATTCCGCGACAGCTTCAACGATTATGTGGAGTTTCTGCAGTCTAATCCACGCTATTCCAAGGCCCTGGCCAGTACCTCTGATAGCAGAGAATATTTTCGTGAACTGCAGAATGCCGGATATGCCACGGACCCGCACTATGCCAAGAAACTGACCACAGTGCTGGAGAGCAAAGACATGCAAAAGGCCTTGCAACAACTTAAGGAAGGCGGCGAGGAGTCGCTATAACAGGTATGGGGCCGTATGGTTACGGAAAACTGCGCAATGTTTTTAAGAACCAGGTTCCTGATGAGCAGGTGAAAATATGTCAAGTGTACTGAATATAGGTGTTTCGGCGTTGTTGGCATATCAACGTTCGTTGGCAACGACCGGCCACAATATCGCCAATGCGGATACCGAAGGGTATAGCCGTCAGCGGGTGGATATGGTCACGCGCGTTCCGCAGGAACGGGGCGATGGCTGGGTGGGTTCCGGGGTTCAGGTCTCACAGATTACCCGCCAATACGACAGTTTTCTTGCTACCTCTATGCGGGCTAGTATCTCGACTACCAGTGAGTTAGAGACCTACTATGATCATGCCAGTGTACTGGACAGCCTGTTCGGAAATTCAGATACCGGTTTGGATTCAGCGATCCAGAAATTCTTTGGTGCCATCAACACCATTGCGGATGATCCCACCTCAATCGCGGCGCGGCAGGCCTTTCTGGCAGAGGCGGAATCCCTTGCCAATCGCTTCCACAATCTGAATAGCCAGATAAACTCAGCTCGTAATCAGATGAATAACGAGTTGGTCGCAGATGTTGCGGAAATCAACAGTCTCGCCAGTAATATAGCCGCTATGAATTCCCAGATTGTAACTGCTGGCGGTCAGCCGAATGACCTGTTGGATAGGCGGGATCAGCTCATAAACGAACTCTCGGAACTGGTTAGTGTTAGCACGGTGATGCAGTCCGACGGGGCAGTCAATGTATTCATTGGTAATGGGCAGTCTCTGGTGACCGGCGTCACCACCTCGACCCTGTCGGCAGGAGTGGTGGATGATGCCGCGAACTATGACATAGTATATAGCGGGTCGAGCGGGGCATCCCAGATCATCACCAGTTTAATGACCGGCGGTGAGGTCGGAGGTTTGATCAGCTACCGCTCAGAGATACTCAACGAGGCGCAAAATACCCTGGGTCTGATCGCCCTTGGTATCACCGATGAGCTCAACACTCAGCATCAGCGCGGTATGGACATGGATGGCAATCTGGGCAATCCGCTCTTTACCGCGCCCGTGACCTCCCAGGGGGTAGTGTTGCAGGATTCCTCGGCGACAGGTACGGTGGCCTTCGCCTATGACGACATTACCGATCTAACCAGTAGTGATTACAGCCTGATCTACAATGGCGGCACCAGCTATACCCTGACTCGGTTATCGGACGGTACTGCCTTCGCGTTAGATACGGCGACACCAGCTACTCTGACCAACGATGGGTTTACCCTGACCTTGGGTGGTGCGCCAGCGGTTGGTGAGACCACTTATATACGTCCTACTCGTGCGGCTGCCGGTAATATCAGTGTCGCTATCACCAGTGCCCGTGAGGTTGCGGCGGCGTCTCCGGTCCTGGCCGAGGCAGTCAGTGGTAACACCGGAACAGCGACTATAACCGAAGGTGAGGTTACGGATATCACCAATGCGGCCTTTACCACCACCGCAGGGGCTCTGACCCCTCCGATCCTGATCCGGTTTACCTCGGCCACCACCTTCGATGTTATTAACGCATCAACACTTGCCACAATAACGGCGGGTGTGGCCTACACGGCTGGGAATGATCCCCTTGTCGATGCAGGCCTTAACTATGGATACACACTGCAAATAACCGGTACGCCGGCAGCTGGGGACGAGTTCACCATTGGTTACAACACCAACGGTGTTGGCGACAACAGAAATGCCCTGGCGTTGGCGCAGATCCAATCCACTGACGTGCTGCTAGGGGATTCGGCCAGCGCACTGGGCGCAACCGCCAGCTTTGAAGATGTCTATGGTTTGATGGTCTCGGATGTGGGGACCAGTGTAAGTTTGGCAGAATCCAACTATGCATCTCAGTCGGCTCTGCTTATGTATAACAAATCGGCATTATCCTCGGTATCCGGGGTGAACTTGGACGAAGAGGCCGCGAACCTGGTGCGGTATCAGCAGGCCTATGCGGCCTCGGCCCAGGTCATCGCGGTGGCAAATGAGGTATTCGATACCTTAATTGGCGCTTTTAGGTGATAGCTATGTATAGAGTCTCAACCAAATTTATGGCAGATCGTTCTATCAGTGCAATGCTGCAACTACAGGCAAAGATGAGCGAAACCCAGGCGCACCTGGATAGCACCAAGCGCATCAACAAACCATCGGATGACCCAGCTGGCTCGGTAGTAGCCGTAGACCTGAAAAGTGCTATTTCCAAGGTGGATCGGTATCAGACCAACGCCAATGACGCCACGTCCAGACTTGAACAGGAAGAGAGTATCCTTTTCGGCGCGACCAATCTGCTACAGCGGGCCTATACCCTTGCAGTACAAGGTAACAATACCGGGTCATTGAGCGAGGCTGACACCCAGGCCATAGCTGAGGAGATTAGCCTGTTGGTGGATGAGTTGGAAGGACTGGCCAATACCAGGGATGCCAATGGGGAGTACATCTTCTCCGGATATAAGAGCGATACCAAACCCTTTACCCGCACCGCGGCCGACACCTACACCTACGGCGGCGATCAGGGTCAGAGACAGTTGCAGATCTCAGCGGATCGCGCCATAGCAGATGGCGATAACGGCTATGATGTTTTTGTGAACGTGGATACAGGGCCGTATGCCGAAGTTACCGGTATTGCCGCCACCGCCTTCACAGCTATAGATGATGGGGATCTCACCATAAATGGCATTAGTGTCGGTGCGATAGGTGCTGCGGCCAGTGCTGATGAGCGGGCCAGCCAGATTGTAGACGCCATCAATTCCATTTCTGATGTTACTGGCGTGTATGCGGAACTGGATTCAAGCAGCACGGTCACCCTCAGTTCCAGTGATGACGATATAGTTGTGGCCATGGCAGCTACAGCCACAACGGCCACAACAGGGCTAACAGCCGGAACCACAGCCACGGCAACCGGTACGCGCAATATCATGGAGACCCTGCTGCAGTTAGAGGATGCCTTGAATTCCCACGAGCAGGTCAATAGATATATCAATGACTTGACCGAAGCAATTGGCCATATATCCGATGTGCATGCAACGGTAGGCGCCAGGTTAAACGCCATTGAGGAGCAGAGCAGTGTCAATGCCGATATCAAACTGGCGCTTAAGAGCCACCTATCAAATGTAGAAGACTTGGACTACGCCGAGGCCATAAGCCGTCTTAGCCAACAAACTATAGCACTGCAAGCAGCCCAGGCGGCCTACGTTAAGGTGCAGGGGTTGTCTTTGTTTAATTACATTTAAAGCTGCTTTTGCGGGATAGAGTTATCCGTAGCTTGGGGTAGGCCATAGAAATTGCGCAGAGCGAGTTCCTGAAGATCGTGTAGTCGTTTTGCGCTGACCGGTTCAGGTCGGGGGTTGTGTAGTAGGGCCTCAATCCGTTCGCAAGCCTTAGGGATGTCATCCAGGGGCAGCCATGCAGTGTCGGGCGATAGTCCCAATCGCTTGAGCAGCCCATCTATCTTTTGCGTATTGCTTGCCGTTACTAGGAAGGGGGTGCCGAGACATGCGGCGGCGATGCTGTGGTGGAAGCGACCGGAGATCAGCAGGTTGGCGCGGGCTATGGTGTGTAACCAGTCGGCTTCGGTCGTTGCGGCAACCAGTGTGTAGCGGCCGCGTAACCGCTGCTGCAGCAATCCGAGCAGATGCACGTCATCCGCAGCAAGTGATGCCTTGGCACCAACCAACACGTCAACAGAGTAATCGTTCTTTATGGCAAGTTCTGCCGCATTGACCAGCAGGTCAAGCAGTTGCGCGCTCAACTGAACCGAGCCAGCAAGCACAAGCCTGCATTCCCGTGGCGTAGCTAACTCCTGTACATGGTTAGAGATAAACAAAGGCAGGCAATCAAATGACTGTGTACTGTTTATGCCCAACCGCGCCAATTCCTCTGCACTGTTTTCTTCACGTACTGCCACGAAATCAAGCGCCTGATACACTTTTTGATAGATTGCATCAGCTTCAGTTGTATCCGACTGAGTAGTGGCGGGATAGACTGAGTGATTGATGATGTGGACCTGCTTGTGTAGTCGCTGTTTTGCAATATAGGCCAGATACAGAAGCGCACGCGCGGTCCGTCCTAGATCATGCAGACTGCCTTCTCCGTTGATTACGATAAGAGACACAGACTGTAATCTTTGGAATAGTTCGGAGTTATTGTCAGTAAACATGCAGTATAGATCATCATCGTCAAACTGAGCCGCTGATGCTGGCAGGGGATGGAGTGAGTTGATGGTGTCGATAGGCACGGGGTCGACGGCTAGACCTGCGGCCCGCAAATTCTCATGGATCGCCAGGCTAGTGCATGTGCATCCCCAGTGATACCAGTATGTTGTGTCGTTAAGCAGTACAACATCAGGTGTAGCAGTTAACGTAGTAGCCTGTTCGCCTGCTGAGGCGGTAGCAGGCTTGGTTAGCAGTATCCTGGGGGTGAATTCCCTCAGATCCTTTCCAACGTTTGCAATGACATCCTTCCAGGCGTCTTGTCCTGTCCTGGCCTGGCGAAACAGGCGCAGAGAATGGTACCAGCAGCTATCTTCCCGTTGCTGCATCCAACGCCAGTCAGCGAAAGATGGCAACAATAGCCAGGTTGGCACACCGAGGGCGCCAGCCAGATGGGCGGTGGAATTGTCGATCGTGATCACCAGATCGAGAGCAGATAGCAAGGCCGCGAACTCATCCATATCACACAGCGGATCGACTGCGTCGAAATGCACCAGTGGTTGGGGAGAGGCCGCATTGAATCGAGCTATTTCATCGGAGTGATCGCCGTATTGCACATTGATCATATGCACATCGGTGATGTCGAAGAGTGGTCCCAGCCGTTCAAGCGCTATCGAACGGGCAGAGCGTGCGTGTTTTGATACCCCGCCGCGCCAGGAAAGACCGACCTTTACCCCAGGTCCAAGTTCTGCCAACTGCCCGCGCCAACGCTCAGTGGTTGCAGTATCGGCAAACAGGTAGGGCTCTCCTGGGAAATCGTCTTCCCGGTTGCGGAAGAACCTTGGCAGGCCGGCGATGGAACAGCATTTCGTACAGGGTTGCTTCGGGTTCAGTACCGGAGGCAATGCGCCGCGTGGTTTGGACTCTACCTGAATATTCGGAAACGAACGGGCAAACAGTGGGGCCAATCTGGGTTCACACAGGATCGCAACATTCTGCGCACGCTTGGTTGCATCCGGGATGCATGAGGCGAACATGATTTCATCACCTATGCCGAGTTCACCATAGAGCAACAGGTTGTTCACGGCATCCCCGTTCCATTTTGGCAGTGGGATATGGTAGGGGCGATTGTTCTCGCTGCGATCCTCCCAGTAACGCCACTCATGCCAGCGCCAGCCGGCCTCAAAGTCGCCGCGTGCCCATAGTGCCGCGCTGTATTGCATGGCTATGTCTGCATTCAGAGGGTTGCAATCCAGTGCCTTCAGGTACAGCTTTTCCGCTTCGCCCGGTCGTCCCATGATCTTGAGCACATTACCGAGATTTTTGTGCGCAATAGGGGAGCAGCGATCCAGGCGCAGTGCGCGGCGATAGGCGTTTTCGGCCTCATAAAAGCGTTCCTGTTCCTGTAGTACTACACCGAGATTCTCCCAGCACTCCCGATAGTCTGCTTTGTGACGCAACGCCTTGCGATAGGATTTTATCGCCCCATCGGTATCACCCGCCGTCTGTTGCGCCAGCCCCAGGTTGAATAGAAACACCGGTTCACGGGGCATTGCTCGCACCGCCTGTTTGAGCAGATTAAGTGCCGTGCTGACATCGCCGCAACCCAAGCGAATCAGGCCCAGGTTGTGCAGCGCACCGGCATGGCCTGCATCTTCCGCCAGCACCCTTTTATATAGCGCCTCGGCGTTGGCCAAATCACCTGCCTGATGGCACTTTATGGCCAACTGCATTGCCTGCTCGAGGAGGCGTATCAATTCCGGTGATGATTCGGTCATGAAGATCTTTTCCCCTGGCCTTCGAAGAATCAAAGTCCACGACTTTATTACTTGTCTCTGCTAATTGCAAAGAAGGCCATATAGGCCATAAATATCAGAAATCCATCTTATGGAACCATGTAGGATAACCAGATCTTTGGACCGCATTTGTATTCTGGCTGCATCTAATGCCCATGAAAAATACCCGTTTAGGCATTAAATTTCTATATACAAAGAAAGTCAGGAAGCTTTTTCCCTGTGCCTGGGAAAGCTGGTTGTTCATAGATAGATAATGTAATTAAAACAATAAGATATATAAGTTTTGATGGGGGTCAGTATCGACGCCATCATCTTTGCTAATGACTAAAGTTTCCCCTGTCGCGGTCGCTACAACTATCGGAGGCGGTAAATACCAGAACATTTCAGGTATATCCGTCAATTATTAACCTGACCCACTGAGCATAAATCAAACAGATGCCGTGGGGTTTAGGAGAAATCTAAGATGGCAATGGTAATCAACACCAATATTATGTCCCTGAACTCTCAGAATGCACTGAATAAATCAGGGAATTCCGTAGCAACCGCAATGCAGCGCCTATCTTCTGGTCTGCGTATCAACAGCGCGAAGGACGACGCTGCCGGTCTTGCTATTGTCGACCGTATGACGGCCCAAATCCGTGGTCTGAGTCAGGCTATTCGTAACGCTAATGACGGTACCTCTCTTGCCCAGACGGCGGAAGGCGCCATGTCAGAGACCACAAACATGTTGCAGCGTATGCGTGAGCTGGCCATCCAGTCTGCAAACGACACCAACTCATCAGCTGACCGTACATCCCTCCAGGCTGAGGTGACCCAGCTTCAGGCAGAGTTGGACCGAGTGGCTACCACCACCACGTTTAACGGCCAGCGTATCCTGGATGGATCTTTCACCAACCATGTCTTCCAGGTTGGCGCATTCGCTAACGAGACTATCTCTGTAAGCATTACCAGCGTAAAGGCTTCCTCGATCGGCGCAATTGCAGAAGCTACCGGTACTGAAGTGACCGCGGCTGCCGCTACTGATCTCACAATGGCCATAGGTTCTGGTTCCGCCGTCAGCGTTAGCAGCAGTGCCAACTTCACCGGCAACACCTACCAGGATGCCACCTCGGCATATGCCAAGGCTGCTGCTATAGATGACGCTGGCGTTTCCGGACTCTCAGTTAGCGCAACCACCTCCGGTACGCAGACTGCGGGCACCATCGGTGGCACCTCTCTGGATACCTACACCTTGACAGTAAATGGTGTGTCCATCTTCGCGGCAGTTGATGCCTCTACCGCTATTACCCTCACGGCGGTACGTGATGCCATCAATCTGAACGAGGCCCTCACCGGCGTATCGGCCAGCGTCAACGGTGGTGATATTACCCTGACCGCTGCCGATGGCAGAAACATAACAGTCGCTGAATCTGGAACCGGATTTACTGCTGGTACCGATGGTTTGACCGTTACCGGTGGCGATTTTGACGGTACCCTGCGTGGTACCATCACACTGAGCGCGACGGATACCATCACTATCGGCGGTACGGTGGCCACTATCGGCCACAGTGCCAGTATCGCTAAGGACTCAAATGGTATAGATGACGTAGATATATCCACCTATGCTGGCGCTCAGTCAGCCATTAAGCGGGTTGATGCGGCTCTTGCCACCATCAGTAGTATTCGCGCTGATTTGGGTGCTATCCAGAACCGCCTTGAGTTCACCACGTCGAACTTGGCAAGTGTATCTGAGAACGTATCAGCAGCACGTTCCCGGGTACAGGACGCTGACTTCGCGGCTGAGACTGCGGCCCTGACCAGGGCTCAGATTCTGCAGCAGGCGGGTGTGGCAATGTTGGCCCAGGCTAATGCTCAGCCTCAGAATGTCCTCTCACTTCTCCAGTAGAGGTAACTAGGTCCCTCCTGGGATAAAAACCAGGAGGGACATAATGAAAGGACAAGGTGATTAACATGGCAATTGAAAACATCACAAGGTCAGGTTTTCTGCCAGAGCCAACAGATGCCAGGCCACAGCAGATAAGATCTTCCGGCTCTCCGGAAGTATCATCTGTGCGGGCGGCAGACATGAAGCAGGATGCGGTTATGGGTGGAAAGAGTGAGGCAGTCAGTCAATCTCCGAAACCCGCAACAAACCAACTTACTGAAGAGGTCGTGAACGAACTGAATAACGCTATTCTGGGAGTTCGCCGTGAACTTAGGTTCAGCATAGATGAAGATAGTGGTCGTGCAGTAGTTCAGGTAATGGATAGTGAGACAGGCGAGATGATCAGGCAACTGCCGTCTGAAGAGATTCTGGCGGTTTCCCGGCATATTCGTGAAGTACTTGAATCCTCCCAGTCAAGCGGTGTAGGTGGCTCATCCTCCGAGGGGGCTGTCGGAATAATCTTCCAGACAACCGCCTGAGATAACCGTTTTGGCTGTTGGCCTGAATGTTGCATTTCATTAACTGGCAGCGCCCCTGCAAAGGGGCGCTATAACCAGATCAATTTAAGAGGCCAGATATTGGACTCTGGTCTGATTGAAGCAAAGAACATTTGGTGACGAGAAGATGGCTACGATTTCAGCATTAGGAATAGGTTCAGGGCTTGATTCCGGCTCTATTGTAGAGTCGCTCATGGAGATCGAGCAGCAACCGCTAATAAATCTCCAGGTGAAGGAGGCCGGTTATTACGCTGAGCTGAGTGCAATTGGTCAGTTACGCAGCGCTATCTCATCATTTAAGTCTTACGCAGATAACCTTAGCACCGCATCTTCCTTCGATGTGTTTACGGCAACTTCTGCCGATACGGCAATTTTTACCGCCTCTGCCGATAGTTCTGCGGCGGCAGGCACCTATGACATCAAGGTTAATTCACTCGCCGTAGCGGAGAAGCAGGGGTCGAATTCATTTGCGGATTCGGATACCACTACCGTTGGTAGTTCCGGTGATACAGTCACGATAACTATTGGATCTGATGGTTTTGAAGTCGGGATCGGGGCTATGACCCTGGACGAGATAGCGGAAGCTATAAACTCGGCCTCCGATAATATCGGGGTAACCGCCAGTGTTATCCGGGAGGACGATACACATTACTATCTCACACTTACAAGTGATGAGCTGGGCACAGATAATGCGATGACCCTGGTGTTCGAAGATAGCGGTGGAGGCCCTATAGTAGACCCGTTGGGAATGTCAGTAATACGGGCGGCAGATGATGCCGAAATCCTGGTGGATAACACCTATACCATAACCCGCAGTTCAAACACTATTACCGATGCGATTGATGGCGTTACTCTTACTCTGTTGGATACCAGCGCCTCTAATGTGGAGTTGGATGTTAGTCATAACGATAGCTCTGTAGTCAGTGCGGTCCAGGGCTTTGTCAATGCTTACAACAGCCTTATATCCACCGCAACTTCATTGGGAGAGGGGGAGCTGTCCGGGGATTTTGCCCTTCGGACTTTACAGGATCAGGTGCGGTCGATTATCAATTCGGTCCCGAAAGGATTGGCCGGTGATTATTCATATCTAACTGAAATAGGTATAGAGTTTGATAAATATGGAGTCATGTCTCTGGATAGCACGACATTGGGCGATGCGCTATCGACGAATATTGACTCTGTGACGGAGTTGTTTACTGATGATGATCAGGGTTATGCGTTCCGTCTAAGTGAGCTGCTGGACAATATGCTTGGCACCGACGGCTTGTTAGATGCAAAGGAAGATGGGATAAACGCCAAGATTGAAGATGTGCAGGATGCGCAGGAGAATCTGACGTATCGTTTGGAACAGATAGAGGCCAGATATATTGCACAATATTCAGCCTTGGATACGTTGATATCCAGCATGACGACCACAAGTGATTATCTGGATCAGCAGCTGGAAATATTGGCCAACCTGATACCGAATAACAGCAACAAGTAACCGAGGAGTTGTAGATGAGCCCTATGCAAAAACGTGGAGTGAGCCAGTATGGGAAGGTGGCAGTTGGGACGGAGGCCTCCTTTGCTTCTCCACATCGTTTGATCCAGATGCTTATGGAGGGGGCGCTGGATAAGATTGCATTTGCACGCGGACAGATTGAACGCAATGATTATGCAGAAAAAGGGCGCAATATCACCTGGGCTATATCGATTATACAGGGGCTTAGTGAAAGTCTGGATATGGAATCGGGTGGAGAGATTGCGGCAAACTTGGAAGGCCTGTATGACTACATGGTCAGATGCCTGCTGATCGCAAATAAAGAAAATAGCATTGAGAAACTTGATGAGGTGGCATCCCTGCTGAAAGAGGTGAAGAGCGCCTGGGATGCTATGCCCAGTGAGCTAAAACAGGTGGCGCCGCAAAGCGTTGCGACAAGCGTCGGCTGATGGAGCAAGTTGTATCCAATCTGAATAAGATAATAGAACTATCCGGTTCCATGCTTGAAGCTGCCAGTGATGGCGATTGGGAACAGGTACAGGCATTAGAGCAGCAGAGAAAAAAGATCTTCGATCAAACATTTCCTCTGGATACAGACTCTCTAGAAGATGTGGCCGCGGCAACTAAACTGGTCCAGAAGATTTACGATTTGGATAAAGAGATCATGGCTCTTGCATCCAATAGTCATAAAGAGTTATCTGAGATAGTTGCTAAGATTACCACAGGACGTCAGGCAGTCAGCGCCTACCGGGGTGTCCAAGGCAGATGATTTGGTAGGAGCCCACTCCCGTGGGCGATTCTTAATTAGTCACGCCTATTCAAATTGCCCACAGGGGTGGGCTCCTACAATCTGTTAAGCAACAACTCAATCACAAACTTACTGCCAAAATAGGCCAGGGCCAGTACCACAAATCCCACCTGGGTCCAGATTAGGGCCTTGCGGCCGCGCCATCCGGATCTGAAGCGTCCCCACAAGAGTGTGCCGAATACCAGCCAGGCCAGGATAGAGAGTATGGTCTTGTGCACCAGATGTTGGGCAAAGATATTATCCAGAAAGGTAAATCCGCTTATTAACGCGAAGGTAAGTAGCAGAAAACCAAAACCTATCATCTCGAACAGCAATGTTTCCATGGTCTGTAGCGGTGGTAAGGCCCGGATAAAGCCGCCAGGATGGCGGTGCCGTAGATGGTTGTCTTGAATAGAAAGCAGGATTGCCTGCACGCTGGCCATGGTAAATATGCTGTAGGCCAGGAGGGATATAAGCACATGCACCCTCAGCCCCCATGCTGAATCAGCTGGCAGCAATCTGGTTGCAGGATAATATAGTTCCAAGGCCACGGTTATGATCGCTAGTGGAAGCAGAACTATCCCCAGATTTTCCACTGGTTTGGTCAGGGATGAGATCATAAGCAGGAGCAGGATGATCCATGCCACCAGAGAGGCCGCATTGAAAAACCCCAGATTTATGCCGCTGTGAAGGTGGATGTTCTGGTAGAGGACAACTGTATGCAGGATAACGCCAGCCAGGCCTAGCCCAATGCCTGCGGCACGGGATGGTTTATCATTTTCCTGTCGCTTGAATAGTCTGGCGGCTATGATCAGCGCGGATGCAGCATAACATGCGATGGCGAGGAATGCGGTTATTGTTGTGCTCATATCGGAAGATAATCGCATATTAGAATTCCAGTTACTAGTAACTAAGCACTGGGAACCAGGTGCTAGGTATATTGGGATTAGGGGTTATAATGACCGTCCAATCAAATAGTATGGTATCTATAGAGTTATGTTTGATAGTCTGACAAATCGACTTGGTGGGGTGCTGGATAGGCTACGGGGCCAGGGGCGTCTTTCCGAAGATAATATAAAGGAGAGCATGCGTGAGGTGCGCATGGCGCTGCTGGAGGCGGATGTCGCCCTGCCGGTGGTTAAATCCTTTGTGGATCAGGTGCGCGAGAAGGCCCTGGGCGAAGAGGTGATGCGCAGCCTTACCCCCGGCCAGGTGCTGATCAAGATCGTAAACGACGAGCTGGTGCGGGTGATGGGGGAGGCCAATGAGTCTCTCAATCTGGCCGCCCAGCCGCCGGCCGTGATCCTGATGGCGGGTTTGCAGGGTTCAGGTAAAACCACCAGCGTGGCCAAGCTTGCCAGATGGCTACAGGAGAGCCAGAAAAAGTCGGTCATGGTGGCCAGCTGTGACGTGTATCGTCCGGCCGCTATCGACCAGTTGCAGACCCTGGCAGCGGAGGTGGGGGCAGATTTTTTTCCAAGTAATGTCGATCAGAAGCCGCTGGCGATTGCGCGCAGCGCCCTGGAGCAGGCGAAAAAGGGTTTTCGTGATGTGCTGATTATCGACACCGCCGGTCGTCTGCATGTGGATGCGGAGATGATGGGCGAGATCAAAGAGCTGCATTCCGCGCTCAACCCGGTCGAGACCCTGTTTGTGGTGGATAGCATGACCGGCCAGGATGCTGCCAATACCGCCAAGGCCTTCGATGAGGCCCTGCCACTGACCGGTGTAATTCTAACCAAGACCGACGGCGACGCCCGTGGCGGTGCCGCGCTCTCCATTCGCCAGATCACAGGCAAGCCCATCAAGTTCCTGGGTGTGGGGGAAAAGACCACGGCGCTGGAGCCGTTCCACCCGGATCGGCTCGCATCCAGAATCCTGGGCATGGGGGATGTGGTCTCCCTGGTGGAAGAGGTCTCGGCCAAGGTAGATCAGCAAAAGGCCGCCAAACTGGCTAAAAAGCTGCAAAAGGGCAAGGGCTTTGACCTGGAGGACTTCAAGGAGCAGATGGAGCAGATGGCCAATCTAGGGGGCATCAGTGCCTTTATGGATAAGCTGCCGGGTATGGGCAAGCTGCCTGAACATGTGAAGAATCAGGCGAGTGATCGGGAGGTGGTGAAGCTGATCGCCATCATTAACTCTATGACCCCGCAGGAACGCAGTTTTCCCGCAGTCATCAAGGGTTCGCGTAAGCGGCGCATTGCGGCCGGTTCCGGTACCCAGGTGCAGGATATAAATAAGATGCTCAAGCAGTTTGCCCAGATGCAGAAGATGATGAAGAAGATGAAGGGCGGCGGCATGGCCAAGATGATGCGCGGGCTCAAGGGTGGGATGGGCCCAGGTGGAATGGGCGGTCTGGGAGGTCCGGGCGGTTTTCCATTCCCGTAGGAACCCGCTCGGCTTTGGCATTCTGCGTCGCTCTCGATAATTGCTCCTGCATTATTATATCTTCGCCCATCTGACCCACGCGTATGGGGGGAATGCAGAAGGATTGCTTGGAGCAATCCCTGCCATGGGCTCGTACCACCTGCATCCATGCTCGTCCTGCGGGCGATTTGTGCTGGCATTGCCACGCGATCAACAATACTCGCCCAGAGGACTGGGCTCCTACAGTCGGTAGTTTAAATAGTCATAAAAAGGGCTTCACTTTCCTGAAAAATAGCGTAGAATGCCCGGTTTACTTGCCTCCGGCCGGTTTGGCTGGATGCGCGCTACAGAAACAACATAAGGGTGGGGCATGGTAACAATTCGTCTTGCAAGGGGCGGCGCTAAAAAACGTCCGTTCTATCATATAGTGGTAACCGACAGCCGCAATGCTCGTGATGGGCGCTATATTGAGCGCTTAGGGTTCTTCAACCCTATAGCTGTAGGTGGCGAAGAGCGTCTGCGTATCCAGAAGGAACGCGTTGATCACTGGATCTCTCAGGGTGCTCAGCCGAGTGACCGTGTGGCCCAGCTGCTCAAGGATCATGCCAAGGCAGCCTGATCTGTCTGAACGTTGGTTCAGGCATTTGAATTAATAAGCGGCGAACGAGGCTAACTCTGTGACTACAGCTGCTAGCCAAAGATTTGTAACCCTAGGCCGGATATCCGGCCTGTATGGTGTAAAGGGATGGGTGAAGGTGTATTCGCATACCTCGCCATTGACCAATATCCTTAACTACGCCACTTGGTATTTAAAGATTGACCAGGGTTGGTATGAGTACCGACTGGAGACTGGCAAGGCTCACGGTAAGGGTATAATTGCCAAGTTGGTGGGCATAGATGACAGGGATAGCGCGGCGAGTATGATTGATACGGATATCGCTATACCGCGCGAGCAGTTACCGGACCTGGGTGAGAATGAGTTCTACTGGACCGACCTGGAAGGTCTTTTGGTGGAAACCACGGAGGGGGTGGAACTGGGCAGGTTGGATCACCTGTTCGAGACTGGTTCCAACGATGTGATGGTGGTAAAGGGAGAGCGGGAGCGCCTGCTTCCATACATCGACAGTGTAGTAAAAGGAGTGGATCTGGCGGCAGGAATCATGCTGGTGGACTGGGATCCGGAGTTTTAGGGGTAGATGATGCGCTTTGACGTGGTGACCCTCTTTCCGGATATGTTGCAGGCTATGGTGGGAGATGGTGTAACCGGGCGGGCCTTTGATAAGGGGCTGGCCGAGTTGGTTACCTGGAATCCCAGAGATTACGCCAGAGACGTGCATCGCACGGTGGATGATCGGCCCTATGGCGGTGGGCCCGGCATGGTAATGAAGGTGGAGCCTTTGCAGGCGGCCATCGAAGACGCCAAGAAGGCGGCGCCGGATAGCAGAGTGGCATATATGAGTCCACAAGGAAGGCAGCTGGATCAGTCTGCGGTCAGGGAGTTGGCGCAACGGGACGGAATGATCCTGATCGCCGGACGCTATGAAGGGATTGATGAACGGTTTATTGATCGTTATGTCGATGAAGAGTGGTCGATAGGCGATTATGTTTTGAGTGGTGGGGAACTCCCCGCGTTGGTGTTGATGGATGCGGTGTTGCGTTTGATACCCGGGGTTTTAGGGGATGCCGACTCGGCGCAGCAGGACTCCTTCATGGATGGCCTGCTGGATTGTCCGCACTACACCAGGCCAGAGCTGTTTGCGGACATGCCGGTGCCGGAGGTGTTGAAGAACGGCAATCACGCAGCCATTCGTCGCTGGCGGTTGCAGCAGTCGCTGGGACGTACCTGGTTACGTCGGCCCGATCTGTTGCAAGACCGGGAGTTGACCGAAGAAGAGCAGTTATTACTTAAAGAGTTTATTCGGGCGCACCAAGGCGCCAGTTGAGATACAGGAGCAATACGACCATGAGCAAGATCATTGAGGCCCTAGAAGCCGAACAGTTGAACCAAGAGGTTCCGGAGTTTGGTCCTGGAGATACCGTGGTCGTCCAGGTAAAGGTTATCGAGGGCAACCGCGAGCGTCTGCAGGCGTTCGAAGGCATAGTAATAGCCAAGCGTAACCGCGGACTGAATTCATCTTTTACCGTGCGTAAGATGTCTCACGGCGAAGGTGTGGAGCGTACCTTCCAGACTCACAGTCAGCTGGTCAAAGACATCAAGGTTACCCGTCGCGGTGATGTGCGTCGCGCCAAGCTGTATTATCTGCGTGGCCTTACCGGCAGAGCGGCCCGTATCAAAGAAAAGATCTAATCTTTTCCGCTTGTTGGTTAAGCAGAAGCCATCCGGTTTATGCCGGGTGGCTTTTTTGTTGATGGGTGGATAAAGTACAAACCATCTGCAATCCATCCGGGCGGATCAACCAATGGCGCTAACCTTCTACTGGCATGATTATGAGACTTGGGGTACCGATCCCAGACGGGACCGTCCGGCCCAGTTTGCCGGTATCCGAACTGATGCTGATCTGAACATAATCGGCAAGCCGTTGGTGCAGTATTGCAAGCCTGCGGATGACATGCTGCCCCATCCGGAGGCATGTCTGGTAACCGGCATTACACCACAATATGCCCTAGCCAACGGCGTATGTGAGGCGGAATTCTTCGACGCAATTCACCGGGAGATGGCGCATCCTGGAACCTGCACGGTTGGTTATAACAATATCCGGTTCGACGATGAATTCACCCGTTATGGCCTCTATCGTAACTTTTTTGATCCCTATGCCAGGGAGTGGCAGAGCGGCAACTCCCGTTGGGACCTGATAGATGTGGTTCGGCTTACCCGCGCCCTGCGTCCGGATGGGATCAAGTGGCCAACCCATGAGGATGGCGTTACCAGTTTTCGTCTGGAGGAGTTGACCAAGGCCAACGGCATCGACCATGCCGAGGCCCATGATGCCCTATCCGATGTGTATGCCACCATCGCTATGGCCAAGCTGATTAAAGAGCGGCAGCCGCGCCTGTTCGAACATCAACTGAAGATGCGCAACAAGCGCATGGTGGCAGAATTGTTGAACGTAACCAGCAAGCAGCCGGTGTTGCATGTCTCTTCAAAATATCCTGCCAGGGACGGCTGTATTGCGCCAGTGGCGCCACTGTTAAACCATCCGGTCAATAAGAATTCGGTGGTGGTATATGATCTGCGCGTAGACCCCACCCCTTTGCTTGAATTAGGGGTGGAGGAGATGAGCCAGCGGGTATTTACAGCACGGGATGATCTACCGGAGGGAGTGGAGCGCATACCGCTGAAAGAGCTGCATATAAACAAATGTCCAGTGGCGGTCCCCATGGGTACCCTTACGGATGCTGCTGCGACAGAGTGGCGCATCGATGTGGCAGAGGCGGAAAGGCACCTGAATATGCTTCGCCAGGCCAGGCTGGATGGAAAGTTGCGGCAACTCTATAGCGGACAGGAGTTTGCCCCTATCACCGATCCAGACCAAGCCCTATACAGTGGTGGTTTCTTTTCCGATGCGGACCGGCGTCTTATGGAATATGTGCGTACTGCGCCAGTAGAGGAGTTGGCTGATCTTGAGCCGGCGTTTGAAGATGCACGCCTGCCAGAGATGCTGTTCCGTTATCGCGCGCGCAACTGGCCGCAAACACTGTCTGCGGACGAGAAGATGCGTTGGGATGAGTTTCGCCTGGATAGACTCAGCAATACCCAGGCGGATGCGGGTATAACCCTGGATGATTATCGTTCCCGATTGGCCAGGATGATGATTGATCCTGGGCTTGGAGAGAGGGAACTGGTTATCCTTTCAGAGTTGGCGGATTGGCCTGATGAGATTTCGGTTACTGACAACTAGGTGCCGGTAACTATTCTTTAGTCCACTTTTCCAAAGCGGCGATGATGCTCTGAGCCTGATCCTTGCTGGATATGTTAAATTTTGATTTTGGCATGTATTCGCCATTGCGTTTCTGGTAGCGGCGGATGGTATATTTATCCGGTCCATACTCCCCTTTTGCGCGGTTCCAATCTTGATAGCGGAAGATGACGGTAGACCACGCCCCCTTGGACAGGATCTCCTTGTCCAACTCTTTTACGACTTCGATCCCGTCTTCGGTGTAGCTTACGGTTAATTCATCGACACTGGATGCCATAGTTGTTTTCCTTTCTATATGTTTATTTTGAGGCGGAACTTATCAGAACATCGGCGGCAGGTCACGGGTTACTTAGCAACCGCTCCGTTTTGTATGAGCATGCGGATGATAAAATCATTCTGGATTTCGTTCGCCAGTTGTAAAGGTGTCTGACCGGAGCTTCCGGGTTGGTTGACATCAGACCCGTTCGCGATAAGTAGTTTGGCCAGAGGCCGATTGTCTTGTCGGATGGCGTCCAGTAGGGGTGTGTTGCCCCGATCTGAGATATGGTTTATGTAGGCCCCGTTCCTTAGCAGCAACCTTATCACATCCCGGTCCGTTACGTTGTTGCGCACCATCTCTTCCAGTAATCTGTTCGCATTGAATTCGGCGCCGCGTTTTATCAGGAATTCCGCAACCTGGGTGCGGCCTGACATGACTGCGGTGTGGAGTGGGGTGTTTCCGTTACTGTCTTTGCTGTTGATGTTTGCCCCGTGTTTCAGCAGCAACTCTGTAATTATCTGGCGTCCCTGTTCCGCCGCAACGTGCAGGGGCATCTGTCCATTGGGTCCGGCCTTGTTGATGTCAGCGCCCCAGAAGATGTGGCGCTCAATCTGGTCGATATCTCCCCGTTGCATGGCTAGATGCAGGCTTATGGTTGGTCGGTCTGGATCTGAACATCCTGCAACCGATAGCAGCGCCATTAATAGGTATGGAAAGAGTTTTTGTAGGATTTTTCTGTTTACTGTCCGCATATTAGATAAATATACGGTTGGTGAAGTGAGATCACAAGGGCAGTAAGGGCTAGATGTGAAAATATCAGGACCACTGGCGGTGGGTCGTGCAGGGTCCTGACAGTTGTTGGTATATATCCGCTGCTACGCTGGCACTGCCTCTAATAGTGCGGCTAGACCACTGGAGCTGGACCCGGTCTGCGCCTTGAATGCCTGCTGGCTGTTTTCTTCCATCTGCGCGCGTATCTTTGCTGCAACTACCTTGGCCTGCTCAAGGTCGGTTATGAAATCCTTGTTTGATGCTGGTTTGGATGCCGAGCTGTTGTAGACTTGGCTTGCTCGTTCCACGTCCACCGAACTGGTATCAGCCACAGTTCCTTTCTTTGGGATGCTATTATCGCCGAGATTGTTTTGCTGGGTTGGGTCGGCCTTCCTTTTATCCGTTACCGAGCTGTTGGCGCTGTCAGATGACATAATCTTGTCATTAGAAATAGGTGTTACCACTGCTGCCTCTCCTCTAAAGCCGATAAATTGACGCTTTTGCCATTTTCTGGCTAGTAGTCTGTTATTCTGCAAATCATAGGCCAAAACCGCACTATTGCCAAAGTCAGTAATGAATTTTAGTCTATAGTTGCTATGTTAGATGAGGTATGTAATGTAATATGGTGTGATTACAGGTAAAAAAGGTGTAGAGTTACGCCGCAAGAGCCTGTGGCATAGTTTTATACACTGAGAGTTCTTCCATGGGTCGATCATGGTCCCCTATAAATAACAACTAAGCCTGATTTGGAAACTTAAAATGGATGAACTAAAAGCCATTTATGCATCACTCCAACTCAGTTCAATAGACTGGGAGTTGATGTTGCGCTGCATCTTCCAGTTGGTGTTGCTTTCCACTGCGGCCGTATTTTCCGGTTCTGAGACCGCACTTTTTTCCCTGAGTCGTATTGATCTGCAGAAGTTGCGGCACGAGCGCGGCCCCCGTTCCGAGCATATCCACGCCATGCTGGATGAGCCGCGTCGCCTGATCATATCTCTTCTCTGTGGAAATGAGTTGGTCAACATAGTATCAGCGGTGAACATGACCTCTATCCTGATGCTTTTGTTTGGTTCTAAGGATGTCGCCTGGATCAATATCTTGATCATGGCCCCTATGTTGCTGCTGATTGGCGAGGTAACGCCTAAGACCATTGCGGTCAGTTTTCCTATGAAGTTTGCTACCAGGATAACTGCCCGCATAATTCCGCGCTGGATTACCCTGATAACGCCGCTCCGCGAAGGGGTAAGGGTAGTGGCCGACCGGATCACGACCTTCATTGTTGGCGACGAGGTCAGTCGTGAGAATATTCTGCAGCCGGATGAGTTGCGCACCTTGCTGGAAGAGGGGGAGGAGACCGGCATCATCGACGCCACAGAGCGGGTATTGATAGATAATTTACTAGAGGCGTCCGAGACCGATATCTACCGCATTATGACCCCATGTCCCAGGATCAGGTTTCTAAACGCCAATCTGCCGGTGCCGGAACTTATAGATGAGTTCCGCAGGCTGCGCCATCCAAGGGTGCCGGTATATAAGGGCAACTGGGATAATGTCATCGGATTTATTCACTCAGAGACCATACTTAAGCTGACCCGTGCTGGCGGGGATATGCAGGATGTAACGCTGGACAGGATCATCAAGCCAGCCCACTTCGTTCCGCCCACCAAGAAGGTGGACGAGATGTTTGACTATTTCCAGGCGCACAACACCAGGGCGGCTATTATCCTGGGTGAATATGGTGAGGTTCTGGGCATAGTCACCATGAAGGATGTGCTTACCTTTATCTTTGGTGAGATATCTGGGCGCATGGAGGGCCAGGAGTATTATCAGGAACAGGACGAGAACAGCTATACGGTCCCTGGCGACATGCGTCTGACGGACTTCTACAATCTTACCAATTTCGACATTGAAGATCCGGTCATGGCCACCATCGGCGGCGTGGCCTTCCGTTTGTTTGATCGTATGCCGGCCGAGGGCGACAAGGTTTTATATGAGGGGTATGAATTTACCGCTAAAGAGGTGAAAGGGTTACGAATAAGTAAGGTGCGTGTGAGTCGGTTATCTGGAGGGAAATCTGTAGACGATAGTGATGACGCAGCTGAAGCGGTGAGCCTGGCTGAAGGGCATGTGGAAGAGAATACAGATGCTGTAGATGGTATAGAGCAAGAGGAGAGAAGAGATGGAATGGATACTTAATTTCCTCTTGATTGTATTCTTTCTGGTGCTGAAAGGGTTTTTCTCCGGATCGGAGATCGCTATGGTGAACTCCGACAAGCTAAAACTGCGGCATAGGGCGAAGATAGGAGATCGCGGCGCTGGCACGGTATTAAAACTGTTCAAGAAACCGGATGTTATTTTGGGCACCACACTGGTTGGAACCAATCTATCTACGGTTACTATCTCCACCATTGGGGCCCTGATATTTATTGATCTTTTTGGATCAATAGGCGAGTTCATCTCTATTCTGGTCCTGACCCCGGTCTTGCTGATCTTGGGAGAGGTGGTGCCAAAGAGCGTGTTTCAGCAAAACGCAGATAACGTGGCCCCTAAGATAATATATGCCCTGCGTTTCTTTTCTTATCTGTTTTATCCAGTGATATTTATCTTTAGCGGTGTGGCGCGTTTTGCCACGCGTATCGTAGGCGGCGGGGCCGAGCCGCAGAACATGTTCATTACCCGTGAGGAATTGCGGGTGTTGTTGGATGTCACCGAGACCGCGGCATCGCCATCAACAATAGATCGCAAGCGGATTCGCCGCATAATCAGGTTTGCCGATACTACGGTGGGTGAGGCCATGATTCCCCTGGCGGATGTGGTCGGGCTGAACGAGACCCGTGACATGGACGAGGCTGTGCGCAGGGTGATGATGCATGGTTACAACCGGTTGCCGGTGTATAGCCGGAATATAACCAACGTAAAGGGGGTGCTTACCCTGAATACCTGGGACCTTATGCAATCTGACATACTTAACCACTCTGTATCTGATTATGTCAGTCCGGCCCTGTATCTTTCCCCTAAACAAACGCTGGACCGGGCCTTGCCGCAACTACAGGCTAGAAAAGACCATATGGCCATAGTGGTGGATGAGTTTGGCTCTGCGGTAGGTATTCTCACCATGGAGGATGTGTTTGAAGAGGTGGTGGGCGAGATCGACGTTGGGTACGACTTTGATGAGTATCAACCAAAACGTAAGATCTATATTGAGCACGAGAGCGAGAATTCACACCTTATGAGTGGGCGCACACCAATCTCTGAGGTGAATGATATCCTGCATGTACACTTCCCGGTGGAAGAAGCCCATACCATTGGTGGTCTGATTGTCAGCAGGATCCGCAATATACCGGTGGAGGGCGATTCCATCATAGAACAGGGCCACAGATTGACCGTTCTTGAGGCAGATTCCAGATCGGTGATTAAGGTCAGGGTGGAGCGTTGCTAGCACTATAGCCGGTTGGGCTGTATTAGCATTAATGCATTTGATTTTCCTAAAGTTTATATCAAATAAACCAGTCAAGATTATTTAGTAAATAGTTAGATTTGCGCTATCTTTACTAGGATGGAGGGATAGCTATGACAGCGAAAACGAATAAAAACCCAATACTTGTTCCGGTGGATTTTTCTCCGCACTCAGAGATGGCGCTGCTAAAGGCGTGTGAATTCGCAGAGTGTTCCGGGTTGCCGATTGTGGTTCTGCATGTGGTGCACGATCCCGGAGATATGCCCAGTTATTACTCCCGTATTGCAAAGAAGAAGCAGTTAGTACGGGTTGAGGATATTGCGTCCGAGATGTTCTCGGAATTTATCGCGTCCATTAAGAAAAAATATCCCGATAATAAGACCCTGAAAAAGGCCAAGATGATGTTGGTTAAGGGTATACCAGTCACCAGGATACTGCAGGTTGTAGAAGAGGTTGGCGCCTCTATGGTCGTTATGGGCAGCCTGGGCAGGACCGGGCTCAAATACGTGTTTCTTGGCTCCAAGGCTGAGCAGATAGTGCGGCAGTGTCCGGTAACGGTTACGATCGTAAAGTCAGAATAACAATAAACATGGGTGAATAATATGCGCAAGGATATCTTGACCAGGGTTGAGGGGTTTGATTTTAGGCCCATGCTGATATTACTGCTTGGGGTTATATCTGTTCTTATCGTTACGCCAATATATGCGGCGGATGGTGCTTCCGAAGGTATGGAGTGGGGAGTCATGGCCATGCAGATGTTTGGCGGTCTGGCCCTATTCCTGTTCGGTATGGAACAGATGGCCGATGCCTTGAAGGCGGTGGCCGGTGAACGTATGAAGTCCATATTGGCGAAACTAACAGCGAATCGTTTTGCTGGGGTTGCTACTGGCGCCTTTGTTACCGCTATCATCCAGTCGTCATCGGTTACGACGGTATTGGTGGTGGGGTTTATTACCGCCGGGCTTATGTCGCTGTCCCAGTCCATTGGCATAATAATGGGTGCGAATATCGGCACCACAATTACCGCGCAGATCGTTGCCTTTAAGGTTACTAAGGCATCCATGCTGATGATAGGCGTTGGTTTCAGCATGCTGTTCATCTCCAAGGAAGACAAGATGCGGAACTATGGTTCCATGCTTATGGGGCTTGGTATGGTGTTCTTTGGAATGAGTGTTATGAGTGATGCCATGAAGCCATTACGCTCCTATCAGCCATTTCTGGATTTTATGATTCACATGGAAAGTCCTCTGATAGGCATCATGGTTGCTGCGGTATTTACCGGACTTGTCCAGTCCTCTTCAGCCACCACCGGTATCGTGATTGTTATGGCTGGGCAGGGGCTTATTACCTTGCCGGCTGGTATTGCCTTGGCGTTTGGCGCCAATGTAGGTACTTGCGTTACGGCGTTACTTGCGTCTATCGGCAAACCCAGGGAAGCGTTAAGGGCGGCGCTGGTGCATGTGATATTCAATATTAGCGGCGTGCTTCTCTGGGTGATGTTTATCCCCTATCTGGCAGATTTTGTGGCCTGGTTTTCTCCAACCCATCCGGAGCTGAGCGGCATCAATCGCTTGGGGGCGGAAACACCACGGCAGATTGCGAATGCCCATACCATCTTCAATATTGCAAATACAGTTATTTTTATTTGGTTTACCGCGCAGATAGGGCAGGTGGTTGAGTGGTTGGTGCCGGATCGGGCATTGGCGGAAGATGGCCTTATCACCCGTTCTAAATATTTGGATAGTGAATTGCTGTCTACTCCGTCCCTGGCCCTGGATCGGGTGCGTCTGGAGGTGTTGCATATGGGTGATCGGGTAGATGTGATGCTGCAACAAATCCTGCCAGCGCTCCTTGCGGGGGATAAGGGTACGCTTGCGTCTGTACACAAACTGGATGATGAGGTTGATTATCTGTATGAGCAGATCGTGGAATACATGGGTAAGATCAGTAAGTATAGTTTGACTGATGCTCAAACCGCTGAATTTCTGAAGCTGATGGAGGCGATCACTGATCTGGAAAATATCGGAGATATTGTTGAGACGAACCTGGTAGTGTTGGGCAATCAGCGTGTTGAATCTGGGGTATCCATAAGCGGAGCGACTAAAGATGTTATCTCTGGTTTTCATAAGGTTGTTGTGCGTTCGGTCAGGTCAGCAGTTCAGGCAGTTTCACAGAATAATGAGGAAGTGGCGCAAAACGTTATTGGCATGAAGGACGAGATTGCGGCTCTGGCTGATTCTGCGGCGTTGCATCAGATGCGGCGTCTGGTGGCGGATGAGCCGAACCGTATACCTGCCTACACCATAGAGATGGATATTATCGAAAAACTAAAGCGCATATATTATTTTTCCAAGCGTATGGCTAAGACAGTTTTGCAGGAGGTTAAGGAGTAGTTGTTGTGAATGGCCTCTCGCAGTTGTGTGGAATTACATTATGGAAATGGGTGTGAGGTGGAAGTGTGCCGCTTGTTATCGGTTAATGGTGTTGGCTTGAGAATTTTATGCGGTATTTCTATGTTCAAATTCCCTCTTTATTAGCGATACTCCGAGTTTAAATTCATCCGAGAGTCTTGTTATGTATTCGTCTCCTTGGGTGTTAAATTTGCCGCTAGTTATAGATTCCGCCTGCAGCAGCAGTTCGCCGAGCCTGGTCATGCCGAGGCTGACTGCCGCACCTCGTAGAGTGTGGGCCAGGTCTTTGAATTTTTGCAGATGTTCATCTCTTCTGGCCTGGATCATATTCTCTAGTATGGAATGCCCATAATCATCCATGCTTTGATGAAGCTGGGTGAGAAAATCCTTATCTGGGGCCATATGCATTATGCGGGTTAGAACCTCTTTGTCTATTGGCCCGCTAGATTCGCAATTTGCGGCATTTGGTATGTCCTCATTTAGAACTGTACTCGCATCATCAATGTTGGTCGCGATGTTTATGGTTTCTATCAGATTCTTTGATGATATCGGTTTGGTGAGGAAAAATTTTATTCCAATCTCCTCGCATTGTTTGCGTGCTTCAGTTGTGGCGTTGGCGGTCAGTATTACGAAAGGCGTTTGGTTCTCTTTGTGGGCTGCGATGTATCTTTTGTAGGTATCTATGCCGCCTAGCTTAGGCATGTGCATATCTATTATTACCAAGTCGAATTTCTCGGCGTTAAGGGCCTTTAGGGCCAATTCCCCATTTTCGACAAGTTTGTATCTATGTCCGTTGTTGTCTAATACCCGCCCTATGACCATGCGGTTTACTGGGTTGTCCTCTGCCGCCAATATCTTTAATTGTCTTGCGTGTTTTTCCGCCGTTGTGCGCGTAAGGAAGATGTGTTCTTTCTTGTTTAAGATCTGTGCAAGATGTAGGGCATTACGCAGCAATTCTTTATCAACCGGCTCATATAATAAATGTATGCGTTTTATGCTCTCTGGGTCATGGCTGTCGTCTACGGCTTCTGGTTGAACTATAATGATCGTCTTGTCACAGATTTTATTCTTTGTTAATAAATTCAATTCCTGGATCGTATTGTATGGATTGTTTGTTCCGTCCAGCAGGATGAGGTCGAAGTCATTGGCGCCATGTTCTATTAGGTCTTGGGCCTGGGGTATGGTGCAAGCGTCAGAGAATTTAATATTCCATTTCTGGAAGTAATTGGTAATGTTGGTCTGGTTTCGATCATTGTTGGTCAGTCTTAGTACACTTAATTGGCTGAAGTCAGGTTTGTGTAGTCCGCCGGTCTTGCTTTCCCTGTGAATAGGTAGCTCAAACCAGAAGGTTGACCCCCGGCCGGGTGCGCTGATAACACCTATCTCGCCGCCCATTAATTCCACCAGTTGTTTGGCAATGCTGGTTCCAAGTCCACTGCCGGTAAGGCGGTTTGTGGCTCCGTTGTCAGCCTGGGTGAATTTCCGGAAGATCTTCTCTTGGAGTTCTTTGCGAATGCCAATGCCCGTATCTATTACTTCAAATCTGATAGTTAATGTTGAAAGATGGGTCGCGACCAGTTTGCAATTTAGTGAGATTGATCCTTGTTCCGTGAATTTAATAGCGTTGCCCAGGAGGTTGATTAATACCTGCCTAATATGGATAGGATCGGCGTTTACAATAAACGGTATCTGGATGTCTATGCGCTTGGATAGTGTTAGGTCTTTGCTCCTTGCTTGATGGGAGAAGATGTTAAGTGTGGTGGAGATTAATTCATAGAGGTCAAAATCCAACAACTCGGTCTCCATCTTGCCGGCCTCTATCTTGGATATGTCCAGCACATCCTTTACCAGTCGGATAATGGTGTCGCTGGAATCTTTGATCGTGGTTACATACTCCCTCTCTTCCGTTCCAAGATCGCGGGCTTCAAGAAGTTCCACTGTCCCGATCATCCCGTTCAAGGGGGTGCGGATCTCATGGCTCATGCGGGCGAGGAACTCGCTCTTAGCTTGGTTTGCCTGTTCGGCAATGCGGCGTTCTTTGTTTATCTTTCTTATAAGTGTTACTACATACGCTGGCAGAATGCACAGGTTCACCAGTATGCCAATTCCCAAGATAAGATGTTGTTGCCAGAATGGGGTGAAGGCGATAACTAATGAGAAGCCTATAACCGAGATCAGGACTGAGAAATATAGATATTTTTCTCCATAACGAAATCCATTGCCGAATGTAACCCAAAGGTAGATTCCAAACCAGGGGGCAAATGCCTCACCTAGCATGTAGAGAAACACCGATACCGCGGCTATGTCTAAAATGCAGCCAGCTATACGCCGTAATGGTGAGATCTGCGGCCACTTTATTATGGATAACATAATTCCAATGGCGAGGGCGACGAACGGATAGACGAAAATATGCGGTGAAAGTGCCGAGTGATCAGTCGGTAGTATTTCTTTATGCTCTATGAACAACAAATAGGAGTAGGCTAAGAGGGCGATACCTAGTCTTATTGCGGCCTGTTCATGTTCGCTATCTGTACGATTTTTTAATCGCTTGTTGATAGAGGAGAAGATATTAATGACACACGGGATTGGTTTGATATTCATTGATCGATACAGTCCGGATCTTACGGTTCGTGTTAGTGGATTATAAAACTACTGACTGATCTGTATGGTTCCTTGAATTCAAATAAAACCCTGCATCTTTATTGTATAGATCCATGGTTTATTTATTATCTCTTGGTGTCAAGGGAATTAGGTTCTGTGTGATGTGTGGGCGCGTCTACCCCTTATCTATGTCTAGATGACTTATATCAGGGATGGGATACGGTTTAACCTCTTTCTTGCAATCTTCCAAAGAGCCGGTGTTTGGCGCCGTCATGCTGATGGCACTGGTGTCGATCTCTACTGGTTCAGGTTTCGCTGATTCGTCGATTATGGTGCCTGGGTCTGCCAGTGACATGTAAGTAATATCTGGTATCGGTTGTGGTGTCACCGGTTTGGCGCAATCAATCAGACTTCCGGTGTTGGCTGGCATCAGGGTCAGGCCTTCAGTTGCTTGTGGTGAGGGTGTGTGGATATCAGCAGGTGGCGCTGATAGTCTTATTTCAACTATGGCACCTGCCTTTCTGAAGGCTAGGCGATATTTAGTAGCGGTCTCGTCATCCGCTCCAGATTTTATTACCACTGGGTTTCCGGAGAAAAGCTTGTCCAGTTGGGCCTCATTTGCCCTGAAGATCTTGGCTATCTGTTGTCGCGCGATTTCCAGGTCGCAGCCTTCCAGCAGTTGGCCTGAGAAGATGATGTCATAGGTCTGGTAGGACATGCTGTGTTCCTTTTCTACACCTTGGTAATTGTAGTATACGCATGCTTATCTATCTTGCATCCTTTGTCTTATTTTTTGCAGATAACTTGTTTTCATTGCTCGTTCGAATTCCGCGTTTGATCGATACTCAAAACCAAAGATCGGTTGCCATAGTGTTGGGTTTTCCATGCAAAGATAGAAAAATACCTCTTCATGCCAGCGCTGGGGGAAGCTTTTGTACGCATGACTGAAGAGTTTCAGTTTTGTCTCCAGGGGATAAGATAGTTTGCCTGCGGCCTCTAGCATGGGCATCTTTAAGATCTTGCTGCGGATGCCGCGTTCCCTGATTTTTTTTAGTACCGGCTTTATGAATGTAAGAGTGCCGATGGATATCATTGCCACCTCAGAAGGATCGAACAACTCCTGTACCTGTGCGTAGATTTGGGAATAGTCATCACGCCAACCGGAGTAGTGGACTATGGGATGAAAGTGGAAGCCGATTATCGCTCCGGTGTCGGCAAGCTTGCGTGCCGCTTCCAGGCGGCGCTGCAGTGATGCGGTCTGGTGTTCTTCGTGGTCTATGATGGTTTGGGTGTTTAGTGACCAGGTGCAGATGATATTGGGTGGCACCCCTGACTTTAAAAGATGCTGGATGTTCGCTGATTTGGTTTTGAGTTCCAATATTACATTTTCGTTTGTTTGGGCGAAGTGGATAAGGCTGTCCAGTACCTTATTTTTATTCCCCCACATCAGGGAGTCGGAAGATTGTCCCGTGCCTATGTGGTAGATCTGATTCGGGTCTAACTCCAGTCTGGCTAGATTGTCTGCAAAGTTGCTGTCAAAGATCACCTGATTGCCATGGTAGAATGACTGAATGCTGCAGTAGCTGCAATCGAAGCCACAGTTTTCCACGGTGTCCAGGGTGAGGAGATTGCAACAGCGGGTCTTTTGCGATGCCACCGGACAGAAACCCAGTGCCAGCCGTCCTTTGGCAGTGGTTGTGAGTTGCGGTGATTCCGTTACCGGTGGTCTTGGTTGTCCGTAGTGATTTGGTTCTGCCTTTAGTTGTAGCCATTCTGTCTGTAGTCGTTGCAGCAATGTCTTCTTGGCATATCCGTTACCGGGTTCGTTATCCAGGTTAGACCATATCTCCATTATGTCGGTCTCATCCCAATTGTTCAGGTCGAGGGCTATTTCGACAAATTGCCGCAGTTCCTGCATGGTGAATCTATGTTTAAATGCCGCCTCTTTGACAAAGTCCTGCTGTCTGATCGGGAGTTGCGGAAAAGATGTTTGCCTGGAGATGGTTGCAAACTTGTCTGCGTATGGCTGAGTTTTGGACATGCGCCTTAATGGAATCGAGCAATATGTGATGAGGTAGCAATCTACTGGCATATGCTGGCGTAGGTCAAGGGTTAGGGTGTTGCTATAATAATGGGATGATTATATTAAATAGGATATGGGTGCTAGTCTTTTGCGCGTCTTTGCCAGCGTATCTGTTAGCAGGTGATCACGATTCAAGGTCTGGAGAGGTCGCACAGTTGCAGCGGGATATTGAGATAACCAAGACCAGGGAGCAGGATATAAAAAACAAAAATGCCGAGTTACAAGCAAAGATGAAGGAGCTTGAATCCAGAATTATGGAGTTACGGGAAACGCTTATCCAGGAAGAGGCAGGATCAGCGGATCAGTAGACTGTTTGGAGTGCCGCCTTGCAACTGCTACGCAAGGCGGCCACTTCGTCTTTATGCATTACCCTTGCCACGCATGGCGATCTCCCGTTCCCGGGCAAAGTCGAGCATGCGTTTGATCGGTTTCACCGCCTGTTGGCACAGGTCCAGGTCGATCTTTATTTCTTGTGTCCCAGTTTCCAGAACTTCGGCCAGATTGTGCAGTGAATTCATGCCCATCCAGGGACAGTGGGCGCAGCTGTCGCAGGTTGCCCCTGCGCCCGCTGTCGGAGCCCCGATCAGATTTTTCTCCGGAGCCAGTTGCTTCATCTTGTGAAAGATGCCAGCGTCGGTGGCCACGATAAATTCCGGGTTGTCCATGCTGGCAACCGCCTTGATCAGTGCGGTGGTGGAGCCGACTACATCCGCCAGTTCCACAACGGCCTCAGGTGATTCCGGGTGTACCAGGACTGCTGCGTCCGGGTGGAGTCTATGCAGACGTTCCAGTGCGACCGCCTTGAACTCTTCATGTACCACACAGGATCCAGGCCACAGCAGCATTTCTACTCCGGTGATCTTTTGTACATAGCCGCCCAAGTGCCGGTCTGGGCCCCACAATACTTTCTCACCCTGTTCCGCCAGATGTTGGATGATGGGTAGGGCTATGCCTGAGGTCACCACCCAGTCGGACCTGGCCTTTACTTCGGCGCTGGTGTTGGCGTAGACCACTACGGTGTGGTCCGGGTATCTATCGCAGAACTCCGAAAACTTGTCTGCCGGACAGCCTTCATCCAGTGAGCAGGTGGCGTTCAGGTCTGGCATGAGTATGCGCTTCTCCGGGTTTAGAATCTTGGCCGTTTCTCCCATAAAACGTACTCCGCACACAACGAGAGTGGTCGCATCCTGTTCCGCGCCAAAGCGCGCCATCTCCAGAGAGTCTGCGACACAGCCGCCAGTCTCTTCGGCCAGCTCTTGCAAATCACCATCTGTATAGTAGTGTGCTACCAGGACGGCGTTCTGTTGTTTCAGCAACGCCTTTATGCGCTCTTTCAGGGCTTGTTTCTCCTGCGCCGACAGGCTGGGCCATTCGGGGTGGGGTGGCACCTTTATCTGTTTGATGGTGATCTCATCTGCTGTTTGTGTTTGGTTCATTCCACTTCTCTGTTGATTAGTTGATGCATTCTAGCCTGTATGTTCTGCTACCCGATAGAGTTGGGCAGGGCGATGTTTACCTTCGCGCCGTGTCTCACCTGTTGTCTCGATAAATCCTGATCCAATTATGTTTTTTCTGAAATTCCGTTTATCCATCTGGTTATTGCGGATTGATTCATAGATCTTTTGTAGTTCACTTAGGGTAAAAGTCCCTGGTAGAAATCTGCAAGCTATTGCCGAGTAATCAAGTTTTGAGATAAGGCGTTTGTGAGCCATAGATATGATCTCGCTATGATCGAAGGCTAAGGCTGGTAGCTGATCAACCGGAAACCATGCGGCGTCCGTAGCATCGCTGGCGGCGACGGGAGCTATGTTTGCGTCTGGGGCTATGGCGTAATAGGCCACGCTGATTACCCGCTCTCTGGGGTCACGTCCCGGCCTGCCAAACGTATGTAACTGTTCCAGGTACATATCATTTAGTCCGGTTTCTTCTTGCAATTCCCGTATTGCGCACTCTTCCAGATCTTCTTCCAGATTCAGAAATCCTCCAGGTAGGGCCCAGGAGCCTTTATATGGATCAAGTCCTCGTCGTATTAGTAGTAATTTAAGTTTATCTTTAGAAATGGTGAAAACCACTACGTCGGTGGTAACGGCCGGGTGTGGATATTTGTAAGAGAATAGATTTTCTTTGGTTACCGTCATGTTATCTATTAATGGTGTATTATTAACACTTACTAAAACACAATTTATACCACATTCTCATAAAAAGCACTCATTACTAACTATAATCATACTGTGTATCACCAAAGTCCGATTAAAGAATATCCATATTTTTGCCGATATTGTTGGACGCCAGGGAGTTTAGCGGCGGAAAATGTGTATTTTTTGATTTAAGTAAAATCTTTTGAAAACAATAAGAAACGACATACTTGTTAGATGTGGCTTTATGTTTTATATTAGCTGGGTTTTTCAATAGAGGACATGGCAGTCTCTTTATGCTTATACGAGAAGGTCTATGTCCGATAAAATTGTTGATGCTAGGCACGATATCCTTGAAATAAAGCATCTGCCGCCCCTGTCCATAACAGCCAGCCGCCTCTTGAGCACCATAGGTGATCCGGATATAGAAGTAGATGATTTGGCGGACATCATTAACCAAGACCCTGGGTTGATGGGGCGAATAATCGGTTTGGCAAATGCCGCCTATTTCGGGCAGAGAAATCCGATAACCACCGTACATGACGCCATAATCCGCGTTTTGGGGATAAATATGGTGAAGAGCCTCGCCTTCAGTATCTCCGTAAGTGGGGTGTTTCAATCCAGTAGTTGTCCCGGGTTTAACGCTAAGGAGTATTGGTTTAACGCTATTGGTTGCGCTAGTCTGTCTAGAATGATGGCGCTAAGAATTCCCATAGCGGAAAGGCCAGATCCGGACCGCATTTATCTAAGCGGCCTGTTGCACAATCTGGGCTATCTGGTCCTTGCCCATGTGTTTCCTTCCAAGCTCTCTCATGTGTATGCCTTGAAGGAGAAAGATCCGGAGGCCGATCTTGCCGCTTTGCAGCAGGAGTACCTGGGGGTAGATTGGATTGCGGCCGGTGATTGGTTGGTTGCGCGTTGGAATCTGCCTGATTTTGTTGCCCAAGTTATTGTATCTGCGGCGGATCCCAATTATTCCTCTGATGATGATTATGGTGTGAACTTGGTGCGTGGTTCTATTCGATGGCTAGACGGCCTTCCGAATGCGGAGTCTGGTATCCCAAGGTTGCGGCATGATGAGATACTGCAGAAGATACCCGGTCTTGGTCCTGAGGCGCTGGATCTGATAGAGGAGCAGTTCCTGGATCAAAGCGAAGAACTTCATTCGCTGGCCACTTGCATATAACCACGGTTTTCCCTGAATATCCAAACACCAACGATGCCGGGGTATACTCACTACCCTTAACTCATACTTGTGGTAAGGTTGGCGTGTGCCTAGTTTCATAGGCATCTTGTCTTATAGTGAGATTGTGCGCAGGGAATAAAAGTAGAATGGTTGATAAAGCAGGGTCTTTCAAATTGGTGGTGGCGATATCATCGCGGGCGCTGTTTGACCTGGATGCATCTCACAAGGTGTTTGAGTCAGAGGGGATTGACGCCTATTGCAGATACCAGATTGAGCATGAAGACGAGATATTGCAGCCTGGTGTAGCCTTTCCGCTGGTAAAAAAGCTGCTGGCGATGAATAAGCTGTTTTCCGGGGAAGCGGTTGTAGAGATTATCCTGTTATCCAGGAACAGCGCTGATACCGGGTTGCGTATCTTTAATTCTATTGAACATCATGGGTTGGCCATCTCCCGTGCTGCTTTCAGTGGCGGTGCCAATCCATACGAATATATATCTGCCTTAGGCGCCCATCTGTTTCTTTCATCAGATCATAATGATGTGCGCAAGGCCTTGGAGTCTGGGATTGCGGCAGCAACGATTTTGCCATCCAATACCGGTAATTCAGGAAATAAATCCGACCAACTTAAGATTGCCTTCGATGGGGACGCAGTTCTTTTTTCGGATGAGGCAGAACAGATATTCAAGAGTCAGGGGTTGGCGGCGTTTACCGCCAGTGAAAAGGCCTCGGCGCGTAAGCCATTGTCCGGTGGGCCCTTCAAGGTGTTGTTGTCAGCACTGCATGAACTGCAGAAGGCTGCTCCTCCGGAGTCATCTCCAATAAGGACGGCCCTGGTTACCGCCAGGGCGGCCCCAGCCCATGAACGTGTGATTCGTACGCTCAGGGACTGGAATATTCGTATTGATGAGGCCTTTTTTTTGGGGGGGATGAATAAGAGCGAGTTTCTGCGCTCGTTTAATGCCGACATCTTTTTTGATGATCAGGAAGATCATTGTGAATCCGCCCGGCAGCATGTGCCGACCGGGCATGTCCCCCACGGGGTTGCGAATTCCTAGACGGGGCTGGATTCGTAGGTGATGGTTTCTGATGGTTTTTGCATGAAGTAACCCTGGATGAAATTGACTCCTGCGGTCCAAAGGATCGCCAGGCTGTTGGCGTCTTCCACGCCCAGGGCTATGCTCTTCATGTTAAATTGTTGGATAGCTTCGTTTATCTCTCCCAATTTGTCCTGTTTCGCTTGGCTTTGTACAAGTCCGTTAGTAAGGGATTGATCAAGCTTTACATAATCGATAGGCAGGTGCTTCAGGAGCAATTCGTTCTTTGGCGTGAGGCCGAATTTATCCACGGCGATCTGGCAACGAATCTTCTTGAGTCCGTCGATGAGTTTCTTGGCGCTTTGCGTGTGTGCCCTGATATCTTCCTCGTGAAATTGGAATATGATCCAGGCTCCTTTGGCGTTCGAGTCTCGCAGGCAATCACATATCCATAGGAGCATGGATTCGTCCTCTATGCCTGATTCGGAGATGCTGATAAAGAACTTGGTCTTGTGTCCTGTGCCGCGTTGTTCCGATAGTTCCTGAATGGCGTGTTGTATGACCCAGCGGTCAATCTTCGACATCAGGTTGATCTGTTTGGCGCGATCAATAAATTCCCCGGGGTGAATATCTTTACCGTCATCGCCGATTATGCGGGTCAGGACTGCATAGTGTTCTCTGGTATCGCCCTGGAGGCTGACTATTGGTTGATAAACTATCCTGAAACCGTCGTTCTTCAGGGCATTTTCGATTATACCGTCGATCTCCGCGTGTTCAATTTTAGCCTTAGGAACTTCCTCTGCGATGGTTGCAGATGCCTCTGATTCCTGGCTGTCCTCGCCGTAGATCTGTTGCATCTCTTCTTCGTTATATGAGAGGAACATATTGCCGCCCTCTCCGCGGGCGGCCTCGCATGCGTTATATGCCTGGTTTATCAGTTCCTGGCCGCTCTTATCTTCCGAAAAAAGATAGCCGATACCGATACTGCATGTCAGATTGATGCTGTTATCTTCAAGCTGGAATTTCTGTTTTTCTATGGCCGAACGAATCCTCTCGGCAAATGGCTCGGCCTCCAGTAGCTTTGCTTTCTGGCTTAGAATGACAAAGGTGTGATCTCCGAATCTGGAAAGAAGATCACCTTCATCAACTATATCGCTGAGCATGCCAGCTACTTTCTTGAGTAGATTGTCGCTACTGATTACTCCGGCCTCTGAACGTAATTTCTGGAAGCCGTCTATTTGAATATAATGTAAAGAGTAGTGAGGCCTGTTTTTGTCGGTGCTGGATGTTATCTCATCTAGCTCATCCATCAGATAGCGCCGGTTGAACAGCCCGGTTTGTGTGTCTTGGTTGGCTAGCAGTTGAATCTTCTCTTCCAGTTCGGCTTCCAGTGATTGATCCCTGATGATTATTTGGGTACATGGTTCGCCATCAACACTGGCCGGAGAGAATTCTAACTGGGCCTTGAATATCTTTTCATCGCTACTCTGGCAGCTGGTGTCGAGCGTTGAGGTTCCGGAGGTGCTGTCTAATGAACGCAGGAATTCTTTGAATCTTTTATGCTCTTGCGGGGCGATCATGTCCAGAATGGGCAAGCCTTCTATATCGTCCATTTCCACATATCCGAACATATCCAGATACCCTTTGTTGGCATGTATGTACATGCCTTCATGCACATAGGCAATGGCGTCTCTGGAGTTTTCCACCAATATATTGCAGCGCTGTTCCGATTCGTCCAATCTGCGTTTGGTTTGCTCCAACTCTTTTTGAACCAGTAGATTTGAGAACTCCCTGGCAACCACAATCTGCAGGTGCTCTACGTCGCCTTTGGAAACCACGTCTCGAGCGCCAGTGCGCATTGCTGCCAATAGAGGTTCTGGGTCTTGTTCGTCTGGGTATATTATGATTACCGGGGTGGTGGGGAGTTTTTTGTTACATAGCGACATCATATGGGCCGGGGCTATATTGGCCGTGCCGCTGGTGTATAGGATCATGTCGAGATTTTCATGATCTATGGCATCAATAAGATTGTCTTCTCTTGCCACGCGCTTGGAGTGTACCGCCATTCCGGTATTACGCAGAGCATTTACATACTCTTCAGCGTCGTTAGGAGATTCATCCACTATCAGAAGATTAATGGTTTTTTCTGGCTTCAGCTTGTTGTTCATTTATTTTCTGCTCGGTGCGTACTATTCTGATCCTTGTATTCTAAATTAATGGGTCATAATGTGTTGTGAACCAAGTACGTTATTGTCTGCTTATGAATTGCGGCTATGGCGCTTTTGGCATGATTATGATCATTTCCCTAGCGTAGATTAAGACGAAATGTTGTCGTCCAGATACGCGAACTCATATTGGCTGAATGTGCCGGTGGATTCAAGTAGCCTGATCAATTTTGCCGGTCTTTTAGCGGTGTCGCTTTCAATCTTTATCTCTTCTCCCACATAGATGTTCATTATGGGTATGACCAGACTGTTCGGCCTGCGGGTGGCGGTGTTTTTGGGCAACATGATGCACTTTTGGGAGATGCTTGCTTGATGCTTGTTGGGTGTAGTATGGATTTTTACTGCCTCTGAAGTGGGGGAGATGATCTCAAAACCAAGCTGTAGGCCATCCTCAGGTGTATGCTTCAGCCAGCGGGCGATGCCTATGCTGAATTGGGAGTGGTCGCTTGCCGATTGGATGCCGATCAGGTCGCCAACCTTCACCTTGGGCGCGTTTTCCCCCTTCCAGCTAATGCAGTAGCCCCCGGCGCTTTCATTGATGGTTTTGCATGAGAAGGTGTCGAGGCGGTCTTTTCGGGTCTGTCTGGCCCAGGCTGGCACATCATCATCTTCGATTATGTTGTCTAGCATCTGTCGGGGAGAATAATAAGGTATCCCATCAACTGGATAGTCCATAGGGACTATCTGGATGCTGTCGTCATCAGCGGAAAATCTGCCGTCGAAAAACGATGGCTTGCTCGTCGGTTCCTTTTTATTGGTATCTATATCTGATGCTTCTGGGTCACTGGTAGTCTGTTTGGTTTTGTTGGTGGTTATATGGGTGTGGATGTCCGCTATCCCCACCGCTACATCCAGATTGAAGTGCAGGGATGTTCTTATGAATCCGCGTTTGGGTTCATAGGTAAGTGATTTAATTACCTTGCGCAGCAGAGGTGCGGTTATTTGCATCTCCTTGGTGAAGACCGATCCGGCAGTCTGATTGCTGTAGATGGTTTTCAGCTCCAGGCGCAGATGTTGTGCCAGACTTTGTGTCTCTATCAGATGATATTGGCCGCTTTCCTGTTTTTCTCGCATGGAGATATGGACCGGAGGCTCGTCAATCTCCGCATCTACGAGAAATTGTCCGGCGCTGTCAACTTCGGACTGGGAGGACAGGATGCGAATGTGTTTGGTCCATTCCGGCAGTTTTAGATAAAGCTCTTCTATCTCCTTTTGACGCAGCCCGTATGGGGATGCCAGAGCCAGCAGTAAGGCGTTCTGATAGATGTCACTGATGCTGGAACCAGGGTTTTTGCTGTCACTGCCGTCCTTCAGCGTTAGGTCCGCAAGGCCGCTCTGTTCAGCGAACAGATATAGTTGATGCATCTCTCGCCAGATGTTTTTAGGATAAGGATTATAAGCAACTACAGAGTAGTAGAGCGCCCTGGAGAGATAGTGTATTGCCTGATGCAATGCGACTGCCATCAGCTTGCGGTCGTCTTTTTCCCCCTGGCCAGAGTTTATCCTTTCGACAATTATCTTGTAACAGTTCGCCAGTTCCATCTGTAGCTCGCGGCACAAAACCACGACCTTTTGGTTTTTTGCGGTAAGCGGTATGGGGGCATCCAGATAGTATTTTCTTAGATTGGATGTGATATGCCTGACCGCAGGGCGCAGCATGTTGGCTATGGTTACGCGATTTATATTGGGGAGATCAATGCGATTGAGTTCCACCAGTGTCTTGAATACCTGTTTAGATGTTTCCCCTATATTTGCGATCGGCAGACCAGAGACCCATGACTCAACCTCCCGGATATCGAGGAAGATAGAATCTCTTGAGACTGGTGTTCTCTCCGGCAGTACGAGCCTGAGAGATGAAGTTTTATTCATAATCCCTGATTGTCAAAACTGGTAACCTATAAAAATTCATTTATACCCGCCTATCTCATTAATTACCATACATTTTATGTCAGCAACTGTTTTGCCTCCGCCCCGGCCATTTCGAATGCCAGCCTTGGCACCAGATATCCAGGTAGAGAGCCTTGTAGTTGTTTATGCAAGGCTATTGCCTCTGTTTGCGCAACCTCGAAATGCATGACTCCGGTAACCCGATCCAGCATGTGTAGGTAATAAGGTAATACGCCGCAGGAAAAGAGCTTTTCACTGAGTGAGTGCAGCGCCTCGACGCTATCGTTGATGCCATGCAGCAGCACAGATTGGTTGAGCAGGGTAATGCCTGAGTGTGCGAGGACTTCGAGGGCCTGCTGTACCTCCAGGTTTAGCTCATTGGCATGATTGCAATGGATGACGAACACGGTTTTAAGTCTGCTGTTTGCCAGCAATCCGGCCAGTTCCTGGTCGATTCTGGCTGGCAGGGTGATCGGCATGCGGCTGTGTATGCGCAGGCGTTGTAGATGTCCGATTCCATCCAGACGGTTGAGCAACTCTTTTAAGGCCGCGTTGCCCAACATCAGCGGATCGCCACCGCTCAGGATTACCTCGGTTATATCTGGGTTGGCGTCGATATATGCGATGGCTGGCCCCAGGTCGGTGCCGTTCGCAACCGAATCGGAGTAGGGGAAGTGTCTTCGGAAACAGTAGCGGCAGTGAATAGGACAGGCCCCGGTGGTGATGAGTAAGACCCGTCCCCGGTACTTGTGCAAAACTCCCGGGGCCACTGTTGCCGCCGCTTCATCGAGAGGGTCCTGGCAATATTCATCATCTGTGTCGCTTTCTGCGATGCGCGGCAGGACCTGGAGCAACAAGGGATCATTGGGGTTGCCTCTTTCCATCCTGTCGGCAAATCCACGCGGTACCAACATGGGGAAATCGGTTTCCGCGGCTATGGTAGGTAGTTCGAGCCCCAGATATTTCGCCAATTCTCCCGTATTTCTGAAGGAGTCCTGTAGTGACTGGTGCCAAGACGGCATGGTTCGGGTTATCATACCCAGCTTCAATTCGTTGCTTTTTGAGGATGACATGGCGATTTATAGTACCAATGAGTTTAAGGGCGGTCTCAAGATCATGCTGGATGGGGACCCATGCTCAATAATTGAAAATGAATTTGTAAAACCTGGCAAGGGCCAGGCATTCAACCGGGTAAAGATACGTAACCTAAAGACCGGGCGTGTGATAGAGCGTACCTTCAAGTCTGGGGAAACGGTGGAATCCGCCGACGTTATGGAGATGGATATGCAATATCTCTACACTGATGGTGAATTCTGGCATTTTATGCATCCAGAAACCTTTGAGCAAACCACGGCGGATGCCAAGGCCTTGGGGGAAAACGTCAAGTGGCTTAAGGAGCAGGACTTTTGTATTGTGACCATGTGGAATGGTACCCCTATTATCGTGGAGCCACCCAATTTCGTGGTGTTGACTATCACCGATACCGATCCCGGTCTTAAGGGCGACACCTCCGGCAGCGGCGGCAAACCGGCAACCCTGGAGACGGGCGCCGTGGTGCGGGTACCGTTGTTTGTACAGATCGGAGAGTCCATCAAGGTAGATACCCGCTCCGGCGAGTATGTCTCTCGCGCCAAAGAGTGATCTCTTAGCCTGGATATTCCTGGCGTGACTGAACAACCAACCTGGGGCCCGGCCGCAAACGGCGAGATGCTGAAGGCACGGGCCCGGCTGTTGACAGCTATTCGCGCATTCTTCCAGAGTAGGGGTGTGATGGAGGTGGAGACTCCGATATGCTCTGCTTCTGCCACTACCGATCCGGTGCTGGAGAGCTTCAGTACCGACTTTACCGGTCCGGGCGCGGCCCAGGGCAAAAGACTATATCTGCACACCTCCCCCGAGTTTCCCATGAAGCGGCTGCTGGCCGCTGGCAGCGGTCCCATCTACCAGATATGTAAGGTGTTCCGGGACGGTGAATCTGGACGTCTACATAATCCTGAATTCACCCTGTTGGAGTGGTATCGGCCCGGCTTCGATCAGCGGCAACTCATTGATGAGATAGCCGAGTTGATAAACGGACTCTTGCCGCAGCCGCTGCCGGTGCAGCGCATAAGCTATGCAGAACTGTTTCAAACCCATCTCGGACTTGATCCGCATTCCTGTTCAGCGGAACAGTTACGGGGGTATGCAATGCGGCTTGGTGTGCCTGGGGCAGGGTCTTTGGATCTGCAGGATGCCGATGGTTGGCTGGACCTGCTGCTGACCCATTGCATCGAACCACATCTGGGCAGGGGCAGTATCAGTTTTGTGTATGACTATCCTGCCAGTCAGGCATCCCTGGCCAGGATCAGGCCTGGTGACCCGCCTCTGGCCGAGAGATTTGAGCTATATATGGAAGGGATAGAACTGGCCAACGGATTTTGCGAATTGACCGTGGCGGAAGAACAGCGGCGCAGGTTCGGGGCTGATCTGGAACGGCGTCGCGCTATGGGATTGAAGCAGGTGCCTATGGATGCAAGATTTCTGGCCGCGCTGGAAAATGGCATGCCTGATTGTTCTGGTGTAGCCTTGGGTATCGACCGTTTGCTAATGCGTTTGACCGGAGCGGGGCATATCCACGATGTGCTAGCCTTTCCTCTGGATAGGGCCTGATTTCAGCTGCTGATATTTAGGATGTATTGATATGACTGACGAGAGCGTAACTAAACCAGAAGAACACCATGTGGCCGTGCTGGGCGCCAGCACCAAGCCGGAACGTTATTCCAACCAGGCGGTGTGTCTGTTGCTGGAGCATGGTTATAAAGTGACACCGGTGCATCCCAAGTTCGAACAGATCGAGGGCCTCGAGGTTGCCCATTCTCTGGGAGACATAGCTGACCCGGTCGATACCCTGTCGCTGTACGTCGGTCCGGAGCGCATCACTCCGATGATCGACGACATCATCAAGCTCAATCCCGGACGTGTTATCTGTAATCCCGGAACCGAGTCCAAAGAGCTGCAAGCAAGATTGGACGCGGCAGGCATCCCCTGGCTAGAGGCCTGCACCCTGGTCATGTTGCGTTTGGGTAATTTCTAATTCGAGTCTCACGCCATAACAGCGAGCAAACAAATGCGTACTAAGACCCTCTATCTTGGCTTTGCGGTTGCCCTTACTATGGGTTCAATCGCAAGCGTCGGCTACGCCGGTATCGGCGATCTGCTCAAACAGGCGGATGATCTGCTTAACAGCAATACCTCCACCAGATCTTCTTCCGGTTTGTCAGATTCACGCATCAACGCCGGGCTTAAACAGGCATTGAGTATCGGGGCCGAGCGCGCCATCGCGCTGCTGGGCAGGCGCGGTGGATTTCTAAACGACAAGTCGGTGCGTATCCCACTGCCCGGTGTGTTGAAATCGGTCGGCAAGGGTCTACGTGCGATCGGGCAGGATAAATATGTTGATCAATTTGAGACCACGGTAAACCGGGCGGCGGAACAGGCGATTCCCCAGGCCTTGAACATCGTTAAAGACACGGTCTCCAACATGACCCTGCAGGATGTGCGCGGGATTCTGAACGGCGGTGACGATGCTGCAACCAAGTTCCTGCATAGAAAGTCTGGTTCGTCCCTGCACGCGATTATCAAACCGATCGTGGCCAAGGCGACGGCTCAGACCGGCGCTACCGCGGCCTATAAAAATCTGATGGGTAAGGCAGGTGGTACGTTCGGCGGTCTGTTGAATACCAAGTCAACGGACCTGGATAATTATGTAACCGGCAAGACCCTGGACGGTCTGTTTCTAAAGCTGGCGGCCGAGGAGAAGAGAATCAGGAAGGACCCGGTGGCCAGGACGACCGATCTGTTGAAGCAGGTGTTTGCGGATTAGGGTGTTCTTTACAATTTTACTGTCCTTGTAGGAGCCTAGTCCTCTGGGCGAAAAGGATTAGCCGCGAATAAACGCAAATAGGGATTACATCATCGTCAACTCGTGCTTGATTCAGTAAATACTCCCTTCTCCCCTTTGGGGAGAAGGGTTGGGGATGAGGGGGATGTTCGCTTATAGCAGTATCGGTAATTATTTCGCAGCTTCTCTATTGCAAGTCCTTTCACTTACTTCCGTGCGCTAGCTGCGAGTCCCTTTCTTTTATTCGGCGCATCCCTGCG
>JBNKSV010000003.1:0-94371 GCA_050297535.1 Sedimenticolaceae bacterium
TTCATAGTATCCCTAACCTACAAAGCCGATATCGAAGATGTCGACAAACATCTCGATGCCCATGTGGCATATCTTAAGCAGGAGTATGCCGCAGGGAGCTTTATCGCCTCTGGCAGGAAGGTTCCCAGGTCCGGTGGGGTGATTCTGTCATCGCTTAAGGATAGAAATGAATTAGAGGAGATTCTGGCACGTGACCCGTTTAACCAGGCGGGTGTGGCGGATTACTCTATCACAGAGTTTGACCCCAGCATGGTGGCTGATGGTTATGAGATTTTGCAGAAGTAGCGCGAGGACAAGATGATCAAATACCTCTGGCTAACAATCTACTTCGCCGTCCTGATGTGGTCCGGCATCAACCCCAAGGATCAATTTACCTGGTTTTTGGAGGTGGTGCCTGCGCTTATCGGTATTGTCCTGATCGTGGCTACATATAAGTCTTTCCGGCTGACGCCGTTGCTGTATTTCTTCATCCTGGTGCATTGCATTATTCTTATGGTTGGCGGCCACTATACCTATGCCGAAGTCCCTCTGTTCGATCATCTGTTCGGCGCGGTGCGCAATAACTACGACAAGGTGGGACATTTCGCCCAGGGGTTTGTGCCTGCGTTGCTGGCGCGAGAGATATTGCTGCGCAAGGGTGTGGTGAATGGCGATATGTGGCGGAATCTTTTTGTTGTCTCCATCTGTCTGGCCTTCAGCGCCTTCTATGAACTGATTGAGTGGTGGGTGGCCTTGGCCAGTGGAGAAGGTGCCGAGGCCTTTCTGGGTACCCAGGGTTATGTGTGGGATACCCAGTCGGATATGTTTATGGCCCTGATCGGGGCGATATGTTGTCTGTTATTTCTGTCCAGGGCGCACGACAATCAGCTAAGTAAGATATCGGATTAGGTATAGATGATTACTGAGGAAGAGGCGAACAGGTTCGCCAGTGATTGGATTGCAGCATGGAATGCCCATGATCTTGACCGGATCATGCAGCACTATGCCGAGGATGTGAAGTATTTCTCTCCGTTTATTGCAAAGTTGTCTGATAATACGTCCGGGATGCTGCAGGGCAGAGATGAGATAAAGGGGTATCTTGCAAATGGACTTGCTGCCTACCCTGATCTTCACTTTAAGCTATTACATCTCTTTGTGGGTGTGCGCAGCCTTACCCTGTATTACCAGAGCGTGAATAACCTGCTTGCCGCCGAGGTATTTGAGTTCGATGCGGATGGCTTGGTTTTGCGTGTGCAGTGTCATTACAGTCGGGCGTAACGATATAGGATAGGAGCTCTATGATATCAACAAGAAATCAGCTGATAGACCTTATTGAACATGGATACGTTAATCCAGAAAAGATAGATGCCGCATTATCGGCTACAAAAATACTCCCCGAGGGTAAAGAGTGGCTAAGATTTATTGATCAACTCCTGCTATGGCTTGCTGGTCTGGCGTTTGCGTTCGCAGCTATGTTCTTTATCGCCTATAACTGGGATGAGATGGGACGCTTTGCCAAGTTCGGTATGGTTGAGATATTGATCGTGGTTGCCGTTCTGGTGTACTGGAAGCTGGATCAAAACAAGACCGGCACCAAGGTGGCCTTACTTATGGCAAGCATCTTTCTGGGTGTGTTGCTCGCTTTGTACGGACAGACTTATCAGACCGGAGCCGATCCCTGGCAGCTGTTCTTTAATTGGGCCTTTCTGATGTTACCCTGGGCTATCATCGGGCGTTTCCCTGCTATCTGGATTCTTTGGATAACATTGCTCAATATTTCTATGTTTCTTTACTCCATGACATTTCGTGGTTCTATTTGGTTTGTGTTCGATTCCGGTGTCTGGGTATTCTGGAAACTGTTTATCTTTAACACTATTGCGCTGGCAGCCTGGGAATTGCTATGCAGCAGGTGGCAGTGGTTGGATGAGCGCTGGGCGGTGCGTCTGTTGGCGGTTGCCAGTGGAGTGTCTATCACCTGGATGTGCATATTTGCGATATTTGAGTCCCATACGAGCATGTCACCTGGTCTGGTATGGCCGCTCTGGATGATCGGTATGTATTTTGTTTATAGAAGGCTCAAACAAGACCTATTCATGCTCGCCGGTATTGCTCTGTCAGGTATAGTCGTGATCATAAGTTTCATGGGTAAACATATGTTGCATGGCCTGGATGCGGGCGGTTTTCTGCTGATCGCTATTATGATTATCGGCATGGGTGCAGGTGCGGCCATCTGGTTACGAAACCTACATAGGGAGTTCCAGGCATGAGTACAGAAAGCACAAAGGTCTGGGAGACATTACTGCATGCCGACATTGTCCAGGGCGATGAGCCAAAAGCGGCAGACACGGTGGATTCTCCCTGGTATGTAAAGGTCCTGTTGGCCATCTCCGGTTGGCTTGCAGCCCTGTTTCTGCTGGGGTTCATCGGCTTAGGATTTAGGCTGGTATTTCGTAGCGAGGCCACTTCTGTGATCGTTGGATGCATGCTGGTTGGCGCCGCATTTGCGTTGTTGCGTATGCCAAAGAACGAGTTCTATGAGCATGTGGCCCTGGCTATCAGTCTGGCTGGTCAGGCCCTTATTACCTGGCCTATCTTTGATAGCGTAAATGCAGGTAACAGCTGGCTGCTGATGTCCATGTTTCAACTGTTACTTGCGCTGCTGATGCCGAATTACATCCATCGGGCATTTTCCTCATTCATAGCCGCATTCTGCTTCTCGATGGCGCTGACTATATTTGGCATGCCTTATATCGCAGGTAGTGTCATTATGCTTGCAGCTGCTTGGCTATGGCTGCACGAGTTTGATTATCCAAAACATATGCAAAAACAGCGGGCTATCGGTTATGGATTGGTGCTTGCCCTTATCCAGGTCAAGGGTTCAGTTTTGTACCAGTATAGTTTTATAGACTGGTTCGGTCGCAGGCGTGATGCGGACATACTGGTACAGCCCTGGGTGGGTGAATTGCTGGCCGGTGTGGTGACGCTCTATGTCGTATGGCATATCCTGCGGCGACTTGGGCTCGGTTTGTCCGAGCCGATAACTATTGCCGCCATGATTGGGACAGTTTTGCTGGCAGCTGCCTCTATGGAGGCGCATGGTATTACCGTCGGCATGTTGGTGATCTTATTGGGCTTTGCCGGCAGTAATCGGGTACTGATGGGGTTGGGTATTATCTCTCTGCTGTTTTATATCTCCTCCTATTATTATCAACTGCATGCCACTTTATTGGATAAATCCATTACCTTGTTGTCGATCTGGCTGGTGTTGTTTGTAGCGCGCTGGCTAATGTTACGCGTGGCAGCGAAGGGTGGGGAGGTGCAGCATGGCTAGGATTATTGCGTTGGCATCATTGGTAGTCGTACTTTCCCTGGTCAACTGGTCGATCCTTCAGAAGGAAGATCATATTGCCAATGGCAGGGTGGTCTACCTGGATCTGGCGCCGATAGATCCACGTTCTCTAATGCAGGGTGATTATATGGCCCTGAATTTTCGGATCGGCACAGAGGTGCGTAATGCACGCAGGGCGCTGTATGAAGACCGGAAGGGTACCACCCGGAGGCATGACGTCGCGTCCGCTGACGGCTATGTGATAGTAAAACTGGATGATAACAGTGTTGCGACCTACAAAGGGCTATATTCCGATCAAACTCTGGCGGCTGATGAGGTGTTGTTGCGCTACCGGGTACGAAACGGAGCTGTGAAGTTTGCCAGCAACGCCTTTTTCTTTCAGGAGGGCAACGCTGAGGTTTATCAACCAGCTCGCTACGGACAGTTTCGAGTGGATGGCGAGGGTGAGTTATTGCTAGTCGCAATGTTCGACAAGGATTTGAAGAAACTGGAACCAAAGATAGACAAATCCAGCCAGGCGAATTAGAAAAGGTGGATAGGGCGGCTATCTCAATGAGGCCGCTGTTAGTGTTTAAACTGTTCCACCAACCCTTTTAGCGCTCCCGCTTGTACATGCAGATCACGTGTGAGCGCTACAATCTGTTCGGAGCTTTCCGCCATCTGATTACAGTCGCCGTGGATGGCTTGTATGTGTTGATTTACGTCGCCTACCATGGAGTTCTGAAAGGAGGCGGCATCGGCAAGGGAACGATTACGTTCAGATATACTTCGAATGTCGCCGGATATTTCGGCCAATAATTCAGCAGTATGTTCAAATCTCTCTTCCGTACTCACTGCTTGTGAGCGTGCGCCCTCCATGGCTTGTACCGCATCATTCGAGCCTTGTTGCAGTTCACTGATTATGGTCGCTATCTCTCCGGTAGATTGCTGGGTGCGAGTCGCCAGGGTGCGTACTTCATCCGCTACTACGGCAAAGCCACGTCCCTGTTCTCCGGCCCGCGCCGCCTCAATAGCGGCATTCAGGGCCAATAGGTTTGTCTGTTCGGCTATATTGCGGATTACCTCTAATACGCTACTGATGCTCTCGTTTTTCTCCTCTAACTTGCATAGAACATTCGCGGCATGATTAATACTTACGGAGAGGTTGTCTATAGATCCGATTGCCTCGGTAGCAATTAGTGCTCCCTCCTGTGCTTTGCCGTCTGCATTCTCTGTAAGGGTTGCAGTCTCAGTCGCTGACTCTGCAATCTGCTGTACGGTACTACTTAGTTCACCGACGGTTTGAGATACGCGATCCGCTTCTTCGAGTTGCCGCGTAGCACATTTCATCTCAGAAGCACAAACTGTTGATAATTGCTGCGATTGGCCCTCCAGTTGGGTGGCTGATGTTCCGATCTGGCCGATCATGTGTCGCAGGTTTGCGGCCATCAGATTAAAACTGGATATGATCTCACCAACCAGATCATGGCTCTGGATTGTGCAGTTGTGTGATATGTCTTTCTCGCTGATAGCGTGGGCGACAACGGAGATCTGTTTCAGCCGGTTTAGCAGTATCTGTTTGCACAAAAGGTAGTTGACCAGGCCAATAGAGATACCGGCCACGATACAACCTATGGTAAACCAGGTTTTGGCTCCTGGATGCCATTCCACGAATATATTCGCGTAAAATGGAAAGACCAGCCCCATCAACAGGCCGAACGCCAAATAGGAGAGAAATAGATTTCTCAATATACTAGGCTTCATTATTCATGCGTCTCCTTACGGAATTACAAGCCGTGCGCAATCTCAGTTTGGGGATAATTGCGACGACTTTTTATCAAATGCTCCATACAGGAGTCAGTTTTTGTTTTATATGTTTGCGGTTGCGTGCGGGAAAACTTTAGTGTTTTATAAGAAAAAACTGGGAATATGCGTGGAGGATTATTTTGCTTAGGGTAAAGCATCATATCTGTGTGGCGGTGGCCATATGAGGTTTCGGGGTGTACACCACGTCGAGTTTTCTGTTCTGGATTATGAAAACTCGATCAAATTCTATGACCGCATGTTTGGTTGGTTGGGGTACAAGAGCTTCTGGACCTTAGATATCGGCTATCGCTCAACCTACTACATGGCCAGGTTCCCACTGCCGCATAGCTATATAGGTATCCAACCGGCGGAGCAGGGCGACAGGTTAAACCATGTTGAGCGTGCGACCGGTATTCACCACATCGCCATCTGGGCACACAGCAAGAAGGAAGTGGATCAGTTCTATGAGGGGTTTCTGCTCAAGGAAGGGGTGGAAGTCACTGAGACACCGGCGGCTTATCCCATATATGCCCCTGGATACTATGCTGTCTTCTTTGTCGATCCGTCAGGAATACGCTGGGAGTTGGCCTACACACCTAAAATTCCTATGCCATGGGATATCATAGAGTCGTTGAGGGCGGCAAAGAAGTTGCGTAAGCAACATCCTGAGTGGCGGCAGCATCCGGCTAAATTGATGATGCGCAGGCTTCCTTCGAGGCGTGATTGAGACAATCTGTAATAATGATCAAAACAGGTCTGGTCCTGGGGAGAGATGACTTCTACTTCATCTATAGCTCAAATTCTGCCCAGATCGGGCAGTGATCGGATGGGCGTTCCATGGCGCGGATGTCATAAGCGATACCTGCGTCCACACAACATGCGCTTAGGCCAGTGGTGGCCATGATCAGGTCGATGCGCAGACCGCGTTTTGGTTCCTGCTCAAATCCTTTAGAACGGTAGTCGAACCAGCTGAATCTGTCGACTGTCTCCGGGTATTTATTGCGGAAGCTGTCCTGTAGTCCCCACTCTTGCAGCCGTTGTATCCATTCGCGCTCTTCAGGCAGAAAACTGCACTTGCCAGTACGCAGCCAGCGCTTGGCATTGTCTGGACCGATGCCGATGTCATTGTCTACGGGCGCAATATTCATGTCCCCCATAACTATAATTTGGTCTTTCGCCGTGAAGTTATCATCCAGATAGTTAAGCAGGTCGGAATAGAACTTCTGTTTGGCTGGGAATTTTGTCGGATGGTTGCGCTCTTCACCCTGGGGGAAATAGCCGTTAATGACGGTCAGACTGCTGCCGTTTTCTAGTGCATAGCTGGCGCTGATCAGGCGTCGCTGGGCATCTGGATGATCGAAGGGAAAACCTTTCTGTACGTTGGCAGGCGCCAGCCGGGAGAGTAGGGCTACGCCATAGTGAGTCTTCTGGCCGAAGTAGTGTGGGGTGTATCCCAGTTCAGAGATCATATCCAGTGGGAAGTCATCGTCCTGCACCTTGGTCTCCTGGATGCCTATTATGTCCGGGTCATACTTTTGTTTTAGGGCTTCCAGTTGATGTTTCCTGGTGCGGATTCCATTGGTGTTAAAGGAGACGATCTTTAAACGCACTGTATTTTCCGTTCTATGTATATTATTGGTTGTGTTTCCAAGCAAAACCCTGCGTAATTATGGTTGAAATTACAGGGTAGATGACCATACATTCTAAAGATGAACCCCAGAGATTACTACCAGCTTAGGATTGCCAGCGGCGAAGTACAGCCGGATGAGTATCAGTCGCGGGTTGTGGATGCGCTACAAGACCTGTATGAACGCCTGGTAACGGCGGATAAGCAGAGGCCATCCGGCGTGCTTGGCAGGATGTTCGGCAAGAGTAATCGCGAGATATGCCTGGAAACCGGATTGTATATCTGGGGAGGGGTAGGGCGTGGCAAGACCTGGTTGGTGGACCTTTTCTATAATCAGTTGCCCATCAAGGCGAAGATGCGCAGCCATTTCCACCACTTTATGAGCGAGACGCACGCTGCTCTGGACAGGCTAAAGGGTCAGCGTGATCCGCTAGAGCTATATGCCGAGCAGCTTTCCAAAAAGATACGGGTACTGTGTCTGGATGAGTTTATCGTCATTGATATCACCGATGCCATGATCCTGGCCCAGTTGTTAAAGGCCCTGTTTGCCCGTGGCGTGACCCTGGTTACCACCTCTAACACCATGCCTGATCACCTGTATGAGAATGGTCTGCAGCGGGATAATTTTCTACCAGCTATTGAGATGCTTAAGCAGCATACACAGGTGATCAAACTTGATAGCGATACAGATTACAGATTACGTTACCTGGAACAGGCTACCGTATACCACACGCCGTTGGGAAAAGGTGTAGATGGCTTACTAGCCGATGAGTTTGCACGGCTAGCGCCGGAAGAGGCTAGTGATGAGGAGACCGTGCATATCTTCGGTAGAGATATTCCTATAAGACGCATAGCCGATGATGTTATCTGGTTTGATTTCATGGCTCTGTGTGGACCACCAAGGAGTCAGGCCGACTATCTGGAAATAGCACGTTGTTATCATACGGTTATTATCTCTGATGTCCCGGTCCTTGATTCATCTCTGGATGATGCCACCAGGCGTTTTATCTATCTGATTGATGAGTTTTATGACCGAGGTGTAAAGTTGATCTTGAGCGCCGCTGCGCCACCCAAGTCTCTTTATCAAGGTAAGCGTCTGGCGTTTGACTTTCAGCGTGTAGAGAGTCGTTTACTGGAAATGCAATCAGAAGCTTACCTTGCGATGGAACATAAGCCATAATAGGTTATTCTAAGGAGATAGCCTGATGGAAGAAAATAATACTCATATAGGCCATAAAATCGTAAGGCTCCATGAACAGATGCGCATGGCTTGGCCTCATCTTTGTAGGATTGCTATAGCAATCTATGATGATAAGACCGATCTTCTTAAGACCTTCATAAACAGCTCTGATGATAGAGATCCACTTGCGCACTACAGCGTAAAGCTAAGCTCGGTGAGCTCACTAAATAAACTTGCAGAATCAAAGAAGTCACGTGTTATTAATGACTTGAACGTTCTTTCTGTTTCGGACTCACACCATACAAAATGGCTGCTTGATCAGGGTTTTAAATCCAGTTACACCGTGCCGATCTTCGGCCACGAGTCCCTTGTGGGGTTTCTATTTTTCGATGCGGATCGACCAGACTACTTCGCCAATATAATAGTGCAAAGCCTATCGGTATATTCGGAACTGATCGGGGCCCTGCTTGTCAACGAACTGGCCCCTATACATACTCTGCACGGCATACTGAATACGGCCAAACATTTCACCTACCAACGTGATCGCGAGACAGCCGGACATATACAGAGGATGTCGCACTATTCACATCTGTTAGCTATGAAGATGGCAGACAGTAAAAAACTGACCGATGACTATATTGAGTACATACTGCGTTACTCACCACTTCACGATGTGGGTAAGATAGGGATACCGGATTATGTCCTGTTGAAGCCAGGGCGACTAACTCCAGATGAGATTGTTACTGCAAGAGAGCATGTCACAAGAGGACTAGAGATAATAGAAACTATTATCCAAGAGTTCGATCTTGCTCATCTGGCCCACCTGGAGATTCTAAAAAACATAATTGGGTGCCACCATGAACGCTACGACGGCTCAGGATATCCGCAAGGATTAAAAGGTGAGGAAATTCCACTCGAGGGGCGTATTGTGGCTATAGCCGATGTGTTGGATGCACTTACGGCAAGGAGACAATATAAGAAGGCATGGGATTTTGACCAATCCGTTGGATATATATGTGAAAACGCATCCATTCTATTTGATCCAGAATGCACTGCGATATTGGACGAAAGCAGAGGGGAATTTAAGGAGATACTGCTAACATTCCAAGAATGAAGTGCTTCATCTCCATAAAAATAAAGTATTCAATGTGCATGTGTGTACATTTAGTTAAAAATCAATTGACAATTATCAATTAATCTTTAACTATAGGGCTCAGGCCTGAAAATCATAATAAAAGCAGTTAGATATGATTTTAGTTGTATCCAGAATAATGCCTTTAAACCGCTAAAGGGGAGTATTTAAGTATGCGAAATAGTAAGTATCTAGCCGTAACTGCAGCTCTGCTGGTGACAATACCAGGGATATCTATGGCGACTAATGGGTATTTTTCCCACGGTTACGGCACCAAAAGTAAGGGATTGGCAGGCGGCGGAGTAGCTTTACCGCAAGATGCGACGGCCGCAGCGACCAATCCTGCCGGAATGGTTTGGGTAGGCGACAGGATGGATCTGGGTGCCGCATTATTTTCTCCTCATCGCAATTACACCGGTGGTAGTACAGTAGGTGGCGGTTTCCCTGTTATGCCTGGTAACTACGATAGTGACAATACCCTTTTCCTGATACCGCATTTTGCCTGGAATAGTATGCTGGATCAGAACAGTTCTTATGGTATCGCCGTTTACGGAAACGGTGGGATGAATACTGAGTATACCAATCAAGGCGGAGGTGTCTTTGGCGGTGGCACTGCAGGCGTTGATCTATCCCAGCTGTTTGTAAACCTAAACTATGCCAGGAAATTTAATGACAAGGCATCCTGGGGTGCAGGCGTTATCCTGGCTGCCCAGGCTTTTAAGACGTATGGTTTAGAGCGGTTTGCCCCATTTTCCAATTCTCCCTCAAATCTGACTGATAACGGCCACGATCTTTCCTATGGCGCAGGCCTCAAGTTCGGTATCCAGGGTGAGGTTGCCGATGGTCTAACCTTGGCTGGGTCTTACCAGAGTAAGATCTGGATGAGTGAGTTTGATGATTATAAAGGCCTGTTTGCTGAGAAAGGTGACTTCGATATCCCGGCAACTGCTACTATCGGTCTGGCCTGGAATCCGGCGCAGAAGCATATCTTTACATTCGATGTTCAGCATATCTGGTACAGTGGGGTAGACTCTGTATCAAATCCGGTATCAAACATGCTTACCTGTATGGGTGGGGATCGTGATTACTGTCTTGGTGCTAAAAGTGCTGGCTTTGGCTGGGACGATATGACGGTATACAAGTTTGGTTGGCAGTATCAACCGAATGATCTCTGGACTGTCAGGCTAGGTTACAGCCATACAGATCAGCCCATTGGTTCGGATGATGTTATATTTAACATTCTTGCCCCTGCCGTGGTGGAAGATCATTTTACCGTGGGTTTAACCCGCAAGATCGGCAAGAATCACGAGATCAACTTTGCTGCCATGTATGCGCCTAAGGTTTCAGTCGATGGCATGAACCCTTTCCAGCCTGACCAGAAGATTGAGATTGAGATGCACGAAATAGAGGTTGAGTTGAGTTATTCATGGTTGTTTTAAGATAAATATTTGAAGAAAAAAGCCCGCTTATTAGCGGGCTTTTTTTGTGGTGGATTTAGTTGAGGTAACCAGCCGTAGGTGGCGTCTTATCGTTTACCTCATTAATCTTCGCAGTTTCCGCTTTTTCGTCTTCACTCTGCCCATTTAATACGAATGTACATTCTTTCGGTAGATCTGAAAGCATTATCTCGCGTGGTTTTTGTATCTTTACGCCAGGTTTCGGGGGCTCCTTGCGGTAAGGTTTGTCAGATAACCACCAAGCAAGCTTCTGATCGCATCCGTCTCCTGTCGGAGGAGCGGGTTGGTTTTTACAATTGCTGCTGCCGTCTGGACACCTGAGACGCACGTGGAAATGATAATGATGTCCATACCATGGCCTAATTTTGCTCATCCAGGATGCCCTGTTTTTCTCTTCTTTTGACCATTCACACATCTGTTTCTTGATGGCCGGATGAATAAATATTCTCGCAACCCTTTCATCTAAGGCAGCGCGGCGCAACAATTTAGCTTGACCGGTGGTCCAGGTCTTGGGATTGATCTCACTGCGGCTCTTGATCATGGATATAGCGCTTATATTCTCACGTTCTTTATTACTGAGTATCTTATTTGGCATAGGGTTAAGCCATATATCAACATCCATCCCAAGTTGATGACTGGCATGGTCTCCTATCATAGGGCCACCTCTGGGTTGAGAGAGATCACCAACTAGTAATCCAGGCCATTTATCCTTTTCAAATGAATCCTTAGCCAGTTTCTCAATGAATTCGATCACATCGGGATGTCCCCAATACCTGTTGCGACTAAGGCGCATGGCCTGCCAATGCTCGCCGTTTGCAGGCAAGCGCTCTGCACCTGCAATGCAGCCTCTATTATAGGTGCCGATGGCTTGCGTCTTCATCTTAGACGGTGTCTTTATGCGACTAAAAAGCTTTTTTGCTGGTGTGGTGCTTTCGGGGCTTATTTCTTTGGCTTTTGCCATTCCGGCGAGGTAGAACGCAAGCATGAGGCACAGCAGTATTCTCAATTTCTATCTCCTAAAGGGACATTTAGATTAACCAAGTATTGATATGATACTGATATCAAATGGTATTAATTGCAATGAGAATATAAATCTGAAAGCCCAAAAGAGATGAATCTCTGCTTTGTTAATACACCGTATGCGACGCTGGCGTATTTACAAGGTTTCTAAGCATTAACGATTACCCCTTAGCTATACCAATGATTGCGATAGCAATGATAGATATTTGACCAAAATACCTTACGAATGGAATTCTTCTGTCTAATTCCATTAGACTCTTCACTACATCTCCTGCTTGATCACGCATGATAAAACTATGTGTATTGTTCATTTCGGGCCTCATTTAAGGAAATCAACTTTCAGTCAATGTTCTTTGTACGTTCTATGCTAGCACATATAGAACAAGAATAGAACATCTGGTGTAGTACTTTTTTATCTATGGTGATTATCTTCTTAGCTGCCAATGAAAAATGGATTATTTTGCAGTGGTGAAATAGTGTCTACGCAGCACCTGATTGTCATGTGCCGTGCGCTGTTCTGCGACACCTTCCAGTGTCTTGTGAACCCGCTACGCGGTTTCATTATTCCCATGCCTAAAACGCCAAAAGGCCGCCTGATGGCGACCTTTCGTCGTTTGGTGGAGGCGGCGGGAACTATTCGTGCCTTTGGCACTCACCCCTGCGGGGCCAGCGCTGCGCGCTGTTCTGCGACACCTTCCGGTGTCTTGTGAACCCGCTACGCGGTTTCATTATTCCCATGCCTAAAACGCCAAAAGGCCGCCTGATGGCGACCTTTCGTCGTTTGGTGGAGGCGGCGGGAATTGAACCCGCGTCCGCAAGCACTCCGCCTTTGGCTCTACATGCTTATTCCGTCTATTGTTTTAACCAGCAGCAACCCGACGGTCAGGGCCAACTGATGGCGATTTCGGTAAGGTTTTAACGAATCCACCCCGAACAAGCTTCATCGCGATCTTGTGAGATATGACACCCGGGGTCTGAACGCACAAGCACGGCTTCAGTCGGATGGCTTCTACCGGTTATTAAGCGGCGAGAGCGTAGTTGTCGTCGTTGGCAACTATAGTTTTACAGACTTTTTAGCGAGGATATCTGTGTCCTCGGCATGCACCTCAGGTTTTGCTACCCACGTCGAAGCCAATGTCGCCCCCGTTGAAACTGGGATCTTGGCTAATCATGACCGGCTTGGTTCTAATCACTGCAAGAATCTAGTCAACGAATAGACATTATATATGCCTGGATGGTTTCTTGCCATGTATGTGATGGTTTGTTGACAAGATTATACATTGATATTAGGGTTTGTTCCGCACCTGGATTGGTGCTTTGTCCCAAGCGCAGCCTGGGACAAATAATGGAAAAACATTTAAGGAGCATAATATGTTACGTACGATAAGGATTTTTACCCTGCTTTTAACTCTGTTGTTTTCTGGTTTTGTCCTGGCAAGCACAGTCAACATAAATACGGCTGATGCCGCTGCTATGGCGGAAGCACTGGATGGTGTTGGGCTTGCCAAGGCCAATGCTATTGTGGAGTACAGAAAGCAACATGGTGACTTTTCATCTTTGGAAGAGTTGCTTCAGGTCAAGGGTATTGGTGAGAAGACCCTGGAGAAGAATCGAGACAAGATAAGCCTTAAGGACGAATCAGCGGCAAAGTAATACCGGTTGCTGGCATCTCTCTTCCTGGGGGATGCCAGCTAATCAACTATACGTAAATACGCCAATTATCCCCTGCCAACCAAGACCATAACTATTGTGTTGGTATCTATAACAAAATCTTTGTGAGATTCCGCTATTTGTTGTGATACGCTATGGTGCGTTAGTACATTAGAATAGTCGTTAGTAATAATAATTTTAATTAGAACAAGCAGATGGGAATATCCAGTTGTATTTATCCTTCCTGCATTATGTTTGCCATCCAGCTATTGCCGGCAACTAAAAATAACTGGCGATAGTAACCAGATAACAATGAGATTTGAAGGAGACAGAGGACATGATTAAGCCAATAGGTTCAGATACCCTGATGCCGTTATTTGTCTATGACACTGAGAAGCATCATGAGCTGATGCATGAGGCAGAGTCGCTGCCGTCTGTAGTGATCAGTTCTCAGGCCGCAGGCAATGCCGTGATGATGGGTGGCGGTTACTTTACCCCGCTCAAGGGGTTTATGAATGTGGCGGATGCCATGGGTTGTGCCCAGAAGATGCAGATGACCGACGGCTCTTTCTTCCCGGTCCCCGTGCTCTGTCTGCTGGAAAGCGTTGATGCAATCAAGGATAGCAAGCGCATTGCCCTGCGTGATCCCAATATGGAAGGTAATCCGGTTATCGCTATTATGGATGTGGAGACGATTGAAGAGATCAGTGACGAGCAGATGCAGATCATGACCGAGAAGGTCTACGGTACTCAGGATGGCGAGCATCCAGGCGTGGCCGCATTCAACAGCCAAGGACGCATGGCGGTGTCCGGTCCGATCCAGGTGCTGCACTTCAGCTATTTCCAGGATGATTTCCCCGATACTTTCCGTACTGCGGTAGAGATTCGTAACGAGATCGCCGAGCGTGGCTGGAAGAAGATCGTGGCCTTCCAGACCCGCAACCCCATGCACCGCGCCCATGAAGAGCTGTGTAAAATGGCCATGGATGCCATCGACGCCGATGGAGTAGTCATTCACATGCTGCTGGGTAAGCTGAAGGCTGGCGATATCCCGGCACCGGTTCGTGATGCCGCGATCCGTAAGATGGCCGAGCTATATTTCCCACCCAACACCGTCTCCATCAGCGGCTACGGTTTTGACATGCTATATGCCGGCCCACGTGAGGCTGTATTGCATGCCTATTTCCGCCAGAACATGGGTGCAACCCACTTCATTATCGGTCGTGATCATGCTGGTGTGGGTGACTACTATGGTGCATTTGATGCCCAAACTATCTTCGATGACGAGGTACCGGAGGGTGCGCTGGATATCGAAATCTTCAATGCCGACCACACCGCATACTCCAAGCGTCTGAATAAGGTAGTTATGATGCGCGATGCTCCTGATCACTCGAAAGAGGATTTCGTGCTGCTTTCAGGTACCAAGGTGCGTGAGATGCTGGGGCAGGGGATTGCTCCGCCAGCTGAGTTCTCACGTCCGGAAGTTGCGAAGATCCTGATGGATTACTATCAATCTTTGTAATAGTCGATTCAGAATCTGTGAACCCTGTCTCATATTTGTGAGACGGGGTTTTTTATGTCAGATTTTTTATATGGGAGGTGTTGTGTTGTATTTTAGACTCGGCTAATGTTCGCGCCGTTGAACATAGTTCTCACGGCAATATACATTAAAAGGATCTGTAACGATGAAGAGATTAGTAGCTGCGTTGATGCCAATTAGTTGTTTGTTTTTTGGAAGTGCAGCGCAGGCAATTAGCGTATCTGATAGTAGCGATGGTGCTTACCTTGCAGGCAGTATACTTGGCTCTGGTATCACCATTAGTAATGTTAGTTACACTGGTGCAAGTGGTGCGTCAGGTACATTTACCGATGGTTCAGCTGTGGGAATTGATTCCGGCGTAGTTATGTCAAGTGGTTCTGCTTCTGGGGCGATAGGACCTAATGACGTTACCGGATATAGTGTGAATAACGGATTTGCTGGAGATTCTGATCTGGATACGTTGATTCCAGGCTATACCACAAATGATGCTACCGTGCTTTCGTTCGATTTCGAGTTTGATGGTGGTGCTGGTGGTGATCTCTATTTTGATATTGTCTTCGGCTCTGAAGAATACAACGAGTATGTAGGCCAATTTAATGATGTATTCGGACTATTCCTTGATGGAGCGAACATCGCGACTATACCTGGCGGTGATGTAATCAGCATCAACAGCATAAATAATGGCTCAAATTCAGCATACTATGTTGATAATGAATTAGGAGCTATTGATACTCAGATGGATGGTTTTACCACTCTTATATCAATACAGGCCTTGGGGCTGTCTGCTGGTACTCATACTATGAAGTTTGCGATCGCAGATGCTAATGATTATGCCCTCGACTCTTGGCTGTTGGTCAAAGCTGGTTCTTTTAGTTCCGAACCGTCACCTGTGCCTCTCCCTGCTGCTGTGTGGTTATTAGGCTCTGGTATAATCGGGCTACTTGGTTTTTCCAGGCGTAAGACAACAGCTTAATGTAAAACAAGTATTCTGCAGAACCCCGCCTTATGGCGGGGTTTTGTTTTGTGTGGTAAAAGTGATGATTATGATTTTGTGAAGTACAAAGAATATGGAGATGTAATAGGTTAGAAGAACATTGCCACCGCATCGTTAGCTACTATGTAGTATAAATAGGCATAACGGTCTAACTCTCAGTTAGTTATGGATTACAAATACAACATAATATCCACCGAAACACTTACCGATGGTTTCCTGCCGGTGAAACGTTACCGTTTGCGCCACAGCCTGTTTGCCGGTGGTAGCAGCGAAGAACTGATCCGCGAACGGCTGGAGGGCTATCAAGCCGTTTCAATTCTGCCTTATGACCCGGTGCGTGATGAGGTGGTCCTGATTGAGCAGTTCCGGATCGGTGCTTTGGAAGACCCAGCCGGGGCTTGGATACTGGAGGTGGTTGGCGGGATTATGGACGGACAGGATGACAGTCCGGAACAGGTCGCCCGTCGCGAGAGTATGGAAGAGGCCGGTTGTCTGGTGAATGAATTGGTTTCGATCTGCGAGTTTATGGTCAGCCCCGGCATATCCAGCGAACGCATTCATCTGTTCTGTGGTCGTGTTGACTCCAGCAAGGCCGAAGGTATCCACGGTTTGGACCATGAGGGTGAGGATATACGGGCGGTGGTTATTCCGGCGGATGATGCCATTCACGGAATTGCCTCGGGGCGTATCAACTCCACAGCATCTATCATCGCCCTGCAGTGGCTGGCATTGAATCGGGATGAACTGCGTAGTAGGTGGTCGTAGGAGCAAGTCCCCTGGGCGATCGTGTCTTTGGGGCACTTCAGTATGCCCCTATTACTATGTCCTCTATTAGCATGGTATTATGCCGCCGTTTCTGTATTCGATGCGGTCTTGGGTTGTGCCTCGCATGTCTCATCTGTCCCTGTAGAATGCAGACTTCTATCCCAGCATGTAATAAGAAAGGGGAAGAGAGTTGCGTACTAGAATGCTATCAGGCAATGAGGCGGTGGCGCTTGGGGCCTGGGAGGCTGGTGTGGCGGTTGGTTGTGGCTACCCAGGTACACCATCTACTGAGATATTGGAGGCGCTGTCTACTCAGCCTGAGGTCTATTCTGAGTGGTCGGTAAACGAGAAGGTGGCGCTGGAGGTTGGCGTTGGCGCATCTTTGGCGGGCGGACGGGCCCTGGTGACAATGAAGCATGTCGGTGTGAACGTGGCGGCTGATCCGTTGTTCACTGCAAGTTATATGGGCGTGCGCGGTGGTTTGGTTATAGTCACCGCCGACGACCCGGACATGCACTCGTCGCAGAACGAGCAGGATAACCGCAACTATGCGGTGGCCGCTAAGGTGCCGATGCTGGAGCCATCTGACTCTCAAGAGGCCAGGGAGTTTACCAAGCTGGCCTTCGAGTTGTCGGAGAAATATGACACCCCCGTATTCCTGCGTATGACCACACGCCTGTCACACTCCAAGAGTTTGGTCGCTCAATTCCCGGAAGATGGCCCACAGCGCCAAGAGGCGCCGCTTGCGCCAGGTTTTGTCTCCGATCCTGGCAAGTATGTGATGATACCGGGTAACGCCAGGGTAAGGCGGAGGGCGGTAGAAGAGCGGATGCGTATGCTGGTAGATGCCGCTGCCTCCCATCCTGCCAACCGTATTGATTGGCCCAATGGTGAACCGGCAGATGGGCAAAAGGTACCTCTTGGTGTAATAACCTCCGGCATACCCTACACCTATGTGCGCGAAGTTGCACCAGATGCGGCGGTGTTGAAGCTGGGACTGGTGCATCCGTTGTCACGGGAACAGATTGAGGCATTTGCTGCCAAGGTAGAGAGCCTTTATGTGGTTGAGGAGTTGGATCCAGTGTTGGAGACCCAGCTCAAGGCGTGGGGGCTAGAGTGTATCGGCAAGGAGGCGTTTCCTACTATAGGTGAGTTTACCCCATCGGTTGTGGCCGCTGGTCTGGGACGTGAGGAGAGCGTAGCTCTGCTTGAGCCATCCATTGCCCCACAGCCGCGACGTCCCGGTCTCTGTGCTGGTTGTCCCCACGATCATGTGTTCAAGGAACTGCGCCGCAGAGATATGCTGATCTCTGGCGATATCGGTTGCTATTCGCTGGGGGTGCTGCCCCCATACAATGCGATGGATACCCTGCTGGATATGGGTGCCTCTATCACCATGGCCCATGGTATGGATGTTGTGGTACCGGCGGAGCAGCGAGGCAAGATCGCCGCCGTTATTGGAGACTCTACTTTTGCCCACTCCGGCATTACCGGCCTGTTGAACGCAGTGTGGAATGGGCGTGATCTGCTGTGCATCGTACTCGATAATGGCACTACCGCCATGACCGGCATGCAGCCTAATCCTATGAGCGGGGAGCGCATGGGCCGTGAGGATTCGTCCAGTGTCGACTATGAGTTGTTGGCCAGGTCTATTGGTATCCCGGCGGAGAACGTGGGGATGGTGGATGCATATGACACGCCAGGTATATCCAGTGCTATTGAAAACCTTGCTGCACGCAGTGGCGTGCGGTTGTTGGTGGTGTTGGGAATGTGCCTGATCGAGGGAAGGAAGCTCAAGCGTTTAGATAAGTTTGACGACAAAAAGACGTTACGTCGTGAACTGGTCAATCGGTATGTGACCGGAGGTGATCAGTGAGCGGTGTATTCAATGTAATGATGGTTGGCGTGGGCGGTCAGGGCATAGTGCTGGCCTCCGACATTCTGGCAGAGGCCGCAGCCCTGTCTGGCCAGGATGTAAAAAAGAGTGAGATCCACGGTATGTCGCGGCGCGGCGGACCGGTGTTTAGCCACGTCAGGTTTGGCGAACGTGTCTACTCACCAGTGATCGACAACGGCAAGGCCGATGTTATCGTGGCCACGGAGCAGATGGAGCTGATTCGTTGGGCCCCATGGGCGCGTTTGGGCGCGGATGCCTGTTATCTAGACGCGCCTATCATGCCGGTGGGGGTGACGGAGTATCCCCCAGAGCTGGGTAGTGAAATCAAGCGGCTGTTTTCGCGGGTGGTACGAATCGAGCCTAGTATTATCGGTCGCAGTGTGCAGCCAAAGATGCATAACACCGTGCTGCTGGGCGCGGCATCTCTTCTATTTCCGCTACCAGAAGATAGCTTTCGACAGGCCTTGGAGATTGCATCACCAAAAGGGAGTTTTGATACTAATCTGGCGGCCTTTGAGATAGGGCTAAGCATGGCGAAAAATCAACTTACCGGGGTGGCAGATGTGGAATGAGATAGAACAGACCATGCCCGTCGAAAGATTGCGGCAGTTGCAGCTACAGCGGTTGCAGGGATTGGTGAAGTTGGTCTATGAACGGGTGCCTTTCTATCGCGAGAGACTGAATGCCGCCGGTCTTGGGCCTGATTCGATAACCAGTCTAGATGACTTGGCGAAGCTGCCGTTTACTTCTAAGTACGATATGCGCGATGTATTCCCGTTCGGACTCTTGGCCTCACCCAAGTCGGATATAGTGGAATTGCACATGTCCTCTGGTACCACTGGAAAACCGGTGGTTGGAGCCTATACCCGCAACGATCTGGAGGTATGGGGAGAGGTGATGGCGCGCACCCTTAATGCCGGTGGTGTGGGAGCAGATGATATTGTACAGGTGGCCTACGGATACGGGTTGTTCACCGGTGGTTTGGGCGGTCATTATGGATCTGTTACCCTGGGTGCTATGACTCTGCCTATGTCGTCTGGTAACACCTTTCGCCAGATCAACACCATTATGGATTTTGGCACCACCGCGCTGCTGTGCACCCCATCCTATGCGATGTATATCGCTGAGTATGCCGCTGAACATGATATAGATCTTGCGTCCTCATCCTTGCGATTCGGTTTCTTCGGTGCCGAGCCGTGGAGCGAGGCCATGCGTTCTGATATTGAAGCCAAGATGGGTATCAAGGCCTATGATATCTATGGGCTGACTGAGCTGATAGGTCCTGGCGTGGCTGCGGAGTGTTGTGAACAGGATGGGATGCACATCTTCGAAGATCACTTCTACCCAGAGATCATAGATCCTGATACCGGTGAGGTATTGCCGCCGGGAGAGGTGGGCGAACTGGTACTGACCACATTGACCCGCACCGGCACGCCAGTGTTGCGCTATCGTACCCGTGATATAACCTATCTGATCGAAGAGCCCTGCGCTTGTGGCCGCACCTCACGGCGCGTTCATCGCCTGATGGGACGTGATGACGATATGTTGATTATCCGCGGTGTGAATATATTCCCGCAGCAGGTGGAAGAGGTGCTGCTGCGAGTGGAGGGGGTCGAGCCCTACTACCAGATAGTGGTTGATCGCGAAGGCTCTATGGATACCCTGGAGGTAGAGGTGGAGATGGCCGAATCTCTCTTTTCCGATGAGGTGCGTGTGGTCATGGAGCTTGAGCGCAACATAGAACATGAGCTGAAACTGGCGCTGGGTATTCAGGCTAAGGTGAAGCTGGTAAATCCCAAATCCATTGAGCGCAGCGAGGGCAAGGCCAAGCGGATCATAGATCGACGTTCGATAACGACCGGCGTATAGAGGGGGCGAAGATGATTCTTAAACAGGTATCTGTTTTTCTAGAGAGAAGCCAAGGCAAGCTGGTCCCGGTCATCAGGCATTTGGGAAAGCGGGGGATAAATCTACGTGCGCTAATGTTGGCCGATACCGACCGTTTCGGTATTTTGCGGTTCATCCCGGATGATGCAGATGCCGCCTTGGAAGCGGTGCATGAGATGGGCAATACCGCCCTGATCTCGGAGGTTGTTGGTATCGAGGTTGATGATCACCCAGGAGCCCTGGCCGATGTATTGGCGATCTTCGATGGCAGTGAAGTCGATATCGAATATCTATATGCGGAGTTGGCCTCTGATGGTAGGCATGCGTTGTTGGTACTGAAATTGGATCCGATGGAAACGGCGCTGGAACTGTTGGCAGAGGCGGGGTTGTCTTAGCGGTCTCACAATCTAGGGAACAGCTGAATAATTCGCTATTTTCAGCACGCCTCAGACTGTTTACGGCTTCAAATTATTAAACCTGCCCACATCTACAAGAATGAAAATGGAATGGATCTCTTCTGTTCTTTAGATTGCCACTATAAGTCGTACCGCATCCAGTCTTATCTTAGAAGAGGCCATGTGCGATTCTAACTGCCGCCGCTGTTCCTGCATGATTCCTATCTCTTCCGGCCTGATGTTGGGGTTGATCTGTTGTAGCGCCACCAATCGCTCAATCTCCAACTCATACTGTGAACGCATCTTTGAGATGGAATTGGCCAGCAGGTCTTTGGCGGCTGATTCCGCCCGTTGTTCTCCTTGGTGCAGCATCTCCTGAATACGTTTACGTAACGGTGTTATCAGTTTGCCCAGTATCTTCTTTTCCAGGAATATGCTGTTTGCGGCGATAAAGTCCGGTGTCAGGGTTTTGTTTAGATCGGAGCAGTTTTGATCGATTACGGTGCGGATCAGGGTCGATGGCAGAAAACGTCCTGACTCCAGTTCTCTGGGGGCAGGGCATTCCAATACGAAGAGTAGTTCCAGAAAGATAGAGTTTGCCGTGACATTCGGATGCTTGATTGCCATGGCGCAGCTATTTCCTTCCTCACGCTCCAATAGCATCTCCATGGCGTCGCGCACCATGGGGTGTTCCCAGGTTAGAAATTGCCGGTCTTCATGGGCCAGGGCATGTGGGCGGTCAAATGTTACCGTTAGACCGTCCGCAGGCATATGTGGAAAATGCTCCACGTGCATATGGGCGCCCGGCCTTATTACCTGGCTGTGTTCGCTGTGAGGTTCCGTTTCAAGATTGAATGCGGAACATAGATCGCTCATAAATTCTGGAAGGTTGGGGTTGTTATCGCTGGCCTCTATGGAACCTTTCAGTTCATTGGCCGACCGCATGCGGCAGGAGTTTAGCTCCAGCAGATGATCGCGTCCCTGTTCCAGGCGCTGGCTGGTTGCTCGGTATAACTCTCTGGTGTCTGCAATCAATTTCTGGAGATCGGCGCCGGAGGAGTTGATGCATTGGGAAATTTGTTCTTTGATCTGCGTGAATATCTGCTGTCCGGGGGCGCAGGTTTGTTCGCAGGCGTTCAGTCCTTCGTGATACCAGCGCAGCATGATCTCCTGGGCGCTATTCTGGAAATATGGCGCATGCAGTTGCACGCTATGACGCTGGCCGATGCGATCTAGTCTTCCAATGCGTTGTTCCAGCAGGTCCGGGTTGGCCGGTAGGTCAAACAGGATCAGGTGGTGCGCAAATTGAAAATTGCGTCCCTCGCTGCCGATCTCGGAACAGATCAGAATCTGACACCCTTGCTGTTGGTCTGCGAACCAGGCGGCTGCCCGGTCTCTTTCAATGATGCTGCGCCGTTCATGGAATAGGGCTGCGGGCATACCTTCACGTTGCCGTAGTGTCTGTTCCAGACCCATAGCGGTGTCGGCACTGGAACATATCAACAATACCTTTTCCTGGTTCAGCTCCCGTAGTTTGTTTATCAGCCACTCCACGCGTGGATCAAATTGCCACCAGGGCTTATTTGTATCGTTGTAGATTGTTTCAGGATGGAGTAGATGCAATGGGTCAATCGTATTCTGCTCGATAGAATCTTGGTATTCACTCGGATAGACCAGTGGGTAGCTGTGCAACTTGCGCGGCGAGAATCCCTTGATCCTGCTGCGGGTGTTGCGGAACAGGACCCGGCCGGTGCCGTGCCGGTCCAGCAGCATCTCAATGAGTTGTTCCTTGACGGTTGCCGTGAAGTTACCCTGCTGTAGTTCACCGATTAGTTGCGATGCCTGGTCATGCTTTAGTAGTTGCGACAGGCTTTTTATCTGTTTTGCAGTGAGTGGCTTGTTCGACAGAAGTTGTGTCGCGGCCTCTGCAACTGGCTGGTATTGCTCCTGTTCCTGCATGAAGGTATCCAGACAGTGGAAGCGGGAGGGGTCCAGCAGTCGCAGGCGGGCAAAGTGCCCGGATTGGCCAAGTTGTTCCGGGGTCGCTGTCAGCAGTAGTACTCCGGGTATGCTCATAGCCAACATTTCCACGGCCTGATAGGCTGGGCTGGGCGCATCCGTACGCCATTCCAGATGGTGTGCCTCATCCACGATCAGGATATCCCAACCGGCCGCTACTGCCTGGTTACGGCGCCGTTCCGAGTCTGTGAGCAGGCTTAGGCTACAGATAACCAACTGTTCCGCAAGAAACGGGTTATCGCCCTGACCAGATGCGCTGATAGCATCGCAGCGTTCTTCATCGAACAGGCTGAATCTGAGGTTGAACCGGCGTACCAATTCGACCAGCCACTGATGTAGTAGTGGTTCCGGGACCACTATCAGGGCGCGACTGGCCTTGCCGCTGAGTAGTTGTCGATGCAGGATCAGACAGGACTCGATGGTCTTACCCAATCCGACCTCATCCGCCAATAGCACCCTGGGGGCCAGGCGTTTCCCCACTTCGTGGGCTATATAGAGTTGATGGGGAAGTAGCTCAATGCGTGCGCCGTTCAATCCGATTAGATCGGATTGCGCCAGCAGTTGTCGTTGTTCAAGGGTTCGTCGACGCAGTTCGAACCAGTGGTTATCGTCGATCAGTCCGTTTAGTAAACGTTCCTGGGGGCGGTTGAATTGGAGAAAGCTACTTAATGAGCCTTCTGCCAGTTCTGCATCTGTTCCGTCTTCTTTGCGTCCGGCATAGATGCAGAGACCATGTTCTTGCCGTACCGAGGTTATCGTAAGTATCCATCCTTCAACACTTTCCGTGATGTCTCCTGGTTGGAGTATTACCCTGGTGATGGGTGCGCTCTCCGCAGCATAGATGCGGGTCTCGCCAGTGGCTGGAAAGAATAGGGTAATGGTGCGACCTTCCTGTTGGATTAAGGAACCAAGCCCAAGTTCAGGTTCCGCATCGCTTACCCAGCGCTGGCCCAAGGTGTATTCGGTTGTGGACATCTGTCGTGATTAGAGGCTAAAAAGTCGGCAAGGATAGCAGTCGCTGACATGCATGTCATGTAAGAATAATCATACAGCAAATATTGATAATTCTGATGGCCAGCGGTATATCTATGTCCTACTGTTTAACCAAGATCATTCGTATGGAATAGATGATCTTTGGAGCCTAGACCCTACCCCAAGGGTTATGCATGGAAGCATCGAAGGGATGCAAAACGTCGATCAACACTTCCGTTTGTGGTCGACGTTTTTTTTGCTGTGCGATAAACCTGTCACAACAACTATTCACTCCTATCTAAATGCACATCCATCTGTGGATATGGAATAGATATACCGTTTGTGTCAAAGGCCAGCTTTATCTTTTCTGTAAGATCAAATTTTACCGGCCAATAGTCGCCGTTCTTTACCCATGGCCTGACCACAAAGTTGACGCTGCTCTCGGCCAGTTCATCAACCGCAACTAGTGGTTCTGGCTCCTTTAGTATGCGCTCATCCTGGTTCAGGATATCCAGCATAATATCCTTGGCCTTTTTTATATCGTCTCCATAACCTATGCCGAATACCATATCTATACGCCTGGTATCTTTGGCCGAGTAGTTGATGATATTGCCGTTGTAGATGGCTCCATTCGGGACGATGACCGCGCGGTTGTCGCCAGTGCGCATCACGGTGTTGAATATAGTTATAGATTCGATGATACCTGAGGTGCCTCCTGCCTCTACAAAGTCCCCGGTCTTAAAGGGGCGAAAGAATATCATCATTACGCCAGAGGCGAAGTTTTGCAGGGAGTTCTGCAGCGCCAGGCCTATGGCAAGTCCTGCCGCGCCTAGTAGTGCGATGAGGGAGGTTGTGTCTACGCCTAGCTGATCGAGGGCGGCGATGATAATGAGTAGCAGCAAGACGCTATTAACTATTGATGCGATGAAATTTATAAGAATCCTATCCATCTCTGTCTTCTGCAATATCTTCTTCAGTAGTTTTATCAGCGCCTTGGCGATCATGCGTCCGATAACAAAGATAGCTATGGCAAAAATAACGTTTATGCCCCAGGGGATTACATAGGTGGAAATTAGTTCGTTGATCTTCTCTGCTTCAGGCATGGTTTTAGTCCAGTTTTGTGATTAGTGTTACCAGGATAGTTAGCGTATCTCTTCGACCAGGAGTTGAATCGAGTGTTGATTGTGGCCGGATGTTTGCGCCTTCCTGACCACACCGGAATTGGTGGTATCCACGCTATCAGCAATACCGCCGATAGTTATCCACTCTCCGATACTTCCGCGCACAGTAGTATTGGCACCAGTGATATCATAGGTGCCATGGATTGAGCCCTGACGTTGCATGTGCGGGGAGACGCTGAGTGTTACCTGGTTACCGTTCAGGTAGGGCACCACATAAAATCCGGTAGTAACATCCAGGTAGCGTACGTTGTTTTGTTGTTGGATTGCCCCTCCGGATACGATGGTCGTCTGTTCATTGATTGGCACAGATTCACCTGTAGCGATAAATGCAGGTTTTCCCTCCAGGGTCTGGATGTGCTGGGTTGAATCCAGTTGGCTGCTGGTGCTGCTTGATCGCACCTTGATGCGAGCTGTTCCTGGGGTTACTCGTTGACCGGTAGTTATGTTGCTGTGTTTGCCCAGTTTAGCGTTTATATCCGCACTTATCCCATTTCTGTCCAGATCGTAGGATGCGCCTTGCCGCACATATATGATCAGTTTACGGGCAGGGCGGTCTACGCTATCCAATATTTTCTTAACATCGGCGATCTGTTCTGGCGTGGCGCGTATAATCAGCTGGTTATTCATGCCAGTTACGGTGCCGTTAGGTTCCACCAGCGGTTTGATGATGGGTATTACCTCTTCAACTGGGCGCGCCTTCAGTTCAATGATTTCCATAGGGTCAGCGGCCAGGGCTATGCAGTGGTAAACCAGTAGTGATAACAGGAGTAATCGCTTCATTGTGGCACCTTGTTATATATGTAGATTGCGTAGCTCCGAATCCGGTTCACTCCTTTCCCAAACCTCTTGGAAGAAGGTAGAAAGTTGTTTTGCCTCCAGCCTGGAGTTGAAAGCGGCTGTGGCCTCGTAATCGCTGTAGAGTCTTCTGTGTAGGTATCCTGTCACATCTGCAATCAGGAAGTTTTCTAGGTGGTCTATATGGTCGGGGTCCGGCTTTCTTATCTCGATCTTGCTGGTAAGCCGTCTCCAGAGTTGTATCAGCCTGTGGCCTTCCCTCTGAACCCTCTCATTGTTCTGCAACAGAATCTTTACTCGGCTGTGCTCACTGCGTATGGCGAGGTTTTTTACCGCATCCAGGAAGTCCACCTGATTGTAGATCTGATGGTCCAGGTCATAACTGAATATATAGATGGATCTCTTGGCCTGGGTGGCCAAGCTTAAGGCGGCATCTCTGCATTCTCCGACGCTGTTCAGATGTATCTGTCCAGAGGATTCGCCTAATACGGCGCCATCCAGAGAAGGTGATTCTATGTCTTTTGTCATTTGCTTATCTTAACCCATGTATTTCGGTATAGGGTTAAGTGTAGTCTTTATTGCGTCAGATAAAAAAGAACCCCGCGCACCAGTTAAGGCGGGCAGGGCAATCGGGGAACTGTGTGTTGGAAACGGGACGTCAACACAACCTCCTGACTTGGGTTTGATTCTAATGAATTTGCCCGGGATTGGTTGTGAGATAGTTCACAGTTATGGGTAGCACATAGATCAGGATGACCTATGTGCTGCCTCGTAGGAGAATGGGACGCATTTAAATGTGTCCCCAGTATGTCTAAAGCTTCTTCGCCTGTTCCGCGGCGTTGCCGATATAGTTGTCCGGGGTAAGCTGCTTTAGTGACTTTTTCACCTCATCTGGCAGTTCCAGCCCATCTATGAACCTGGTTAAGTCCTCCTGATTGATGCGGTGTCCGCGGGTCAGCTCTTTGAGCTTTTCATATGGTTTTTCGATACCGTATCTGCGCATGACGGTCTGAATCGGTTCGGCCAGCACCTCCCAGTTGGCGTCCAGATCCGCCGCCAGATTTTCGGTATTTACCTCAAGTTTGGAAATACCGCGCAGGATGGATTGCAGGGCGATACTGGTGTGGGCGAAGCCGACCCCCAGATTACGCAGTACTGTGGAGTCGGTCAGGTCGCGCTGCCATCTGGAGATCGGCAGTTTGGCCGCCAAGTGGCCGAACAGGGCGTTGGCTATGCCCAGGTTGCCTTCACCATTCTCGAAGTCGATCGGGTTGACCTTATGGGGCATGGTGGAGGAGCCTACTTCACCGGCGATGGTCTTCTGTTTGAAGTGGCCGATGGAGATGTAACTCCAGATATCCCGGCAGAAGTCAATGAGGATGGTGTTGAATCTGGCTGTGGCGTCAAACAGTTCAGCCATGTAGTCGTGGGGTTCGATCTGGATGGTGTAGGGGTTCCAGGTTATGCCTAGTGATTCCACGAAGTCCTGGGCGAATTGTTGCCAGTCCAGTTCCGGGTAGGCCGCCATGTGGGCGTTGTAGTTGCCGACTGCACCGTTGATCTTGCCTAGAAGTAGTACGGCAGCCACCTGAGTACGTTGATGCTGCAGGCGATAGGCGACATTGGCCATCTCTTTGCCAAGGGTAGTTGGTGTGGCCGGTTGTCCGTGGGTGCGGGAGAGCATGGGTATCTCCGCATATGCATGGGCCATGGCCTTTATGGCGTGGATAACATCATCCATCTGGGGTAGCAGAACCTGGCCCCGTCCTTCCCGCAGCATCAAGGCGTGGGATAGGTTGTTGATGTCTTCTGAGGTGCATGCGAAGTGGATGAATTCACTGATGGCCTCCAGCTCTTTGTTGCCAGTGATCTTCTCTTTCAGGAAATATTCAACCGCCTTGACGTCGTGATTGGTGGTGCGTTCGATATTCTTGACCCGGTGGGCGTCTTCCTCGTTAAAATTATCCACAATGGCGTTGAGTATATTGTTGGCGTGTTCGCTTAGGGCCGGTACCTCTGCAATCTTATTCTGGGCGGACAGGGCCTGCAGCCAGCGTATCTCCACCAGTACCCGGTGCCTTATGAGTCCATACTCGCTGAAGATCGGTTGTAGGGCGGTAACCTTGTTGCCGTAGCGGCCATCCACGGGGGAGATGGCTGTGAGGGAGGTCAATTCCATAGTCTTATACTCGCTGTGCCTTGAGAAAAATGAAAATTATAACATTACACACTGTTGTTCTGTTAACTGCGCAGCCAGGATATAGTTTACTCCCTCTCCCCTTTGGGGAGAGGGTTGGGGTGAGGGGGTATTCACGAGATGATGTATTTAGTTAGACTTCCCCCTCATCCCGTCCTTCCACCCCTCAAGTGGGTACCGAGGTCCCCAATGGGGAGAAGGGGCCACTGTTTTAGGTTTTTATGTCTATCTTATTGCTGTGTATTGTTTTACGTATCAATCTGTAGCCTTGTCGTATAGCTCCTGTGATTTCTCTTTGGCGCCTTCATACAACTCTTTTGATTTATCGACGGCCTTGTTGCCGTAGGTCTTGGCCGTATCTGCAACATCGCTAGCTACCTCCTTGGTCTTGTCTGCGACATTACCGGCTACCTCCTTGGTTTTATCCGCTACATCACCAGCTACTTCTTTGGTCTTGTCCCAGGCCTCGGATGATTTGTCGGCAATGGTAGAGCCGGTTTCAGCACCTTTCTCTTTTACATCGGCATACACCTCTTTGCTCTTTTCCACGGCGGCAGCGCCATACTCCTTGCCCTTATTTACGGCGTTGTTGGTGATCTCCTTGGCCTTGTCCAAGGTGCCAGGTGTAGCGTCGTCCATCACCGGCTGTTTATTTTCAGGTAGCGGCGTGGATTGTTCTACTACTTCTGGTTGGGAAATTGGTTGTGACGCTGTTTCAATTACCGGTGATGGGAGTGGCTCAAAGGTCTTGGTTTTGGCCTGATCCTGTCCTGATTCTGAACATGCAGAAACTGTGAATATGAGTGCTAGTATGAAGATAGGTGTGAGCTTCATTGTATTCTCCGTCTATTGTTTGGAGTAACGCAAAATGGGCTTGAAGGTTCAATGCCTGGATTGTTTGATCTCTTCCATAAGTTCCGTGGCATGGGTAACGATCTTCTTGCGTGACGTGATTACCTGGATGCGGTTGCCCCCGCATTGATGCCAGAGCATGGCGGACCTTATTCCGGCCAATAACAGGGAGCGAATGATGTTTACATTGTTCTTGTTTTGCAGCTGCACCGGATCGCCCTGCACCATTATTCTTGGGAGCATGGTACTTATGGTATTGGTGTAAATATCCGCAAGCTGCCAGAGAATATTCTCGTGCAGCATGGGGAAATGTACCAGTTTGGTGGTTGCGAGTTCGATACCGTCAGATATGGTCTTTAGCATCTCAGGGCGTTTGGACAGTTTTCTTTCCAGATGCATCATGCTTATTACATAGCCGGTGATCTCAGTACGACGCTCTTCTTTGCCGGTGAGTTGGCCTATGAGATGGTTTAGTCCGCTCGTTATCCCCTCAAGACCACCATAAACCGCCGGGACAGATTCGGCGTCCACCTGAAACAGGCTGTAGATGCTGGCGGTTGCGCCTTCTTGATCATAACTGCCATTGTAGGCAACATCTTGTACCAGATTGGCGGCCTGGAACATTCCTGCAAGCGCGATACAGCGGTCTCTATTTGTTTTCATTCAATACCTACGAAAGCTAGCATCCATGGTTTCTTAGTATGCATGATCTATAACCCCTCCGCCCAGGCAAATGTCATTGAGATAAAACACCACCGACTGGCCTGGCGTTACCGCCCTCTGTTTCTCAGTAAAGCGTACCTGGCAGGTATCTCCCTGTAGCGAAATGATTTCACACCCTTGCAGCGGTTGTCGATGCCTGATCCTGGCCTGGCAGGTGAGCGGGATAGTGGCCGGAGGTTTGCCTGCGATCCAGTGTAGTTGGCTGGCATTCAGGCCCCGTTTGAGCAGCATGGGATGGTCGTGTCCCTGTGCCACCACCAAGGTGTTGGTTTCCAGCACTTTTGCCACTACAAACCAGGGGATCTCTTCTGTATCCGATCGTCCTCCGATGCCAAGACCCTTGCGTTGCCCCAGGGTGTAATACATCAGGCCATTGTGTTCTCCAAGATATTCTCCATCAGGGGTGGTCATCGGTCCTGGTGTCGCCGGGAGGTACTTGCTCAGAAAGTCACTGAACTTGCGTTCGCCTATAAAGCAGATGCCGGTGCTGTCCTTCTTGGCGTGGTTAGGAAAGTTTGCCTCCTTCGCGACTTTTCTTACCTCATCTTTGGGGAGGTCTGCCAGAGGGAAGAGGGCGTGAGAAAGCTGGTGCTGGTTCAGCATGTACAGGAAATATGTCTGATCCTTGGCCGTATCAATAGACAGGCATAGATTTACGCTTCCATCATCCGCCATTTGTTTACGAGCGTAATGGCCGGTGGCGATATAGTCCGCACCAAGCTCCAGGGCGTAGTCCAGAAAGGCCTTGAATTTGATCTCACGGTTGCAGAGTACGTCCGGATTCGGGGTGCGTCCGGCCCGGTATTCGGATAGAAAATACTCGAAGACACGTTCCCAGTATTCCGCAGAGAAATTGACCCTGTGGAGCTTGATGTCGAGCATATCCGCTACGGCCTGGGCATCTTCCAGGTCTTCCGCCGCCGAGCAGTACTCTTCAGAATCGTCCTCATCCCAGTTCTTCATGAACAGGGCCTCGACCTGCCAGCCCTGGTCCAGTAGGATTTTGGCCGCCACGGCGGAGTCTACTCCTCCTGAGAGTCCGACAATCACCTTTTGCTGACTATGCATGACGTGAACAGGCTCTAAGCCAAATCAGTTATCTTTCGGTGGATGCCAGCCGTCACTCCAGATGGATACTGGCAGTATATCCGGTTCGACGCCATTGTCGCGGAACCATGAATCAACCGCCCACATCTCATCGGACCGGTTCTCCTTGATGACGGCGGTGGTATGGGGCATGCCAAAGATAAAGAATCCCCTGGTCTTGGTTGGTTGTACTGTATGCCATTTCAGCAGGTCATCTTTTTGCATCAGTGCCAGATAGGTGGTGGTGTTGGATGATTCGTCTATGCAGTCCATCTGGTAGCCTTCGTGCACAGACATGCCTTCGAAATTTCCGCCTTTGTCATGGGAGGTATTTGTCTTCTTGCCAATGATTACCTCCAGTCGGGCGACAGCCTGCTTGATCAGCTGGCGTTCTGCCTCAGGACTATCCGCGCTAGGCTTGAATATCTGCCTTATCTCTCCCCACTCTGAAGGGCTTAGGGAGAGGGTCGCAACCGCCGCACAGGTGTGCTTATAGCATATCGGGAAGGCGTTCAGCGATGGATCGCCCGGCAGTTCTGGTATGCCTGAGGTTGCATATTCCTCACTGGCCGAAGCGGCAGAAAGGGAGATGAAGAAGAAGGCTAAGAATATTGGTGTTAGATGTCTGGAAGATTGCATTGATGGTTCCTGAAGCTGTTTTTGCCATTGTATAATAAATGGGAAAGACAGTGATCTTAAAATCCAGCCATCAACTTTCGTCCAATTGCAGCCATTCTCCTGGTTGCAGTTTACCCAATCGCCATTTGCCTATTCTGGTGCGTACCAGGCGTAGGGTAGGGTGGCCAATGGCTGCGGTCATGCGTCTGACTTGGCGGTTACGACCTTCGCGGATCTTTATCTCCAGCCATTGAGTGGGGATATTCTTTCTGAAACGTACCGGGGGTTCTCTGGACCATAGCTCCGGTGGTGGTATGAGTTTGGCCTGGGCCGGTTTGGTTGGACCGTCTTTGAGCAGGAGACCCTCTTGCAGTTGTTGCAGGCTATCTTTACTAGGGATGTTTTCCACCTGAACCAGATAGGTCTTCCAGGTTTTGAATTTGGGGTTGGCCAGATGGTGTTGGAGTTTGCCGTCATCGGTAAGAAGCAGCAAGCCTTCGCTATCGCGATCCAGGCGGCCTGCCGGGTAGACATCTTTGATTGGAATGAAGTCGGCCAGGGTCGAACGGTCATCGCCGTCGGTAAATTGGGTTAATACACCGTAGGGTTTATTGAACAGGATGATACGCGACATAGACTATGGACAGTGGCTGCTTTTGCGGGCCTATTATCCACAAAATCGCCTGCTCAAGCACTATCGTTGTCTATAACCACCATATTGCGGCCATTGCTTTTTGCGCGATACAGGGCGTTGTCGGCGCGCATGAAGATGGTCTCGGCGGTCTCATCTTTAGTCAGGGTTACTACCCCCATGCTGGCGGTTGTGTGTAGATCAAGATCTGGGAATATCTTCAGTTCTTCTATTCTGCGTCTCATCCTTTCGGCCAGTAACGCGGCCCCGGAGATGTCGGTTCTACTGAGAAGGACAATGAATTCCTCACCACCGAAACGAAATATCATATCGGAATCGCGGATGGAGTCTTCGGCTACGTTGGCTACCGCACGCAAGACCTGATCGCCGATCAGGTGGCCATACTGATCATTTATTGCCTTGAAATGGTCCAGGTCGAACAGGATGAGTGATAGATGGGTCTCATAGCGGTTTGCCAGACCGATCTCACGTTTCATGGTGTTTTCCATGTCTGTGCGGTTTCTCACTCCAGTGAGTGGGTCGGTGGTGGCCGATATCAGCGCCTTTTGGTAGAGCAGGGTGTTGCGCAGTGGGTATAGCAGGCCAGCAACCATGTTCTCGGTTATCGCCAGTTCATCCTCGTGAAAGGCGCTTTTTCTATATAGGGCGATGTTGCCGAGGTGTTGGTCTGTTATGTTGAGTTCGTAGGAACAGTTATGCTGTGCAAGCTCACCCAGCCTAATGTTGATGTTCAGGTCTTCAAAATCATAAGAGAGTCCGTCAAACGAAACGTGTTTGTTCAGTTCTCTGGAAAAGAGAGAAATCAGCTCTTTTGGCTCTAATGTTCTTTGCAGGACGCTAGCCAGCTCCAACCGTTTTGGCTCAAGATCATCTATCTCTTCTAAATTTTCTTGAATCTTGGGTAGGTTAGGCATTAGGTCTCTGTTCCGGATAATTATATTGTTTTGAACCTGTGCTTCCATCATTTACATCCCCGACAACGGTTGTTCTGCGAAATGTATAAGCTAGAAGTGTGCCATTATTGTTTGGTGCCCTTTATTATCAACAGGTTATAGAGCTTTTCTGTGAGGTGCGTCGCTAAAAAGACAATAATTTGACGCAAGTTTGGCCTTTATCACGACTATTTTCAGCTTTAGCGGAAAGGATCTTCCGCCTCTGCATCCACAGACATGCCGGTTTTACCGATGCTATCAGGTCCCATCAACCATAGATATAACGGCATGAGCGCTTCGGGCGGCTTTATGTTAGCAGGGTCCTCTCCAGGGAAAGCCTGGGTTCTTAGACCGGTGCGGGTTGGGCCTGGGGCTATGCTGTTTACCCTGATCGCGCTGGTGTCCCTTGTCTCATCTGCAAGTGTCTGCATCAGTCCTTCGATACCGAATTTTGACACACCGTAAGCTCCCCAGTAGGCCTTGCCCTTTCTCCCTACATGGTCGGATGTGAATAGTATGGAAGCGTCTTTTGCCTTGTGTAATAAGGGCAGCAGGGTCTGGGTAAGCAGAAATGGGGCGTTCAGATTGATCTGCATTACCTTCAACCAGGTTTGGGGTTCGTAATCGTCGATCCGACTTAGGTAATACAGTATGGCAGCGTTGTGCAGCAGGCCTTCCAGCGAGCCGAATTCCTGCTTCAGTTTTTCCGCCAGTTCCAGATAGTCGTGGGGAGATGCCCCTTCCAGGTTCATTGGATAGATTGCAGGCTGAGTTGCTCCCATCTCCTCAATCTCGTCGTAGACCGCTTCCAGTTTGGGGATGGTCTTTCCCAGAAGGATTACAGTGGCCCCATGGCTGGCAAACTCCTTGGCGGCGACACGACCAATGCCATCACCGGCCCCGGTTACCAGGATGGTTCTTCCCTTGAGCAGATCTTGAGGTGGATTGTATTCAAACGTCATTTGGTACTTCTCTGTGATTATTTGATTGCTGGCAGTAGATTATATCAGGTTAGTTTTTTAGTGCGGATGCAACCACTCCAGTATCTGAGCCGGGTGTTCTACATATCCATCCGCATCCCACTCTTCCGGGCGATCCTCCGGGTCTATATAGCCAAACATCGCCACCAAGGTGGTGGTACCGGCTCTGTTGCCAGCCTCGATGTCTCTTTTGGCGTCCCCCACAAATATGCAGTCGGCAGGGTCATGGTTGCCTGCCTGCTTGCAGGCGTACAGGATCGGTTCTGGGTGTGGTTTGGGATTCGCAGTGGTGTCTCCACTCACGACACATGCCGCTCGTTTGTCCATGCCCAACTGTTTCATCAGTGGATTGGTAAGCCACTCTGGTTTGTTGGTGACTATGCCCCAGGGGGTATGATTTGCGTCCAGTTTATCTATCAGTTCTTCCATGCCTGGAAACAGGGTGGTGTGGAGGCAAATGTTGTCCGTATAGAAACCCAACAGATCCTGGCGCAGAGGCTCGAATCTGCTGTCGTCAGGGTCCATCCCAAATCCGAGTCTGATCAGGGCAAAACTGCCGTGGGATACGGCTGGCCTGATTTGTTCCAGAGACATGCATGGTCTGCCGTGCAGTTCCAAGGTTTTATTAAGGGCGTTGGCCAGATCCGGAGCGGTATCGGCGAAGGTGCCATCCAGGTCGAGCAAGAGCAGTTTAGACATCTGAGTCTTTGGCTGAGCTGACCATGTAGTTCACATCCACATTTGGGGATAGCTTGTAGGTCTGGGTGAGCGGATTGTAGTTAAGGCCCGTGATATGGGTGGTCTTTAGATCGGCATCCCTTATCCATCTGTCCAACTCTGATGGGCGGATGAACTTGTCGTAGTCATGGGTGCCTTTCGGTAACAGCCGCAAGATGTATTCTGCGCCGACGATGGCAAACATATAGGATTTGGGGTTGCGGTTCAGGGTAGAAAAAAATAGCTGCCCTCCCGGTTTTGCCAGTTTGGCGCAGGCGCGGATCACGGAAGCTGGGTCAGGAACATGCTCCAGCATCTCCATACAGGTGACCACGTCGTAGCTTTCTGGGCGTTCCTCTGCCAGTTGTTCCACCGGGATGCGCATGTAATCTACTTCAAGCCCTGACTCAAGCAGGTGCAGCTTTGCCACTGACAGGGGTGCTTCCCCCATGTCGATGCCGGTCACGGTGGCGCCGCGGGCAGCCATGCTTTCAGACAGGATGCCACCGCCACAACCTACGTCCAGTACAGTCTTGCCAGCGAGACCTACCCGTTCATCAATATAGTCAAGACGCAGTGGATTGATCTCATGCAGGGGCTTGAACTCGCTGTCCTGGTCCCACCAGCGGGACGCCAGTTGTTCAAATTTGTTGACTTCGCCGTGATCAACGTTGTGTGTTTTGCTCATCATGCTTGCTATGCCTGTTCTTTCACGTTTGCCTGCCAGCGGGCAGAATCCCCTAATATTCTATCGCGGTCAAGGGTGGTCAAGTCGCCGGTTTTTACGACCTGTTTACCTGCAATCCATACGTCTGTAACCATGGTGCGGCTGCTGGCGTACACCAGTTGGGAGATAGGATGGTAGATTGGCTGGGCCTCAATGCCGCCGAGATTTACGGCCGTGATATCGGCATATTTTCCGACCTCCAACGATCCAGTCTCTTCTGCAATGCCCAGCGCCACCGCTCCGTTGTAGGTGGCCATGCGGAGCGCGGTGGCCGCGGGCAGGGCGCTGGCGTCTCCAGAGACTCCTTTGGCCAGCAGGGCTGCGGTGCGCATCTCGCTGAACATATCCAGATCGTTGTTGCTGGCGGCGCTGTCTGTGCCCAGGGCGACATTGACCCCGGCCTGTAACAGCTTGGCGCTGGGGCAGAAGCCGCTGGCCAGCTTCAGGTTGGACTCCGGGCAGTGCACCACATGGGCGCCTGATTGGGCGAATATCTCTATCTCATCGTCTTGTAACTGGGTCATGTGTACCGCAACCAGGGAGGGAGAGATCAGTCCCAGATCGTTTAGCCGTTGGATTGGCCTGGTTCCATATTTTTCCAGGCCCTGCTTGATCTCATCCTGAGTCTCGTGCAGATGGATGTGGATCTGCATACCCAACTCATCCGCCAGGACGCGGATCTTGTCCAACGGTTCATCCGAAACAGAATAGGGGGCATGAGGAGCGAACGCGGTAGTGATCAGGGGATGCTTGCGATAGCGATCATGCACCTCTATGCCCTTGTGTAGGTATTCATCCGGGGTGCTGGCCCAGGCGGAAGGAAAGTCGATCATAATCAGACCCACCACCGCACGCATGCCAGCCTCTGCACAGACGTGGGCTGTGACATCAGGGTAAAAATACATATCGTTAAAGCAGGTGACGCCGCCGCGCATCATTTCTGCAATGGCATGTCTGGTGCCGTCGGCCACGAATTCTTCATTGACCCACTTCTTTTCCGCTGGCCAGATGTGTTCATTTAGCCAGGTCATAAGCGGTAGGTCGTCTGCCAGCCCACGTAGCAGGTTCATGCTGGCGTGGGTGTGGGTGTTTATCAGACCGGGGATCAGGGCGTGGGTGGTGAGGCTGTGCCTGGATGCCGCCTGATACTTATCCGCCTCGGCAGTAGGCAGGATGTCTAGGATACGGCCATCATGGATGGCTATCGAATGGTGTTCCAGAACTATGTCATGCGGGTTCACCGGTATCACCCAGCGGGCGTCTATCAAGGTGTCTATGTTCAAGCTATGGCCTTTATTTTTGATTGCGCGTTTGATCCTATAGAATGCGAAGTATAAATAAAAACCTTGGAACCTACTAAACATGCAACCAATGCCACTCACTATCCGGGCGGATGCCGATCAGGCGATCGTCTGGGAGAATGACCGTTTATACCTCTTAGATCAAAGAATCCTGCCCACAGAAGAGTTGTACCTGGAGCTACAGACCGCAGCGGCCACGGCTCAGGCCATAACCGATATGGTGGTACGCGGTGCTCCGGCCATCGGCATTACCGCCGCCTTTGGCGTGGTGTTGGCGGCGCGCGCCAGCTATGCGGCCAAAGGCGCGGGATGGAAGGATGGTCTGCAAGCAGATATGAAGACTCTGGCGGCATCACGCCCCACAGCGGTTAATCTATTCTGGGCCTTGGAACGTATGGAGCGGCTGATTAGTGAGCTTGATGCCGGTGATCCGGTGCCAAGATTGTTGCAAGAGGCCAGAAATATTCATCAAGAGGATGTGGACGCAAACCGCGCTATGGGGGATCTGGGTGCCGGGTTGATCGAATCCGCCACTTCAGTCATAACCCACTGCAACGCCGGGGCCCTGGCGACAGGTGGTTATGGCACTGCCCTTGGGGTTATCCGCAGTGCCTGGCGGGATGGCAAAATAGAGCGGGTCTATGCGGACGAGACCAGACCCTGGTTACAGGGCTCGCGCCTTACCGCATGGGAACTGCACAAGGACAATATCCCTGTTACCTTGCTGGCGGATAGCGCCGCTGCCAGCCGCATGCGGTCAGGAGGAGTTGGTTGGGTAATAGTCGGGTCAGACCGCATTGCCGCCAACGGCGACGTGGCCAACAAGATCGGCACCTACAACCTGGCCGTGGCCGCCAAACACCACGGCGTGAAGGTGATGGTGGCGGCCCCAACCTCCACCATAGATATGTCTACGGCCTCAGGAGAAGAGATCCCTATCGAATTCCGTGCCCCGGAAGAGGTGCTCAATTGCGGTGGTAAGCAACTGGGGGCATCAGGGGTGGATGCCTGGAATCCGGTATTTGACGTGACCCCGGCGACACTGGTGGACGCAATCGTCACGGAAAGGGGTGTTATCCTCTCGCCAAACCCAGAAAAGATGCGGAAGTTGATGTCGTTCTGATTCAGACGCTCTCAAAGGCGATATCAGGGGTTTATTTTTCAAGCAGCACCCACCCTAAATGTGTTATGCTTTATCGCTGTTATTCGTGCGGAATGCTGGTGGTCCAGGATTTTTGGCACAGGGTTAAATAGATTGAGGATTTAGGCGTTATTACCAGACGCTTTTAAGAAGTTCATGACAGAATTTGCCAAAGAAGTTTTACCCGTAAACCTAGAAGACGAGATGCAGCACTCCTACCTCGAATACGCCATGAGCGTAATCGTGGGGCGTGCCTTGCCAGATGTCAGGGATGGTCTGAAACCGGTGCATCGGCGTGTCCTGTTCGCCATGAGTGAGCTGGGTAATGACTGGAACAAACCCTATAAAAAGTCCGCCAGGGTGGTGGGTGATGTCATCGGTAAATATCACCCGCATGGTGATACTGCCGTGTACGACACCATTGTGCGCATGGCACAACCATTCTCGCTACGCTATATGCTGGTGGACGGACAGGGTAACTTCGGATCCGTGGATGGGGATGCCCCGGCCGCCATGCGTTACACCGAAGTGCGTATGGCCAAGATTGCCCACAGCATGCTGGACGATCTGGACAAAGACACTGTCGACTACACCTTAAACTACGACGAATCTGAACGGGAGCCCACGGTCCTTCCGGCCCGTTTCCCCAATCTGCTGGTAAATGGTTCCGCCGGTATCGCGGTGGGTATGGCGACCAACATCCCGCCGCACAACCTTACCGAGACCATCAACGGCTGCATCGCTCTGATCGATAATCCGGCGTCCACGGTTGAGGAGTTAATGCAATATATCCCGGGACCGGATTTTCCGACCGCCGCCATGATCAACGGCGCCCAGGGGATCTATGAGGCCTACAAGACCGGTCGTGGCAAGGTCTATATCCGAGCCAGGACTGCGGTCGAAGATTATGACTCCGGCAATAGGCAGCGCATCGTGGTCACCGAGCTGCCGTATCAGGTCAACAAGGCCAGACTGTTGGAGAAGATCGCCGAGCTGGTTAAAGACAAGCGCATCGAGGGCATCACCGGGATACGCGATGAGTCAGACAAGGACGGCATGCGGGTGGTGATCGAACTGCGCCGCGGCGAGGTCTCCGAGGTGGTGCTGAACAATCTATATCAGCACACTCAGATGCAGAATGTATTCGGTATCAACATGGTGGCGTTGGTGGATGGCCAACCACGTCTATTGAATCTGAAACAGATGCTGGAGTATTTCATCCGGCATAGGCGTGAGGTGGTCACCAGACGCACCCTGTTCGAACTGCGCAAGGCCAGGGACCGCGCCCATCTCTTGGAAGGTCTGGCGGTGGCACTGGCCAACATCGACGAGGTGATTGCCCTTATCAAGGCGGCCAAGAACCCGGCCGAGGCCAAACAGGAACTGTTATCGCGCCATTGGCAGTCTGGAACCGTCGAGTCCATGCTGGCGCGTGCCGGAGCAGACGCCTCCAAGCCGCAGGACCTGGAGCCGCAATACGGCCTGAGCGAGCAGGGCTATCTCCTGACCGAGGTCCAGGCCCAGGCCATTCTGGATCTGCGTCTGCACCGACTGACCGGCCTGGAGCAGGATAAGATCCTGACCGAATATGGCGAGATCCTGGACCGGATCGAATATCTGCTGGATATACTCTCCAATGCCGATCGTCTGATGCAGGTGATTCGGGATGAACTGGTGGAGATGCGCGATCAGTATGGCGATGTTCGCCGCACCGAGATCCTGGAATCGCATCTGGATCTGACCCTGGAAGACCTGATCACGGAAGAGGACGTAGTGGTTACCCTCTCACATGCTGGTTACGCCAAGGCCCAGCCCATGGATGTGTATCAGGCCCAGCGCCGTGGAGGCAAGGGTAAATCCGCCGCCGCCACCAAGGATGAGGACTTTATTGATCAGTTGTTTGTAGCCAGTACCCACGACACGATCTTGTGTTTCTCCAACCGCGGCAAGGTCTACTGGCTGAAGGTATATCAATTGCCGCAGGCCGGACGCGGCGCCAGGGGCAAGCCAATCAACAATATTCTGCCATTGGAAGAGGGTGAGCGTATCAATGCGGTGCTGCCAATCCGCGAGTACAGCGAAGATCTGTATGTCTTTATGGCCACCAGCTCCGGCACGGTAAAAAAGACCGATCTGGTGAATTTCTCCCGTCCTCGGGCCAGCGGCATTATCGCCGTGGACCTGAAAGAGGATGATCAGTTGATTGGTGTGGCCATCACAGATGGCAGCAAGGATGTCATGATGTTCACCAGCGCTGGCAAGGCGATAAGATTCAACGAATCCCACGTACGTCCGATGGGGCGTACTGCCTGTGGTGTTCGTGGCATCAAGTTGGCCGAGGGGCAATCCGTCATCTCCCTGATCATTACCGAGGATGACAAGACGGTGTTTACCGTGACCGAAAACGGTTTTGGCAAGCGTACCTCTCTGGATCAATATTCGGCCAAGGGACGCGGCGGCATGGGTATGATCTCGATCAAGACCTCCGAGCGCAACGGTGATCAGGTAGGTGCCGAGCTGGTGGCGGATGACGACGAGGTCATGCTGATTACCGATGGTGGTACCCTGGTCAGAATCAGGGTGTCCGATGTATCGGTCATGGGGCGTGATACCCAAGGGGTCAAGGTCATCAACGTCAGCGATGGGGAACGCCTCATCGGTATTGAGCGTATTGCCTCGATTGATGTGGATGATGAGGATGCGGAAGAAGCGGGCGAATAAATTATCTAAACAAAATTATCTTTAAATACATAATGTTGGAGATCTTATAACAATGTCCAGAGTCTATAATTTCAGCGCCGGTCCGGCTGTACTCCCAGAAGAAGTATTGCAACAGGCGAAGGACGAGATGCTTGAATGGAATGGCAGCGGCATGTCTGTGATGGAGATGAGTCACCGGGGTAAGGAATTTACCTCTATCGCCGCTGAAGCCGAGGCTGATCTGCGCGACCTGCTGGCGATTCCGGATAACTATAAGGTCCTGTTCCTGCAGGGTGGCGCCTCCTCCCAGTTCGCTGCCATCCCGATGAATCTGCTGCGCGGCAAGAAGGGCGCTGATTACATCGTTACCGGTTCCTGGTCTAAGAAGGCGGTGTCCGAGGCCAAGCGTTATGGTGAGGTAAACATTGCGGCTACTACCGAGGAGTCCAAGTTCACCACCACTCCAGGGCAGGGCGATCTGGCGCTTTCTGCCGATGCGGCCTATGTACACTACACCCCGAACGAGACCATCCAGGGCGTGGAGTTTCCGTATATCCCAGAGACTGGCGATGTGCCGCTGGTAGCGGATATGTCTTCCACTATCCTGTCGCGTCCGGTGGATGTCTCCAAGTTCGGCATGATCTACGCTGGCGCTCAAAAGAACATCGGTCCGGCTGGTCTTACCGTGGTGATTGTAAGAGATGATCTGCTGGGGGACGTTCTGCCTGTAACCCCGACTATGTTTAACTATGCCACTATGGCGGATGGCGAATCCATGTACAACACCCCGCCCACCTATGGTTGGTATCTGGCCGGACTGGTATTTAAATGGCTGAAGAAGAACGGTGGCTTGCAGGCCATGGCAGAGCTAAACCAGCGCAAGGCGGCCAAGCTGTATGCTGCAATTGATGGCTCAGGGTTCTATACCAACCCGGTCACTACCGAAAGCCGTTCCTGGATGAATGTTCCCTTTGTCCTTCCCAACGCGGATCTGGATGCGGCCTTCCTGAGCGAGGCGAAAGAGGCCGGACTGGTGACCTTGAAGGGGCACAGGTCAGTTGGTGGTATGCGCGCCAGTATCTACAACGCCATGCCAGAGGAAGGTGTAGACGCACTGATAGCATTCATGGCTGGTTTTGCCAAGCGCAACGGTTAATGGCTAATCTCCACCGGAGATCGCGGGTAGGATATCCGGTGCAAAATAAATAGAAGGTGATTAAGCATGTTTAAGATTCAAACCCTGAACAATATCTCCGTGGTTGGTCTGGAGAAACTGCCACGCGACAACTATGAGATCGCATCCGAGATGACCAACCCGGACGCGATCCTGCTGCGTTCCTACAAGATGCACGACATGGAGGTGCCGAAGAGCGTGAAGGCGATAGGCCGTGCCGGTGCCGGTACCAATAATATCCCGGTAGATCGCATGACTGAATCGGGCATCCCAGTGTTCAACGCCCCGGGTGCTAACGCCAACGCGGTAAGGGAACTGGTGCTGGCGGGCATGCTCATGGCCTGTCGCAACCTTGGGAAGGCCTGGGATTTCGCCCGTGGTCTGGAGGGAGATGACGCCGAGATCAGCAAGCAGGTAGAGGCTGGCAAGAAGGGCTATGTGGGTTTTGAACTGCCGGGTCGTACCTTGGGTGTGGTAGGCCTGGGAGCGATCGGCGTAAAGGTGGCCAACGCTGCCCGCGCCCTGGGCATGAATGTCATCGGTTACGATCCTACTATCACCAAGAAGAGCGCCTGGATGTTGTCCTCCGATGTAAAGGAGGCCCTGAGTGTGGATGATCTGCTGTCTAAATCGGACTTTGTCACCTTCCATGTGCCGTTGATCGACTCCACCAAAAACATGGTCAATGCCGATCGCATCAAGATTATGAAAGACAATGCCATCATCCTCAATTTCTCCCGCAACGGCATTATTGATGACGAGGCGGTGGTGCCAGCCCTGGATTCCGGCAAGCTATATGGATATGTATGTGATTTCCCCAGTAACCTGTTGAAGGATCATCCCAAGTGCATCACCTTGCCGCACCTGGGCGCGTCTACCGGCGAGGCGGAGGTAAACTGCGCCGTAATGGTGGCAGAACAGGTGCGCGATTATCTGGAGAACGGTAATGTCACCAACTCGGTCAATTTTCCGGCCATTCACCTCAGCCGTAATGATGGCTTCCGGCTGGCGGTGGTAAACTCGAATGTCCCCAATATGCTGGGACAGATATCCACCGACCTGGCCGGTGCGGGACTGAATATACTGGATATGGTGAACAAATCACGCGGTGACATCGCCATGACCCTGATAGACGTAGACAAGGAGCCGGATCAGAATACTATTGATCTTATCCTTGGTATCAAAGGCGTTCTATCTGTAAGGTGTCTTGGTAAATAATTAAACAACGGCGTTAGCGGACCACTCACTGCTATGGACGAGAAGGAAAAACTGCAACAGATACGTGAACGTATCGACTCGATAGATGAGCAGATTCAGGATCTGATCAATCAGCGGGCCAGCGCCGCTCAGGAGGTGGCGCAGGTAAAGACGCAGGGAGATGGCGAGGCATTTTTCTATCGCCCGGAACGCGAGGCCAGTGTCCTGGCTGCGGTAAAAGAGCGCAACCAGGGCCCGGTGGGTGATGAGGAGATGACGCGGCTGTTCCGGGAGATCATGTCGGTATGCCTGGCCCTGGAACAACCAATGCGTATCGCCTTCCTTGGACCAGAGGGGACCTTCACCCAGTCGGCGGCGCTGAAGCACTTTGGGCATTCTGTCGATACAGTGGCCCTGGCCTCAATTCCGGATATCTTTCGGGATGTGGAGTCAGGTGATTGTAACTATGGGGTGGTGCCGGTGGAAAATTCCACAGAAGGCATGATCAGTCACACCCTGGATATGTTTCTCAACTCCAGCCTGCAGATCTGCGGCGAGGTCAGCCTGCGCATCCATCACCACCTGATGAGCAAAGGGCGGGATCTGTCTGCAATCAACAAGGTCTACTCCCATCAGCAGTCCCTGGCCCAGTGCCGTCTCTGGCTGGATCGAAACCTGCACTTTGCTGAACAGATGCCGGTAGGCAGTAATGCCGAGGCCGCTCGCCTTGCCAGTCTGGAGCCAAATTCAGCTGCCATCGCCGGAGATATGGCGGCCGAGATATATGGGCTCGATTTCCTTGCCGAGAACATTGAAGACGAACCGGACAATACCACCAGATTCCTGGTTATAGGTCGTCAGGGTGCGGCCATGAGCGGTCGGGATAAAACCACACTGCTGCTCTCTGCACGCAACGTTGCCGGTAGCCTGAATACGTTGCTAAGTCCGCTGGCCAAACATAACATCAGCATGACACGCATCGAATCCAGACCTTCACGGCGCGGGACATGGGACTATGTGTTCTTCATTGATATCGAAGGCCACAAGGATGACCCTGTGGTCGCTCGTGCCTTGGAAGACCTTAAGGCCGATGCCAGTCTGTTTAAAATACTGGGCTCTTTTCCGATAGCGGTTTTGTGATAGACACATGGGTAATAAATTTCTCAAGATAGCCGCAGCAGGGGTGCAAAACCTCAACCCATATGTGCCTGGGAAGCCGGTATCTGAGCTGGAGCGTGAACTGGGTATAAAGAACTCGGTTAAGCTGGCCTCGAACGAGAATCCACTCGGATGCAGCCCATTGGTTTTGGAGGCGATCAACAAGGAGCTTAACGAGATCGCACGTTATCCGGACGGTGGTGGCTATGAACTGCGTAGCGCGCTTGCTGACAGGCATGGGGTTGATGCGGACTGCATCACCCTGGGTAACGGCTCCAACGATGTACTGGATATTATCGCCCGGGTATTTCTTGGCCCCGGCAAGGAGTCGCTGTTTTCACAGCACGCCTTTGCAGTCTATCCCTTGAGCAGTCAGGCGGTGGGGGCTGCGCTTAAGGTGGCGCCAGCAAAGGATTACGGCCACGATCTGGATGCCATGTCCGCACTGATCAGCGAACGCACCGGTGTAATCTGGATAGCCAATCCCAACAACCCGACCGGAAACTGGCTTAGTTCCGGTGAGCTGCGTGCGTTTCTTGAGGCCGTTCCAGCAGCAACCATCGTCGTAGTGGACGAGGCCTATATCGAATATGTGGATGAACCGGATTTCCCGGATGCTTCCAAGTGGCTGAATGACTTTCCAAATCTGATAGTTACCCGTACCTTTTCGAAGGCCTATGGTTTGGCCAGTCTGCGTGTTGGCTACGGTTTGTCTCATCCTGACGTGGCCAATTTGCTCAACCGGGTGCGGCAGCCATTTAACGTCAACTCAATGGCTTTGGCTGCGGCCAGGGCGGCGTTGAATGACCAGGTTTTTATCCAACATGTTATCGAGATCAATAGGGAAGGGATGTTACAACTCAAGAATGGATTTGATTCGATGGGTCTGGAATATATCCCGTCGGCAGGTAATTTTATCACTGTAGATGTAAACAGATCAGGTGCTGAAGTGGATCAGTCCCTGTTGCGGGAAGGGTGCATAGTACGTCCCATAGCTGGCTACGGCCTCCCCAACCATCTGCGGGTATCAATAGGATTGCCAGAAGAGAATACGCGGCTGCTTACCGCCATGAAAAAGGTGCTGGGACTTTGCTGATCAAGAGATTGGCCATCATCGGAGTCGGCCTTATCGGAGGCTCATTGGCCCGCGCCCTGCGTGCCGCGGGCGAAGTAGGCGAGGTGATTGGATGTGGGCGTGGCAGGGAAAACCTGGAAAAGGCGGTGAAACTAGGCGTCATAGACGGCTATACCCACGATGTGGGTGCGGCGGTAGAGGGCGCGGATATGGTCTTTTTGGCCGTGCCATTGGGAGCCATGCAGGATACCTTTGCCGCCATGCAGGGACATCTGATGGAGGGTGCCGTCATCACAGATGGCGGCAGCAGTAAAGGCAGTGTTGTGACGGATTGCCGGGCTGTATTCGGAAAAGAATTGCCGGAGTTTGTACCTGGGCATCCGATAGCAGGCACGGAGAATAGCGGGGTAGAGGCATCTTTTGCCGAGTTGTATCAGAACAGAAGGGTTATCCTTACGCCTACGGAAGCCACATCCAGCGAAGCGGTGCAGCGTGTAACTAGGATGTGGGAACTGTGTGGCAGTGATGTAACCATGATGTCGGTAGAGCACCACGATGAGGTGTTGGCGGCCACCTCCCATCTCCCCCATATGCTTGCATTTGCCCTGGTGGATTCGCTGGCGCGCATGAAGGAGAACGATGAGATCTTCCGCTATGCCGCAGGCGGATTTCGGGATTTTACCCGTATCGCCTCCTCCAGCCCGGTGATGTGGCGCGACATCTGTATGGCTAATCGCAATGCCATCTGCTCTGTGATGAACGGCTATATCGCTGATATGCACACCATGGTGGATATCATTGCCCAGGGTGATGGGGAACGTCTGTTAGAGATATTCGAACGCGCGAAAGATTCACGCGATAAATATGTAGACGGGATTCCTGATTCGACTGAATAATCTTCATATATCCGCCATAATTTATAGTCACATACTACTTTAAGTAAATTACATAACATTATGTAATAAAAGCATTAATCGTGATTTATTCGTATGTTCTGTAAAAGTCACAATAGCAACCGAGGTATGCATTGAGTTCATCCAGTAATCTTATATTCAAGGTCACGCCAGGCGGGGTTCTTTCTGGTAGCTTGCGGGTGCCTGGTGATAAATCTATTTCCCATCGCTCCATCATGCTGGGTTCTTTGGCGGAAGGCGTTACTCATGTAAGCGGATTCCTCGAGGGTGAGGATAGCCTAGCCACCCTGAATGCATTCCGACAAATGGGTGTTCGGATAGAAGGCCCGGAAGCAGGGAGGGTAACCATCCATGGTGTGGGTATGCATGGTCTTACGCCGCCGAAAAATGAGCTGGATTTGGGGAACTCGGGTACTTCGATGCGTTTGCTCTCAGGCCTGTTGGCTGGTCAGTCATTCGATACCACTTTAACCGGTGACAGCTCGCTTTCCATTCGACCCATGCGCCGGGTAACCGAGCCGTTGTCGTATATGGGCGCTCAGATTATCGCTACCGACAATGGTACAGCCCCGCTACAGATTAAGGGCAATGTTACGCTCAAGGGCATTGATTATGCGATGCCGATGGCCAGCGCCCAGGTCAAATCATCTTTATTGCTGGCCGGACTTTATGCAGAAGGAACCACCAGTGTCATCGAGCCTGCCCCGACCAGGGATCATACTGAGCGCATGTTGCGGGGCTTCGGTTACGCAATAACAACCAGTGGTAGCCGCATTAGTCTAAATGGAGGCGGTAAACTCACCGCCTGTGATATAGATGTACCTGCCGATATCTCCTCTGCCGCTTTCTTCCTTGTCGGTGCCAGTATTGCACCTGATTCAGATGTGGTTCTAGAACATGTAGGCATAAATCCAACCCGTGATGGTGTTATTAACATACTGCGTTTAATGGGCGCGGATATTGAGGTAACTAACCGTAGAGAGATCGGTGGCGAGCCGGTTGCCGACCTCAGGGTCAGATCGGCAAGACTGAACGGGATCAGGATACCTGAGGACCAGGTTCCGCTGGCTATTGATGAGTTTCCAGCGATATTTATAGCAGCTGCCTGTGCGGACGGAGAGACCGTTCTGACTGGTGCAGAGGAGTTACGGGTAAAAGAGAGTGACCGTATTCAAGTGATGGCGGACGGTTTGCAGGCCTTAGGAATAGATGCTCAGGCAACGCCGGACGGTATACGCATACAGGGCGGGACTCTAAGTGGCGGGCAGATAGAAAGTCATGGCGATCATCGCATCGCCATGTCCTTTGCCATGGCCGCATTACGCGCCTCCGGCGAGATCCGTATTAATGATTGTAGGAATGTGGACACCTCATTTCCGGGGTTTGTAAACCTGGCGGCGCAGAGCGGTCTGCAAATAGCAGCCGTTGAAGAGGCCTGAACATGGTTCCGGTGATAACCATTGACGGACCCAGCGGATCAGGAAAAGGGACCATTGCGAAACTGCTGGCTGAGCGGCTGGGATGGGATACTTTGGATAGCGGCGCCCTGTATAGATTGCTTGGTTATTCCGCTGAACAGGCCGGTATCGGCTTCGATCATGTCGATAAATTGTGTGAACTGGCTATGGGTATGGATGTTCGGTTTGATGGTGATGAAGTCTATCTGGATGGTGAAGAAGTGACCAAGCAGATTCGCACTGAAACAGCGGGGAACAATGCCTCTAAGGTGGCGGCTATTCCTGAGGTTAGGGCGGCGTTACTTGAATGGCAGCGGTCTTTCGCCAAAGCGCCGGGATTGGTGGCGGATGGGCGCGATATGGGGAGCGTGGTATTCCCTGATGCACCAATAAAGGTCTTTCTGACCGCAAGTGCCGAAGAAAGGGCGAAAAGACGCTATAACCAGTTGAAAGAAAAAGGAATAAGTGTTAGATTGCGCGATCTCGTCAGGGATATACGCGAACGCGATGAGCGAGATCGTAATCGAGACGTAGCTCCACTGGTAGCGCCGGTCGCAGCGCTAGAGGTGGAGTCGACCTCGTTATCCATAGATGAGGTGTTAGAACAGGTCATGGAAAAGGTGCGTAGCACGTTTCCTGATCTGGATATTTAGGGTAGTTCACGGCAACTTATTGCAGTGGGCTTTTTTTTAACTTTAGACCGTCGTTCACCATGTGATCAGACGTTTATGCGGCCATTCCTAGGAATATCAACTCATGACCGAAAGTTTTGCAGAATTGTTTGAAGAGAGTGTTGCTAACACTCAGCTACGCCCTGGCGCCATCGTAATTGGAACCGTACTGGACATCACCTCTGACTCAGTCATCGTTAATGCTGGGCTGAAATCAGAAGGCGTTATCCCCAAGAATCAGTTTTTAGATAACAACGGTGAACTCGAAGTTGCCGTTGGCGATCAGGTAGAGGTGGCGCTTGATGCCGTGGAAGACGGCTTTGGCGCAACTCGCCTATCACGCGAGAAGGCTAAACGTGAGCAATCATGGACCTTCCTGGATAAGGCGTTCGAATCCCAGGAAACCGTTGTGGGGCAGATCAACGGCAAGGTGAAGGGTGGTTTTACCGTCGAATTAGGCGAAATCCGCGCCTTCCTGCCAGGCTCACTGGTGGATGTGCGTCCGGTGCGCGACACCTCATATCTGGAAGGCAAGGACCTGGAATTCAAGGTGATCAAGCTGGATCGCCGTCGTAATAACGTTGTGGTTTCCCGCCGTGCGGTGGTTGAGACCGAGTACAGCGAAGAGCGCGAGACCCTGCTGGAGAATCTGGAAGAGGGCATGGAGGTTAAGGGTGTAGTAAAGAACCTGACCGATTACGGCGCATTCGTGGACCTGGGCGGTATCGACGGCCTGCTGCACATTACCGATATGGCCTGGAAGCGCGTCAAACATCCTTCCGAGGTTGTGGATATCGCTGATGAAATTACCGTTAAGGTACTCAAGTTCGATCGTGATAAGCAGCGTGTGTCACTCGGTCTAAAGCAGATGGGAGATGATCCTTGGTCGAATCTGGCCCGTCGTTATCCTGAAAATACCCGTATCTACGGCAAGGTCACCAACCTCGCTGACTATGGGTGCTTTGTCGAGATCGAAGAAGGCGTTGAAGGTCTGGTGCACGTATCCGAGATGGATTGGACCAACAAGAATATTCATCCTTCCAAGCTGGTGCAGTTAGGTGATGAGGTTGAGGTGGTTGTCCTGGATATAGACGAAGAACGTCGTCGTATTTCCCTGGGAATGAAGCAGTGCCAAACCAACCCATGGGAAGAGTTTGCTGAAAAGCATAAGAAGGGCGATCACATCAAAGGCAACATCAAGTCCATCACCGATTTTGGTATCTTTATCGGGCTGGATGGCAACATTGATGGTCTGGTGCATCTGTCTGATATCTCTTGGGACGAGAACGGCGAAGAGGCGGTTCGCAACTTCAAGAAGGGTCAGGAGATCGAGACGGTTGTACTATCTGTCGATCCTGAGCGTGAACGTATCTCTCTCGGCGTGAAACATCTGGATCAGGATCCTTTCTCTAGCTATGTTGGTGCGCACGCCAAAGGCAGCGTGGTTACTGGCGAGGTGAAAGAGGTTGATGCCAAGGGTGCTGTGGTAACTCTTGCCGAAGGCGTAGAAGGGTACCTGCGTGCTTCTGAGTTGTCTCGTGACAGAGTTGAGGATGCACGCACTATATTGAAAGAGGGTGACAGCATTGAGGCTAAATTTCTGGGTGTTGACAGAAAGAACCGCACAATCTCGCTTTCAGTTAAGGCCAAGGATGCAGAAGATGAGGCAGCCGCGATCCAGAGTTATTCCTCAGGATCAAAGGCCGGTACTGCTACGCTCGGTGATGTATTGAAGGAGCAAATGGGAGATAAAGGGGAGTAATCTCTATTATCTTGGTTTGGAGTTTGGCCTGGGACGGATTGTCCCAGGCCGTATAACAAAGGGGAACAACAAGAATGACAAAATCTGAATTGATTGATGTCATCGCTAAAGAGCAAAGTCATCTTGCATATCGTGACGTTGAACTTGCTGTTAAGTGTATTCTTGAGCAAATGAGTCAGGCCTTGGCATCGGGCGACAGGATTGAAATACGTGGGTTTGGCAGTTTCTCGTTACACTATCGCCCGCCGCGTCAGGGCAGAAATCCGAAGACTGGTACTACCGTTGCCCTTGCTGGAAAGTATGTGCCTCATTTCAAGCCTGGAAAAGAATTGCGTGAGCGCGTTAACGATAATTTTCAGAAAGAATTGGCTTCCGAATAAGTTTTGATAAGTCTGTACCCGTCATGTTTGATGCATGGCGATATTTGCTTAAACGTCATTCAATGTAATGCTACAGGCTTTGCCCTATCATCGTGACTGCACACAATTATTTGCGGCAATAGCTGATCGTCCCTGGTCTGTGTTCCTTGATAGCGGTAGGCCAGGGTCGGAATATGGGCGATATGATATTATTGTCGCCGATCCCATAGCTACCATAAGCGCCACAAATGGTATTACCAGGATTTCCACGGCAGATGGAATCTCCGTAACAACCGACAATCCACTAGATCTAATCAGAATAATCCTTGGCGATATAGAGGAATGTTCATTCCTGCCTTTTACTGGTGGAGCTATCGGTTATGCTGCCTATGGTCTGGCTAGATATCTGCCTGGACTCCCGAATATCTCCAATAGTCCATCCGGCATGCCGGATATGTGTTTTGGCATATATGACTGGGCGTTTGTGGCAGATCATGAGGAGCGCAAGAGTTGGTTGGTGAAGAACCATAGATGCGTGATGGAACAGGGTAGGTGGGAAGAATTGATAGGCATATTCTCTAATCCACAACCCGGTTTAACAGATAGAACCTTTAGTATTACAGGCCAAATACAGTCCAACCTAAGCCCACAGCAATATGCCGCCGCATTTGAGCGTATTCAACGCTATATCCACGATGGTGATTGCTATCAAGTGAATTTTGCACAGATGTTCAGTGTGGATTGTCAGGGTGATCCTTGGTACGCCTATAAAAATCTTCGCGCTATCAATCCAGCTCCATTTGGGGCATACATGAATACCCCCTATGGCCAGATACTGTCCTGCTCGCCGGAACGTTTTTTACGAGTTGCAGCCGGGTGTGTTGAGACCAAGCCGATCAAAGGCACCAAACCACGCGCCCAGGAGCAGAGTGAAGATCGGCGTTTGTCAGAGGAACTGCTGTCTAGTGAGAAAGACCGGGCCGAGAACCTTATGATAATCGACCTGCTGCGTAATGATCTGGGAAAGAGCTGTAGTCCTGGCAGTATCGAGGTACCTTCGTTGTTTAAGGTGGAGAGCTTTTCCCAGGTTCATCATCTGGTAAGTACCGTCACTGGCAGGCTGGCAGATGGAAATGATGCGCTCAAGCTGTTATCAGACTGTTTCCCGGGAGGCTCTATCACCGGTGCGCCCAAGTATCGGGCTATGGAGATCATAGATGAGTTGGAGCCTGATGCGCGCGGGGTCTATTGCGGGAGCATCGGATATATTGGATACGATGGCAATATGGATACAAACATCGCCATTCGTACTATGGTGCATGAACATGGGAGAATGCGATTTGCTGCGGGTGGTGGCATCGTTTCCGATTCAGATATGGAATCTGAATATCAGGAGACCTTTGATAAGGCAAGGGCGATGTTTGAGATGCTTGAAGCTAGTACTCAATCGACTTGTCACTGATCCTAAATTATTAGGTTGTTTGAGTACTATTCAGGGCAAATAAACCGAGAAGCATCCGCCTTTTAATTGGTTGTTATTGCTGAGCTTTATGTATCCGTTTCTATCTTTGTTTTGATGCATTTGCGCAATCATCTTTGCAAAGTGAATGCCAAGCATGGTCCTGCCATCTCCTATCCCATTTGTCACCGCATCGGCGTTTTGTGCCTCTAGCATAGCCTCTGTAAATCCAGCGCCATCATCTTCCACACTGATTATTAGATAGCCATCTTCTTCCCTGGCGGATATCGCAATCTTGCTTTCGGTGTAACGCATGGCATTCCCAATCAGGTTATTGATAATGCCGTGTACCAGGCCTTCATCAAAATAGCCGTATAGCTCTTCGTCGCAGCTGCATGTCAGCTCAACCTCGCTGGCATCCGCTATGGACTGGTTTTCCGCCACGATCTCTTGCAACAACTCATCCACGTACACCTCGTCAATCACAGGTGAAATACGCTCGTTTTCCATACGGTATAGGGTGAGCAGCTCAATCAGATTATTGTTTAGGCGTCTCGCTTCATGCTGTATTGCAGCTATCTTTGCAGATTCGTTGATTTCGGCAGGGAGCTCTCCAACCATCTCATCCAACCTGTTTATAACCATCCCCAGAGAGTTTTTCATATCGTGAATGATGGATGCCAGGATGTCGTAAAATAGCATGGTTCGTTCCTATCAGTTATTTCCCAGGCGCTCATATCGCCTATGTAGATTTATCAAGATCCTGTTATCCGGGTCTATTCTGCCTGCACGCTTTAGATATTTTTGCAGTTTATCGGATAGTTCTGCGTTTTTTCCGTGTTTCTCCATGTACATCAAAAAGGTGCGTGCCGCATTCATGTTTACGATTATGTTTGCGGACATCCCTTCAGCAGCATCTTCAAACAGATTCATGGCTTCAACCAGTTTGCCCTCACGGGCCAGTTTCGCGCCATCATTATTGAGCTTAACGATGTCTTTTCTGATCCTGGAAACGAATGCCTTGGGGTTATCCTCAAGTTTGAGATCGCCCAGGGTATCGCTTATGCCTTTGAGTATTTCAGGACTGTCGTGATTATTACTGGCACTCTGTTGCAGGATCTGTTTCGCCTTTATGTCATCCCCAGCGTAGGAACATGCCTTGGCCATGTCCACAGCAAGTCCGGGGGAGACGTGTCCTTCAAGTTTGTTGTATAGCTTGGTAGCTATCTTCATGTTCTCCTTGATGGCGTTTTCATCCTTCAGAACCAGGGTGTTGGTGATGGCGGTGTAAAGTTCGGCCTCTGGATGGTCCTGGAAATTCTTGGCAATGTCGCGCGCATATCTCTCTGCCTCGTCCTGTAAGCCCTCTTTGGCCTTGATCTGGGCAATATTCGCAAACATGGAAGGGTGTTTGTATATAGAGTGTTTGCCGAGGGTTATAGCGTTATTAAATGCAATCTCCGCCGTCTTGGAGTCACCATTTCTCAGCGCCAATTCACCTAACGCCTTCTGTCTTGGGATAGCCTTGGCGGAGAGCTTTACCCCCTTTTGCAGAACCAGCTGAGCCTCTTTTTGTTCGTCCAGCATCTGTTGAGTTTTGGCCAGCCAATCGTAGGCAGCCATAAATCTCTCGTTTTCGGCGATCAACTCAGAGAAGATCTTTTTTGCCTCCTCATACTTCTCTTTGCCAAACATAGCCTTCCCCAGACCCAGTTTGGCCCAGGCCATTTCACGTTTGGTTAATACCCGGCGATAGATTGTTTCCGCCTGCTCGAAATCACTGTCAAGAATAGAGAGTTCGGCCTTTAGTCTTGTGAGTATGTGGCGGTTATGGTTGTCCTCTTTCAGTTTCTCATCAATCAATCTGTGGGCTAGATCGTAATCAAGGTTGTTTATTGCATGTTCTACCTCAATCAGATCAGCTTTTTTTATCAGTAGCCGGTTTAACCTTTTACCTAGAACGTCCTTGGTGAATGGCTTGGTTAAGTAAGAGTCAGGTTCATATTCAACTGCACCCATGACCATTACCCTGGTGTTTTCGGCAGTGACCATTACAAAAACAGTACCGACGCCGATTAGCTTCCGGTGTCTTATCTCTTCCAGTACCTGTTGGCCGTCGCGGCCAGGCCCGAGATTGTAGTCGCAGAGTATTACATCGTAACGTTTTTGTTCGATGATTCTGATGGCCTCCTTGCCGTTAGTCGCCATATCGATTTGTGTTACCCCAAATGAGGCAAGCATATTCCGCAACACGCTCCGCATATCGACAAAATCGTCGACAATAAGGAATCTCATATTTGTGAATATATTGTTTGTTTTCATTATGTTATTAAATTAATGCAGGCCATCATTTGTTTTTATCGGCTAGATGTCGGCATTCTTGAGATCGAGCATCTGATAATTCGAGGAAAGATCATATTTCTGATGTCGGATGGGGTAATTTCAATTCTTTGGTATCGGAAATTGCTATTCGTTTTGGCAATAGTCCCGCTATCTTTTTTATCACTTTTTCTCCGGTTGCACGATAGGATGAAAGCTTACCACCATAGATGCTTAATACCATTGGGTTGGTTTCTTTATCTATGTGTAGAATGGTTTCACGAGAGCGATGGAATAGGGAATTGCCATCATGCTTTAATACCCTGATTCCGGCAAAACTGTCTTTGACGGCTGTTTTATTCAGGCTGGAATGGAAGTAGTGTCTATAGACTTCCAGTAGATAAGCAATCTCTTCATCACTGGGTTTTACATCTGAAGGATCACCATGAAATGGTTGTTCCGTGGTGCCGATCAGCGTCGCGCCCTGCCAGGGCATAACCAGAACAGCCCTTTGGTCTTGAGGTGCTTCTAGGTAGTACACCCCATTTCCTGGATTTGCCGGAAGCAGGATATGTGCACCCTGAACCAGGTCAATTTCAAGCTGGCGTGGTGTGGGGAAAATCCTGCGAAGGGTGGTATTGATCCAGGGTCCGGATGCGTTAATAAGAACCTTGGATGATGCTATACCGGTTTGCTGGTTTTGCACATATTCTATGCAACAGCCGTCCGTTGTGGTTGTTGCCCGTTGTAATTTGCATCCAAGTTTTACCACGGCACCCAGTTGCACAGCGGATTTTAGTACCGCTTCAGTAAGGGCCTTGTCGTCTGTTTGGGCATCCCAGTATTGAAAGACGGCCTTCAATCCCTCAGTTTTTAAACCATCTAGCTGGTTCCACTTTGATTTAGGAATTCGACAAAAGCCTTTGCCACCTAGCAGTGTATAGAGGATCAGGCCGGCTGTAATCGTCATGGAGTCACGATGTGTCTCTTCGTATACCGGTATGTAGAAAGGGACCAGAGTAACCAGATGAGGGGCATTATTGATCAGCAAGCTGCGTTCCCTGAGGCACTCTCGAACTAGGCTGATCTGTCCAGTCTCCAGATAACGCAGGCCGCCATGTATCAGTTTGGATGAACGGCTGGATGTGCCCAGACCTGGTTCTTCGTACTGTTCTATTATCAAGGCTGTATAACCGGCCGCGGCTGCAGCCTGGGCAATGCCAGCGCCGTGTATCCCGGCGCCTATTATGGCGATGTCATACTCCATGTTTGCAGGTCTGCGTAGCTAGCCTTTGGTCTTGCAGCATTGATCCAATGTCCCCGGTCTCAATAATGGAGACACCTAATGCCGCCCATTCCAGTGCCTGATCAGGGGAGTTGATCTCGTATAACATCCATTCCCACGGCCCTGGCCATGCAGGTTGGTTGTGCGGAAGTTTTTTATGATTACAGATAAGATAATCCGGCCTTAAGACCAGGGCGGCTTCTTTGGTATCCTGATCATAACTATTCAACACCAGTCCTAACCTGAGACCACTTCTATCTTTCGCATACTCTATGGCAGCATAACTGAACGAGATTAACACAGCATTGCCGCTATAGGGCATGAGCTTTTCCATAAGTTGATCCATAACTCTGGATAGCCCCCAATGCTCAAGGCTCTCTTCCTTGATTTCCACCATAAATCTAATGTGCGGATGTTTTGATAAGTGTTCCAGGGCTGCGTCCAATGTGGTCACTGGTAGCGGATAGAACCTAGCATTGAATCTGTCTGGCTCATGTATGCTGATGTTCTCTAACTCAGCCATTGACATCTCAAAGATGGAGCCGCTCGTGTCTGAGGTACGGTTTAGATCGGAGTCATGCATAAGAATAAAATTACCATCGGCACACATCTGGATATCGAATTCAAGCCAGCAGGCGCCAACATCAATCGCAGCCTTTAAACCGAGCCAGGTGTTTTCAGGATATTTATCCAGATATCCACGGTGCGCCGTTAGGTGCGGGATATGCTGATGCTTTTTCTTTTGTTGTTGTAATCCATCCATACGCCAATTCGATAAAAGATCTATATCTAAACTCTGTTGCATTCACTGAATTAGAAGCATAGCACCATATTCCATAAGAATATCCGAGTATATGGATTTGCTACACTAAAGAATTAAATGACTCCGACGCTATAGTTGGTTAAGAACTATAACTATATTTAAATGGATGTGGTTACTGCCAGTTTAAGGATGCCTAGGACTGCGGCCGTATTTGCAGGACTTGCACGCATAGTGATGTGTAGACGAGGAGATACCAAAAATGAAGACCATGAGAAACTTTAAGATAAAGGTCAGATTGTGGTTGCTGACCATTCTGGCATTGATTGGAGTAGTTGCCGTAGCAAGCATTTCACTGGTTTCGCTGAATTACGCCTTGATGGGAGAGAAGGAGTTGCAAACCCGCAAGCTGGTGGAGACGGCCTACAGTACCCTCGAGGCACAGCACAGAATGATTGCGAAAGGTGAATTGGATGAGGCCGCAGCCAAGGCGTCCGCCCTCAAGATAATTAAGGATATACGCTATGACGGCGACAACTATTTTTGGATCAACGATATGCATCCAACTATGGTTATGCACCCGATCAAGCCGGAGTTGGATGGCAAGGATCTTTCTGCGAATGAAGACAAATCCGGCAAGAAAATATTTGTAGCATTTGTGGATAAGGTGAAAAAGGATGGTGAGGGCTTTGTGTCTTATCTATGGCCAAAGCCAGGATTTGATAAGCCTGTGCCAAAGCTTTCATATGTCAAGGGGTTTAAGCCCTGGGGATGGGTTGTCGGCACTGGCATCTATGTTGATGATGTGCAAAAGGCCATTCGGAGTAAGTTGATGTCTATCGGTACTACGGTCTTGACCATACTGATTGTTCTTGCCGGGCTATCCTATCTGGTGAACCGCAGTATTATACATCCACTGCGTAACACGATTGTCGCTATGGATGATATATCCCATGGAGATGGAGATCTAACAGTCAGATTGGATAGTTCTGGGAAAGACGAACTTTCCGAATTGTCCGTTTCGTTCAACCGCTACACAGAAAAGATTCAGGATATCGTGCGGAATGTCCAGAGCGCCACTGGTGAGCTTACATCCTCGTCCAACGAACTGAATAATATCTCATCGGAAACCAGTAGTGTTATGGTGCAGCAACGCAGTGAGATGCAACAGGCTGCTACGGCCGTTACCGAGATGGCCGCCACCGTTCAGGAGATTGCCAGAAGTTCAGAATCGGCGGCTGCATCTGCCCAAGAGGCGGATCTGGCATCGACAGATGGAAGACGGATTATTGGCGAAGCGGCGTCTACCATCAATAGATTGGCTACAGAGGTTGAACGATCCGCAGAGGTAATCAACCGTCTGGAACATGAGAGTGATGCTATTGGATCGGTCCTGGATGTGATTCGTGGTATTGCGGAGCAGACCAATCTGCTAGCGCTGAATGCGGCGATTGAGGCGGCCAGGGCAGGGGAACAGGGCAGAGGGTTTGCCGTGGTTGCGGATGAAGTTCGAACACTGGCCAGCCGTACCCAGCAATCTACCCAAGAGATTCAGGAGATGATTGAAAAGCTGCAATCCGGATCCAGAGAGGCGGTGCAGGTTATGGAGAGCAGTCGCGCCACTACCCAGGTTACTGTTGATAAGGCGAGTGAGGCGGCAGAGTCGTTGAACAAGATTGTTGAGGCAGTGAATATAATCTCGGATATGAACCGACAGATTGCCACCGCCGCAGAAGAACAGTCAGTGGTAGCCAGGGAGATCGACAAAAATATTGTCCAGATCTCTGGGCTTACCGAGAGCAGTGCGGAACAGACCTCCCACGTATCTGATGCCAGTGCAAGATTGCATCAGCTTAGCAATAGTCTGTCTGAACTGGTGAAACGCTTTAAAGTGTAGTAATTCATGTGCTGGCGCCGTCAGCGATGCTCATGCATATGGGCATCCTGGCGGCTTTTCTTTGTCTAGGCCTGTTTTGTTATAGAGCGATCTTGCATAATCATCCCAGATATTCAAACCGAATAATCCTGGTGATATGGTCGCAGAAAGTAATACAACAATGGATATGGAAAGCGCTCTGAACGCAATGTCTCAGGACGTGGTCGTCATAACCGCAAACAGACGTCTGGCATTGGAGTTAAAGCGCTGCTATGACCAGATGCAGGTGGAGCAAGGAAAGCTGGTTTGGGAGAGCGCAAGCGCCATCTCCTGGGACGACTGGATGCAGTCTCTGTTTCAGGATATGTTGGATTTCGGACTGACCGACCAGACCTTGCTGGATCTGCCGCAGACGCGGTTATTGTGGGAACAGATAATCCGGCAAGCAGATAAAGAACATCATATCCTCAATCCGTCCGGCGCAGCCAGGATGGCCGGCGAGGCATGGTGTTTAATGCAAGCATGGAACATCCAAATAGCGCAATTGGCCAGATTTGCCAATAGCGAGACCGAGCTGTTTCTTTCCTGGGCATCCAAATTCAACAAGAGATGTACGCAGGAAGCATGGGTAGATGCATCCCGGTTGCCGCGGCTGGTTTTAGAGAAACTGCGTGCTGCAGCTTTGCCTGTGCCGGAAAGAACTATCCTGGCCGGTTTTGATGAAATAACCCCGGAGCAGCGTGAATTCCTGACTGTTCTAAAGGAACATGGAAGCGAGATCGCTTTTCTGATTCCGGAAGAGCCAGCCGCGCAATCCGTCCGATGCTTTACGGCCATAGATACCACCCAAGAGATCCATGCCGCCGCACGCTGGGCTATCGGGAGACTCCAAGAGAACAACGACGCCAAGATCGGCATCGTAGTTCCGGGGTTGTCACAACTGAGAAGGGAGATTGAAACTGTATTTGATCGTTGTCTCAATCCAGGTTCTATCCTGCCTGGCGATGGTAATTCGGAAAGGTTATACAACATCTCTCTGGGTATCACATTGGCGCAATGCCCACTGATTGGGGATGCCTTTCTGATTCTGCGTCTTGCCACCGGCAGTATAACCAGCAGCAACATGGGCAGACTGCTGCGCTCTCCGTTTGTTATCGGCAGTGCGGAAGAAAGGGAACGCAGGGCGCGTCTGGATGCGTACATACGGCGTGGTCTTGGTGAATGTGAAATCACGCTCGATATGCTGATCAGAAAGGTTCGTGAGGTGGATAGCAGAGAGGATGACGCTACTCCCGCATTGCTAGACACACTGGAACGATTTAGAAGAAGTTTGGATCAGCTGCCTGTGAGACAGTCTCCCCAGGGCTGGATTGAAGTATTCCAAGGGCTTTTTAATATATTCGGCTGGGGCAAATCCGAAGTCATGTCCAGCGTCGAATATCAACAGCTTGCAGGATTCAACAAGGCCCTTATCTCTTTCCGGCAGTTGGGTCAGGTAAAGCCTGTAATGCAACTGCATGAGGCCATAGGAAAACTGCATACGCTTGCCACGGAAACACCATTCCAGGAAAAGGGTAGTGATGCGCAGATTCAGATCGTAGGTGTCTTGGAGGCGGTTGGTCTAAGGTTTGATAATCTTTGGGTGTTGGGTCTGAATGATGATATCTGGCCGCTGCCAGCCGCGCCCAATCCACTGTTGCCAATAGTCTTGCAACGCAGTTTGGGAATGCCCCACGCATCGCCCCAGCGTGAACTTGCGTACGCCAGGACTATAACAGAACGGCTACTGACAAGCGCGACGGAGGTAATCGTCAGTCATGCGGAAAGTGATGGTGTGCAGCAGAAACTGGTTAGTCCGCTAGTGGCTGGCCTCACGACGATATCCATGAGTGATCTTGGACTGGGCAGTGTGCCGGATATATATAAGGCCGGAAGCGTCCCTGCAGACCTAGAGGAGTTTATAGATAATAGAGGGCCATCGCTGCCTGATGGTAGCCATGTTGCAGGTGGCAGCAGATTGTTGTCTGATCAATCCGCCTGCCCATTTCGCGCCTTTGCCAATCATCGCCTGGGAACACGAGCGCTGGAAGAACCGGTCTTCGGGGCAGATGGCAGGATACGCGGTAATATCATCCACCAGATCCTGCAACAGGTATGGGAGAAGATAGGGAACCACAACCGGCTTAGCGGTATGGAGGGATCAGAGTTGCGTCGGCTTATAACCGACGAGGTCAGCAAGACGCTTGCCAGTATAGAAGTAAGGCGTCCCAACACCTTTGTCACCAGGTTTGTAGAGATAGAGCAACAGCGTTTAGCTGAGTTGGTCATGCAATGGTTGGAGTTGGAGCGGTCCAGAGCCCATTTCCGGATCATATCTCTAGAGCAGAAACAGAGTGTGACTATCGGCGGACTCCAGATTGAGGTGATAACAGATCGCGTCGATGAGATTGATGATGGCAGGCAACTCATCATAGATTACAAGAGTAAAAAGAAAAAAGACTTACCCTATAAAGGCTGGTTTGAGGAACGTATCGAAGAGCCTCAGTTGCCACTCTATGCCACCACCAACCGGGCTGACACCGTAGGTGTGGCCCTTGCCGGTGTGAACAGTGCCGATATGGGCTTCAAAGGGGTCTGCGAGGAGTCAGGACTGGTTCCAGGGATCAAGGCGTTTATCGAAAGCAAGGACGCCAACGGCTATGCCGGATGGGACGGACTCAAGATAGAATGGCGGCGGCAACTGGAACTGCTGGCGGCAGAAGTATTGGCGGGGAGGGCCGACGTTAGTCCCAAGGATCCCAGAACGGATTGTAAATATTGTCCGTTGCCAGCGCTTTGCCGCATCCATGAACAACTGGAGCTGAATACTTGGGAGTACGAGGCATGAACACAGCCGAGATCCCTGATCGGGAGCAGCGCGCACAGGCGCTGGATGTAAGCCGCTCCTTCATAGTGCAGGCTCCGGCTGGCTCCGGTAAGACCGAACTGCTGATCCAGCGTTACCTCAGCCTCTTGTCCCTGGTCAACGAACCAGAAGAGATCATCGCCATAACCTTCACCAACAAGGCCGCTGCTGAGATGCGCAACCGCGTCCTGGAGGCGCTGGACAAGGCGGAGGGGGAGGTGCCGGAACGATCCCATGAAAAAATCACCTGGGATCTGGCTCGCAAAGTGGCGGCGCATGATCTGGAGCGAGGCTGGACACTGCGGCAATCTCCTGGGCGTCTCAGGATTCAAACCATCGACTCGTTTTGTAGTGGGTTGACCAGCCAACTACCGCTGCTGTCGGCATTCGGAGGTAAGCCTGGAATCTCGGATAATCCGCAAGAGTTGTATAAGGAAGCAGCCCGCAACGCCATCTCGCATCTTGAGCAAGACCAAGGATGGGGGGATGCGGTCGCAACTTTGTTAAGACATCTGGATAGCGATGTTCCAAAGCTGGAAAGGCTGTTGGTCAGTATGCTGGAGAAGCGTGATCAATGGATACGCCATATCGTCAGTGAGGATGAGGAGTGGTTGCGACGCCGGGAGTTGGAACAGGCCCTGGAGGAGATAGTTGAACAGGCTCTGGGCAGGCTGGCGGATTCTCTTCCTCGAAACCTGATATCGGAAATTATGAAGCATGCCCGTTTTGCAGCTGACAACCTCAAGGCAGATGGAGCGGAGAAGGCAGTTTTGGCCTGTCAGGATATGCAGGTTATGCCAAGCGCGTCTTGTGAAGATGTTCCGCTGTGGCAAGGCCTGGCTAATCTGCTATTAACTGATGCAGGAGGGGTGAGAGAGAGGCTTACCAAGACAGAAGGGTTTCCCACGGATAACCAGAATGGCAAACAGTTCTGCAAGCAGATGAAGGTCGATTTTTCCTCCTTGCTAAAAGAGATACAGAATCATCCTGTATTCATCTCGATGCTGCACCGGACCCGCACGCTTCCTGCCATGAGATATACCGAGCAGCAGTGGCAGGTATTACGGGCGCTATTCCTGTTTCTCAAGATTGCGCTGGCGGAATTGCGGCTGGTGATGGCGGAGCATGGTGAGGTCGATTTCATCGAGATGGCCCTGGGAGCCAACCGGGCGCTCGGAAGTGACGACAATCCTACCGATCTTGCCATGGCCTTGGATTATCGCATTCAACACATCCTCGTGGATGAGTTTCAGGATACATCCCATGGCCAATTCGAACTGCTGCGACTCCTTACCCGCGGCTGGTCGCCGGAAGATGGCCGCACCCTGTTTGTTGTGGGCGATCCTATGCAGTCCATATACCGTTTTCGCGAGGCCGAAGTTGGGCTTTATCTACGTTCCAGACTTGAGGGGATAGGAGGTATAGCGCTTACACCACTGACTCTGTCGGTAAATTTCCGCTCGGAATCCGGTATCGTGGAGTGGATCAATCAGGCGTTCAGCACGGTGTTTCCTCCGCTGGAAGATGTAGTGACCGGCGCCGTTACCTATGCGGAATCGACTGCCTTTCATCCGGCAGTGGGCGGACCGGCCGTGCAGGTCCATCCCTATCGGCGACAGGATGATGCCGCTGAGGCCGGGCTGGTTATGGAGCTTGCCAGGGACGCGCTGCGTGGTGCAGATAACGATACCGTCGCTATCCTGGTACGCAACCGTAATCATCTTGCAGCTATCATCCCGGAGCTAAAGCAGGCTGGCCTGGCTTTTCAAGCAGTGAAGGTGGAATCCCTGGCCCAGCGCCCCCTAATCTCAGACCTGCTGGCCCTGACCCGCGCCCTGCTGCATCCGGCGGACCGTATCTCCTGGCTGGCGATCCTGCGCGCACCCTGGTGCGGTCTGACCCTGAATGATCTACATGCCCTGGCTGGCGCTGACCACAATTTAAGCATTTGGGAGCTACTACAAGCGCCGGAGAGACATGCGGGTCTTAGCTTAGATGGACAGGTGCGTCTGCAACGTGTCGTTACAGTGTTAGAACAGGGTTTGCGGCAGTTCAGACGCAGGCCCCTGCGTGATCTGGTGGAAGGTGCCTGGCTGGCCCTTGGTGGTGCCGCCTCGGTTCGGCATGAGACGGAACTGGAAGAGGCAAGGATGTTTTTTGATCTGTTGGAACAGCATGATCATGGTGGAGATATAGATGACTTTGCCGCACTAGACGCTGCCCTGAATGATCTTTACGCGCCAGCGGACGTACTGGCGGATGGACGCCTGCAACTTATGACTATGCACGGTTCGAAAGGACTGGAGTTTGACCATGTCATCATCCCAGGTCTTGGAAAAAGACCGAAACCGGATGATCCGAGACTAATGTATTGGTTCGAGCGCAACACATCCGGTGGGGGAGCTGATCTGCTCCTGGCCCCGATCAAGGGCAGTGACGCAAAGGATGATCCGATCTACGAGTATCTGCGTGGCCTGTTGACAGAGAAGGACCAGTTGGAGCATGGCCGTTTGTTATATGTAGCCGCAACCAGGGCCAGGAAACGGCTGCACCTGCTGGGACATACTGGATATGATCTGGATAAAGAGACGCCGAAAGAACCTATAAAAGGTTCGCTGCTGAATTCACTCTGGAAGGCGCATGTAGTCAGGGAACAGTTTATTCGGATAGCGCCTGATGTCCTGCAAGGCAATCCAGAGGTTGACGATAAGACAGCAACCAAATCCATCCGAAGGTTGCCGCCGGACTGGCGTCTGCCGGAAGCAGAGTTTATATCTCCCATTCCCGAAATAGTCCATGACGCCCCCACAGAGGCGATGGATCTGGATATCCTGGAGTTTGACTGGGCCACCGAGACCGCCCGCCACGTCGGTACCCTGGTGCATCGCTATCTGCAACGCATAGCCAGGGATGGGCTGGAACTGTGGAATGAGCAGCGGATAACGGCTCAGCAACCGTCTTTTGAGCATGCTTTGACCAACCTGGGGGTTGCAAGGACAGAATTGGAACAGGCCAAGACCAGAGTGAAAGCGGCATTGGTTGCAGCCTTGTCGGACGAGCGCGGCAGGTGGGTTCTGTCTGGTCAGCATCAGGATGCCAGATCAGAATACGCCCTCAGCGCGATACGTGGTGAAAGGCTAGTGAATATCCGGGTGGACCGCACCTTTATCGACGCGGATGGGGTGAGATGGATCATAGATTACAAGACCGGCGCGCATGCCGGTCCAGATATGGACGAGTTCCTGGATCGGGAGCGGGAACGCTATAGGGCACAGATGGAACGCTACGCCGCAGTATTCAGGCAGATGGAGGACCGCCAGATAAGGCTGGGACTATATTTCCCCTTGCTATCAGGCTGGCGCAGTTGGGGGTTGTAGGAGCCAGCTCCTGCGGGCGATATATCTATAATTGCCCAGAGGACTGGGCTCCTACGGGTTAAATTTTAATCATCAATCAGTATTATTGAACAGGCACCATTCTCATATCCCAGCTTGCAACAGCCCACTCCCAAAACTCATCCAGGTTCGACGGCCTGTCTCTTTCTGGTATTTGGCCTAAAAACTCCGCTGCCTTGAGCAGGGTGTGCAGCGGATCGCTCGTATCCACCGGCCAGGCCAGGCTCTGTTTGCTCAGTTTTTTACCATCCTCTCCTAGCACCAGCGGCAGATGGGAGTACTCCGGCAGGGGCAGCTGCAGAAGTTGTTGCAGGTATATCTGGCGGGCTGTGGAAAACAGCAGGTCGCTACCTCTCACCACACGGGTGATACCTTGAAAGGCATCGTCCACCACCACGGCCAGTTGATAGGCGTAGAGTCCGTCGGCGCGGCGGATGACAAAGTCTCCCACATCCTGTTCCAGATTCTGACGGAAACGACCGTGTATTAGATCAGAAAAACCGATCTCGACGGCCTTGGTGAGTACCCGTAGGGTCTTGGTATCGCTGGCAGGATCATGGCTGCTGCGGCAGGTGCCAGGATAGATCATACCCTCGCTGCCCTCGATCCCAGCCTCCTGTATCTCTTTGCGACTGCAACTGCAGCGGTATGCCTGTCCGGATGAAAGCAGATAATCGGCCGCCTCGGCGTAGGCGGGAATACGGCTGCTTTGATATAGCACCTGCCCATCCCATTCGAAACCGAACAGCTCCAAGGTGGCGAGTATCGAGTCGGCAGCGCCTGGTTTCTCACGTGGTGGGTCGATATTTTCCATGCGCAGCAACCAGGCACCACCCTGGTGACGTGCGTCCAGGTAGCTGCCCAGGGCGGCTACCAGAGAGCCGAAATGTAATGACCCGGAGGGTGAGGGGGCGAATCGTCCGCGGTATTTTGTGCTGGTTGTCGTCATTCCAGTAGATTTTAAGCATGAAAAAGCCGGTTAGAAAACCGGCTTTAGCGTTGGATGTGGCAGATGGTGTCAGCCCATCTGTTTTTCCCTGATCTCATCCAGGGTCTTGCAGTCGATACAGAGGGTGGCGGTAGGACGCGCCTCCAGCCTGCGGATACCGATCTCCACGCCACAAGATTCACAATATCCGTAATCATGACTGTCTATCTTGGCGAGGGTCTCATCAATCTTCTTGATCAGCTTGCGCTCACGGTCTCTGGTGCGCAGTTCCAGGCTGAACTCGGATTCCTGGCTAGCCCTGTCTGTTGGATCTGGGAAGTTGGCAGCCTCATCTTGCATGTGATGGACGGTTCTATCTACCTCGGCCATCAGCTCTCTCTTCCATGCCTCCATGATGCTTCGAAAGTGCGCTTCCTGGTTATCGTTCATGTACTCTTCGCCCTTTTTCAGCTTATAGGGCGTAAAGCCAAATGGACCGGAAAGCTCATTTTCGGCCTTCTTTTTAGCTACCATTTAAATCTCCTGACAAAGCATACTAATGAAGGGCGGTATCTATACCAGAATAGCCGGTTCCGGGCAAGAAAATGTGTGTAAAACGCATATATTAAAGTGCTATTTGAGAACTCGTTAGGTTAAGCTAAAACAGACAAGTAATATCAAAACTGTGGGAGTTGCAGAGTGATCGCCGACCGGATGGAAAAAATAAAGCCCTTTCATGTTATGAAGTTGCTGGGACGGGCCAAGCAGCTGGAGGCGGAGGGCAGGTCCATAATCCACATGGAGGTGGGTGAGCCGGATTTCACCACCCCACAACCCATCATAGACGCGGGACGTCTGGCCCTGGATGATGGGCGCACCAAATATACACCGGCCTTGGGTCTGCCGGAGCTGAGACAGGCCATCTCTGAGCACTACAGGAGGCGCTATGGTCTGGATATCAGCCCGGGGCGTATTGTGGTCACTCCGGGCGCATCCGGGGCTCTGCAACTGTTGTTGGGCGTCCTGATAAATCTCGGTGACGGTGTCATCATGGCTGATCCAGGATATCCATGTAACAGGAACTTCGTTCACCTTGTGGGTGGAGTACCCCAAGCTATCAATGTGGACGCCGCTAGCGATTACCAGCTCACGGCCGATCTGATTGCGGATAGCTGGCGGGCCAATACCAGAGGGGTGCTGGTGGCCACGCCATCCAACCCTACCGGCACCACGCTCAGTCGCTCAGAGTTGACGGCGATTAGCAGTGTGGTGAAGGAACATGGTGGCTATCTGATCGTGGATGAGATCTATCAGGGGCTTATATACGGTGCTGAGGACCATTCCGCATTGGAGATCGGCGAACATATCTTCGTGATAAACAGCTTTTCCAAATACTTCGGTATGACCGGCTGGCGTCTGGGTTGGCTGGTTGCGCCGGAGGACAAGATAGAACCCCTGGACCGGCTGGCGCAGAATATCTTTCTCTCTGCGCCCACACCATCCCAGTACGCAGCCTTATCGGCATTCAGTAATGAAACCATAACGATCCTGGAACAGCGTCGTGAGGTATTCTGCCAACGCCGGGACTACCTACTTCCAGCCCTGGAAGGGCTAGGATTTAAATTCCGGACCAAACCCCAGGGTGCCTTCTATCTCTATGGAGATTGCAGCCAACTTACCGATGACAGTGCTGGATTTGCCCATAGGCTGCTGGAAGATAAGGGGGTAGCGGTGACTCCGGGCATGGATTTCGGGAACAATGCTCCTGAAAGACATCTGCGCTTCGCATATACCACAGATATCGAATCGTTAAGGGCCGGTGTGGAAAGGATAGGGGAGTTTGTTAAATAAAAAATACTCCACTATCGCTCGGAGGAACGAACTTCTAGGATTTAAATCCTGGCAACATACAGAATAGCTGAGCTATCCTATTTCAGAGCCCTACCAATTCTCCACGCAACCCCTGAAACCGCGGAATATCCACCAAATCACGGGAACCGACCATCTTCGGATTGTACTCAATGGCCACGAGATGAGGACGCTGTGGGTTGATATGTACGGAAACTACGCCGTCACGTTGACGAAATGATTCCTCCAGTTTTATCTTGCCAGCCTCATCCAGTTCCTGGTCTATATGGATGGTGACGTCAGCCAGATGGATATCCATAAAGCACCTCCATTCATTGTTACGGATACATCCTAAAGAATAAACCATCCAGTAATGGTTGCTAGGTATTTTTTTGTAAAAATCGCAATGCTGTCACAGGAGTATATGGCGTAATAATCGTTGGTTATTTCAGTTGCTAACGCACTATTTTCTATCACACCACATGGCAGTAGCACCTGCCACCGCAGCAGGCATGGCGGCGAAATTCAAAACTGGGATCATCATCAGCAGGGTTAGACTACCGCCAAATCCCAGTGCGGTTAGCCTGATCTCTTTGTTATGGGCGTGCTGTTGCCTGAACTCCAGTCCGCTATTGGCCATGGGGTAGTCGGCATACTCCAGGGTCAGGTACCAGATACCGAACAGGGTCCAGAGGATGGGGGCTATGATGTTTATGCCGGGTACGATAAATAGCAGCAGCAAGGGCAGGGCACGTACCAGGAAATATCTCAGCTTGACCAGTTCGGATCGTACAGCTGGCCAGATGGATTGCAGGACGCCAGTATGCACCTGGGAAGGGCTTTTGCCAGTAAGCAGTATCTCCACCTTCTCAGCCAGGATGCCGTTGAATGGTGCGGCCAGCAGGTTGGCAATGATGGTGAAGCTGTAGAAGGTGATCAGGACTGCAGCGATGGCGAACAGGGGCCAGAGGATGTAGCGAAAATACGTGAGCCATGAGTCCTGCGGCAGCATCCAGTCCAGCAGGTTTTCAAATTGGATAATGCCTATCCATACCATGAGGGAGAATATAAGTATATTGATCAGGAGCGGTATGATTACATAGCGGCGTAGTCCTGGATTATTCAAGAGTTTCAGGCCCTGCAGGAGATATCCAGCGCCGGAAACTGGATTATTCTTTACCATCAGCTGGCAGCCACAAAGAGCAGTGCGACACCGAGGATCAGGCGGTAGATCACAAACGGCAGCATGCCCAATCTCTCGATGAAGCTGAGAAACAGGTGGATACAGAGATAGGCCGAAACAAAGGCCAGGATCGCACCGGATATTAGATCATGCCAGATGACCTGTTCGTTGCTGATTACCAGTCCGTAAGTAACCAGGATACCAGACATCAATATTGTCGGTATGGACAGTAGAAAGGAGAATCTGGAAGCGGCCCTCCTGGTGAGCCCAAGCATGAGTCCTGCGGTCATGGTGATGCCGGAGCGGGAGGTGCCGGGAAAGATGGCAATGGCCTGGAACAGGCCGATGATCAAGGCATCCTTCCATACGATTGATGCCTCGTCTCGCTCTTTTCTGCCCTTTATGTCATACCAATAGAGCAGCAAGCCAAATACGATAGTCGGTATGGCGATCATCAGCTCCGTACGCATGTTCTCTTCTATAAGGTGACGCAAGAACAGGCCTGAGAATATGACTGGTATGGTGGCGATAATGATCATCCAGCCCATTTGGGAATGCTCGGTTGCATTCCCCGGTTTGCCTAAGGATGCAAGGAAATCTCTGGTGATGAGATTCAGTTCTTTTCTGAAATACCAGATAACGGCCAGAGAAGAACCGACATGGATGGCCACATCAAAGGCCAAGCCCTGGTCGCTAAACCCAAACAGCTTGGGGGCCAGGATCAGGTGGGCCGAACTGGATATGGGCAGAAACTCGGTGAGTCCCTGGACCAGGGCCAAAAGCAGTATTTGCAGTGTTTCCATCTATAATCGTCAGAGGTTTATCCAAGGCCCCGGTTAAAATTGCCGCATGATACCAGTTAGGACGGGCTATTTCCTATAAACGAAATTTTTTAGTTCCAAAGTTGAGATATCCGTGCCTTGCGTTGCCACACATGCCATCCAGCCATCCTGAGGATAAAAGTGTCTCGATGTTATGTTGGCCTGCCATCCATCATGGGCAAATATTCCGTCTCCAGCACACTTTGCACGGGCCTCCAGTTCCGTCCAGTGTCGGAAGAATGCGGTATCGAATTGGTCAGACGGCTGTTTTTGTAGTTCTTTATAGATCGGTTCCGGAAACATGCGTTGGGCAATCTTCAGTTGCGAAGGCCGGGGGCGGATGAATTCTAGGTCAATCCCGATAGGGATCTGCTTGGTTACTGCCAACAGCGCCATGTTTTCGCAGTGGCTCAGATTGAACTCGATATCAGAATATGGAGGAGAGATAGCAGGTTTGCCTTTTTCGTGCTGGATAAACGTTAGCTTATCGCCGGCAACCCCTAAATAACCGCTAAGAATGGAGCGCATAGCTACATGCCCATGGATAAAGCGGTCTCTGGTTTGCGCTTGCTTTATGCCTTCCGCCCTTTTAGTTTCATCTGCTGAAAGTAGGCTTGATATGTCATGCGTTGGCCCATCCAGGTCGATGCGCCAGATATGGATACTGTTTGCGTGCAAATATGTATGTCCAGTCATCAGATTGTGCGAGTACATCCAGGTTAGGATATTTCTTTAAAGAACAACTGGCAATTCCTTCGGCTGTTTAACAAAATAGGCGTTGATACGATGCGTGTCTACGTGGCAGACAGTTGGATGAGCCGCTGGACGTATTCCATTTATGAATCCAACCCTGTCAGGCAAAGAGTGTGTTGCAAGCAAAAACTGAAATAGTAAGGCGGGCGCTACCTGATCAATCCTCACTGTCCGAGGATATACCTGAGTTGCTCCGACGCATCTATCTGGCAAGGGGTGTAAAGGAAGATGCCGAATTGGCGCTCGAACTGGCAGATCTGCCGCCACCGACCATGATGGCGGGAACCGACGCGGCTGCTGATCTGCTCTATCAGCACATAAAAGACGGTTGCCGCATTCTGATCGTGGGTGACTTCGATGTGGATGGCGCTACCTCTTGTGCCCTGGCCGTACTTGCCTTGAGGGCCATGGGGGCAAATGATGTAGGCTACCTAGTACCAAACCGCTTTGAATATGGCTATGGACTCACCCCGGAGATAGTTGCTGTGGCCATGACAAGATCGCCTGATCTGATGGTAACGGTGGATAATGGTATCTCCAGTATCTCTGGTGTGGCTGCGGCAAAAATGGCTGGGGTGCCGGTGCTGGTTACCGACCACCATCTTCCGGGAGAAGCTTTGCCAGACGCCGCCGTAATAGTAAATCCCAACCTGCACAACGATGGCATTGGACAGAATTTGGCCGGGGTCGGAGTACTGTTTTACGTACTACTGGCCCTCAGGGCAAAATTAAGGGCCGAGGGGTGGTTTGAAGAACAGAGTATCGTCGAGCCGAATCTGGCGGAGTTTCTCGACCTCGTAGCCCTGGGAACGGTGGCAGATGTGGTGCCGCTAGACCGCATCAACCGTATCCTAGTGCATCAAGGTCTGCGCCGGATACGGGCAGGACTGTGCCGTCCCGGGATCAAAGCGCTGTTCCGGGAGGCAGGGCGCAATTTTGAACGGGTTGCGGCCTCAGACCTGGGCTATGCCATCGGCCCCAGGCTGAATGCGGCTGGCAGACTGGATGATATGTCTCTGGGCATAGAGACCCTAATTACCGACTCCACGGAGATGGTTGATCAGGGTGCATTTGAGTTGAATAGTCTCAACAGCCAGCGCCGGGATATAGAGGACGAGATGCGCCAACAGGCGCTGGCCAATCTTGAGTCCATTAACCTTAGCGCCGGGGATGAGCTGCCGTTCGGACTATGTATCTTCGATGAACAATGGCATCAGGGAGTTATTGGGATACTGGCGTCGCGGATAAAGGACCGTTTCCATCGCCCGGTGATCGCATTTGCCATATCTGATGACGATTGGATAAAGGGTTCTGCCAGATCAGTGCCAGGGGTGCACATCCGTGATGTGCTCGATAATATCGCAACCAGACATCCTGATCTGATAAGCAAGTTCGGGGGTCATGCCATGGCGGCCGGGCTCACCTTGTTTAAAAAAGATCTGGATAGATTCAGTAGCGTCTTTGATCAGGAGATAAGATTGCATCTGACTCAGGATGATATACGGGGCATAATCCATACTGACGGGGAACTGTCACCAGAGCAAATTAATATAGAGACCGCCGAACTATTGCGTGACGCCGGACCCTGGGGCCAAGGCTTTCCGGAACCATTGTTCGATGGTCTGTTTCATCTGATAAGCTGGCGCATTGTAGGAGAGAGGCATTTGAAGATGGTGTTATCCGCTAACGGCAGCGATGCAATAGACGCTATCGCCTTCAATCAGGGTAATATGGCCCCGGAGAATGGGGAACAACATCTAAAGGCCGCTTATCGTCTGGACGTAAATGAGTTTCGTGGTAACAAAGCAATTCAGCTGCTTATAGAGCATCTGGAGTGGATATGAGCATGCATGACGAATATGAAGAATATGATCTGATAGAACCGGAAAAGAGCAAAAGTCAGATAAAACGTGAGTTTGCCGAGTTGCAGGTATTGGCTGGGCAATTGGTGGAACTGAAACCGGCGCAAATATCCGGCTTTTCATTAAGTCAGGCAACGCTTGATGCTCTGGAAGAGCACACCAGGATAAAGAACAGAACCGCACAACAGCGGCATATTCGCCGCATAGGGAAACTACTGGCCGACGAAGATGTGGCGACAATTCAACACGACCTGGAACGGTTGGACCCTAATCATCCTGAAAAGAGACGCAGACTTGAGCAGCTGGAACAATGGCGAGAAAGACTTATAGCCGAAGGGGATACCGCTCTGACTGAACTGGCCGATATATGTCCGGAATTAGACAGGAAGCACCTGCGCCAACTGGTCAGGTCCGCCCAAAAGGATGTGGCTGATGGCAAGCAACCCTCAGCGGCAAAGAAGATATTTTCCTATATCAAGACCCTGGATTTTGCATGATTGGAAAGCATTAACTTTGCTTTGGCATCTACATTAAAAATATTAATTTTATACATCTATAAAAACGGTTTAATGTGCTACCCGGTTTTTATTACGCTATTAAAAAGTGCCCTGCCTGTCGATTCAGTAGAGTTTTCTTATATAGCCAAAATCAAACAATTACTTGCAGATTAGTGAGTTGTATACAATAGTTATTCGCTAGGGAATGAATAAGGTTAATGCTGCTTACATTGGTTAATTTTTGGTCTTGTTAATACGTCCTGTTTAACCTCCATCCTGAAGAGACCTGACCAAGAGAGTTATTTTGATGAACAAACAATCAAGACCGGTCTATTTAAATCTATTCCAGATAAAGATGCCAATAATGGCAATCATGTCCATACTACACCGGGCTAGCGGTGCATTATTGGTGTTAGCGATCCCTTATTTTGCATACCTGTTCTCTATCTCATTGGAGAGTGAACAGGGATTTATGTTTGTACAGCAGCATCTATCCGGTATTTTTGTGAAGCTTTTAATGTTGGCCTTGGGCTGGGGCATTATGCATCACCTGCTGTGTGGTATACGTTTCTTGCTTATAGACTTTGAGATTGGTGTTGATAAGGCCACGGGTAGATTAACTGCCTGGACTGTTACCATTGTGGCTGCATCAGTGGCCATGGTTATAGGGGGAATCATTATGCTGGGAGTAGTGCAATGACTCGGCGCGCCAGTGGTTTTCGGGCTTGGGTGTTCCAGCGTATAAGCGCGGTATTTCTTGCCATATATACATTGTTTTTGTTTGGACTCTTCCTGTTTTATCCCCCGACATCATACCTTGAATGGAAAGGCTTGGTTGCCAATCCGGCATTCAATATCTCATTGCTTTTCTGCACCTTCTTTCTGTTGTTTCATGCCTGGGTAGGCGTCAGGGATATCATTATCGACTATATCCATCCGCTGATGATTCGGGTGATCGCATTAACCGTTATGGCGTTAGTACTTATCGGGAGCGGGCTCTGGACCGTTAAATTCCTGTTTCTAACCGTCACCTCGACATAAGAGTAACTTTAATCAAGTGAGAGGTCGCATATGAAGCTTGCAGCTCGCAAGTTCGATACATTGATCATAGGTTCCGGAGGCGCCGGGTTACGCGCCTCACTGCAACTTGCGGACGCCGAGGCCAGGGTTGCCGTGGTATCCAAGGTCTTTCCCACCAGGTCACATACCATCGCCGCGCAAGGGGGGGTAAACGCCGCGCTGGCCAATGTCTCTTCTGATAACTGGCATTGGCACATGTACGATACGGTCAAGGGTAGTGACTATCTGGGTGATCAGGATGCGATTGAATATATGTGCCGCGCCGCATCTCATCTGGTCTACGAATTGGAACACTATGGCGTACCTTTTTCACGCCTGGATAACGGCAAGATCTATCAGCGACCCTTCGGTGGACAAAGTAAGGAGTTCGGGGAGGGCGGTCAGGCCACCCGTACCTGCGCTGCGGCTGACCGTACCGGCCACGCCATCCTGCACAGTCTGTACCAGGAAAATATCCGCGCCAAGACCAATTTTTTCGATGAGTATTTTGCAGTTGATCTGATATCTGATGCCGAAGGCAATGTGCTAGGGGCATTGGCCCTGGAGATCGCCACCGGCGAGCCGCTGCTAATTGAGGCCAAGACCACCCTTATAGCCACTGGCGGTTGCGGGCAGATCTTTCGCACCACAACCAATGCCCATATCAACACCGGTGACGGCATGGCTATGGCCCTGCGGGCCGGTGTGCCGTTAGAGGATATGGAATTCTTCCAGTTTCACCCAACCGGTATTGCTGGTAAGGGCATCCTGATCACAGAGGGAGCCCGCGGCGAGGGCGGTTATCTGGTGAACAAAGATGGCGAACGCTTCATGGAACGTTATGCCCCCAACGCCAAAGACCTGGCCAGCCGGGATGTAGTAAGTCGCGCCATAGCCACTGAAGTTAGAGAAGGGCGCGGCTGCGGCCCCAAGGGCGACCATGTGATGCTGAGGCTAGATCATTTGGGCGCAGAGATAGTAGGAAAGAGACTGCCCGGTATCAGCGATATATGTCGCACCTTCCTGAATATGGACCCAGCCGAGACCCCGATCCCGGTCTTTCCAACCGCACACTATGCGATGGGCGGTATACCCACCAACCGTTTCGGTGAAGTGATCATAAACAATGGTGACGAGCCAGAGAAAGTGGTGAACGGGCTATATGCCATCGGTGAGGCGGCATGTGTATCCGTGCATGGCGCTAACCGCCTGGGCGGTAACTCGTTGCTGGATATCCTGGTGTTCGGCCGCGCCGCCGCCAATCGGGTAGGGGAGTTCCTAAAGGCCAACCGTTATCACAAGCCTCTATGCAAAGAGAGCGTAGATAGGGCTATGGCGCGTCTGGCTCGCTGGGATAAGAAGGGTGATGGTGAGTCCGTGCAATCTCTGCGTAATGACCTGAAGCAGGTCATGGAGACCCACTGCGGCGTCTTCCGCAACGAAGAGGTGATGCAGGAGGGTATAGAACAACTTAAGGCCATACGGGAGCGCCTCCCAGGGGTGCAACTGAAAGACGATAGCAAGGTGTTCAATCATGCCCGCATCGAAGCACTGGAACTGGAGAATATGATCGACATTTCCATGTCTATTATGATGTCGGCCGAGGCCAGGAAAGAGAGCCGTGGTGCCCACTCTCGCATGGATTATCCCAAGCGGGACGATGAAAACTGGATGCGGCATAGCCTCTACTATCTGGATGGCGACAAGCACGCTACTAAACCGGTTCGCACTAAGCCTATTAATGTTGAGACCTTTCCTCCTAAAGAACGCGTATATTGAGAAATCGTCATGAAGTTTCAAATCTATCGCTACAACCCGGAAACAGACAAAGCGCCCTATATGCAGGATTACGAGGTGGAGGTCACCACGGATATGATGCTGCGTGACGCCCTGCTTGCCATCAAGGAGATGGATGAGTCCCTCAATTTCCGCCACTCCTGTGGTGAAGGTGTTTGCGGTTCAGATGGACTTAACGTAAACGGCAGAAACGTGTTGGCCTGCATTACCCCTGCAGTTGATCTGTCAGAACCTGTCAAGGTGCGGCCATTGCCAGGGCGTCCAGTGATCCGTGATCTAGTAGTAGACATGGAGCAGTTCTACAACCAATACCGCGCAATCCGACCGTACATCATACGCAAGGATCCGGTCCCAGAGGTGGAGATGCTGCAATCTCCCGAAGACAGGGACAAACTGGATGGCCTGTATGAATGCATTATGTGCGGCTGTTGTTCAACCTCCTGTCCTTCTTTCTGGTGGAATCCTGATAAATTCCTCGGTCCTCATGCGTTGCTACAGGCCTGGCGTTTTCTGGCCGACACCCGCGATCAGGGCAGGACAGAGCGTCTAGATGCCCTGGAGGGTCCTTACAAATTATTCCGTTGCCACACCATCATGAACTGTGTCGAGGTATGCCCAAAGAATCTTAATCCCACTAAGGCCATTGGACACATCAAGGCACTGATGTTGAAACAGTCCATATAATGGTTATTTCCGGTCGGTGGCAGGATGAATTACCATCTATGAGCCAACTCCGCTGGTCATGTCGGCGCGGCCTGCTGGAGTTGGATCTGCTGCTGAATTCATACTTGGACAAAGTCTACGAGCAACTCACAGATGTTGAGAAGCGACAGTTTATAAGCCTGTTGGATATGCAAGATCAGGAGATGTATGAAATGTTTATAGGGAAGACAAGTCCGAACAATAAGAAACAGGCCGAGTTATTGGAGAGGATAAGGGGTTGTATGGGAAATTGACCCATGCGGCGCACACCATCAGCACCCATTAGGGTGGATCTGGGTTTTTCTGAGCAGCTAGCTGGTTATCTGTTGGCGGCGCATCTGTCAGCGCTATTCCTGGTCATAATTCTCGATCAGGGAATATATCTGTCTTGCTGTCTGTTCACTCTCATCGTCCTTAGCCTGATCTATTGGTGGCAGCGCGATCTAGCACGTTCTATGGATGAATCAGTCATAGGTGTGGACTGGAGTGACACGAGAGGCTGGATGCTGAGATTAAAAAACGGCGATAGTCTGAGGGCGGTTCTTTGCCCCTCCAGCATCATCAGCAGACATCTCATTATTCTTCACTTTAATGCCGATGGGATTGGCAGAAGCGCACTTGCAATACCAGGGGATGCCACTGGTAAAAACCAGTTCAGAAGGCTTAGGGTATTGCTAAGAATGTACAATCACCTCGGTGAGTAGTTGTCCGGGATCATAATGGTAGGCTGACGCTGCTGATCGTCACTATTCGGGTGGTCGATGTTGTAGTGTAGCCCTCGGCTCTCCCGTCTGCGCATGGCGGAGCGGATTATCAGATTCGCCACATCTACCAGGTTACGCAGTTCCAGATGATCGTTATGCACCTTGAAGCTGCTGTAGTACTCCTTTATCTCTTGGCGCAGCATATTCACCCGGCGCCTGGCCCGCTCCAAGCGTTTGTTGCTGCGCACGATACCCACGTAATCCCACATGAGGCGTCGCAGCTCGTCCCAATTATGGGATACCACCACCTCTTCGTCTGAATCGGCGACCCGACTCTCATCCCAGGCCGGGATATCCGGGGGAGGGGAGATGTTTTTCAGGTTATTGACAATATCGTTGGCCGCTGTCTCGCCATATACCAGGCACTCCAGGAGTGAATTGCTGGCCATGCGGTTGGCGCCGTGCAGCCCTGTATATGACGCCTCGCCTATAGCATATAGATTCTGGATATCGGTGCGGGCATTGCGGTCAATCATAATGCCTCCGCAGGTGTAGTGTGCGGCCGGCACCACCGGAATGGGTTCTTTGGTGATATCTATGCCAAAACTCAGACACTTGGCGTGAATCATGGGGAATCTTTTCTGTATAAACTCTGCCGGTTTATGGCTGATATCCAGGAACATACAGTCCGTTCCCAGACGCTTCATCTCATGGTCTATGGCGCGGGCCACGATATCGCGGGGTGCCAATTCAGCCCTTTCGTCAAAATTGGGCATGAACCTGGTTCCGTCCGGCAACAGCAGTTTGCCGCCCTCTCCACGCAGGGCCTCGGTGACCAGGAACGATTTGGCATGGGGGTGATACAGGCAGGTGGGATGGAACTGGATAAATTCCATATTCGCCACCCGGCATCCGGCGCGCCAACCCATGGCGATACCATCGCCGGTAGCGATATCAGGATTTGAGGTATAAAGATATACCTTACTGGCTCCGCCGGTGGCCAAGACTACAAAACGGGAGCGGAATGTGTCCACATGATCGGTGTCACGGTTGTATACGTAGGCCCCCAGACAGCGGTTGTCCTTGAATCCGAGCTTATGTCCGGTGATCAGGTCAATGGCGTTTCTATTCTCAAATATCTCAATATTCTGCTTGGTGCGGACATGCTCTTCCAGGGTGGTTTGCATGACCTGACCGGTGGCGTCAGCCGCATGGATTACCCGGCGATGGGAGTGTCCGCCCTCACGAGTCAGGTGGTATTCATCCTCATTTTTTTGGCGTTTGGTGAACTCCATGCCTTGGCTCAGCAACCACTGGATGTTCGCAGGACCATGTTCAACAACCATGCGTACCGCTTCCTCATCACATAGGCCAGCGCCAGCATTTAGGGTGTCTGCAATGTGGGATTCGATGGAGTCATCTTTATCCAGAACGGCGGAAATACCACCCTGGGCATAATAGGTGTTGCTTTCTGATAGTCGCGTCTTTGACAAAACGGCTATTTTAATATTCTCAGGAAGACGCAATGCCAGACTCAGTCCGGCCGCTCCACTACCGATAATAACGACGTCATGCAGGTAACTTTTTCCCATTTCAAACTACCTAAAATTTGCTGCCATCTACATTGAGGTTCATAATTCGCCGATTACCGGTTGGTGGAAAACAGATGCAAACAGTTATTGTTTGCAGAATCCTACCCCAATTTTGTATAACTAGGAACAAAAGTTAGCACCTTAGGCAAAAATGCCCTGGAGATACGAGAACTAATTCATGTGTAGCCTGTCAATGCATGTAAATGTGGATCTGCGCTTGCCGTGGAAATGGAGAAGGCCCATATGGGCGAACGGCAAGTAGATCAAGAACTGGTTGAGCGGGTACAGCGTGGTGACAAGAAGGCGTTTGATCTTCTGGTCCTGAAATACCAGCGCAAGGTGGTTAATCTGGTATCACGCTATGTGCGTAACCATAGTGAGGCGCTAGACGTGACTCAGGAGGCTTTTATCAAGGCCTACAAGGCCATCCCAAACTTTCGTGGGGAGAGTGCCTTTTATACCTGGATCTACCGTATAGCCATAAATACCGCTAAAAATCACCTTGTAGCCCAGGGACGGCGTCCACCAGGTTCCGATCTTGATGCAGGCACAGCCGAGCAGATGGATATAGGCATGCGTCTTCAGGAGAACTCGACCCCTGAGAACCAGTTGATGGAGGCTGAGATCGCCGAGACGGTACGTGAAGCGATAGAAGAACTTCCGGAAGACCTTAAAACCGCAATAACTTTGCGTGAATTGGAAGGTCTAAGTTATGAAGAGATAGCTCAGGTTATGTCATGTCCGGTAGGAACTGTGAGGTCACGGATATTCCGTGCTCGTGAGGCTATAAACATAAAACTGGCCCCGTTGTTGGAGCCATAAGGTACACCGCTAAGTAATTACATTCAGGTAGCGAACGATGACAAACAAGCTAAATGAACAGATATCGGCATTGTTGGATGATGAATTGACCGACCATGAGGTAGCATCCGTACTGACCATGTTGGGACAGGATGACAATCTAAGGCATCGGTGGGACAGGTACCATCTGATTGGCGACGTTATACGTGGAGAGTCCGTCCATGTCGACGTAAGTGATATTTCTGAGCGAGTCAGAAGCATGATCGCCCTGGAACCAGCCATCATCTCCATTCCAAAGAAGCAGAAATCCTATTCCTGGAAGTCAAACTGGCTAAAATCAGCAGCTGGCGCCGCGTTAGCGGCATCAGTAGCGACGGTGGTTATCCTAAACGCGCCTGGATTGCTAGGTTTGAGTGATCCCAGCCAGCCTAGCATTGCCACTATAAGTTCCAGTGATGTACCAGCGGTAGCTAATCTTGCCTCAGCCAATATAAATACCACTGGCACCCAGCAGATAATGCCGGTGGCGCATCAGGTCATCTCCGGATCTCGTTGGAAGAATCTACAAGAACCATCACTAGAGAACAGATTGAATGGTTATCTTGTTGACCATAGCGAATATGTAACTACTGGTACTGGCATGAGGGTGATGCCATATGCCACCTTCGTCGGTTATGACTCGAAACAGCGCTAGCCACACCATGTCTAGAAGCTTCCTGCTGTTATCTCTGTTGGTATATTTGCCTGCGGCTTTCGCCGACGACTCGCAGCATGAAGCCTACAACTGGTTGGAAAAGATGCATAGTGCGGTACAGCAGTTGAATTACGCAGGCACTTTCGTTCATCTGCATAACCAAAATATGGAAACCATGCGAATTGTGCATACGGTAGAGGATGGCGTAGAAAGGGAACGCCTGGTCTCTCTAAACGGGGTACAGCGCGAGGTGGTGCGAAGCAAAGGAGAAGTCATCTGTATACAGCCAGATCTAAAGAGTGTTCTGGTAGGTAAACGGGTAGGACATGGCGCCATCACAAATATTGTCCCATATGATCCAAATGAGATCGCTGCCTATTATGAGTTCAAGATAGGCAGTGAGGAACGCATTGCCGACAGGAAGGCAAAGATAATATACGTAATACCAAAGGACGAGGACAGGTACGGGCATAGGGTATCCCTGGATACGGAAACGGCTCTTCCACTCAGATCGGATATACTGGATAACTCTGGTAATCCCATTTCCCAGATCATGTTCACCAGCATAAAAACTGGTCCAGAGGTGCGTGATAATGCACTTGAATTGGTAACCCAAGATGAATTGAAGGAATACAACTGGAAACACCAAATACCCATGGTAAATATGGCCACTACTGATGAGAGTGGCAAGTGGGAGTTTGGTCCGTATCCGGATGGTTTCAGATTAAGCGTCCATGAAGGTAGACCTGGCAATAAAGACGGAGATACCGTAGAGCATTTTGTCTTTACAGATGGTCTGGCCACCATGTCTGTCTATATTGAAAAGTCCATGGCAGGGAAACGCTTCGAAGGCGGATCACAAATGGGTGCCATCCACGCCTATGGCACCCAAGTTGGCGATTTTCAGGTTACCGCAGTTGGTGAGGTTCCTGCCCAGACGGTGAAAAAGTTCGCACTCTCGGCAAAATATAAGCAGGAGTAATCATCCAGGTGATCGAAGAGAATGCACTGATATTGAGCTGTGAAGGCGACTACGCCAGTATAGAGACCAGACCCCAGGGTGCTTGTGGGAGCTGTTCTTCCAGCGAGGTGTGCGGGACCAGTGTATTTGCCAAGGCATTCGGTAATCGTAGAACAGTGATGCGGGTGCCAAACAGCATTCAGGCCAAGCCGGGAGACCAGGTAATTATCGGTTTGCAAGACTCTGCACTTACAAAAGTATCTATGGTGTTCTATATGGTTCCGATCATCTCAATGATCTTATGCGCCATTTTCGGACAGGGTATGGCAAGCATGTTTGGCTATGTATCCCACGACAAGTTTGCCATTATCGGGGGCGTGTTTGGATTTATTGCCGGGCTTGGTCTGGTACGAATCTTTTCTGGAAAAATACAGAAAGACAGCCGTTACCAGCCGGTAATGCTTAGATTTGCCGCGTCTGAGAAAGTAACATTTGATATCAACCCCAAACTACCTGCGTAACAGCCAAGCATGATCGGCGTATAACACCATTTGGCGCTCCATCCGCCGGAACTTCTTATAGAACTGACGCTCTATTCTTCGTCAAAGTTTAAAGCATTACAGGAGTAAAAAATGAGCAGACCGCTTATAAAGAAATATATCTATTCCAACCTGTTAGCAATGGCACTGCTGTTTACCGTATTTGGTGTCCAGGCAAGCGAGCTTCCTGATTTTACCGGCATGGTGGAACAAAACGCCCCTGCGGTTGTAAATATCAGCACTAAGTCTAAGAAACCTATGTATAGATTTAGGCATAACCTAAGGATACCTGACTTTCCACAGAACAGTCCCTTCAATGAGCTCTTCCGTCATTTCTTTGATGAACAACGGAGAGGATATGGCGGGGGAGGGGAAGGTGATGAAGGTGATGGCGAAGATGATGGCGTTCTGACTCCCCAATCCCTTGGATCAGGCTTCATCATAAGTAGTGATGGCTATGTGTTGACCAACAATCACGTGATTGATGATGCGGATGAAATAGTTGTAAGACTGAACGATAGACGGGAGTTCGAGGCGAAGGTAGTCGGCAGTGATAAGCAGAGTGATACCGCGCTACTCAAGATAGACGCCAAAGACCTTCCCACCGTAAAGATTGGAAAATCTAGTGATTTGAAGGTAGGTGAGTGGGTGTTGGCTATCGGTTCCCCTTTTGGGTTCGATTACTCAGTGACCCAGGGCATCGTAAGCGCCATGGGCAGGAGTCTGCCAAGGGAGAACTATGTCCCGTTTATCCAAACCGATGTCGCCATCAACCCTGGCAATTCGGGTGGACCGCTGTTCAACCTAAATGGCGAGGTGGTAGGGGTAAATTCTCAAATATATAGCCGTACCGGCGGTTTTATGGGCCTCTCATTCGCGATTCCGATCGAGGTTGCCATGAATATTTCGGAACAACTGCGCACCAATGGCAAGGTATCCAGGGGGTGGCTCGGAGTAATTATCCAGGATGTTACGAGGGATCTGGCTGATTCGTTCGGCATGAAACAGCCCAGCGGTGCATTGGTCTCCAAGATACTTCCTGATAGCCCCGCCGAAAAGGCCAAATTGAAGCCAGGCGACATCATAATGGAGTTCAACAGCAAGGAAATAAAGAACTCTTCCGAGCTACCGCCTCTGGTTGGGTCCAGCGAGGTAAACAAACCATCCAAGCTCTCGATCTTGCGTCAGGGCAAAAAAGTGGAGTTGGATGTCACCATAGGCGAGCTACCATCTGATGATGAGATGGAGGCAAAAACCAAGCGTGTCGGAGAGACCTCAAATAAGGCCCTTGGCCTCAAGGTCAAGGATCTTTCCGAACAACAGATGGAGAAGATGCAGCTGTCGGAAGGAGGGGTGGTTGTATACGAGGTCGGTCCTGGGGCCGGTATGGCAGCTGGGATAAGACGTGGAGATGTTATCCAGATGCTTGATGGCAAGAAAATCAGGAATACAGATGATTTTAAAAAGGCTGTGGATGGCCTCAAGGCAGGAAGGAGTGTCGCCGTGTTAGTGCAAAGATATGCTGGACCAGTATTTCTGGCCCTGAAGGTGCCGGCAAAATAGTGGAAAAACCGTTAGTTAAGATATTTTACCGGAACGGTTGTCATCTGTGTGAGGACATGATGTTGCAGCTTGTAGAGCTGCAACAGACATTGGGATTTGAAGTGGAACAGATTGATGTGGATAGTGACAACAATCTGCAACAACACTATGGCCATCTAGTGCCGGTTCTTGAGTCTAATGGCACAGAGATATGCCGGTACTATCTGGATGAAAAGACATTAACTGACTATTTTAGGAGCTACGCAAGTAAGGTATCATAACGTCCACTTAGAGAGTTACACCGTATGGCATTTGGAAACAAAGACTTATGGTGTTTACCGCAACCGGTTGGGAACGGAACTTTTCACGAGAGAAGTTCCGTTTTCCTTTATTTAGACATGGCGGCCTGTGTGCTCGCATTAGCAGGCTGTTGGAACACCAGAAGCAATAATGACCGATCTGCAACACATCAGAAACTTCTCCATTATCGCCCATATTGACCATGGGAAATCCACCATTGCAGACCGTTTTATCCAGATATGTGGCGGTTTGACAGAAAGAGAGATGGACGAGCAGGTTCTGGATTCCATGGATCTGGAGCGTGAGCGTGGAATTACCATCAAGGCTCAGAGCGTTACCCTATCCTATGTCAGCAAAAATGGTGAGACCTATCAACTGAACTTTATCGACACCCCTGGGCATGTGGATTTCTCATACGAGGTATCCCGCTCTCTGGCAGCCTGTGAGGGTGCATTGCTGGTGGTGGATGCTGCGCAAGGGGTCGAGGCCCAGAGCGTGGCCAACTGCTATACGGCCATTGAGCAGGGCCTGGAGGTATTGCCGGTTCTAAACAAAATAGATCTGCCGGCCGCAGATCCGGAGAAGGTCATAAAAGAGATCGAGGAGATCATAGGCCTGGAAGCGGAACACGCCATGCGGGTTAGCGCCAAAAGCGGTCTCGGTATTCCTGAACTCCTGGAGCAGTTGGTTGAGCTTATTCCCCCTCCGGAGGGGGACAGGACGAAACCGCTACAGGCGCTGATTATCGACTCATGGTTTGATAGTTATGTGGGGGTAATCTCTCTGATTCGCGTCATCAATGGCGCAATTAAACGCAAAGACAAGATGTGCGTCATGTCCACTGGTCGTGTCTATCAGGTAGAGAAGGTGGGAGTTTTTAATCCCAAACGGGTGGATAAGGATGAGCTTGGACCCGGAGAAGTGGGATTCGTGATCGCAGGGATTAAAGAGATCGACGGGGCACCGGTAGGCGATACCATTACCTTGAACGATCGCAAGGCGGAAAAACCTCTCCCTGGCTTTACCGAGATGATGCCACGGGTATTTTCCGGGCTCTATCCGGTAAGCTCTGATGATTACGAGGCCTTCCGCGAGGCCCTGCAAAAGCTGAAACTGAATGACGCGGCCTTGCATTTTGAGCCGGAGACATCACAGGCCCTGGGATTTGGCTTCCGCTGTGGGTTTCTCGGAATGCTGCATATGGAGATCGTACAGGAGAGATTAGAGCGTGAATATGACCTGGACCTGATCACAACGGCCCCAACGGTAATCTACGAGGTAGAAAAGAGCGACGGTGAAGTCATTCGTATAGACAACCCTGCTGCGCTTCCGGATACCAGCAAAATCTCCGAGATACGTGAACCACTAATCGAGGCCACCATCTTGGTGCCCCAAGATTACCTCGGTAATGTGATAAATCTGTGCATAGAAAAGCGTGGCATGCAGAAAAACCTGCAATATCTGGGTGGACAGGTACAATTGCTCTACGAGTTACCGATGAACGAGGTGGTACTGGATTTCTTTGACCGTCTGAAATCTGTCAGCCGCGGTTTCGCCTCTTTCGAATATGATTTCAAACGTTTTGCGCCTGCGCCACTGGTCAAGTTGGATATACTCATAAATTCTGAGAAGGTGGACGCATTATCTCTCATTGTGCACCGGGATAATGTAGAGGCCAAAGGCAGAGATCTGGCGGTAAAGATGAAGGAGATAATACCCCGGCAGATGTTCGAGGTTGCCATCCAAGCCGCTATTGGTAGTAAAATAATCGCACGTACTACCGTAAAGGCGCTACGTAAAAATGTAACCGCAAAGTGTTATGGTGGCGATGTTAGCCGGAAGAGAAAGCTGCTTGAAAAGCAGAAGGCCGGTAAAAAGCGTATGAAACAGGTCGGCAAGGTCGAGATCCCTCAGGAGGCGTTTCTCGCTATTCTACGCGTCGGCAAAGATAACTAGTAACAATGCCAAATGGCGGTGAAGGTTTTTTATGAATATTGATTTTCCTTTGATACTTGTCCTGATCACATTTATTAGCGGCGGGATCTGGCTTGCGGATATTATATTTTTTGCGCCTAAAAGAAGAGGGAATACATCTATCGGTTTTGGTTCCACGGGAAAGAAAGAACCGTTAATCGTTGAATACTCACGCTCCTTTTTTCCAGTATTTCTTGCGGTGTTGGTATTACGTTCTGCGGTATTAGAACCATTCAGAATCCCTTCCGGATCAATGATGCCGACGCTCCTTATAGGTGACTTTATCCTGGTAAATAAATTTAGCTATGGGATACGCTTGCCGGTATTAAATACGAAGATAATTGAAATTGGTGAGCCTGAAAGAGGCGATGTTGTAGTCTTTCGTTATCCCAAGGAACCATCCATAGACTATATCAAACGTGTCGTTGCTGTACCTGGAGACACCATAGATTATAAAAACAAAACACTAATTATTAACGGCAAACCGTTAAAACAGGTGCAGCTTGGTCTTTATAATGGCGTTGGCTCTGGCGAGGATATGACCGGTACTATGGAGAGCATAGAGAGCATGGGGGATAGAGAGCATTCCATATTGATCAATCAACTTTATCCTGATTTTCCTCCTGGCTGTCAGATGCTGACCAGCGGTGCCATCACTGTACCTGAGGGTTTCTATTTTGCCATGGGTGATAATCGTGACAATAGCAACGATAGTCGCTGTTGGGGTTATGTCCCGGAACAGAATCTGGTGGGAAAGGCGTTTGGAATTTGGATGAGTTGGGATTCGAACAGGGATAGCATCCTGCCCATAGCCTGGGAGCGGATTGGAGAAGGGATTAATTAATTGTTGTAGACATAGAAATCTAACACATTTATGGAGGCTGGCATGATGATAGGCAATAAAAAAAGACAGCACGGAATGACCGGTATGGGATGGCTCACCGTACTGCTCCTCATCGGATTTTTCGGACTGCTAACATTAAGGCTAGCACCGATATATATGGAGAATTATTCTGTCAAGGGCGTTCTACAATCGTTCAAAGATGAGCCTATGATTACACAAAAGAGCAAAAAAGAGATTCTAAAAATGCTTATGTCTCGTCTAAATACTAACGGTCTGCGTGACATCAATACTGATATGGTAACTGTGGAAAAAGAGCCGGGGTTACTTAATATCAAAATAGATTACTTTGTACGCAAGCCGATGGTGGGTAATATCGAGATAATCGTCAGCTTTGATGAAGAAATAGAGCTAGTATCAAATTGAGAGAGCCGTTAGAACATCTTAGTCGCAGAATCGGCTACGAATTTTCCGACAAGGTGATCTTTGACAAGGCCCTAACCCATCGAAGTGCGGGTGGAGTCAACAACGAAAGGATGGAGTTTCTTGGCGACTCCATCCTTGGTTTTGTGGTAGCGGACGTACTATTTACCAAACTGCGCAAGGCGGATGAAGGTGATATGAGCAGGCTGAGGTCGAGTCTGGTCAAGGGCGCTACTCTGGCAGAGATAGCAAAAGAGATTGACTTGGGCAAATATCTCCAGCTTGGTCCTGGCGAACTAAGCAGTGGCGGACAATCCAGGAACTCGATACTAGCGGATGCCTTGGAAGCGGTCATTGCGGCCGTTTATCTGGATGGGGGATTGAACGCCGCACGCAAGGTAATTACCACCCTGTACGGTAGCAGGTTTGACGGCATCACTACCAACATAGATTTAAAGGACCCAAAGACCAGACTGCAGGAATATCTGCAAGCTCGGCGTCATCAGCTTCCCGAGTATTCTGTGCTGGAGGTGGCGGGCGAACAGCATGAACAGACATTCACCGTCAAATGCGTGATCAATGATCTGAATCTGCAAACAGTGGCAAGCGGCACCAGCCGCCGCAAGGCGGAGCAGAAGGCCGCTGAGAAATTATTGCAAGAGATATAGAGAATGCCCAAGAAAGTGCATAGATGCGGCTACACTGCAATAGTCGGGCGTCCCAACGTGGGCAAATCCACGCTATTAAACAGGATCATCGGTCAGAAGCTGGCTATTACCTCCCATAAACCGCAGACCACGCGCCATAGCATACTCGGTGTAAAAACCACTGCAAATGGGCAGATAATATATGTAGATACCCCCGGCATTCATAAGCGTGGCGACCAGCCTATGAATAAATATCTGAACCGTACAGCCAAATCCGCTCTTGCCGATGTGGATCTATTACTGTTTTTGATAGAGGCGTTACGCTGGACCGATGAAGATGAGGCAGTACTCAAGACTATAATCAAATACGAGCTGCCATGCATACTCATAATAAACAAAGTAGACCGCATCAAAGATAAAGAGGAATTGCTGCCTTTTCTCGCGGAGATTTCATCTAGACATAAATTTTTAGAGATCATCCCGCTCTCGGCCATGAATGGAACCAACGTAGCTGAATTGGAAGACAAGGTCCTAGCTGCCATGCCGGAAGAGGACAATATTTACCCTGATGATCAGCTAACCGACAGATCTGAACGTTTCTTTGCCGCGGAATTGGTGCGGGAACAACTAACCCAGCGCTATTCCAAAGAGATCCCCTATGCCTTGACTGTTGAGGTAGAAAAATTTGAAGTAAAGAAGGATATTTACCATATAACCACCCTGATTTGGGTAGAACGCAAGGGCCAAAAGAATATCATTATCGGTAAAAACGGAGAGGCGCTAAAAGAGGTCGCCACTCAGGCCAGGATCGAGATGGAGAAATTCTTTGGGCATAAGGTATTTTTAAAGATCTGGATTAAGGTAAAAAAGAGCTGGTCTACTGACAGCAAATCGTTACACCAGCTTGGATATAGCGATTAGACCGATGTTCCGTGCCTATCTTTTGCACCGTACCCCATATTCAGACACCAGCCTGCTGGTTGAATGCTTTACTCGTGAGCATGGCCGCTTCCCTGCGATAGCCAAGGGCGCCAGAGGCGGCAAAAGAGCAGGTGCGACGCTACTGCAGCCGTTCAATCCGTTGGTTATAAAATTCGCAGGGAAGGGTGATGTCAAGACCCTGGCCAGCTATGAGCAAGACAGCAGAGCACCGACCCTTAATGGGAAAAATATGTATTGTGGGTTTTATCTTAATGAACTGCTGATGCGCATACTCGCAAGAAACGATCCGCACGATGAACTATTCTCCCAATATGAAAACACCCTGCGAGAGCTATCCTCAATAACGGATGTTGAACCTACACTAAGAACATTTGAAGTGGCGTTATTAAACGAATTGGGATATGGACTGTTGCTTGATACAGATGTGGAAACTGGCAATCAGATTAAACATGATTCATTCTATAGCTTTGAGCTTGAGCATGGTCCAAGAGAGATAGAACATCCTGATAACCATTCAATAAATGGAAGTACACTGCAAGCATTGGCCGGCAACATTCCTTATTATGACAGGGAAAAAAATCAGGCCAGGATGCTAATGCGGCGGGTTTTGGCCCATTATCTCGGAGATCGACCGCTCAAGAGCAGGGAGTTATTTAGATCATTTTCAGGCAGCAATATATGAGACAGACAAAAGAGATCCTGTTGGGTGTAAATATTGATCATGTCGCAACGCTACGTCAGGCGCGCGGCACCAGATATCCAGAGCCGCTCCAGGCCGCCCTGGTAGCGGAACATGCTGGTGCCGATGCGATTACCCTGCATCTAAGAGAGGACAGACGTCATATACAAGATCGCGATGTGGAAATCCTAAAGGGTGTATTACAGACACGTATGAATCTGGAGATGGCGGCAACCCAAGAGATGCTGAAGATTGCCACCGACATACAACCACAGGACTGCTGCATAGTACCGGAGAAACGCGCTGAGCTAACTACAGAGGGAGGTCTGGACGTAAAAGGCAATCTTGCATATTTGACCGACTATTGCGCAGCCTTAAACAATGTTGGAACCAGAGTATCACTATTTATTGATGCGGACCTGAAACAGATAGATGCGGCCAAAGAGGCCGGGGTTCCTGTAATAGAAATACACACTGGTCATTATGCAGATGCAACAACAGAAAAACAGAGAGCGCAGGAACTGGAAAAGATTTCCAGGGCGGTAAGGCATGGGCTGGATATCGGATTACAGGTGAACGCTGGACATGGACTTGATTATCACAACGTCAAAGCAATTACTGATATTGATGGAATAGTCGAATTAAACATCGGTCATTCGATAATAGCGCGAGCGCTATTCGACGGCCTGGGTAAGGCAGTGGCCGACATGAAGGCACTGTTAGTTAGATAGATTATAAACCTTGAGTACATCGGCATGACACAACTGGCAATAATCGGCGGTTCCGGATTTACCAAGATGGAATCCCTCAAGATCACCAGGAGAGAAGTGGTAAACACCCCTTACGGTGAGCCTTCATCCCCCTTGATCCACGGCTGTTTCGACGGACTGGATATAGTATTCCTTCCCAGGCACGGGGCAGGGCACACCATACCTCCACATAAGATCAACTACCGGGCCAACATATGGGCCCTGAAACATATCGGCGTTGATTATGTAATCGGTATGGCAACCGTAGGCGGGATAAGAGATGACATGGCGCCTGAAGCCATTGTCATCCCAGATCAGATAATTGATTACACCTGGAGCCGTGGCAACACCTTCTTCGAAAATGATCTGTCCGAAGTAACACACATCGACTTCACTGAACCCTATTGCCAGGAACTCAGACTCGCCCTGATCAACGCCGCTATAGATGCCGGACTGGATATCATCAAAGAAGGCACCTATGGAGCTACCCAGGGACCCAGGCTAGAGACGGCGATGGAGATCAAAAGGATGCAAGGCGATGGGTGCGATCTAGTCGGCATGACCGGTATGCCAGAGGCGGCACTGGCGCGTGAGCTAGGTCTATGTTACGCGCATTGCTCAGTGGTAGCGAATTGGGCTGCAGGAATAGGGGATGGACCCATAACTATGGACAATATAGAAGTCAATATGCGTAAAGGTATGGAAAAAGTGTATGCGTTATTGCTAAGGTTAGGTCGGCATCTCTAGCCAATAGTCAATGGCCAAGGGGAAGCCGAATAATGAAGGTGGTTCCTTTGCCAATTTTGGTATCGAAGGTGATTGATCCGCTGTGGTGCTTTACGATACAACCATATGCCACAGAAAGCCCCTGACCTATTCCACGGCCTACTTGTTTTGTTGTAAAGAACGGATCGAACAACCGTGAGTGTATTTCGTCTGGGATGCCTGTTCCGGTATCGGTCACGCGGATTTCTACATGGCTGTCATCGTTACGAGATATGATTGTTATCAACCCCTTCCCATTTGGTTGTGCGTCTATAGCATCTTCGATGGCGTGAGCAGCATTGATGACAAGATTGAGCAGTGCCTGATTGATATCGTTGACGTAGCATGGTATTGGCGGAAGCTGAGGGTCAAGCTCCAGCTTGAGATCGGCAACATGCTTCCATTCATTGCGTGCTACTGTGGTTGTGTTTTCTATCGCACGGTTCAGGTCCGTAGATATTTTTTCCTTGTCTCCAGGGTGTGAAAATTCTTTCATTGCACGGACTATGGTGGCGATATGATTGATGCCCTCCATTGTTTGATCAAGGGCTCTTGGCACTTCGCTGGCAAGATAATCAAGATCTGCGGCCGTTATGGCGCTTTCAGCTTCTGAAACGTGATTCTCTGTGAGCCTGTTAGCTTTAGCAGCAGTCAGCATCTCGGCAAATGGTGTAAAAACCCGACGGCAATCTTCTACGGACTGCTGGATGAAGCGAATATTATCGCCGATAAATTGAATAGGTGAATTGAGTTCATGGGCAATACCGGAGGCTAACTGGCCGATTGCTTCGAGTTTTTGAGAGTGGCGCAGTTGGATCTCTACGGCATCACGCTCGGCTTCTGCTCGTTCCCGTTCGGAGATTTCGCGTCGCATCAGATCATTTGCAAAGGTTAATTCTGAAGTGCGTTGTAACACTCTTGCTTCCAATTCTTCATTAACTGTTTTCAATGCGTCATAGGCCATTACGCTAGTCAAAACATCTCCCAGACGACGGCTTATCTCCAGAAACAGCTTTTTTTCCTCAGGGCGCCATTTCCTGTTGTACGAGCACTGGTGCAGTCCGCATTCCCAGGCGCCGCCACCCTTGGGAAAGAGGGCAATAGCGAGCTGGGATTTTATTTCATAGGTTTTTAAGACGATGTCTTCTGGGTCCAGGCCTTTCCCAATATAGATCTCATTAGGAACAGGATTCTTCAGCAGCTCCTGGAATAGCCGCTGAATGGCTGGCGACATCGGTACTTTCAATCCTCGGGCGCAAGCGCCTGGATACTGGGGTGTCGTACGCTCCATAGCGATGGTGAATTCCGGCACATCTGGGTCGCAAGGGGTGGCAAGGAACGCCCGGTCACACTCAAAGATAGAGAGCATGGTATCTAGAACCTCGACCATCATATGTTCCAGATTGTCTGTGCCCTGCATAACCCGGTTTACGCGATCCATGCTTTCAAAAAACCAAAGATCAGCAGCCAATTTTTCCCCGGTTAGGTTGCGTTCTCTGATGTCGTTATCACTACCCATAAGTTCTATAACACTCACATATTGGGAATAGGTAAGGCGGTTATCGGAAGTATAGCCTGAAAAATACGCTGTTCATTGACCCTGATGACAGAGCCACTATCTGTCTACATAATCAAATTATGGGATAGCTCCACGAGCGTGATTACTTGTTTATCACAACAATCTTCGCCCCTTCGAGCGAGTTGAAGTGGGTGGAGGTGGCGTGGGTATAGGCGCCCATCATATGACCGATGAGCAGGTCGCCTTCCTGCAGCGCAGGCAATTCCACATCTTCTGCGATGATATCAATGCTGTCACAGGTAGGGCCCGCCAGGATAGACGCTTGCCGCTCAGGCGAGTCATTGAAGATCTGCAGTGGATAGATGGTGTGGTCAAACAGTTGTCCACTGTAAGAACCGTAGATGCCGTCATCCATGTAGTACCATTGATAATCACCACGCCGCGCCTTACCGGTAACCGTGCTAATGCCGGTAACTGCTGGGGCAATCAGGAATCTGCCAGGTTCGGCGATGACGCTGATATGATCTGGTAATTCCTGCAATGCTGTACGAATCGGCGCAAAGTATCTATCCGCATCAAAGCCGCTCATGGCATAGTCCGCTGGGAAACCGCCGCCGATATCCAGCACATCCATAGGCCGACCCTCACGCTCTTCGACCTCGCGAATCAGGGCGGCACAGCGCTTTATAGCATCAATATGGGCATCTGGAGTGACACTCTGAGAACCGACATGGAATGATAACCCACGGACATGCACACCCAAGGCAGAGGCCTGTTGCACCAGTTCTGGTACTTGGTCAGGAGCACAGCCGAATTTGCGGGAGAGATCCACCTTGGCGGTGTCACTTCGGAAACTTACCCTCAGCAACAATCCGATACGCTGTTTATAGGGGATCAGCTTTTTGAGTTCATCAATATTGTCCACCACAAAGGTGGTGGAGCCGCCCCTAAGGGCAGCCTTGATATCGGCATCCTTCTTAATCGGATGGGTATGGATGGTGCGTCTGCCACTGATCTGCAGATCTCGCAGCATGTCGATTTCGCCTGCTGAGGCCACATCAAAGTTTGCCTCCATCTCGCTAAGTACTTCCAAGACGTCCGGGTGCGCAAAGGCCTTTATGGCGTAGTATAGGTCCACACCTGGCAGCTGCTCCTGTAGCAAGCGAAAACGCGCACGCAGCACCCTGCAATCCAGAATCAGCAGGGGAGAGCCGTGCTTGGCTACCAGGTCGCGATAATAGGCCTGTTCTCCATCACTACCGCCGAAACGAATAACCCGATCACTCAAGTGATCATCCCTGCGCGAGGGCCTCCGATACATAGCGGGGCAGGGCGAAGCTGGCCTTGTGGATCTCCGGGGTGTAGTAGCGAGTACTGATTCCTGATGAGATATATCTCTGGCGTAAGGTCTCTATATCAACCAGGCGCAGTGAGTCTTCATCAGTACCCCAGGCGAAGGTCATAATCCCCCCGTAATAGGTTGGTACCGCTGCCGAGTAGAAGGTCTGATCGGTAAAGTGCTGTCCCATCCGCTTGGCGGTGTGCAGGACTTCGTCGATCTGGAAGAATGGCACACCGTTTTGGGTGGCGATCACACCACCTGGATTCAGGATACGCTTACACTGGCCATAGAAGTCTTGCGTGAAGAGCACTTCACCGGGACCGATAGGATCGGTACTGTCGGAGATGATTACATCAAAACGCTTATCGGTATCGCGCACGAAATCCATGCCATCAGCGATGACTAGGTCAAGACGGGGATCGTCAAAGGCGCCATCAGAGTGCTTAGGTAGGTAGGTCTTTGCCATCTCCACCACTGCACCATCTATCTCGACCATTGTGATCTTCTCTACAGAGGCATGTCTGGCCACCTCGCGTAGCATCCCGCCATCGCCACCGCCGATAATCAGAACATCGCGGGCATTACCATGAGCTAGGATAGGCACATGCGCCATCATCTCGTGGTAGATGAATTCATCACGTTCTGTGGTCTGCACAACGCCATCGAGGGTCATTACACGACCCAGGAAGGCGTTGTGAAAAATCATCAAATGCTGATGATCAGTCTTCTGCTCAAAATAGAGTTTGTCTATACGGAAACTCTGATTTAGGGCGTCATAAAGTGTCTCGTTGAACACCTTGCTCATTGGTTCACGATCCCACGCAGATGTTCGCTGATAACCATACGATCAGGATGAAAGGCGCGCTTCAATACTGGAATAGACATCTCTGGCATGGCGTCACCGCACATGAAGATATCGAAAGCGGCAAAATTGCGCTCAGGCCAGGTGTGAACGCTGATATGAGATTCAGCAAGCACGGCAACGCCGGAGATACCACCATTAGGGGTAAAATGGTGTAAATGGATATGCAATAACGTAGCACCAGAGACTTCAACGGCTTCACGCATGGCTTGTTCCATACGATCCAGCTGGTCAAGATGTTTGGCGCCCCATAAATCCAGAATAAGGTGGGTGCCGGCAAACTCTATGCCGTTGCGGCTGGTAAAATGATCTTCACTTTCTGTGCCGGAGGTAAACCCCGTAGCATTAGCAGGGGTGGCGGCGGTTGGAATACGAATAACGCTATCTAGCGCCTTAGAAGCTTTTTGCCCCATCAAGGTACTCTCCCAATAAAAACAACGTCAAAAGAAACTACTGGCGCCGCTGCCTACCGGAGGAGAGACGCTCGTTTAGCGAAATAACATAAATCCCCACAGGGTTACTAAAGGTGGTGGGATTTTAGGCATAAATCTGGGAAATGCAAGAAAAAATTCAGTCAATCACCAAGAATTTAGAAAATTCTGACTAATGTATGTTTGATATTCTAAGAATGCATACTTACTTCATATCAAAGCGGGTGCAGTATGACATAGGCTTCATATACATTAAGGGTGGATTGAGTGTGAACAGAGTAGGTTTTTACTCCAGTGCAGTAAGTCTTTTTTGTCAGAGAAGCTATCCGTCTAGCAGTGCCGTCATATTTTATTGATTTCTTTTTTTACTCCACCTCGACATTCTCACGGATGATCAAGCGGACCAGTATGAGGTAGGAAGAGCGATGGGCCACCTGTGAATGCCGTTGGATCCGTCGTAAATTAAATCGTTGTGTAGGACACATAGTGCCGAGCTCCTTGCTAGGTAGACCTTTGCTCGTTTCTACATCTTTTAACATAATATATATTATGCGCATACATAGAGGCATGAATAAATAATGAAATTCCACATTATATG
>JBNKSV010000004.1:0-90395 GCA_050297535.1 Sedimenticolaceae bacterium
GGCGAAGTGGAGCGAACTAGAGAGTTTTTTGCATTACTTGAATGGCTGATTCAGCGTGCCAAGCAGTCCAACCATATGTATTACAAGAATATGATTCTGTTTGGTGATCTGAATATGGATTTTGAGAGTCCTGAAAGTCGTTACTCCGACATTGTTAAACTACTTATTGATTTGGACAGCAATCTACTGACAGGAAATAGTGCGGCAAGAGTAAATTTTCCATTTCTGGATATTCATCCTGATCAAAATATACTTTTCAATACGAATGCCAGGAAGAACGAAACGTTTGATCATGTAGCTTTTTTTATAGATAAGAACGAGACAGGGTTGCCACACGAGGATAAAAATAGGCAAGCGGGGCGGTTTGGTCTTAACGGCTATGATTACGGTGTGTTTGATTATCCCGAGTTATTTGCTCAAGCGATACATGGAAAGAGCTTCTATCAGCTGACAAAATCTCAGGTCAATCAAATACTTTCAATGAGTAAGGCAGATGTATCAGACCATATGCCGATTTGGGTAAGGATACCTGTACCTGGAAGTTAAGGTACATTAATAGAGTAATGGTGGGGGTTCAGTCACCTCATTGATCTCGAATCCGCCCTACAATCACCATCACTCCCCCAACAATCTGATATCGGCGTAACCCCCCAGGGCCTCACGCATATCTGCCATTGTCGGTTGCTGCGCCTCTGCCGGGTCGGCCAGCCAGCCGCGGCAGGTCAAACGATAGACGTTCTGTTGTTGCGCCGACTGCAACAACATGTGTACCACATGCATGATCATGGAGCGGTCACGATCATAGTTTCTCCAGCCCAGCGCGGCGATCTGCAATGGCTCCAGAGATACTACCATGTCGATATTCCGTCCGGTCTTGGACACAACGAAGGAGCCTGGGTGGATCACGGTCGGTTCCTGGGTCAACCGCCATACCTCGAAGTTACAGCTTGGATAGTAGCGATCCAGCTTGACCTTGCTTACCACCTGGCCGCGCTGTAGGAAGACCCGGGTCTGACCGCCGGGGACCGTGAGTTGGCGTTTGATCTGCACTCTGCTGCCTGCGGATGGGATGACATACGCCGGATCGGTGGTGGCTCCGGTTTGGCAACCGGCTAGAAACAAGATACTTAGGACAATAACAGTGTATTTGTGCATGCTACCTCCCTCTCCCTCTGGGAGAGGGTTGGGGTGAGGGGATGTTCAAGAAATAGTTCATTGATTTTACATCCCCCCCTCATCCTGTCCTTCTCCCCGTTGGGGAGAAGGGACTGCTGTTTTGAGCTTTCATGTATATCTCCAAAATTATTCAAATCGAAGCATTGGCTTTTCAGATGCCATAACTCTCGGCCTTAGCCTCCTGCGTCGCCCTACCTCCTCCATCCCTGGAATCGTCTCCCTGAGGGAGAGGGGATTAAGAGGTAAGTATAGGCGAGACCAGCACATCACCGTACAATGGCCTCCATTTTAGCCAGATGTAGATCACACATACAGCATGCTTCGATTCACCCAACTCGGCCTGCGCCGCGGCGCCCGGCTTTTATTCTCTGCCGCCAATATGACCATCCATCCTGGTCAGAAGGTGGGTCTGACCGGGGCCAACGGCACTGGTAAATCCAGCCTGTTCGCCCTGATCCGGGATGAACTGCATGCCGACAGCGGCGACCTGTACCGCCCCAAAGATTGGGTGATCGCCCATGTTGCCCAGGAGACCCCGTCCGATAACCGGCCGGTCATTGAGTACACCCTGGATGGCGACGCGGAACTGCGCGCCACCGAACAGGCCCTGGCAGAGGCGGAACAGGCACACCAGGGGACACGGGCGGCGGAGCTACATGCCAAGCTGGATACCATCGGCGGCTATACCGCCCGCGCCCGCGCCGCCCGCCTGCTGCACGGGCTGGGGTTCCGTCCAGGGGAAGAGGAACGCGCGGTCAATGAATTCTCCGGCGGCTGGCGCATGCGTATGAATCTGGCCCGGGCGTTGATGTGCCGCTCCGACCTGCTGCTGCTGGACGAGCCCACCAACCACCTGGACCTGGACGCGGTGATCTGGCTGGAGGGCTGGCTGAAGAGTTATGCCGGTACCCTGCTGCTGATCTCCCACGACCGGGATTTTCTGGATGCTGTGACCAGCCACATCGCCCACATCGAACAGGGCGGCATCACCCTTTACACCGGCAACTACTCGGCCTTTGAACACATCCGGGCGGAACGTCTCGCCAACCAGCAGTCCGCCTACGCACGCCAACAGCGGGAGATCGCCCACATCCACAGCTATGTGGAACGATTCCGCGCCAAGGCCAGCAAGGCGCGCCAGGCCCAGAGCCGGATCAAGGCCCTGGAACGCATGGAGCTGATCGCACCGGCCCATGTGGACTCGCCCTTCCACTTTGCCTTCAAGCCACCGGAGAAGAACCCGCACCCACTGCTGAAACTTGAGCAGACCAGCGCCGGTTATGGTGACAAACTGATCCTGAATGGCATTAACCTAAATCTGTCTCCGGGCGACCGCATCGGCCTTCTGGGTCCTAACGGCGCGGGCAAATCCACCCTGATCAAGCTGCTGGCGGGCGAGATCGCGCCTATGACGGGCAAGCGCCATACAGCGCAGGACCTGAACATCGGCTACTTTGCCCAGCACCAGTTGGAGCAACTACACCCGGAACACACACCGCTGGAGCATCTGTTACAGATCGACAAGACCGCAAGCGAACAGGCCCTGCGAAACTATCTGGGTGGTTTCGGTTTCTCCGGCGAGCGCGCCGAGAGTCCCACCGCACCCTTTTCCGGCGGCGAAAAGGCGCGCTTGGTGCTGGCCCTGCTGGTGTATCAGCGCCCCAACCTGCTGTTGCTGGACGAGCCCACCAACCACCTGGACATAGAGATGCGCCACGCCCTGAGTACCGCCCTGCAGGAGTTCGCCGGGGCCATGGTGATAGTCTCCCATGACCGGCATCTGCTGCGCACTACCACCGATCTGCTGCTGTTGGTAAACGGCGGTCAGGCGGATGAGTTCAAGGGCGACCTGGATGACTACCCACGCTGGCTTATGGACAACCGTGGCCAAAACGACGGCGAAGAGAAACCGGGCAAGGCCCAGGTAGAGCACAGCGCCACCGCCCGTAAGGATCGCAAGCGCCAGGAGGCGGAGCAGCGCCGCCTGCTGCAACCCCTGCGGGATAAAATCAAGCGCCAGGAGCAGCTGATAGACAAGATCACACAGCAGCTGCAAGGGCTGGAAAAACAACTGGCCGACTCGGACATCTATGCCGACGACAACAAGGAGCAGCTCAAGCAACTATTGCTGCGCAAGGCGCAACTGGATCAGGATCTGGCCGAGGCGGAGGCCGAATGGTTGGCTACAGAGGAAGAACTGGATAAGATGCAGCGGGCTGAATGCTAACAAAGGCAGAACTACCGTGAATTTTTTTGCAGAAGGCTGGAGAGACATCCTCCGGTTTAACCAACTCGACAGCTTCGAGGCCCTGTGGGATCTGGATGTGGACTGGTTTGAGGCCCCCAACGAACGGCGCGGCGGCTGGAGCGGCGTGGGCCGCATCAAACTCCGGACACCGGACGGGGATGAGGTGACGGCCTTCCTCAAGCGCCAGCAAAACCATATGTGCCGCTCCTGGTTGCACCCGCTCGACGGTATTCCCACCTTCGCCCGCGAGTTCGGCAATATCCGCCATTTCCAGCGCGCTGGCGTCCAGACTGTAGAACCGATCTATTTCGGACAACGCCAGATCGACGGCAACCACCAGGCCATGCTCATAACACAGGAGCTGACCGGTTTCAGCCCCATGGACGCACCCCAATTCCGGCCGGGCAAGGATGGGTTACTGGCAACACTGCCGGCGCGCAGGGCCCTGTTCGCAACCCTGGCTGGGTCCCTACGCCGCCTGCACGCCCACCGATATCAGCACACCAGCCTCTATTTCAAACACGTCTTCATCAAGCCGCTGGCCGAGGACGAATTTGAGGTGCGTCTGATCGACCTGGAAAAATCCCGCTGGCAGGCCACCACGCGCCGGGCCAGCATTCACGATCTCTACACCCTGTCCCGCCACGCCACCGACTGGCCATTAACAGACTACATGCGCTTTTTTCTGCTCTATCGTCAGGAGAAACGACTTAGTCCTGCATCCAAACAGCTGTGGCGCGACGTTGTGGCGAGGCACAGGGCCAAGGGGAATAAGCTTAAGGGGTTGTGATTAGTTTCCAGTTCCTAGCGAACCATATCGCCCGCGGGACGACTGCATGGATGCAGGAGGTAGAAGCGCCGCAGGACGCCAAAGCCGAGCGGGCTCCTACAGGTGACCTGAATAGTTTCTGTGGTAGGAGCCCAGTCCTCTGGGCGAAAGGTTTTGAATACAGCGCAAAAACCCAACACCGGCGCAATCATTAATTACGCTATGTTTGATCACGGTGAGGAAGCTGAATGGGGTCAGGCGGTCGTCGGCCCAGATTAGCGGCAACATCACGATACAGCCGTTTGACATCCCCCGGCCTGCGTTCCCGCCCCAGATATTTTGCAAGGAAGCGCATCCGATCATGCAGGCTGAGCAGGCTTATGGCAAGCCGTGCCAGCCCGGCCAGATCAACAATGACGCCACGCCGCTTGCGCAGCCACATCTTGGAGGCGCGGGGGGCATCAATCCAGACCGTGGTGTAATGGCCATTCTCTTCCTGCACCATGATGTTGCGCCACTTCAGATCGTGATGGAAAAAATTCGCCCCATGCGCCGTCCTGACCTGCGCTACCAACTGGATGACAATCTCGTTGTAAACACGGTGCCGTTCAGGCTGCGGCATCTGATACCACTGCTCCAGGGCAAAGTCGCTTAGATCCTGGCTGTTCGGCACCGCGCGACTTATCAGAAAGTTCGAGCGAAACGCCCCCAGCACCCGCTCCTCACCAAAGGCCACCACATCCAGCGTCGGGATCCCTAACTCCTGCAACTGTCGATAGGCCCAAACCTCCACTGCCCCCTTGCCGGGGCGCATCCAGTACAATATCCCGCGCCGCACGGAACAGGTGTAACGCTTGAAATAGAAGACGCTGCCGTCTTGCGCAGTGATGCGACAGCAACGGGTGGTGGGCGAATCCGAAACCAGCTCACCATCAGCATAATTTAGCCAATCCATATCCGCATGGATACCCAACTCTCTAAGCTGCTGCTCACAAGCGGCATCGACCAGAAATTTGCGTCCGGAAAACTGTTGAATACGGCGGGAAAGATTAATCATGTTTATCATGTAAATACTATCTAGTGGCGGACACAGGCTCCCCCATTTTGCGATCATTTTCAAGTTTCGGCTCAATTCCTGTCATACCCGCCCTACATCCACCTACGGGGCCCGTATTTACACCTATAATCTGAAGAGTGTGAACTGGATACAACCTTATCCAGACATAGCCCTAAATATTTACCCTAAGCTGCCGATTACAGTTGATACCTTGGTTTAATAAATAGAAAAACTATCCGGAGATATTGCATGGATATAGTCCCTTATTTGAAATTGATGGTTCAGAAGAACGGATCTGATCTCTTTTTCAGTACTGGCGCACCCCCCAATCTTAAGGCGGAAGGTCATACCATGCCCATAGGCGATACGCCTTTGGCGCCTGGCATGGTGCGCAAGCTGGCCTATTCCATTATGAACGACGAACAGGTAAAGGATTTTGAGAAGACTATGGAGGGCAACCTGGCCATATCCATAAGCGGCCTGGGCCGCTTTCGCGTAAATGTATTCCGCCAGCGTGGCGACGTGGCCATGGTAATTCGCTATATCAAGGGCAAGATTCCAAGCATCGAAGACCTGAATCTGCCGCAGAAACTGAAAGAGCTGATCTTGGAGCCGCGTGGTCTTATCCTGGTGGTAGGCTCTACCGGGTCGGGCAAATCAACCACCCTGGCCTCCATGATCGACCATCGCAACCAAAACACCACCGGACACATCCTCACCATCGAAGACCCGGTGGAATTCCTCCACACCCATAAAAAGTCCGTGGTGGATCAGCGCGAGGTCGGCCTGGATACCCTCTCCTACGAGATGGCCCTGAAAAACGCCATGCGTGAGGCCCCGGATGTGATCCTGATCGGCGAGATTCGCGATCGCCAAACCATGCAACACGCCATCGCCTACGCCGAGACCGGACATCTCTGCCTATCCACCCTGCACGCCAACAACGCCAACCAGGCCTTGGACCGTATCGTCAACTTCTTCCCGGATAGCGCCCACCACCAGTTGTATATGGATCTATCTCTCAATCTGAAGGCCGTTATCTCGCAACGCCTTATCAAGAGTACAGATGGGCAGAGGGTGCCAGCGGTAGAGATCATGCTGCTCTCAACCTTTGTGGCAGAGTTGATTCAGAAGGGTGACATCCATGCCGTGAAAGAGGCCATGGAACAGGGTACAGAACGCGGCATGCAGACCTTCGATCAGGCCCTGTACAAACTCTACAAAGAGGGCAAAATCTCCCTGGAGAACGCCCTGGGCAACGCCGATTCCCGCAACAACCTCTCTCTCAAGATACGTCTGGATGAGAGCGGAAATATCAACACGGAAGACGTCGGCAAGGGGCTCAGTATCGGAGTGGAGGATTTCTAGGGGCTTCCATAAGGCTCAGATTGCAGGAATATAAATTCCAAAGAGGCTAGACTCACTGCAGTCCCATTAGAGTTATCTCTCAAACATCCCCTCACCCCAGCCCTCTCCCAAAAGGGGAGAGGGGGTAAGTGGGACAGCAATGAGCTAGACTATATTAACTTGGCAGTAGTTATTGCCAGGTTAGTAATAAGCAATACAAGGAACAGCCAGTCCCAGAGGTAGCAAGATGAGTCCAAGCAAATACTCCCCATTCACCCCACTGGAAAAGAGCCGTTTAAAAGACTCTGTAGACGATCTGCCGCCCCTCTCCATGGACGCAGCCGGGATCACCCAAGACTTCAGGCGCTATTTCTGCCGCACCCTGGGACGCAACACAGATTGCAACAATACCCATTACCCCTTCGCCGCCCTAGCCATGGCGGTACGAGACCGGCTGATGGAACGCTGGCAAAACACCCAGCACGCATATCGGGACGCAGATTGTCGGCGCACCTACTACCTTTCCCTGGAATACCTCATGGGCAGGGCCCTGGGCAACAGCGCCCTAAACCTGAACTTGGGCAACGCGATCGAAGACGGCCTATACGAACTTGGCTTAGTTCTGGAGGAGATCGCAGAAAGCGAACCAGATGCCGGGCTGGGCAATGGCGGCCTGGGGAGGCTGGCGGCCTGTTTCCTGGATAGCTGCGCCACCCTGCAACTACCGGTCAACGGCTATGGGATACGCTATGAATACGGCATGTTCCGGCAATCTATACAGGATGGATACCAAGTAGAGGAACCGGATCATTGGTTGCGCAACGGCAACCCCTGGGAGGTGGAACGCCCAGAGTTCACCCAACGGGTAAGGTTTGGCGGCCACACCGAGATCATGCCGCGCTGGGCTGGCAAGATGGAGGTGCACTGGGTAGACACCCACGATGTACTCGCGGTCCCCTATGACGTACCAATACCCGGCTTCCGCAACGATACGGTAAACACCCTGCGCCTGTGGAAGTCGATGGCCACCGATGAGTTTGACCTGGACGAATTCAACGCCGGAAGTTATACCGAGTCGGTGGAGGCCAAGAATGCGGCCGAACACATCACCATGGTCCTCTATCCCAATGACGCCAGCGAATGCGGCAAGGAACTACGTCTGCGGCAACAATACTTTTTGGCCTCCGCCAGTCTGCAGGATGTTTTCAGGAGATGGAAATTGGATCACGGCTCCGACTTCTCCGATTTTGCGGAAAAAAACTGTTTCCAACTCAACGACACTCACCCCTCTATAGCCGTAGCGGAACTGATGCGGCTACTGGTTGACCATGAAAACCTGGGCTGGGACCGAGCCTGGGAGATCACCAGAAACACCATGGCCTACACCAATCACACCCTGCTACCCGAGGCCTTGGAAAAGTGGCCGGTGCGGCTATTTGCCTACCTGCTGCCGCGGCTGCTGGAGATCATTTACGAGATAAATGCCCGCTTCCTAAGTGAGGTGGCGAACCGCTGGCCTGGGGATATCGACCGGATGCGACGCATGTCACTGATCGAAGAGGGCGATCAACCTCAGGTACGCATGGCCTATCTCGCCATCGTGGGTAGCTTCTCGGTCAATGGGGTTGCGGCCCTGCATTCAGAACTCTTGCGCCAGGGGTTGTTCCACGACTTTTATGAACTCTGGCCGGAAAAATTCAATAACAAGACCAACGGCGTCACCCAGCGCCGCTGGCTTGCGGCTTGCAACCCACCACTGAAAGAGCTGATCAGTGACTATATCGGAGACGACTGGATAGCTGATCTAAGCCAACTGCTCAAACTGAAGGATTATATCGACGACCAGACCTTCCGGCATCGCTGGAACCTGGCCAAACAGCAGAACAAGGAGCGCTTGGCGCAACTGGTACTCAAGGATTGCGGCGTCCAGTTCAACATCAACGCCATGTTTGATGTACAGGTCAAACGCATCCACGAATACAAACGGCAACTGCTGAACATACTGCATGTAATCCACCTGTACGCCAGGATAAAGGCCGGTGAGACCTCCACCTGGACCCCACGCTGCGTCCTGTTTGGTGGCAAAGCGGCACCAGGCTATTTTCAGGCCAAATTGATCATCAAACTGATCAACAATGTGGCGCGGGTGGTGAACAACGACCCAGCGGTCGGAGACCTGCTCAAGTGCGCCTTCCTCCCGGACTACCGGGTCTCCGCCATGGAGATCATATGTCCCGGCACCGACCTGTCGGAACAGATATCCACCGCTGGTAAAGAGGCCTCCGGCACCGGCAATATGAAATTTATGATGAACGGAGCACTTACCATAGGCACCCTGGACGGCGCCAACATAGAGATCCGGGAAGAGGTGGGCGAAGAGCATTTCTTCCTGTTCGGGCTCACCTCGGATGGGGTACAGCAGATGCACGGACAATACGATCCGAACGCCATTATCCAGGCAGATGAGAAGCTAGCCAGGGTTATGAATCTATTGGAAAAGGGCCACTTTAACCACATGGAGCCAGGGCTGTTTGATCCCATAATCCACTCCATTCGCAGCCCCCATGACCCCTGGAAGGTGGCGGCGGATTTCAGCAGCTATGTTAAGGCCCAGAAACGTGCCGCCAAGAGGTATCGAGATCACGACGCCTGGATAACCAGCAGCATCATAAACACCGCATCCAGTGGGAGATTTTCCACCGACCGGACCATCATTGATTACAATCAGGAGATCTGGAAGCTCAGGCCTGTCCCGTCACTACCGCTATGAGCCAGAGACAGCGCGGCTATCCAGCAAGCTAACTGAAAATAGTTACTGGAAACATATCGCCGTATGATCAAGAAGATACGTGTTGAAGACCTTAAAGTTGGGATGTATATCATCCTTCCCGTCTCCTGGCTTAGTCACCCGTTCAGTCTTAGCCAGTTCAAGATAAAGGATAAACATCAGATTCAGGAGATCAAAAAATGCGGCATCCGTGAACTCAAGGTCGATTTAGATAAAAGCGATCTACCTGCAGAACCCCCGGCGAAGAAACCCACCAAGAGCATCGCAACAAACACACTGGACGCTACCGAGCACCAACCACACCCAAAGGCCGAAGTCCCAGACAAATGGGACCCGAAAACCCTGGTTCCTCCAGAACTGGTCGCGGTAATTCAAGACAATGCCATGAGCCCCAGCACCAAGGCCAAGACCATATACAAACACTCACTGCAGATGATGTCACGCCTGCTGGAGAGCCCAACAGCGGAAAATATCAAGGCAGGCAAAGGTGCAATCAAGTCTGTCGCCTCTCTTATCCTAAAGGATGATGAGACGGCCTATAACATGCTGCGCATCACCTCTCATGATTTTTATACCTACACCCACTCTGTCAATGTCGGTATCACCTCAATCATGTTGGCCAAAGAGGTATTTCGCCACTCAGACAATCACGACCTGGAAGAGTTGGGCGCAGGATTCTTCCTGCACGATCTGGGTAAGGTAAACATAGACCCGGCGATAATAAACAAACCTGGGCGCCTGACTGATGAGGAGATGAATCAGATGCGCTCCCACCCCTATCAGGGGTACAAGATCCTGAAGGAAGCGGGTGCGCTCTCAGAGGAGTGTGAATATATCGTACTGCAACACCACGAACGTTATGATGGAAACGGCTATCCCAAACGGCTGAAAGGGGATGACATACACATCTACGGACGCATCTGCTGTATTGCGGATGTTTTTGACGCCCTGACCGCCGAGCGTTCCTACAAAAAATCCCTGCCCAAGTTTGATGCCCTTAAGATGATGCGAGACGAGATGCAAGATTTCTTCAGCCGCGACCTTCTGGAACCTTTTATCCTGCTGTTCAGATAATCAACGCATACCGCGCGCCTGCTTGATCTGCTCATAGGCCTGGCGGATCTCATGGGTCTTTTGTGTCGCTATCTTCATCATCTCTTCCGGCAACCCCTTGGAAACCAACTTATCGGGATGGTGCTGACTTAGCAACTTACGGTAGGCCCTCTTTACCTCATCATCACTGCTCTGGGGTGATACGGCCAAGATGGCATAGGCATCGTTAAGAGACATTCCGGCCTGCTGCGGTGCGGCGCGCCCACCCCCTGCGTAGTGCCGTTCTGCCTTGATCATCTCCTCCAACTGACGGAACAGCCTCTCAGGGATGCCCAGGCGCTGGCAGACATACAGCAGCAGACGCTCTTCCTCCCGATGCATCACCCCGTCGGCATAGGCCGCCTGAATCTGGATCTCCACGAACATCTGGATTAGGGTCAGACGCCGATGGCACTCCTGGCGAAACTGCTCCAGCACATCATCCAGAGGAAACCCCGGTTTCTTACCTTCATCAAACAACCGGATGGCGGTTTTACGCAACTCCTGATTCAGATCCATCTGCTGCATGACCTTGCGGGCCATGTCTATCTCATCTTCCGAGACCCTGCCATCGGCCTTAGCCAGATGTCCCATTACAGAGAAGGTGGCGGTAAAAAACGCCGTCTGAACCCTCTCTCTGTCCCCAGGACGCACGTACTCTGAAGCCTTGAGGCCGTTCACCCCTTTGTCCAAATTATGCCCCAGCACCGCCCCCAGAATGGCCCCGAGCGGACCCCCCAACATAAAGCCAAAGGCCCCACCCAGCATCTTGCCCCACCAGCTCAACTCTCTTCTCCTGTATGTTCGTCTGCCATTAGTGCTTCCCCCGCTATGTTATAGCGCTAACTTATCATCTTGCTACGACCTCCGATACTGGTATACCGGACGATCAGGTGTAATACTAAACGTATTAGTCTCCCAGCCCTAAACTTGTTCTAAAAAATTCAAGAGAATAGCAGAGGAGCAATATACATGAGCACGCCATATCCCGCTGTCGGAAACTGGTATCAGACTGTTGAGGGAGATATTTTTGAGGTCGTGGCCCTGGATCGGGAAGAGCAGTCTATAGAGATTCAGTTCTATGACGGCACCGTGGAAGAGTACGACCTTGACGCCTGGGAAGAGCTGGTGCATCGCGTTGCCGAGCCCCCAGAAGACTGGTCTGGATCGCTTGATATAAGCACAGATGATTATGGCGTGGATCTGGATCGTCCTGCAGGTGAACAGCACCTTAATCCCCTGGATGAGCTGGATAGTGACGAATTGTAAATCCATACAATCGGACTACCGCCAAACCCGGACTAAAGTTCCACCGGAATGCGCCGCTATATTGATCGAGGGTTGAATTTCTCAACCCAAGACTTTTGGAGAGGTGCCGTATGATCACCAAATACAACATGGCATCTGGTGAACTTACTTATCAGAGCAAACCAGCGACCCGGGCTGCAGCTATATCAGAGCCTCATGAGTTGATTGAGCTGATCACTTCTCTCCAACTGCTTGAGATCGAAGTGACACCAGAATCCAGGACCATCCCGGCAGATCTGCTATCTATCTCAGCCAGGGAGTTTCTAAACCGCCAGGGTTGATTGCAGGTGTGCCCGTCGCAACCTGCTAGGGATGCGTACTAGAGTTCGCGCACCACCCTAAATCCTACGTAGGGATGTATCGCATCCGGTTTGAAATGGCCGCGCCAGCTTGAGCGCATACTATCGCTGGTCTTGTCATATGCACCGCCACGCACCACCCGTTCCTTACAGGCCGTTTCCACCCAGGCAGAACCATCAGTGGGGGCGCCACTAAAATTTGGTTGATAACAATCCATCACCCACTCCCTGACATTTCCAGCCATATCATGCAAACCGAAATTATTGGGCGAAAAGCTGGCCACTGGCGCAGTGCTTTTGCGGTCCCACTCACTACCGCAATCGAAACAGTTCGCCCTGCCTTCTTCCATCTGGTAGCCCCACCAATAAGTGGCGTCACTGCCACTACGCAGGGCAAATTCCCACTCTGCCTCGGAGGGAAGCCGATATGTCGCGCCAGTGCGCTCAGATAACCATTTGGTATAGGCGACCGCGTCATCCCAGCTTATGTTTATTACCGGACGGCTCCCACGCCCCCAGCCTTCATCCTTAGGAAGGGAACGGCCCGTATCTTTTGCGAAACGTTCATATTCATCAAAAGTCACTTCATCTTTACTAATGGCGAAGTCCCCGATCTTCACCTCATGCTCAGGCCATTCATTACTGGAAACCTGATTTCTGTTACTGCCCATCATGAAGCTTGCACCCTTTAGCCGTATCATAGCCGGTCCAAAATTCGCCTCGTTCAACACCCTCCATGCAGACTCATCCGATACGGCTTTAGGCTCAGTAGAAGATTTAGCATCCCCACTGGTAGTACGCTCCTTTGTACCCAATGGCCTTTGCCCCAACGGCGATAGCGATTCAGACACAGCTCCGCCACCATTTTTTGGACTGGTCGCTACCGTATCGCTATCCCCCATACCTAAGAGCAGTATCCCGCCCCCCAACAGTACTGCGCTGAAAACTGAACCCAGAACACCCCACAGCACTTTGGAGCGTACGGGAATCCCGGCAGTAGCCGGTGCTGCTACCGACGCAGACTGGGAAATAAGCGTTTCACTTGCCGCCGCACTCTGGGCCATCATTTTCCGCAGCTGACTTATTTCATCTTCTCTCTGCTGGTACTGCTCTTTTGCCTTAACGATTTTGGCCTTTTCCTCATCCAGTTTCGCCTGGATACGGTCAATCTCTTTATCCCTGTCCTCCAAGGCATCTTCCAGGCTGGCGCATTTCTTCTCCGACTCGTTTACCCTCTGCTCCAGTCTCTGGGATAGGTTGCGCAAGTCCTCCAGTTCCTGGCGCAGGGACTCCTCTTCCGCCTTGCCAAATACCTGTGTTACCACATCTTCATACAACTCACCGGATCCCCTTCTCGCAGAACCGATGTCTTCCAATTTCTGCAACTCGTTGAGGAGGTGTACTTTCTCCTCAGCAATCGCCTCCGCCTGCTCCCTGATCTGGTCGTACGCCAAATCCGCCTCTGTTAGCGCCTCGGTGAGAGACCTTATCTCTTCACGCAAGGCGCCAACCTCTTCGTTATCACCCTGGATCACGGGTGCTAACGAGCTATCTAACTCCGCCGCCGTTTCTTGTAGAGACGTCTTGACCTCGTCCAGCTCAGACTGGGTCGCCCAGAATTTATCCTGGACATGGTCCAGTTCCGATTGCGCCGTCAGGTATCTCTCCCTGGCCTGATTTAACTCTGATTGACTGGCCTGGTATTTCTCCTGAACCTGATCTAGTTCTGATTGGGTCCCCTGATATTTTTCCTGAAACTGATTCAATTCAGACTGTATGGCCAGATATCTTTCCTGAGACTGATCCAGCTCAGATTGCACCGATCGATTCTTATTCTGGACCTGCTCCAATTCTGCGCGCAGCTGTGTGATAAGTTGCTCCGCCTCAGACAGGGCCTGATCCTGTCGCTGTTTTTTCTCGCCATCTCCTTTGCGTAACTCGGATAATTTCTCTTCCAGGGCCTCTTTTTCCGCAGCGATCTCTTTCAGTTTGACCTGATATGAATCCAGTTGCTTCTTATGCTCATCTCTCCCGGCGGCAAGAGATTGTCTGGATTCAAACTCATCTTTAAGCTTTGCCTCCAGATCGGCAACATTTCCTTTGGCCTGATTAACTTTCTCCGTGGCCTCGTGCAGAGATGCGGTCAGATCCCCGGTCTCCTGCTGAAGCTGCTCTATCAACCTCCTGTCGGCCTCTCTACGATTCTTCAGCTCCTCCAGCCTGATGCGGTTTTTATCTATGATTACCTTCTGGGCCTTGATCTCCGCCAACTGTTTGGCCTCTTCCCTCTGCTGTCTTTCCCGGAAGCTTTGGAACTTAATACCTAAATCCTTGATGCGGGCGTTTGCAGCCGCCATCTTCTTTTTCATATCATCCAGTTCTGCCGAACTCCCTGCTGCCACCTTATCTTCTGCGGTCTCCTCTCCCGGGCGCAAACTGATGACCTTGGCGCTGGACTCTTTATTCGCCTGCTCCTTGATCAGGTCACCGGATGGAACTGTTCTTAGCCCTCCCTCCAACACAGAAACCGCGAACCCTCGGTCGGTCAAAAGGTATGCCGCTGTAGCACTTACGTGTCCATCATCGCAGCAGATGACATATTTCCGGTCCTGCGCAAGATTTGAGGCCTGATAGCGCAGGGTATCCAAGGGGAAATTTACGCTGTTTTGCAGATGCCCTTCTTCGTAAACCTCCGGTGGGCGCACATCCAGCCAGATGGTACCGTTATTCACCAAGGACTTGGCCTCGCTGTAACTCACACCATTGGCCAGTGGGCGTTTGACGAACTCGATAAAATCCCCTTTTGCCAGACGCAACAGGACCCCGTCGCTCAACATGGTCACTGTACTGTTACGCACACTGTCGGATAGCAGGGCCTCCTCACCAAAGCTGTCTCCCGGTCCCAGCTTGGCCAACTCTACCGCCTTACTCTTACTGTCCTCTTTTCGCGTGACGGAACATCTGCCCTGGTGTATCAGATAGAAATAGTCTCCCTCTCCCCCTTGCCTGACCACCTTTTCCCCGCGCTTAACCTCTATCTCCTCCATACGCATTATCACGCCTTGGATATTGGATGCAGGAATCTGCTGGAATACCCTGGACTGAAGTAGTTGCGCCATCCAGTCATCGCTTATGGTGGAATTGATGTCCGCAACCTTGTAGTCATCATCCTTGGACCGAACCAGCAGCTCGCTCAGCTTGCGGTTATCAATCAACACATACTCGATATTGCCCAGGGCGCGGGCGGAGTTCTTTCTTGGGATCTGATGCGCCAGAGGGAAACGGGCCGTCTCACTGCCAGCGCTTACCCGGTCCACCTCTTTCGCCCCATCCAACAGGGACACCAAGCCAGAAAGGAGGTAGACATTATGGTAATCGGTATCGCCCTGACGAAACAGATAACCACCGGCCTTGTTTTGTTTAAACAGAGCACTCTTCAGAAGCTGTTCAAGATCGCCTTCCGAGAGTAAATTCAAGGGAACCAGTTTCTTGAGAATTTGCAGATTACCTTCTGTTGCTACCACGGCCATGCAATCTCCTTCCAAATGCCAAATCTTTTATAATAAATCACTATATCTACTCCAAGGCCGTATGGAATTTAGGCAAACATCCTAACAGGAAAAATTCAATTTATTATGACCGCATAGATAACTATAGCCCTATTTCACAGATAAATTATTGAAAAGGTTCACACCATTCCGGCTTATAAGCCCTATTGATATTGCCGCAGCAACAACTGCTTTCCCCGTTGCACCAACTCAATCTGCTTCAGAAAGCTCATCCCCAGCAATACCTCATCGTCATCCATGCCAGACAGAATCGTCGCCCTGACATTCTGTATCCGAATATCTCCGATACTCACCTCAGACAACATTGTCTGCCTGGCGGTAACCACGCCATTCGCGGTCTGACTGGTTACATAGGCGCCACGGCGCAGCCCGAGGGCGGTCGCCAACTCATCTGATACGGCGACATCCGTCGCCCCGGTATCCAGCAAAAAGGTCACGGACTTACCATTTATCAAACCGCTAGCCACATAGTGACCAGATCTGTTGCGCTGTAGCACAACCTCTCTTATCTGACCGTTTGTGGATGTCTCGGGTTGGCTGTTGGGGTTGTTTACCCGTTCCAGATAGGCATCAGCAAGCATAGTCAGGACCAGCAACAACCCTGACCAGGCACCAATGATCATCCATTTACCCATACGTCTTTGGCCAGTGTGTTCCGGCCTGTAATTCGAATCATTCATTCTGTGTTCTTAGCTGGGTAAATTATGTCTTACCATGACAGTCGTTTGCTGACTGGATGGCATAGGGCTGGCACTACATTGATCACTACAGATCTTCCCATATGCTATTGAAGATATCTTCCGCCACGGAATCTTTATTTGTTTCTTCTTTAGCTGTCGTCACCGCCTCCGCATCGGCAGTCACCCTAAATTGCATAAAGGCGTCAGTACACTCGGTGATCTCGCCAGCAACAATATTGGTACGACCATCAATTCCGGTAATAACAAACTTATTGTTGTCGCCGAAGAAAAAAGGCCGGGTGATTACGTTTGTTATCCCGCCATTTAGCCTTTGCCGGAACCCAAGCATGGTGTTAGTTGGAGAATCTCTATTTAGCCGATAATCCAACTTAATCGCCTCCACATCGCCCGCAAACAGCTCTACACCAAACCCCATGATGTCATTGGCCTGAGTACGCATCCAACGAATAATACCCATGCGCCAGGAGTCTTTATCAACCCCTGAGTTGATAGCAACCAACTCTCCCACATGGGCCTTATATTCACTCTGCTCCGGCCAGATAAGGTGGCAACCACCGTTACTCCTGTTTACGCAGGAACACTCCTCGGCACGAGGTTCTCCATCCACAACGGCATTATAGAAATCCTGTTCAAGTTCCTCCTGATCCTCCTTATCTTCCGGCCCAGCGGCTATCGCTGCAAACAATTTTGCATCCGCTTCGATGATAAATTCATCCTGTTCGATAACATGAGCCGACTGCCCAAATCTCTTTTCTATTGGGTCTGGCTCCGGGGACTTATCAATATCATCTTTAATCTCCTGCTGCAGTCTCCATCCACCAAACAGCCGATGCAATGCTTCCAGACCGCAGACCGCCTCTACAGTACCAACCCCATCGGTACGTTCTTCCCTATCCACTGCATCATGCCCCCATCTCTTATGCAGCTTTAAGTATAAGGTTGTTGTCACCAACTCCACCGGACGCAATCTCCCTCCCGAGTTAGCGCTTATCTTGTCTATCTCCTTCTCCAGTATTCCTACTAATTTATCTGCATGTAAGATCCAGCCGATCTTGATCTGCTTTATCGCATCAACTCCTGCCACATAGGGCGGAGCATCTTTTGTTGCATCCACTACAAACGCCGGAGAAGATATCCCTTCTGCCGCGGGAACTAATTCCGTCTCAGACAACCATGTCTCGAGGATCTCGTTCACCTTGTTAGCCTCACCACGGAGCAAGCTGTTCGGATCCGCAAGCGCCAACAAGAGGCTCCTTTTGTAAATATCATCGATAGTCATATGACCAACAAAATCATCTGAGTCCTCCGTCTCCTTGCGCTGTAGTTCATTGGTCACCGCGTAATAATAGAAACCGTGCATCTCCTTCCATACAAACCTTGGGGTCGCACGGTATATGGAATATGTATGCAACAAAATCTCCCCAAGGAAATACAACGCATGACGCACCGCCTCAGAGCGACCGCGCTTATGCAAGAGATACCCGGTAAAAGAGTCATCGTGAAATTGCGCAAGGACCGTTTTATAGGCCACAACCACATTAACCAATAGCTCCAGGTGTAATCTGGCAATCAGTCTATTTTCCTTGGAAAGAGGCACCGGCCTGCCGGAAAAATGCACCGACAATTTTGACAGCACATACCCCAAAGTAGGAAGCATGAGCTGGATAGCATCCAGGCGCTCAACAGGGGACATTTCCAGGCGATTCTGCCTGTTTATTTCATGATGCAATGAGCGGGCTATCTTGCCTACGTCGCCGATTGGAAGGTCAGATATCCACTGCTTGAATTTCTTACGATCATACTCATCTTCCAGGTTATCCGGGTTGGTTCGCAGCGGCAGAATAAAAGGATTAGCTGGTTTTACCATAGTCATAAAACAACCCCTGATGCCATAGGGCGCAGACACTGCAAACGCCCGACCGTCCAGATAACTCTCAAAGAGATGGTTATAGTATAAACACTATGTTTAGCTTATTATGAAAAATATCAAAAAAGAAGCCTGTGGCCATCCCGCAGCCACACAGCTGATCTGAGAAGGTCCTACCTGATTTTATTAATCAGGCAGCTGAGAGACTTTAAACCTTACGAACGAATCTGTACTCTCGATGATGTTTAGGAGATTAACGGGGAATCTGTCGTTGTCTGTTATAACGCTATACTCGTCTTCCTTCTTTCCATAGAAAGGTGGCGCAATCAAGCTGGCATAATTTCCTTCGCCCATCTGCAAAAAACCTTTTATGCTTTCTGCATATTGCGCACCACTTTGTCTACGCTGCAAAACAACCGGTTCGACAATGCCATTCAACAACTCAACGCCCAACCCAAGAAATCCTGGCTTTTCCGAGTTCATCCAGCGAATCACGCCGATACTCAGATCCAAGGTATCCTCGTTACGTTTGTTCGAATTGATTCCGACCAGCTCTCCCACACGGGCACCATCATCGCCGCTGTCCGGCCAATTCAGATAATAGCCATTCTCGCTTTTATTCGTGGTAATACACTCTTTAGAGACAAACCTGATCTGCTCCTTCTTTTGTGGGCAACGCACCTCTTCAGTAACGTTTCGGAATTCAACCACTCCGGGAGAAACCTCTACCAAGGGTTCGTAATTCATCAATATCCCGGTATCCAGATGAAACGAGTTCGACTGAGAGTGTCCGTCATCTGATGCGTCCTGATCCTGAGCTGCCGCAAACAACCCTTCGCCGCCACGCTTCAGATAGATAGAATCCAGGCCGCAAACCAGTTCCACTGTATCTGTGACGCTATCCCGTAACGCCCGCGGCCTTATCTGTTGTGCCCAGGCAGCATACAATTTCTTCATCAATCTTATGTGGCTGGCATCGGCCGGGCGCATACTGCCAGCATACAGTTTGCCTCCCTCATGTTCGGCTATCTTCTTATCCAGCATGTCGGCGAGCTTGTCCGTAACCATGGTCCATCCGACAACGACACTGTCTTTCCTACACAAATTTGGATCATAGGGCATGTCGTCACTTTTGGCGTCAATCCAGAAAAACGATTCCGCCGTAACCTGCTTTTTTATCGAAATCAGCTTGGCCAGAGATGCCCAGTTCTCTAAGGCGGCATAGACCTTTTCCACCTCCCCCCTAAGCATTGACCTGGGATTTGCCAGAGACAGCAAAAGCACCCTTTTATAGATCTCGTCAATACCGAGCTGATTGAGCCGCTTCCTGTTTGCCTCGGTCTGGCCCACAACACGCAACTCATTGATTACCGAGTAGTAATATATACCGTGCAGTTCCTTCCAGGTGTAACTAGGACTTGTCTGGTAAGTCACATAGGAATGGAGAAGGATCTCGCCAAGATAATAAAGAGCGCCCCGTAGCGCTTCCGATCGGATAGGTCTATGAAACATCTGCCCCGTAACGGTGGAATCATGTAACTGCGCCAGTACGGTCTTATAGCATCTTACGATCTGGATCATAATATCCAGCCGCAGATCCGCCACCATGCCTGCCTGAATACCTAAAGGTACGGTCTTTCTAAGATAGCTCTTCTTTAGATAATCCAGGGCAAAATCCAGGGATGGCTGCAGCAGATCCAGGATTTCCAATCTGTTTATGGGGGGGACTTCAAGCTGGTTAAGCCGATCCAGCTTGTCATATAGTGCAAATGCGGTCTTTTCAGTATCGTTTATGGATATATCATCAATCCATTGTTTGATCTTCTTCCTGCTAAACTCATCTTTCGATCTGAGAGAGCTGGTTCTCCTCGGCAGCAGAAATGGATTATCGCCCTTGGCCCTAATCACGGCTAACCTCCCTGAAATAACAGAAACCTTCCGCTTTAGAATAACAATGGAGTATATACTCCAGCTTGAGCTAGACAATATATTTTGTGACAAACTGTAGCAATATCCTGACTAATCCTGTAATCCATCTGAAAAAGACTACAAAAAAGGAAAAAAAGTCCCATCGCCTAGGCAATATCCATATATAGCCTCTATTAGCACATTTGAAAATTCGATAACATTAATGCGGCTTTTATATAGCGGGATCAGGCGAAGGATAGTATCTTATTCTGCCTGTGTTTTGAGCCCTATAAAATGGAGTTCGACACCTCGCAACGACCCGAATCGCACTAAAAAACGCGCAACATTCAGGTCCAGAATTTTATAACGACCATATTCCGCAACGGAGGAATATCCATGACGGAAGTAATCGCAACCAGCCAGACCATCCTGGTGGTTGGCGGCGGGATCAGCGGTCTCACCGCTGCCCTGGAGGCCGCTGAGACAGGTAAGCAGGTAGTACTGGTAGAGAAGCGCCCATACGTAGGTGGCCGCGTGACCCAACTCTATAAATATTTCCCTAAGCTTTGTTTTCCGACTTGTGGCCTGGAGATCAACCAGCGCCGGGCCAAGATGAACCCCAATCTCAAGGTCATCACCATGGCCGAGGTCACAGACATCCAGGGTGAGGCCGGCGATTACACCGCTACGATCAAGATCAGCCCCCGTTACGTCAACGACAGCTGCACCGCCTGCGGCGACTGCAACAAGGCAGTCGAAACCGAATTTGATGACGAATTCAACTACGGCATGGGCAAACGCAAGGGCGCATATCTGCCGCATCGCATGGCCTATCCACAGCAGTATGTGATCGACCCGCAGATCATCGGCACCGATGAGGCAGAAAAGGCCAAGGCCGCATGTAAGGCTAACGCCGTCGATCTGGAGATGCAGGAAGAGAGCGTATCTTTCAAGGTGGGCGCCGTAGTTTGGGCCACCGGCTGGCAGCCATATGACGCCAACAAGATACAGCCCTACGGTTATGACCGCTTTGCCAACGTAATCACCAACGTGGAATTCGAACGCATGGCCGACCCCAACGGCCCTACCGGCGGCAAGATCATCAGGCCATCCGATGGCGGCGAGGCCAAAAACATCGCCTTTATCCAGTGCGCCGGTTCCCGTGACCATAACCACCTGCTGCACTGCTCACGCATCTGCTGCATGGCCACCCTGAAGCAGACCCACTATGTGCAGGGCGCCTTGGGTGATGATGGTAAATCGACTATTTACTATATAGATATACGCGCTATCGACCGTTTCGAAGAGTTCTACGCCAAGGTCAAGGCCAACCCCAACGTTAGCTTCGTGAAGTCCAAGGTTGCTTCCATCGTAGAGAACCGGGACAACAAAAACCCGATCTTGCATGGCGTTAATACCGAGGGCTATCAGCGCTACGCCAACGAACACGACCTGGTGGTCCTGGCCGTAGGCATGCAGCCAAGCGTAGACAAAGACGCATTCCCGGTAGACATCCAGATCAACCAGGAAGGCTTTATCGAGCCTGCCCCGGAGAACGGAGGCGTCTTCGCCGCTGGCTGCGCCTCGGACGCGCTGGACGTGAACCGCGCCGCCCAGCAGGCCACCGGCGCTGCCCTGCGCGCCATCCAAGTTGTCAACCGCGTTGCCGGAACGGAGGGTTAAGAAAGTGGCAGACGAAAAGAAATTTGCTGGTTATATCTGCACCGGTTGCGGCATAGGCGAGCGCCTTGATGCCGGACAGCTGGAGACCACCGCCACCCGCGACGGCAAGATGCAGAGCTGCAAACAGCATGAGATGTTGTGCAGCAAGGAAGGCGTGCAGATGATCCGTGACGACATCGCCAACGAAGGCGTCACCCATATCATGATCGCCGCCTGCTCTCGCCGCGCCAAGGTAGAGGCATTCAACTTCACCGACGTAGCCATGTCCCGCGCCAACCTGCGCGAGGGTGTTATCTGGGTCCGTCCGGACAGCGACGAGAATCGCGAGACCACCCAGGAGATGGCGGACGACTACATCCGCATGGCCTGTGCCGAGGTAAAGGCCATGAAGGTGCCTACCATGTCAGGCGAACAGGGCCTAACCAAGAATATCCTGGTGGTAGGTGGTGGCATCACCGGCATGAGTGCGGCCCTGGAGGCAGCAGCAGCCGGTTATCAGGTGACTATTGTAGAAAAGAGCGGCGCCCTGGGCGGACACGTAGCTAACTACTACAAGTCCATCCCCTCCCGCGCCCCCTTCGCTGAACCACAGGCTACCGGCCTGGCCGAGATGATCGCAGCGATTGAGGCCAACACCAAGATAACCGTGCATCTGAACAGCACTATGGCCAAAATCCAGGGCGCACCAGGCCGCTTTAAGGCCCAGATAGCGACCGAATCCGGATCTATTACAGAATCCGATTTCGGTGCCATCATCCAGGCCACCGGTTTTAACCTGTACGACCCGTCCGAACTCGGCAACCTTAATTACGCCAATAGCCCAGACGTCATCACCAACGAAGAGTTTGAGAAACTGGCCAAAGAGGCCAACGGTGGCCCGATCAAACGCCCATCCGATGGCCGCGAGGTATCAGCCGTAACCTTCGTCCAGAATGTAGGCCAATGTTCCGGGGAAGATGGCAAGCTGAAATACCACTCCGGTATCGGCGACCTGATCGCCATCAAGCAGGCCATGTACCTGAAAGAATTGAATGGCGACTGCGATACCACCATCATCTTCAACAACTTGCGCACCCCCGGTGCCCCTGGTGAGGATTTCTACCGCGCCGCTCAGGAGAAGATGGTCACCTTCACCAAAGGTGATGTGGCCGAGGTGGTTCCGGGCGATACCCTGGCGGTCAAGTTCAAGGACCTGATCCTGAACGAAGACACCCAGATGGAGACAGATCTAGTAGTCTTAGATGTGGGCATGGTACCCAATACCGGGCCAGATCCCTACGCCCTGCTGGCGCTGGAGGAGATTGAGGATGCGGCCGAGCGTGACGCGAAAAAGGCCGAGATCCTGGCGGTAGCGCCACCTTCGATTCTCAATCTGGACTATCGTCAAGGCACCGATCTGCCACACCTGAGCAACGGATTTACCGATTCGCACTTCATCTGCTTCCCGTATGAGACCCGCCGCACCGGTATCTACGCAGCTGGTCCGGTGCGCCGCCCCATGGACATACGTCAGGCCAAAGACGATGCAGCCGGTGCCGCCATGAAGGCGATCCAGGCGACGGAGAACGCCAGCCAGGGCCGTGCCGCTCACCCTCGGGTCGGCGACCTCTCCTACCCAATATTCCGCAAAGAGGGCTGCACCCAGTGCAAACGTTGCACCGTGGAGTGTCCGTTCGGCGCTATCAATGAGGACGAGAAGACCTATCCGGTATTCAACGAATCCAGATGCCGCCGTTGCGGCACCTGTATGGGCGCCTGCCCGGTACGCGTGATCTCCTTCGAGAACTATTCGGTGGAGACCGTAAACCAGCAGATAAAGAACTGCGACATGCCGGAAGAGTTCGATGAGAAACCGCGCATCCTGGTCCTAGCCTGTGAAAATGACGCCATTCCCGCCCTGGATCAAGCTGGTATGAACGGCGTAGAGATCAACCCCTGGGCCCGCGTCATCCCGGTACGTTGTTTGGGTTCAGTCAGCCTCTCCTGGGTGACGGATGCGCTCAACAGCGGCTACGACGGCATCGTAATGATGGGATGTCAAACCGGCGACGACTACCAGTGCCACTTCGTGCGTGGCTCCGCAATGGCGATCGAGCGCATGAGTAAGGTGGGAGATACCCTGGAGACCTTGAACCTGGAGCCGGAGCGTGTGGTGGTATATGAAGTAGCCATTACCGATATCCAACGCGCACCCAAACTGATCAACGACATGGCTGAGACCATAGAAAAGATCGGCTTGAGTCCATTCAAGTTCTAGAGCAAGCAATATGTAACCGGACAGGAGGTCCGGTTGCGGCTTCCAGCAGAAAGCCGTTTCCAGCCCAGGAAGGCGTATTTAGAGGATAACAACATGAGCGACATGAATATGGCTATGTCAAACAAGTATCGCATCAACTTCCTCAAGGAGGTTGAAGAGAACGTAGAAGAGGGCGAATGGGTCAAGATGTGCATGCAGTGCGGCGTCTGCGCCGGCTCCTGCCCATTCGGCAAACACTGGGACCACCCACCTCAGGAGATCTTTATGATGATCCGGGCCGGCAAGCGGGAAGAGGTCCTTACGTCCGAGTCCATGTGGATGTGTACCTCATGCTACAACTGTATAGCGCGCTGCCCACGCGGCCTGCCCATCACCCACATCATGCACGGCCTAGCCCACTACGCCAAACGCCAAGGCATGGTGCCGGAGAATCAGCAGACCAACAAATTTGCCCAGTTGTTCTGGAAGAACCTTACCAACAAGGGGCGCAGCAATGAGCTGAAGCTCGGCATCAGCCTCTATTTTATGAACGGTATTGCCGAAGGCATCAAGGTTGCCATGGGTAACGCCAAGCTAGGCCTGAACATGCTCAAGACCAAACGCATGAATGTCGCCGAACTACTGGGCGGCCACGGCTGTGAAGACGCCAACGGTCTGCACAAAATCATCCAAAAAGCCCAGGAACTGGAAGACGCCCGCACCCAGGGCAAGAATTGAGCGAGGATTAATCATCATGGCTAAAGAGTATTCGTTTTATCCCGGCTGTTCCTCGCAAAAGGGGGCATCTGCATCCAACCTCATGACCTCGGCGCGCACCATGTGTGAGGAGCTGGACATAACCCTGAACGACATCCCTGACTGGAACTGCTGTTCCGCCTCCATCGGTTATGCCGGTGGCGGTGAACTGCCACGCCTGATCCTGTCGGCTCGTAACATTGCCCTATCGGAAAAGCACAACCCGGATCAGGACATAGTCGCCACCTGCGCCGCCTGCTGGCTGGCCACCCGTGAGGCCCAGGAGCGCCTGGAACACGATGAGCAGATGATGCAGGAGGCCAACGTGGCCCTGGCCGAGGGCGATCTTAAGCTAGAGAACGCACGCCCTGCCAAACACATGGTTGAGGTCATTCTGGAAGATATCGGTCTGGATGCGGTCAAGGCCAAGGTCAAGAAACCCCTTACCGGCCTCAAGATTGCAGGTTATGTGGGGTGTCAAACCAACCGTCCGTTTGGCATCCGGGGAGAATCCTTTGAAAACCCGGTCTATCTGGACCAGATGATTGAGGCGGTAGGCGCGGAAGCGATCACCGACTATGACAAAAAGGTACAATGCTGCGGTGGTGCGCTGGCATTTTCCGAACCGGAAAAATCCTTTGAGTTGATCCATGGCATAATCGAATCCGCAGTCAATGCCGGAGCAGACATGATTGTTACCCCATGTCCGGTATGCCAGATGAATGTTGAGGTCTATCAGGACCAGATTAACGCCCGCTTTGGCTCCAAATTTAACATGCCTGTGGTCTACTACAGCCAGCTGATGGCTGTGGCATTTGGACGTTCCGCCAAGGATGCGGCACTGGACGGACAGGTAATCAAGGCCAAGCAGTTGGAGGAGATCGCTGCAAAGTAGCAGTACCACCTAGGTGACCAAAGAAAAAAGCCCTCTTTACGAGGGCTTTTGTTTGCCTAATCATTATGCAAATGATGTCAAAGGCTCTGGTTCTGACACCCCGAAGCCCTGGACATAATCCACACCTATCTCCGCCAAACGCACACGCACGTTATCGCTCTCAACGTACTCTGCTATGGTCTTCAGCCCCATCAGATGCCCAATCTGGTTGATCGACTCAACCATTCCGCAATCTACCGGATCCTCCAATAGATCACGCACAAAGCCACCATCAATCTTGAGAAAATCCACTGGCAGATTTTTTAGATAGGCGAAAGAAGACATACCGGTGCCAAAGTCGTCTAAGGCAAAACTGCAACCCAGATCCCGCATCTCTCCGATAAAATGAATCGCCTGATCTAACCTGCTTACTGCAGCAGTCTCAGTTATCTCAAAACAGATCTTCTCCGCCGGTATGTTGTAACAGTTGAGCTGAGAAGTTATGAAAGTCCTCAACCCGCTATCGGCCAGGGAGTGTCCTGAAATATTGATCGAACATAACCCCAGGCGCAGCCCCCTGTACTTCGCTTCCTTCAACCAACTCAATGTATTCTGAATAACCCAGCGATCCAACATCGGCATCAAGGCAAACCGCTCAGCCGCCGGAATAAATGCACCCGGGGGAACATCTTTCCCTTCCCTATCGCGCATCCGGAGAAGAATCTCGAAGTGCTCCAGACCCTGTTCGTGTTCACTCATGGGCATGATCAGCTGGCGGCTCAGATATAGCCGGCCATCTTCAATGGCGGACTGAATCTCGGTAACCCAGCGCATCTCACCCTGGCGTCTCGCTGTCTCTTTATCATCCGCCATATGGATATGCACGCGATTACGCCCCATATCTTTGGCTACATAGCAAGCGGCATCCGCGGCGCTCATAACCATATCAATGCTGGCAGTCTCTTCAGTTATAGCAGCAATGCCCACGCTCACACCGGTAGTGAAGGTCTTATCATCCCAGGAAAACCGGAACTCCTTTACCGCCTCGCATATCTTTAAGGCAAGCGTCTCTGCGCGCTCCAAACCGCACTCCTCCAGCAACAAACCAAACTCATCTCCGCCCAGACGAGCCAGGGTATCGTTTTGCCTTAGACTGTTTTGCAGCATTTTTGCGATCATCTGCAGCATGGCGTCACCCGCAACATGTCCACAGGTATCATTCACCAATTTAAACTGATCCAGATCCATGTAACAAAGTGCATGTTGCGATAGGTTGGAACGCGCATCCTGCAGCGCCTTCATCAGACTCTGCTCAAAGGCGTATCTGTTCAGAAGCCTGGTCAGAGGATCATGGGTTGCCAGAAAGCTCAGCCGCTGTTCCAGGGCGTAGCTCTCAGTTACATCCCGGAATACCGTCACCGCCCCCAGCACCTCACCCTCTTCGATGATGGGATAAGCCGAGTATTCGACTGGAAACGAGGTGCCATCCTTGCGCCAGAACACCTCTTTTTGCACCCGGCACGGGGTTCCAGTGCGGAATGCATCATATATTGGACAGGATTCTACCGGATAGGGCGAACCATCTTCATGGCTATGGTGGGTAAGGTCATGGGAGGACCTGCCGATGATGTCTTCGTACGCAAATCCCAGCATCTCCAGGGCCGACTGATTGATGAAGGTACACGCGCCATCTGCATCTATACCGAAGATACCCTCGCCGGTTGACTCCAACAACAAGCGCAACTGACTATTCAACCGCCGCGTCTCTATACTCGAGTCCTTGAGCTGTTGGTGCGCCAGTCTGTGTTCCTGAACAAGGTTATAGTTGTGGATCGCATACGAGATCTCCGCCGCCATCTCATCCAGGAGCTCAATCATATCATCTCTAAAAAATCCTCCGTCTTTAGAGAACACACAAAATACCCCTATGGGTTTACCACTCTCCCTTAGGGGGAAAATCGCGGCGGAACACAAGGCATTCTGCATCAACATCTTTTGCCACTGTGCAGATGGATAATCTCCTTTCGCGTCATTCGTAATAATCGCGCGATTTTCTTTGACGGCAATGACTATCGGAGCGATATTCTCTCGCCCATTCGGAACCGTAGAGAATGTTATCTCTTCAATATTATCCCCGGTGGTCTCAGCTATGACTAGATTCTCTCCTTCCTCATCCAATAGCCCTATACATGCCTGATCCATACCGCCACATTCGACCGCTATGCGGCAGGTATCTGCAAACAACTCTTGTTGGGAATCCAGCCGGGTTATGCTTTTCGAGGTCCAAAAGAGTGCGGCATACAACGACTTTTGCACTTCCAAGGCCCGTTCACGCGCCCTCATCTTCGACGCCATATCATCGAATGCCAGAGACACCTGCGTAATCTCATCATTCCCTGGCAGCCTTGCATGCCCCGAATAATCACCATGGGAGATCCTGACTACGACATCTTTGAGCTTGCTGATACGGGAAATGACGGCGCCCTGCAACAACCAGGACAAGATAAAAAACGTCGCCGCAAGACCGCCAAAATGGCTAATAGCATTTGCCCAAAGCCGCTGGCTGACCCGCTGTTCGATAATAGAGGCGGGCAGTTTGATACTCATCAACCCGCCGAAGTCACCGGGTTTGTAGCCGTAGCCCAAATGGTATCGCTTCTTAACACTCTCTGGGGCCTCATCATAGCTGCCGTGGCATTCCAAACAGCGCTGCTCCATCCAAATAGGCTGGGAATAATGGTAATAAGGCTCGCCATCTTTATTTATGAAAGGTACCATCCTCTCCTTTTCTGAGGGTCTCTCACGAAAATAGCGAATGGCCTCCATCTCAATCTCATCGGCCATATTGCCGGGATTACGCGGAACATCAGACACATTATTGAAACTAAGGCCGGAGTCGATCCAGTTCCTAAACTCCATGGATATGCGACCTATGGCCGCTGCAGGCAACAATCCCAAGGTAAGATCATTAATCGGCACCTTATGCGCAATAATGTATTTCTGATATGTGGCCCTAAAGGCCATTACCATCCCACGTACAATACGCGCGTTACTTCTGATGTCATTAACAACCTCAGACCTGATTTGTTTATGGTTGAGATATTCAACGAGGACAAAATGCCCTATAAATACTACGGCTACAGCAGCGAAAACTTTTGTTTTTAAGCGCATATATGATAATCAAGTAGATTTTCTACATCGGCACAACATCTATAGAACACAGGATTGGTTATCGGCAGTTGTCACATATACTTTATTAAATACATAGCTACTATAACCATCATTGCAATAAGGATTACATCTGACCCATGATCATCCTATGCGGAGACATCGGCGGCACCAAGTCCAGGCTGGCAATATTCGATCTTGCCAGCTTTCCCAAGCCTATAATCGAACACTCATATCCCAGCAATGAGTACGGCTCGTTTACCGAAATCGTCCAGGACCTCATCTCCAAACATGTTGGCCCTATAGCATATGCCGCTTTCGGCATTGCCGGGCCAATCTTGGGGCGTAGCTGCAAGACCACCAACCTACCCTGGCAAATAGATGCCGACCAGCTTGAACAGGCGTTTCCAATAACTTCCGTGCATCTGCTAAACGATCTGGAGGCGACGGCATACGGCATATCCGCCCTGGATGCAGGAGATCTTTATACTTTGCAGCATGGCAATTCGGATGCTCACGGCAATAGGGCGGTGATCGCGGCCGGTACCGGGCTGGGCCAGGCCGGGATGTTTTGGGATGGCAACCGGCATATCCCCTTTGCCACAGAGGGAGGACATGGCGATTTTGCCCCGGGCAGCGATCTGGAAATCGCACTGTTATCGTATCTCAAGGCAGATACTAACAATCTATGTTGGGAGGATCTCCTCTCCGGCCCCGGCCTGGTCTCTATCTACAATTTTCTCTTATCCCAAAGCCCGGACCAGCCCCAGAACCATATACATACTGCGGAGGAGATCAGTATGCGCGCCGAGCAGGGTCAGGACCAATTATGCGTGAAAAGCCTTGAGATCTTCACCCGGATGTACGGCGCAGAGGCCGGCAACTTGGCGCTCAAGATGATGGCAACCGGCGGCATCTATCTCGGCGGTGGTATCGCACCCAAAATATTGCCCTGGCTTAAACAGCCACCATTTCTTACGGCCTTTCGGCAAAAAGGCAAGATGCAGGATCTAATGCGTTCCATCCCGGTTCGGGTAATCCTGAATGACCGGGCCGCGCTCTACGGTCCCGCGCTCTATCTCAAAGAGCGAGTATTATCCAAATCCGTCTCTACAAGCTGTTGAAATTATTCGCCTGCCTACACAAATTTCAACTAATCTAGACGCTTATGAAACCGCTTAGTAGCCACCACCAGGGTGACGGCGGCAAAGGCGAACAGGGCGTAGATCTCCGACAGCATGTCGCCAATACCGGCGCCACGCAACATGATGCCGTGGATCAAACGGGTAAAGTGGGTCAAAGGTAAAACCTCGGCTATATATTGCGCGGCCTGAGGCATGCCATCAAACGGGAACATGAAACCGGACAGCAGGATCGACGGCAGGAAAAAGAAGAAGGTGATCTGCATGGCCTGAAACTGACTCTGGGCCACGGTGGAGATGACCAGCCCCAGGGTCAGATTGGCGGCGATAAAGATTAGCGCCGCCAGATAAACGTCGACCAGACTTCCCATTACCGGCACGTTAAATAGTAGATTTCCCAATAACAGGATCAGCGTGACCTGGACCAGACCGATGAAGATATAAGGCAATATCTTGCCCACCATCAACTCGCCATTGCGCACTGGTGTATTGATCAGCAACTCCAGGTTGCCGCGCTCGCGCTCGCGCACAATGGCCATGGCGGTAAACATCACCATAGTCATGGTTAGGATCACCCCGATCAATCCCGGCACAATATTCACAGCTGAACGCCGCTCCGGGTTAAAGGGGTTGTATATCTCGAACAGATCTCCCGACCTCTGTACCCGTGGTGCAATATCTTGCCTCAACTGCATCTTGCTAAGCTGCAGCGCCGCACTGAGCACCAACGGATCAGAACCATCCACCAGCAGTTGCGCCCCTGGGCGTTCCGGCTGTTGCAGACGACGTTCAAAATCCGGCGGGATAAATATCCCAACAGCAATCTCGCCCTGGCGCAACATCTCAAGCAACTCCTTGGCACTATTCGCACTGCGAACCGGTTCTAACACCTGTGAGGCACGCGCCATAGACACCAGTTCCCGGGACAACTCGGTTCCGGCCTGATCCGCCACCCCGGCGCGCAGATGGCGCACATCAGTGTTGATGGCGTATCCGAACAGCATGATCTGCAACAGGGGAATACCCACGATCATACCGAAGGTAAGCCGATCACGACTCAACTGCCGTACCTCTTTGCGCGCAATAGCCAGCAAGCGGCTTCTGCAGTTCATCCTCGCTCCTCCTGATAGCGCCCCTGGGTGGCAGCAACAAAGACATCCTCTAGGCTAGGTGGAGCAAGGTGGGCATCTCCTGTCACATCTGCGTCCCGCAAGGCCGCCTGCATCCTCTTATCCGGTTCTGGAACATCCTTCTCCAACAGCACCCGCAATCTCGCCCCCAACTGGGTCACACTAAACACCCCTGGTTGTCGCTCCAGGGCATGGCGGGCAGCACTGGGGTCATTGGCATCAACCTCCACCACCGAGGCGTCAATACGCTCCTCCAGTTCGGACGGACTACCGTCGGCTACGATCACACCACGGTCGAGAATCGCTAGTCCGTGACACCGCTCGGCCTCATCCATATAGTGGGTGGAGACCAGGATGGTGGTGCCACGGCTCACCAGATCGAACAGGCTCTCCCAGAAATCACGGCGACTCTTTGGGTCCACCGCGGAGGTGGGTTCATCCAAGAATAGTAATTCCGGTTCATGCAGGACCGCCGCCGCCAGGGCCAAACGCTGACGCTGGCCGCCACTCATGGTTCCGGCACGCCGATCCCTGAGTTCTTCCAGATGATATACATGTAACAGCTCTTCTATGCGGCTACGGCGCCGATTGGTTGGCAGACAATAAATCTCAGAAATAAATTGCAAATTCTCCCAGGTGGTCAGGTCCTCGTAGAGAGAGAAGCGCTGGGTCATGTAGCCGATTTTGTGTTTTAGGACCTCGGCCTCATCCGGCACTTTTAAACCTAGCACCTCAACTTCGCCTTCACTGGGGATAAGCAAACCACACAACATACGGATACTGGTGGACTTGCCAGAACCGTTGGGGCCAAGAAAGCCATAGATCTTGGCGCGCGGGATATGCAGGTCAATATTGTTCACTGCCACCAGATCGCCGAAGCGGCGGGTAAGACCGCGGGTGATGATGGCGGCCTCACTCACTCCTCCGTCTCCTGCAACTCCCCGTCGACCGGCAGTCCTGCTGGCAGGTCGCCTGCGCCACTCAGGGCCACCTCAACCAGATATGAAAGATTGCTACGCTCATGTTCGCTCAGGGCATAAAACGGGGTGAACACCGGATCACTGGAGATGCGCCGCACCTTTCCTTCCAGCGGGTCTGCACGCCCATCCACCAACACCCGCACGCTATCCCCCACCCTAATCAAACTACGCTGTGACTCGGGGGCATAGAGACGCGCATAGGGGGCATCGCCCACAAGCATAACCGCCAGCACCGATCCGGCTGGCGGTCTCTCACCGACCTCAAAGGGCAGTGCATCCACTCGCCCATAACTAGGCGCACGAATACTAAGACGTTGCAAAGACAACTGCGCCTGCTCTTCCTCGGCCTGGGCCTGTTCCCAAGCGCTTTGCGCCCTATCCAGCTGTTCCGGGCTGGAAAGATTCTGTTTGATAAGCTGCTGCTGACGTCCCAATTCGCGCTTGGCCTGTACGGCTCGGGCTGCAGCGCTCGCCAGCACCGCACGGGCGCGGCTGGTATCAAGCTGTACCAACAAGGCCCCGGCTTCTACCTGCTGTCCCTCATGCACCTTGATCTCAGCGATAGGCTCTGCCTCCTCGTTACTCAACTCTACTCGATCCCAGGCGAGTTCACCCACCATGCGTCCATCCATCCCTGAACCACAGCCCGTCAACCAAAGCGTGATAATAACTAACAGGAGAATTGATATAGGTTTCATTTCTTCACCTCGGCACCGTCATAGAACAGGCGTAACGCATGGGTAATCCAGCTCCGGACAAAATCTTCGTCCATTTCCAGTCCGAGGGCCGGTTCCACCACCGGTCTGCTGATAAACGGAAACACGGCCATACTTAGTAGAGAAAGCGTGGCCAATACAGGATCTAGATCCGCACGCAAGCGACCTGCATTGCACTCCTCATTAATCAGAGCAGGCACCATCTGTCCGGCGCGGACGGCAAAACGCCGAACAAACAGTTCACGAAAATTACCATCGCCATACAACACCTCGCGCACCACCAAGTTTGGCACCCAAGGATTCGCTGCCAGCATACGCACATATGATTCGACAAACTGAGAAAGGCTTGGACGCTCCGCTGGTTGCAGTTCCAGTTGTTGCAATAGCGGGGTAAACCGCTCTTCAAGCATGCTGGTGTACAGTCCCTCTTTACCTCCGAAATGATAATGAATCATGGCCGGATTGACCTTGGCTTGTGTGGCAATCTGACGCAGGGAGACTGCGGCAAATTCGCGTCTAGCAAACAGATCGCGGGCGGCGTCCAACAAGGCCTGGCGACTCTGCTCCGGCGCCCTGCCTCTGGGCCGGCCAGGACGGGCGCGTGTTGGTCTAACGGTTTGTGCTTTTCTAGGCATAGATTAATTAATACGCCGTTTAATTAATTGAGTCAAGGTCCTAATCGTCAACGAAAAACCAGCCCCTTGGCGAATTCTCCGCCAAGGAGGTTTGCGATTGACCTTAACCCGATTCAAACAAATTTTCGCCAGCGCCTGTTTCTATCCTCAATACCACACCGGGGAGACAGAAATATTTATTGACACCTGGGGAAAACATGCTATTTTTCGCGAAATTACAACATGTAGGAGTATGACATTCCCGAGAAATTCTTGAGCCAAAGCTCAAGTATCAGACACAGGCTCGTACCTGCTGCCTGACTAGGAAAGAAAGATTACATAACGCATCTCGAGTTTTAAGTGGTTGCCCTGAACGGGTCGGCGGCTTTTAGCTTGGATGCGTTTTTTTATGGCTGTTTCACAACAAGAGGGTAGAAAATTGGAAGAGTATCGAAGAATAGATATCGATGGAGTCAGGTACTACGGGAAACATCTCATTGTTACTGCCCGTGGTTGCAACGAAAACATCCTGGACAAAGATAAGATGGCCGCATATATGACAGACTTGGTTGACCGTATCGACATGGTTGCCTTCGGAGACCCCATCGTGGAACGCTTTGGCGGCGGCATCGAAGTCGGTATCTCTGCCGTACAGTTGATTGAGACCAGCGCCATCGTGATTCACACCAACGACCAGGCACGGGATATGTATCTCGACGTATTCAGCTGCAAAACCTTTTTAGAACAAGATGTCCTGGATTTTACCCAGCAGATATTCGCCCCTTCTTCAACCAATTACCAGGTATTCTTCCGATGAAAAGATTCTATCCTGACTCCTTGCCATCTTTCCCTCACGAACCAAGCCCCGATAATTTCAAGATCTGCCGCATCAGTGATTCAGTAGGAGAGGGCGTGGTTGCGCAGTCACATTTTGCCGAAGGTGAAATCGTGTGCGCCTTTTCCGGCTACTTTGTAGAAACTATCACACAGTTTTCATTAACTGTGGGTCCGGATCTGCATATCCATGACCCCTTTTTCATGGGCAAGATTCTGCATTCATGTGATCCAAGTCTGCACTGTGACATGGCGCGCAGACTGTTTATCGCCAAAAGGGATATACGTCCAGGCGACATCATCACCATGGATTATAATCAAACAGAGCCTCTCCTGTTTAAGCCGTTCCACTGTTCATGTGGCGCAGAAAATTGCCGTGGATATATAGCGGGACATGAGGCGCTTCCCTACCAGGAAGACATCTCCATGTATGCGGTAAATGCTGGATAATTTAATTGTGGCTGAATAGTTGCGGCAGAGGGGTCGGAATCAAACCATCGCATCGCGTCGGTTGGACCGAACAAAATCGGATGGCTTGACTCCGACCCCTTACTAGAAAAATCAGGCGCAACTATCCGGGTCACACTCTGACCCATCCGCCTGATATCTCTCATCTTCCTGCCGCTGCCTGCGCGCAATCTCCGCCTGACGACGGGCCTCCCAAATCTCTTCCCGCTCTCTCAGCCTCTTCTCCCAGGCGCCATCCTTTTCAGGGACGAAACGCTCTCCAAAGAACGCCTGCTTCATAAATTTGTTTCCGAAGTGCATGAGAGGGATGTCCTCTTCAGCGAAGGTCGCATAAACGGAATCTTCCAACTCATAGGTGTTTTTAAAGGCATCGCTGGTGACAAAGCGCCGAAAACGATCCATATCAAACGAACACATAAAAAACATCTGCAGGGAGCTTTCCGGCAGTTGTCCGACCGTTGGCCCGGCGGAACGTTTTTTAAGCATGATCTGCAGCCACTCCTTGTTCATCTCATCGTATTCGATGGTCTCCTGCTCCTTCAGATACTCCTGTATTGTGAGTTCACGTTCTTCATCATGCCCTTTGCAATGCGCCTCTTCGATCAAGAAGTAGTGGGTCTCCTCATGGACCTCTCCGCTCTTGCGCATGGCCATGTGGCCCAGCGGGTAGTATCTGCAGGCGGTGGGACGATCCTTATACACGCTACATCCCTCGTCGGTCACGAACAGACAGCTACCCTCATCATCCGTACGCAGCTTCACGCCGGGCAGACCGTCCTGCTCCATCTGGAATGGCACGGTATGTTCCTTTAAAAAATCTGTAGAACTCTTACCCAGATGATTCTTGAGTCGGATGACGTCATAAGGAGTGAGCGTGATATCCGCCCGTTTGCAACAGGCATTGAAACAGGATATCCCGGGATAACAACGGAACTTCAGCTTGGAACCTAGTTCCAGCTTTTCCGGTACCATATTGCTTTTAAAGGGGATGTCTTCAATCTTGTCACTCATGATCTACCTCGACATTTAACCGCTAAATTCAGCGGGGTGTAACATTACCACATTTGGCAAAAACAGATCGCCTATGATGAAAAAAGTCCGGACGCCTTGCGACATCCGGACTTTCTTTTACTCCTATACCGTCAAATAGTGCTTATTTGAACAGCTTGGACTTGTCGACCAGATCAACGTGTGCACGCTTGAAGCACTTGAAGGTCTTGGCCTCTTTGTCATAGATGGAGTTCACGAAGCACTTCCAGTTCTCCTCGTCGACAAAGTTCTTATCGGCGCGATAGTAGAAACCAGGATAACGTGATTCCTCACGGAACTGGATGTGTTTCATGTGAGCTTCCGCGGTGAAGATACGGTGATAGTTCTCCCAGGCACGCAGCAATTCATGCAGGTCCTTGGCGCGCATCTTCAGGGCGTCTTCCTTCAGGTCAGCCAGCTTCTCTTCAGCCACGGCGAGCATGTGCTCGTTGGTGGTGTAGTAGGTGGCAACACCAGCTACGTATTCGTCCATCAGCTTCTGCAGACGGAACTGCAGCATCTTAGGAGTAACGTAGTTCGGGTTAACGTCGATAGCGGTAGAGTAATCCTTGTGCTCCAGGAAGTTACGTACCGGACGGTAGATCTCATTGATCAGATCCTCAACGGAGGTATCCAGCTCAGGGGTGTGGTCTTTGTTGTCCATTACGAACTTGACCATAGCCTTGGCAGCGATACGACCCTCGGCGTGTGAACCGGAAGAGAACTTGTGACCGGAGGCACCAACACCGTCAGCGGCGGTGAACAGGCCAGTTACGGTGGTCATGCCACGGTAGCCCCAGTTCCAGCCCTTCGGCAGATGCTCAGGTACACCGGCTTCGGTCTCTTCGGTAGGTGCGCCCAGATCTTCCGGACCAGATACCCAGATACCGCAGCAACCGGAGTGAGAACCCAGCAGGTATGGTTCGGTAGGCATCAGCTCAGAGTTCTTCTTCTCTGGCTCGATGTTCTCACCGGCCCAGATACCGCACTGGCCGACACACATATCCAGGAAGTCTTCCCAAGCCTCTGCTTCCAGATGTTTAACCTCACGTGGAGACAGGGTCTCACGCAGGTTGGCAAGGGCGGTTACGGTGTCCATCCAGATAGGACCACGACCTTCCTTCATCTCTTTCAGCATCAGGTGGTTACGCAGACAAGAAGCAGGAACGGCAGCCTGACCATATGGAGGATAGTCGTCCAGCATCTCTTTGTTGCGCTGCATGTAGATCTCGCCAAAGGCGTTGGTGGCCTGAGACTTGAAGAGCAGGAACCATGCACCTACAGGACCATAACCGTCCTTGAAACGGGCAGGTACGAAGCGGTTTTCCATCAGGGTCAGCTCGGCGCCAGCCTGAGCAGCCATGGTGTAGGTGGAACCAGCGTTCCAAACCGGGTACCAGGCACGGCCCTGACCCTCACCTACGGAGCGAGGACGGAAGATGTTTACACAGCCACCGGCTACCAGCAGGCAAGCCTTGAACTTGTAAACAAACAGCTTGTGCTCACGTACAGAGAAACCAACGGCACCGGCTACGCGGTTGCTGTCATTCTTGTCGTTTACCAGCTTAACGATAAAGACACGCTCCTGGATGTTGTCCACACCCAGAGCCTTCTTGGCGGCCTCGGCTACGATCCACTTGTAGGACTCACCGTTGATCATGATCTGCCACTTACCGGAACGAACAGGCTTACCGCCGTCCTTCAGGGCGGTCATACCCTTGGAACCGTCGTGACGCTCACCGTTTTCGTCGGTCTTCCAGATAGGCAGACCCCACTCCTCGAACAGGTGTACAGATTCGTCTACGTGACGGCCCAGGTCATAGGCCAAGTCATCACGGGTAATACCCATCAGGTCGTTGGAGACCATACGGGCGTAATCTGCAGGATCCTGCTCAGGACCGATGTAGGTATTGATTGCAGACAGACCCTGGGCTACAGCACCGGAACGGTCCATAGCGGCCTTGTCTACCAGTTTAACTTTGATGTCGCCACCAGCTGCCTTGATCCATGGACCCAGCTCATAAGCAGCGCCACAGGCGCCCATACCGCCACCGATGATGAGGATATCTACCTCTTCTTCGACGACTTCAGGATTTCCAAATTCTCCAGCCATTCTTAATTACCTCTATAAAAAATTTGTTAATTAGGTTTGCGGCTCGAAACCTGCTTATTTACGGATCAGCTCGCTGGCGTCACCGGCGCGGAAGCCGTTGCACTGCACAAAGAAGCCTGGCTCGTTGATCTTGCTGATATCGGCTTCTGGCTTGCCACCATACGCATCGATAGAACCTTCAGCGGTGGTGCGGATTGGGAACTTGAAGCGCTTCATGGTGCCATTACGGAACTTGATGGTCCACATGATGGAATCTGTACCGCGCAGAGGCTGTACTGATCCGCCCAGCGGAACAATATCGGCATAAGGGCGGGCCTCAATGGCCTGCTGCGGGCAGATCTTGATGCAGGAGTAGCACTCCCAGCACTGCTCTGGCTCCTGGTTGAAGGCGCGCATCTCATGGCCGGTCTCAGAACCGTTCATATCTAGCTTCATAAGATTATGCGGGCAAATGTACATGCAAGCGGTCTTGTCCTGACCCTTGCAGCCATCACACTTATCGGTACGCACAAAACTTGGCATGGTGCTTTTCTCCTAGTTTCACTGATGTGATTTATCGTCGTCTCAATAACGACTTAAGTACTTAAAATTATTAATCTGGCTTCTGGACAGAACTTCCTGATTCTGATTTCATCCAACTGCCTCCGATTCCCTTGATAAGCAATCCCTGGGAACCTCTATCTTGTTATCCAGATAGTGACCAGGAGCAACTCTAAGTTGAATAAATAAACTGCATTTTTCGCTTTATCTTCTCCCGGGATCGACAAACATAAAGAGTTGCGCACAAAAGTGCCAAACAGTTCTTTGGAGGTCAGCATAAAATAACTTTATATTAATGTTATTAGACACTGAATGTCTTACACTACACCCATAATTCAACAGATGTGAAATCGCCCATACTCGTATAATTATCTTTATAAACAATATGATATGGATGTTGCCCCAAAACTTCGGCCTGTATACCATCAACCATATTCCTAGCGCAGAAGTAGGTTAATAGCCTAGGATTAAACAAGGTCGCCCCCTCAGAAAATAACCCACACGAACAATTTGCAGCGCACAAGACATGAACAGCAGCAACATATCCCCACCACAGGCCCTACTATTGATAGCCACCCACTGCCAACACTGCTCACCAGTATTGGATGCCATGTCTCACATGGTGAAGAGCGGCATCTTAGGCCGCCTTGAGGTGATTAACATCGCGGCACACCCCGAAAAGGCCCAGGAATTTGGCGCGACTTCGGCCCCATGGATCAGGATAGACCAATTTGAATTTACCGGCCTCTACACGGAAAAGGAGCTCATGCACTGGACCGAAATGGCCGTATCCAGCTCGGGATTCAGCGCCTACTTCACCCATCTCATAGAGATCAGAAAGCTGGATTTATTGGTGAGAATGATCAAGCGAGACCCGGATCGTCTTGATGATCTATTAAAACTCTTGGGAAATATCGAAATACCTATGGCCATCCGCATCGGAGTGGGAGCGGCCATTGAGGAGTTACAGGAACTGAACCTGCTCTCACCGGCAGCTCCGAGACTGATTGAGCTTACCATGTCGGACCAACCCCAGATCAGGGCCGATGCCTGCCACTATCTCGGTCTAACCGGAGACCCAGAAGCAATACCCGCCGTGAACAGGTTGCTGACGGATGTGGATCGTGAAGTGAGAGAGATTGCGGCCGAAACCATCACACTTCTTAGTGACACCGGACAATACTGAAAGGTCTTCTGATTAATTCACCAGCCCGAATTAAACAACAGGCCAGATCCACCCTGTTTTTACAATTAAGGCAGATCTGGCCTTCGCGCATACCCTCAATAACAAACATCTTGTCTAGCGAAACAGAAGTCCAAACATTCCATAACTGCCGTCCCATGGTGAGCGGCGATAGTTTCTACGGTCATAACGCGCATGACGATTGTGTTTCAACTGATATATATGACGGCCCGCCTGGACATATCTATTCATAAGGGCTCTACGCTCTCCCCTGGATAGGTGTCCATCTCTCAGATAACGGTTCTCTAACCGTTGAATACTACGCTGTTCTTGGCGCAAGACCCTAACCTCTCCTTTGGTTAACTCACCGGAACGAATGCCCTGTTGAATACTGCGCACCTGCGTCCTCTCCATATCATGCAGTGATGTCCTGGCAAAGGCGGGCATAGCCAAACCAAGGGCCAAAAGAACGAATAAGATTTTGCTTGAATGTTTTTTCATGTCGAATCCTCCTATATCTGTTTGATTCATTTTCAGAATAGGGGACACCGCATGAACCACGCCTGAACGACTCGGTTTTATTATCCAAACCAAGTAAGGAGATAAAAATACCCACCAGAAGAATCTATTTGCGCCAGTAGGCTGGAGAGAAAAGAACTAGCAAGGTGAAGATCTCAAGACGCCCCAGAAGCATGGCAAAACAAAGGATCCATTTGGCCGGATCGCTCAATCCGGCGAAGTTAGAAGCAACCGCAGACAACCCCGGACCAAGATTATTGATGCACGCCGCCACCGCCGAAAACGCGGTCATCAAATCCAGCCCGGTCAGGGCCAGGGCCAGATACATCACCACAAAACTTGCAACATATAGAGAGAAGAAGCCCCAAACCGCCCCCACTATCCTATGGTCAACAACCTTCCCGCCTACCCGAACCGGGATCTGGGCGTTGGGATGAATCAGGCGCGTTATCTCGCGCATACCCTGCTTGATCAACAGCAAGAACCTGATCACCTTAATACCGCCACCCGTGGAACCGGCGCAACCACCGATAAAGCTGACAAACAGCAGCAAGATAGCGACAAACCCTGGCCACACAGAAAAGTCTGCGGTCGTAAACCCAGTTGAAGTGCCAAAAGAAACCGCCTGAAACATACCCTTTATGATGGCACGCCCCAGATTAGAGTAGGTGTCGGTCGCATACAGCACTAGGCCCGCCAACAGTGAAGCGGTAAGCATCACCGTGACGTACAGCAAAAACTCCGAATCTTGCAGATAGGTGCGAATATCCATACGCCTAGCCGCCACGAAATGGAGCGAAAAGTTCACGCCCGCCAACAGCATAAACACCACAGCGATCAACTCCACCATGACATTATCAAAATACCCCATGCTGGCGTCGTGGGTTGAGAAGCCACCGGTGGCAAGGGTGGCGAAGGCATGGGACACCGCATCAAACATATCCATACCTGCGACCCAGAAGGCCAGAGTACACACCACCGTCAGACCCAGGTAGATAAACCATAGCGCCTTGGCTGTCTCCGTGATCCTGGGCGTTAGTTTGGAGTTTTTCATAGGACCAGGGGTCTCTGCCCGATAGAGCTGCATCCCGCCGATACCTAGCATCGGCAGCACCGCAACTGCCAATACGATGATACCCATACCACCCAGCCACTGTAGCAATTGCCGGTAGAACAGGATCGATTTAGGCAAAGAATCAAGTCCAACTATAACCGTGGCCCCGGTGGTGGTCAGACCGGATATGGATTCGAAAACCGCGTCCGTCAACGACACATTCGGGCTCTCCGACAAGATAAGAGGCACCGCACCCAACAGACCAAGGACCACCCAAAACATCGCCACCACCATAAAACCATCGCGTAGTCGTAGCTCACGTCTCTCTTTGCGCACCGGATACCAGCACAACGCCCCACTTATAAATATGCCGAAGAACCCTCCCAGAAACGCGAACAGGGCCTCATCCTGATAAAACAAGGAAATCAATATAGGCGGCAGCATGCTCAAGCTGAACACCATCATAAGAATACCGAGTATCCGCTGCACCACTACGAATTGCATATATTCTCACCCCACAGCAATCCGGTGGCAGGCCAGCACACAATCTTATTGGCCACAGATGGTTTCATAGAAAATTAACGCCTACCTGAAACAATTTTTCTACTTCACCGATTCGGCGCTTATCCACCAGGAACAGGATAACGTGATCCTCGGATTCGATTACGGTATCGTGGTGTGCAATGAGTACCTCTTCACCCCGTAGGATGGCCCCGATGCTTGCTCCCTTGGGCAGCTTGATGTCCTCGATCATCTTACCCACCACCTTGGAGGAAGAGGCGTCCCCGTGCGCCACCGCCTCTATCGCTTCGGCGGCACCGCGACGCAGAGAATGCACCACCTCCACATCACCGCGCCGCACATGGGCCAGGAGGCTGCCGATGGTGGCATGTTGCGGAGAAATGGCTATATCAATAGGGCCACTCTGCACCAGATCTACATAAGATGGGCGATTTATCAGCGCCATAACCTTGCGCGCACCCAGGCGCTTGGCCAGCATTGCGGAAAGGATATTTGCCTCATCATCATTGGTTACGGCACAGAATACATCCGTATCCTCAATATTCTCCTCCAGCAACAGCTCCTCGTCCGCGCCGTCCCCATGCAGCACTATGCAGTTATCCAGATCCTCTGCCAACTCCTTTGACCTGTTCCGGCCACGGTCGATGATCTTTACCTGATAATCCTGTTGCAGTTCCTGGGCCAGACGCTTGCCTATGTTCCCGCCCCCGGCAATTATCACGCGCTTGAATGGGCGCTCCAACTTGCGCAGCTCACTCATAACCGAACGGATATTCTCCACGGCGGCGATAAAAAAGACCTCATCATCCATCTCAATCTTGGTATCGCCTTCCGGATGGATCGCCTTGCCCTGCCGGTAGATAGCGGCGACCCTGGCATCCACATGAGGCATATGGTCGTATAGGGTCTTCAACTTCTGCCCGACCAGAGGACCGCCGTGGTAGGCACGCACGGCCACCAAGCGAATCCTGCCCTCGGCAAAATCCAGCACCTGCAAGGCTCCGGGATATTCGATCAGACGATAGATATAGTCGGTGACCGACTGCTCCGGACTGATCAGAAGATCAACAGGCAGGGCCTCGCTACCGAACAGTTCCGGATAATTCAAAAATCCCTGGGACCGCACCCGCGCAATCTTGGTGGGGGTGCGGAAAAGACTGTAGGCCACCTGACAGGCTACCATGTTGGTCTCATCGCTGTTAGTGACCGCCAGGATCATATCGGCATCGTCTGCACCCGCCTGCAGTAACACATCGGGATAGGCCGCATGTCCTTGCACAGTACGTAGATCCAGGCGATCCTCCAGGGCCTTTAGCAGTTCCGGGTTCTTGTCGACGATGGTGATATCGTTATCTTCCAGAACCAGATTCTCTGCCACAGAGGTACCCACCTGTCCTGCGCCAAGAATGATTATCTTCATAGTGTTATCTTGCTTACAAAAAGGTCTCTTTAGTGGTATCGAAAACGACGTCTATAGCCATCCCCGACCGGCATCACTTTTTATCTTTAATCTCGATCCCCAGGGATTTGAGTTTACGGTAGAGATGAGTACGCTCCACCTCAGCCGCCTCCGCAGTTTTGCTGACATTACCCTCATGCTTCTCCAGCTGATACTCCAGATACACCTTCTCAAACTGCTCGCGAGCCTGACGCAGTGGCTGATCGAAAGAAAACATCCCTCCGGCATTCACCATTTCGGTCGCCTTGCGCCCGCTTACGGCCAGCTCGACCTCGTCCTGGGTGATCTCGTCTCCCGCCCCCAGTATCAACAACCGCTGCACCATGTTCTTCAACTCCCGGACATTACCCGGCCAGACATAGTTGCGCAGAAAATTCTGGGCTCCGACACTAAAGTGCCGATAAGGCAACTTTTCGTGTTGTACAAAATGATCAACGTAGAATTTTAACAAATCAGGTACATCTTCAGGATGCTCATGCAGAGGAGGGATGTTCAACGGCACCACATTTAGATGATAGAAGAGATCTTCGCGGAAACGGCCTTCCCGCACCTCAACCTCCAGATCGCGCTTGGTTGCGGCGATAATACGCACATCAATCTCCACCGGATCAGTTCCGCCAATGCGTAGAAAAGAGCCACTATCCAGGGCCCCCAACAGCTGGGCCTGGGCCTCCAGATCCATGTCCGCCACCTCGTCCAGAAACAGGGTTCCACCCCGGGCCTGTTCCAGGGCGCCATATTGGATACGCTCACCCTTTTCGCTGCCAAACAGCTCGCGTGCCGAGTTGCCCTTGGCAATGGCCGACACCCCCATATCCACAAACAATCCGTCACGGCGCGTACTCTGGCTATGGAGATAGCGGGCGAAGGTCTCCCTGCCGCTGCCAGCCTGTCCGGTTATCAACACCCAGGAGTCGTGCTGCGCCACCCGCTTCACCTGCTCCCGCAAGCGTTGCATCACCGTACTCTTGCCGATGGGTTCCACCACGTGCTGTACGTGGCGACGTAGACCCAGATTCTCTTGCTGTAGCTTGTTTGCCTCCAGGGAACGCTCTACGGTCAATAGCAGTTTCGCCAGAGAGAGGGGCTTCTCCAGGAAATCATAGGCGCCATAGCGGGTCGCCTCCACCGCCGTCTCCACGGTACCGTGTCCGGACATCATAATCACGGGGCAGGGCAATCCATCATCCTCGGCCCACTCCTTCAACAGGGTGATACCATCTATGTCTGGCATCCATATATCCAGAAGCACGAGGTCAGGGCGACGATCACGCAGGGCGCTACGAGCGGCGGCGCCATTCTCCGCCGTTGCCACCGAATACTCTTCGTCCTCCAGGATCTCCTTTACCAGGGTCCTGATATCCGGCTCGTCATCCACTACCAATATGTGGGCCTGACTCATTTTTTATTCCTCGCTATCGCTTCTTTGTTTAAGGAGGCATTTGTTTCTTGCACCGCCTGGCTACTGTCAGGCTCCTGATTAGACACCATTATAGGCAAGCGGAACGCAACCCGTCCGCCACCTTCACCGAGGTTCTCCGCCCAGATCATACCCCCATGCTCCTCAATAATCTTCTTTACGATAGCCAGCCCAAGGCCGGTCCCCTTGGCCTTGGTGGTAACATAAGGCTCGAATAGGTTGGCCATGTTGTCCGCATTAAATCCTGGACCGTTATCGCACACCTGAAACTCTACAAAACGGCAATCCGCCGCAAACAGTTGCCGGGTAGTGACCAAGATACGCCCACCCCCATTTTCCATCACCGCTTCCTGGGCGTTCTTCACCAAATTGTGCACCACCTGGCGGATGCGCACCGGATCGGCCTCGATCTTGACCCCATCAGAGGCAAGATCCGAGCCCATCTCTATCTCTGCAACCGCATCGCGATACAGCTCCAAAATATCTCCCACCAGGTCATCCAGGATCAACGGCTCCGGCGTCATCTGGGAAGGACGGGCGTAATCAGAGAAGGCATTAACCATCTCCTTCATGGCCTCTACCTGCTGGACAATGGTGTGGGTGGAACGGTCCAACACCTCCGCATCCTTTTCATCCATCTTGCGCAGATATTTATGTCGCAACCGCTCTGCGGCAAGCTGGATAGGCGTTAGCGGATTCTTGATCTCATGGGCCAGACGGCGCGCCACCTCGCCCCAAGCGGAGTCACGCTGGGCCTTGATCAGGGTGGTGATATCGTCAAACACCAGGACATGGCCACCCTTGTCGCCGCCAAGTCCGGCCAACGGGGTACTGTGGCAATGCAAGACTTGCCGCCCTTCATTGCCGTACAGGATTATCTCACTATGCCACTCCATACCCTTCTCAGACAGAGGCTCACGCAGCAGATCCACAAACTGCTGCATCTTGTCCGAACACTCTGCCAGAACATCCAATCCCTTTCCCTGCATATTATCCAGATCCACTTGCAGGATCAGGCTGGCGGCGTGGTTGGCAGTACGCAGGCTTCCGTCAGTATCAAAGGTTATGACACCGGAGGAGAGATTCCCCAGAACGGTCTCCAGATAGGTGCGCTGGGACTCCACCTGCCGCTGACTGCTCTCAGCCAGATCCCGCGCCTGGGCGATACGTTGAGTCATGGCATTAAAAGAAGTAACAAGGGTGCTGATCTCATCCCTATGTTCCGGCACCGGTATTTGTCCGCTGTAGTCCCCATCGGCCACGGCCTTGGTGCCCTTGGCGATATCTGCCACTGGCGCAACCAGGCGCCGGGCGGTAAAAAAAGCCGCCCATATCGCCGACAGCAGACTGAACAGCAGGACCAATATTAAAGTCATGGTAAAGGTATTTTTGATGCTCTCCCGCAGATAGGCCAACTCCTTGTAGTGGTTATAGGCCTGCTGCACCTCTTCCGATAGGCCGCTGATCGTATCCGAGGTGGGATATAGCGCCTGTAGAATCCTGGGGCGGATCGGATCGGTGATGACCACCCGCATATACAACTGGGACAACTCACCTTGAGGAGTCAAACCGATAAAATCTCCCCCGTCCAACACCTGCTGCAGGATGGACATATCCGGGACATCCGGTACCAATACCGAAGGATCGACGTTACTGCTGGCGATGACCACAAAGCTCTTGTTATCTATCAGGGTCAGCTCAGATGCTCCGTAACGATCACGCATCTCCTCCAGGCCGATGGTCATACCCACCACCGAGACCTCATCAAGTTCTGCCAGGACTCTTTTAGTGGCGCGCAGTTTCTCTTTGCGATGCAGATCCAGCGACGCCTTACTCAGATCCAAGGCGTCCTCCATCGCCTTGTCTATCCGCACATCAAACCAGTTGTCGATACCGTGCATTAGAAATTGTTGCGAATAGAAATAGACCACGGCAACCGGAACAAAGGCGAGCGTCACAAAGATTACCACCATGCGCAAGGTAAGGCGCGAACCGGCCTCGCGGCTGCGGTAGCGTTTGGTCAGGGCCACTATATTTATAACCACCAAGCCCGCCAACACCATCACACCAAACAGGGTGAATAACAACAGTGGGATAAACATGCGGCTAAGCTCTTCCGTATTCTGCACGGCGCTGCTCATCAGATGCAGGGTGACCAGCAACAGAACCAAAAGAACGACGACCGGGATTGCCCCGGCTCTAAATCTACCTAACGGCGAATGCGACATGAACGCCACTCGCTGGATTGATTCCAGGATGGTGAGAGATAGGCCATGGGACGCAGCGGCAGCGGTAGGGCATCAATATCCAAGATGGCCTTGAGGCTCACTCGATATATCTTGCCTTTCTCCATCTGCTCGTGCCTGATCACCGGTATGGCCAGGATATCCCCCAGGGCGTTGATTGCCACCTCACGGGTCACAAAACTCTCCTGGGTATTGGTCTGCAGATTTAGCACTTGGTAGACCGATGCAAGAGGGTGGTAACTGATCTGATAACGCAGACGTGTATCCATGAGATCCTTCTCCCACAACCAGGCCCCATCTCTTCTCACCTGCAGATGTAACTCCAGCGTCAAGGGCACGCCATTCTGTAGCGCCTCCAACGCCTTATCGGAAAAACCAAAGTCTATATTTGCATCCAGGACAAATGCATCCGCCGTAGACCGGCAGGTCTGATTAAGGATCTTAAAATCGGCCGCCTGAGATACTAAAGGCAACAGCAGGACAAACAGCAACAACCAATATCTGGCCTGCGCACCGCGATCTTGTTGCAGAGAAAAAGACAACTGTTTTTCCTTATTGGGTCTGTTGTGTGAATCATACAACAAAACAGAGACAGGCCGAACAACTATGTCTCAACTGCGCTTCTGCAGCCGCGCGTAGAAAAATCCATCCATCGACGCCTCGCCAGGAAGGGTCTGTCGTCCATGACTGCGGGCATGCCCCCAGTCGCCAGCAATGGGCAACTCAATCGCATCCCCAGTGTTAGACAGAAAAGATTCGATCTGTTCCTCATTCTCTTGCGGCAACAACGAACAGGTGACATACAGCAACACTCCACCGGGCCTTAATAGCGACCAGGCGGATCGCAGGATTTGCCGTTGCAGTTTGGCCAAGACATCTATATCTTCCGGGCGTCTTAACAGTTTGATGTCAGGATGACGCCGGATCACTCCCGTGGCGGAGCAGGGCACATCCAACAAGATGCGATCGTAGCTCCTTTCCGCCCAGGCGCCGTTTGGTTTCTCCGCATCCCCCGCGTACAGATCGGCCTTGAGTCCCAGTCGGCCCAGATTCTCCTGCACCCTTTGCAACCGCTCCGGGCTAACATCCACCGCAGTCATAGATACAGAATCAGATGCAATCTCCAGAATATGACAGGTCTTACCACCTGGAGCCGCACAGAGGTCTAGCACCTCCTGCCCCGAATCCAACTCCATAAGGCCAGCCGCAAGCTGGGCACCACCATCCTGGACCGAGACTAGCCCCTCGTTAAACCCTGGCAGTTCCGACACATCCCGCGGCCGATCCAGCACCAGGCCAGATGCCGTATCAGGAATCGGCCTGGCCGTGATCGACTCGGCCTGCAACCTGTCGACATATTCCCTCCTGGAACCACGCTGCAGATTGACTCGCAGACCCATGGGTGGACGGGTGTTGGTCGCCTCTAGGACTGCACGCCATTGGTACGGCCAAGACCCCTGAATCTTTTCTAACAACCACTGGGGACATGACAGATCAGCAGAAGCATCTTTCTGAATGGCGACCAGCAGCTCATCTTGTCTGCGGATAAAATTGCGCAGCACACCATTTATCAGACCAGCGGCCCAGGATTTACCCAGACCCCGAGCCCCTTCCACCGTCTCTGTCACGGCAGCATGGGAGGGGGTGCGCATATATATAAGCTGATAGAGGCCGATCAGGATAAGCGCTTCCAGATCCTGATCCTTTTTCTTTAAGGGCCTTTCCAGCAACCTGCTTGCGAACCACTGCAACCGCAACCACCAGCGCAGTACGCCATAGCATAGCTCCTGCACCATGGCGCGATCCTTTGGCGCCACGTCCAATAGACGTCGTTTCAAGACATCGGAAAGGGAGGCTCCCTCAGCGACCTGACAAATTACCCTGGCCGCCAGGACGCGGGCTCCATCCGCCCTACCTGCTCCTTTTGGAGCGGACAGACGTTTCTTTTTCGGATTGGGCTTGCTACCCAAGGATCACCCCATCCAGCGTATGGGCGTTAAGAAAATCGGCGGCGCTCATGGCGCGTTTGCCCGGCAGTTGCAGTGTCTTTACCCGCAACAGACCGGACCCAGTAGCGACATCTATCCCCTGTTGACTAGATGACAAAACCTTACCCGGCCTTTCACCAGCACCCCCAGATAGATCGCTCGCATCCCAGATACGCAATATGTTGCCATCATATTCGGTCTGGGCCACCGGCCAGGGATTAAATGCCCGGACCTGGCGACTCAACTCAGCGGCACTACGGGACCAATCCATAACCGCCTCACCCTTCTCCAACTTAGAGGCATACACAGCCTTGCTATCATCCTGGGCCTCCGGCTGCAAACTTTCAGCGGCTATACCGGGCAGAGCCTCAAGCAGGGCCGCTGCCCCCAACGGTGACAGACGGTCATGCAGGGAACCGCCGGTGTCTTCCGGACCGATAGGGCAGGTCTTTGTTAACAGCATGGGGCCAGTATCCAGACCCGCCTCCATCTGCATGATGGTGATTCCGGTCTCCTGGTCTCCAGCCATAATGGAACGCTGAATCGGGGCAGCGCCTCGCCAGCGCGGCAACAGCGAGGCGTGGATATTGATACATCCCAGACGCGGGGCATCCAACACCCGTTGCGGCAACAGCAGTCCGTAGGCAACTACCACCATCAGGTCTGCGTCCAGCTTTTCAAGCTGTGACAGATCGGCCTCTTCTTTGAAGTTTTTTGGCTGGAAGACAGGGATGGAGTTCTCCTGCGCCAACTGTTTAACCGGGCTTGCCGTAAGCTTGCGCCCCCTGCCTGCTGGACGATCCGGTTGGGTGTAAACGGCGATGACCTTGTGTTCAGATGCAACTAGCGCCGCCAATGGGGGCACAGAAAACTCCGGGGTTCCGGCAAATATAATATTCATCTTTGGTTTCAGTATGGTCTTTTTATCCAATCTGCGACGTGCCACACCCAGGAACAGGCCGTCCCATTCGGATAATCATGCCTAGGCCAGGCGCGCCTCTTTTTCCATCTTCTTGCGAATGCGTTGACGTTTAAGTCCTGATAGATAGTCTATAAACAGCTTTCCATCCAGATGGTCTAACTCGTGCTGTATACAGACCGCCAACATGCCGTCAGCCTCCATCTCGACAGCCTCACCATCCAGACTTCGCGCCCTAATCTTGACCCTTTCCGCCCGGATAACCTTTTCGTAGACCGACGGCACCGACAGACAGCCCTCTTCCGACTCCTCTTCACCTTCCCGCTCCAGAATCTCTGGATTGACAAGACATAGCGGCTGGTCTCTGGTTTCAGATACATCTATTACCACAACCCTCTGGGCAACCCCAACCTGGGTAGCGGCCAGGCCCACGCCGGAGGCATGGTACATGGTTTCCAGCATATTATCCGCAAACTCTTTCAGCTGTTGATCGAACGCCACAACCGGCTTGGCCTGGTTTCTCAGCCTGGGATCGGGGTAGTGCAAAATCTCAAGTATGGACATCAATTCTCCGCCATTACACAGACACAAATAATTTATGTGTGCGTATTGTTCCGTAGCACGCAACAAAAATCACGCAAAAACCAGACATTCCTTATTTACTGGACCGAAAAAACCCGGATAGAGTTCTCAAATTAAATTTTTAGGCTATGAACCGACATTGAAGATAGGTTATAGTATAGTTTAGAAATATGCGCTAACATTATGAAGATACAGGATTCTAGCCCGACAATCAGCTACGAACCCTGGGTATTTTGGAAGCTTAATAACCTACAACGCACTGCAAAGGGATCACCATGCCAAAGTCTATATCTAAGCTAACCGGCTTTTTCTTGGGCCTGATCTTTTCATGTTCCGTCGCTGCAGCGGGACAAGCAACCCTGGCCCCTAACCACCCAGACAGCTATGTGGTGGTAAAGGGAGACACCCTTTGGGATATAGCAGGGAGATTTCTGGTTGAACCCTGGCGCTGGCCGGATGTATGGCAGGCCAATCCCCAGATAGAGAACCCACACCTTATCTATCCGGGTGACGTCCTGACCCTTAGCTTCATAGATGGCAAACCGCAGATCACCCTGAACCGCGGAACGGCCATAGAGCAGAACTCGGACCTGGCTGGTTCGGTAGTCAAACTATCACCCCGGGTACGCAGTTCGGAGATTCCCAAGGCAATACCGGCCATTCCCTTAGACGCCATACAGCAGTTCCTATCCCGTCCTTATGTTGCAGACAAAGCGCAGTTGGATAATGCGCCATATGTTGTTGATTTTGCCGACGAGCATATCGCAGGTGGCGCAGGGAATAGGGCCTATGTCCGGGAGATCCAGGACGACCAACACAGAAAATTTGATGTAGTGCGCCCAGGCGGCCCCTACAAAGACGCAATCACCGGAGAGATCCTGGGCTACGAAGCGCAGTTCGTTGCCACGGCCGTGCTGCAACACACCGGCGACCCGGCTACCGTCATGCTAGAGACATCAGAGATGGAGGTGGTTAAGGGTGACCGTCTGATTCCGGCCATCGAGGACAAATTCATCACCACCTTCTTCCCTAAGCCCCCCCAGAGAGAAGTGCTTGGCAGCATAATCTCCGTACTGAACGGAGTCAGCCAGATCGGACAATATAATATCGTGGTCGTAGACCGCGGCGAAACGGATGGCCTTGAGGTTGGGACGGTCTTGGCTATTGACCAGAATGGCGAGGTAGTTAGAGATATTGTTACTCCAAACAGCGCCGACACGGTAAAACTCCCGGACGAGAGGGCCGGAACCCTGATGATCTTCCGCACCTTCCCCAGGGTTAGTTTCGGTCTGGTTATGGAGGCATCCAAGGCGCTGCACGTGAACGACAGGGTACACAATCCTTAGTTGAGTCTCGGCCTTGACCTTTGCTGATGGATCGGCAACCCGAAGAGGAGAGCGTTCTGCCAACACAGAATGAGGAGTTAAGATATTGGTTAGCCCTGCTGCATGCGCCGGGCGTAGGCAGCGTGACCTTCAACCGCCTCCTGCTAAAGGCAGGAGGCCCGGAACATCTCTTCAATGTCCCAGTGTCAAGACTAGACGACTGGGGAATAAAAGACACACTTAAGGGGTATATGCGGAATCCTGACTGGGATGCGGTCGAGATAGACCTGCACTGGGCGGAACAACCCGACAACTACCTTCTCCACATTCAGAACCCACTTTATCCAGCCCAGTTACGAGAGATCCCAGACCCCCCTCCCATTCTATTTGTAACCGGCGATCCGGAGGTACTCTCCACGCCGCAACTGGCCATGGTAGGCTCACGCAACCCCAGCGCCTCCGGCAAAGAGACCGCGCGCGAGTTCGCCTACCACTTGGCCAGAGCTGGGATCACCATCACTAGCGGACTGGCCATCGGCATAGACGGGATCTGCCATAGCGGGGCCCTGGAGGCGGAAGGTCTCACCATCGCCGTAACCGGTACCGGACTGGATCGGGTCTATCCCGCCAGCCAGCACCAACTTGCCCACCGGATCGCAAAACAAGGCGGGGCGCTGGTCTCGGAATTCCCGCCAGGGACAGAGGCCCGTCCCGGTAATTTTCCGCGCCGCAATCGTATTATCAGCGGGCTAAGCCTGGGCACACTGGTGGTTGAGGCCGCCCAGAAGAGCGGCTCCCTGATCACCGCCAGACTGGCCTCCGAGCAAGGACGCGAGGTATTCGCCATCCCCGGCTCCATCCACAACCCATTGGCCAGGGGCTGCCACCAACTCATACGCCAAGGCGCCAAACTGGTGGAGACCGCCGGTGACATATTGGAAGAGTTAGCCCCACATATAGGTGCATTTAGCCCTGCTATATCAAAGGGAGACGAACAACAAACCCCCTCCAACACGGAACAGACGCTAGATCCTGAGTATCAACACCTGCTTACCTGCATGGGCTTCGATCCGGTGCAGATTGATCTATTGATCCAGCGCAGTGGATTGACCGCGGAGGCGGTTTCCTCCATGCTAATTTTGCTTGAACTGGAAGGTCATGTATCATCTGCGCCCGGTGGGATATATTGCCGCACGGGAACAACCAAGCTAAACAGCGGTCAATCCACATCCAATCAGAACGGAATGACACAGACGACCTAGGCCGATATATATGAACGAAAATGTTGTCGATATCCTGATCTATCTCTATGAAAACTATATGGATAGCGACCATCCAGCCCCCTCCAGCCAGGAGGAACTTCACGAAGAACTGGTGGCTGCAGGTTTCCCGGAAGATGAGATATATAAGGCCTTTCAGTGGCTGGACGAACTGGCGCTGCAGCGGGACTCCGGAAATCTCCGGCCCCAAACAGAGTGTTCGATCAGGATCTATACCGAGCCAGAGATCGCGCGGATGGACCTGGATTGCCGCGGCCTGTTGCTGTTTCTGGAACAGAACAACATCCTGGATCAGGCCAATCGCGAGTTTGTAATAGAGCGCGCCATGGCCCTGGACTCACACATAATAAAGGTCGATGACCTGAAGTGGGTCGTGCTCCTGGTACTGATGAATCAGCCTGGCCAAGAGACCGCGTTCGCCCAGATGGAGGATCTGGTCTATAACGATCAGCCCCTGTATCTGCACTAATCACACAACCCGTAACCCGCATGAATCTGGTAATAGTTGAATCGCCGGCCAAGGCCAAGACCATCAAAAAATACCTGGGCAAGGAATTTGAGGTCCTGGCTTCATACGGCCATGTGCGTGACCTGGTCCCGAAATCCGGCGCAGTAGACCCGGAACAGGGGTTCAAGATGCAATACCAGGCCATCGAAAAGAACGAGCGCCATGTTCAGGCCATAACCAAGGCGCTGAAAAAGGCTGACTCTCTCTATCTCGCAACTGACCCGGACCGCGAAGGTGAGGCCATCTCCTGGCACCTGCTGGAGTTGCTCAAGAATAGACGCCACCTCAAAGACAAAGCCGTGTACCGAGTGGTCTTCCATGAGATCACCAAGAAGGCGGTGCAGGATGCGGTAGACAACCCCAGAGACATCTCCATGGCTCTGGTAAATGCCCAGCAGGCCCGGCGCGCCCTGGATTATCTGGTGGGCTTCAACCTGTCGCCGCTTTTATGGAAGAAGGTTCGACGCGGACTCTCAGCCGGCCGGGTGCAAAGCCCAGCCCTGCGCATGATCGTGGAGCGGGAAGAGGAGATCGAGGCCTTCCATAGCCAGGAATACTGGACCATTGAGGCCGATCTGCTCAAAGAAAAACAGGGCTTCAGCGCCAAACTCATCCAGTATCAGGACAAGAAACTGGAGCAGTTCAGCATCACCGACGCGACCAGCGCAACTGCCGCCGAAAAAGAGCTACTAAAGGCTGCTGCGGGCAAGCTGCGTGTGGAACAGGTGCAGAAAAAGCAGCGCAAGCGTAATCCCGCCGCGCCCTTCACCACCTCGACCCTGCAGCAGGAGGCGGCCCGCAAACTGGGATTCACCACCCAGCGCACCATGCGTACCGCCCAGCAACTGTACGAAGGCATAGACACAGGCAGCGGCGCCACCGGTCTTATCACCTACATGCGTACCGACTCGGTCAATCTATCGGATGACGCGATAGCGGAACTACGGGAATTCATCACCGAGCGTTTCGGCCAAGATAATCTCCCGGCAAAACCGCAACAGTACAAGACCAAGGCCAAGAACGCCCAGGAGGCCCACGAGGCCATCCGCACCACCTCCGTACGACGCACCCCTGAGGAACTAAAGCAGCATCTGACTAAAGACCAGTTCCGCCTCTACGAACTGATCTGGAAGCGCACCCTGGCCTGTCAGATGCTCCACGCCACCATCAACACGGTCACCGCCGATCTTAGCTGTGGCCCAGGCAACATCTTTCGGGCCAACGGATCAACCATCGCCGATCCGGGTTTTATGGCCGTCTATATGGAAGATGTGGACGATGCCAACAAGGACAGGGATGACGAAAAGATCCTGCCGCCACTAACAGAGGGCGAAGAGCTGGCCCTGCAGGCCATACGTCCGGAACAACACTTCACTGAGCCGCCACCCCGCTACAGCGAGGCCAGCCTGGTGAAGGCCCTGGAAGAGCACGGCATCGGCCGACCCTCCACCTATGCCTCCATCATCTCCACCCTGCAGGATCGTGAATACGTGGAGCTGGAGAAGAAACGCTTTTACCCCACCGACGTAGGCAGGGTGGTAAACAAGTTCCTCACCAACTACTTCACCCGCTATGTTGACTATGGCTTCACCGCCGACCTGGAAGATGAACTGGATGCGGTCTCCCGGGGTGAAGAGGAGTGGATACCGCTATTAGAAAAATTCTGGGGGCCGTTTAAGGATCGCATCGACCACACCGAGGAAAACGTCAAACGTAGCGATGTCACCCATGAGGCCCTGGATGAGGCATGTCCGCAGTGTGGCAAACCGCTTTCCATACGGCTTGGCAGGCACGGTCGTTTCATCGGGTGCACCAACTACCCCGAGTGCGACTACACCCGCGACCTCAACAGCAACGGCAAGGAACAGGAAGAACCGGAGATCGTTGCAGACAGAAAATGCCCGGACTGCGGTTCTGATTTGGTAATCAAACGCGGAAAATACGGAAAGTTCATCGGTTGCAGCGGCTATCCGGATTGCCGCTACATCGAACCCCTGGAGAAACCCAAGGACACTGGCGTCACCTGCCCGAAGTGCAACAGCGGCACCATGATGCAGCGCAAGTCCAGACGCGGCAAGATTTTCTACTCCTGCTCCGGTTACCCGGACTGCGACTACGCCATCTGGAATGAACCCATCGCCGAACCCTGTCCCAGCTGCGGATGGCCCATCCTCACCATCAAGACCACCAAACGCAAAGGTACCGAGAAGGTCTGTCCGCAACAAGACTGCTCCTATTCCGAACCGGTGGAAGAATAGCCATATAAGCCCTAGCCTAAACCGGCAAAATCCGGTATCTTCCCTCCCCTTTCTGATGATATTCGGGATGAGGAGACTATGAGCCAGCCATTTGTAGCCGTTCTGATGGGTTCAGATTCGGATCTTCCGGTACTGCGGTCGACTATCGACGTACTCAAATCACTACAGATACCGTTCGAGGCCAAGATCACCTCGGCCCACCGCACCCCAAAGGTAACCCACGACTATGTGACTGACGCCGACGCCCGCGGCTGTGCGGTTTTCATCTGCGCCGCCGGTCTGGCCGCCCATCTGGCGGGCGCCGTCTCCGCCGCCACCCTGAAACCGGTCATAGGTATACCCCTGGATACAGGATCACTTCAAGGTATGGACGCCCTGCTCTCCACCGTGCAGATGCCGGGCGGAATTCCGGTCGCAACCGTGGCCGTGGGCAAGGCAGGCGCCAAGAATGCCGCCTATCTGGCAGCGCAGATCCTGGCCCTGTCTGATCCTGGGCTAGCCCAACGCATTAAGACAGAGCGCGAGGGCAACGCGCAAGATGTGATGGCAAAGGACGCAAAACTCCAGGCCGATCTAGCCAACTAGGGACCACTGCTCCACATGGCAAGCATCCACCCCTGGAAACTGCGCGAGGCCGTCCGCTGTTTTCGTCGGGGTGGAATCCTGGCCTATCCGACCGAGGCCATCTACGGACTAGGCTGCGACCCGCTGAACTGGCGCGCCGTACAGAGACTATTACTGCTGAAACAGCGTCCGCTCGACAAGGGCCTGATCCTGCTCGCCGCCTCTTACCAACAACTGCTCCCGTTTATAAAACCCCTACCAGATAGCCAGATGGAACAGGTCTTTGCCAGCTGGCCAGGGCCTACCACCTGGCTGCTCCCTGCGGCGGACGATCTTCCATACTGGCTGTGCGGACGACACCAGACCCTCGCGGTCCGGGTGACAGATCACCAGATAGCAGCCACCCTAAGCCTGTCCTGCCGATCACCCCTGGTATCCACCAGCGCAAACATAGCCAACCACAACCCCGCAAACAGCCCCACGCAGGTCAGGGCCAGACTGGACGGGACAGCCGACTGCATCGTTCATGGGGAAACTGGCGGCAGAAAGTCACCATCCATTATCAAGGATGCCATGACCGGGAAGATCATTCGCGGCTAAAGAAAAAGCCCACCAGGGGAGGAGTGGGCTTAGGGCGCCACTAAGGTGGCGCAAACGGAGGATCAACTGAAACAACGAAAAAACAGCTTACTTAGCACATCGGTATCACAATATTCAGCGACACCTTCAATAGAAACTTTAGTCATAGATTTGGCATTATTCAATATCTTGACGCCTTAAAGGTGATTTTTTTATGTCATGAACCTCTTTGGTGATAGATTTGTCAACTACCAACAAAGAACCACATCCATGGAAATCAATGCATGCACAACCAGATAATCGAACTAGAGACCAAAATCGCCTTCCAGGAGGACATGATCCAGGCCCTGAACCAGACCGTCGCCACCCAACAGCGGGAATTGTCTGAATTGAAAAGAGACCTCAGAGAATTGGAGACACAGTTGCGGGCCATTGCTTCCGGCCTTACTACAGAGTTCTCAGACGAACCCCCGCCACACTACTAAAACTAAGGCGGCTGTTAAGCCGCCTCAGTTTGCAATCACGAAACTACAACCGCCAAAAAACGCCGTACGGCCAGATTACCCCTTGCTATTCATGGCGCTCAGTTGCTTGATTAACCCTTCCATGCCGCTGGACCTTACTATCCCCTGAAAACTGGCGCTGTGGCTCTTGGCCAGGCTTACCCCTGCAATATAGATGTCGTAGACCTTCCAGCTGCTACCCCCGCCATACATCAGATAGGTCACATTTACCGAACTTGCCCCCGCAGGCGACACCCTGGTACTCACCGCCGATGCCTTGCCGGAGCCCTTGACCCCCAAGTGTTGCATAGTCCAGGTATTGTAGCTGGCAAAGGCGCTACTATAGGTACGTACCAACATCTTCTTGAATTGGGCCACAAACCTGCTTCGCTGCCCGGCCGACGCCTTATTCCAATAGTCATTTCCCAGGGCCCGCTTTGCCACCATATTGAAATTTACATATGGCACGATAATCTGGTTGACCAAGCTGTAGGCGCGGCTTGGGCTGGGCTTACCCTTCAGCGCCTGCTGCATACGGTCTGAGATCTTCTGAACCAGCGCCTGTTGGGCCGTCAGCTGACCACTCCACCCCTCTTGCGGCAGGACCAAAACCAGAGATAAAAAGGCCAACATATATATCGGTAACCGCATCTTGTGAAACACTGAATACCTCATAATTAATACTCCCTATCATTCTTTGCATAATCGAAGGTGTTTATAGCGGCCAGCCGGATGCTATTCTTGCGCCATACAAGCATGGTCCTTGCTGCATCCCCGATACCGACGAGATTCAGATTTGAGCAGGTAATCGGTAAAAAATCCAGCGCCCGGAAATAAATTTTATCCTCTCCAATCCATTTAGATCTTATATCCAACCGCCGCCTAAGGTATCTTATGCAGTATCTGTAAATGGAGGCCAACCATGCAAGACAAGACCGCCCTCAGCGCACCCTATCCCAACACCCGCATGCGCCGCATGCGCAGAGACGATTTCTCACGCCGCCTGATGCGCGAGACCGAGATCACCCCTTCCGACTTCATATATCCGGTCTTCGTGCTGGAAGGCAGCGGCCAGAGGGAGGCGGTGGCATCCATGCCCGGGATAGAGCGCATGAGCATCGACCTGCTGATCCAGGAGGCGAAAGATATCCACGCCCTGGGGGTCCCGGCCATAGCCCTGTTCCCGGTCACCCCGCCCGAGGCCAAATCGGAAGACGCCCGCGAGGCCTACAACCCGGACGGTCTGGCCCAGCGCGCCGTACGCGCCCTCAAGGATGCGGTGCCGGAACTGGGGATAATGACCGACGTGGCCCTGGACCCCTTCACCACCCACGGCCAGGACGGTCTTATAGATGAATCAGGCTATGTACTGAACGACGAGACCGTGGAGGTCCTGGTGAAACAGGCCCTCTCCCACGCCGCAGCCGGTGCCGACATCGTGGCCCCCTCCGACATGATGGACGGGCGCATCGGCGCCATCCGCACCGCCCTGGAGGCCAACAACCAGATCTACACCCGCATCATGGCCTACTCAGCCAAGTACGCCTCCAGCTTCTACGGCCCGTTCCGCGACGCCGTGGGTTCCGCCGCCAACCTGGGCGCTGGCAACAAATACACCTACCAGATGGACCCGGCCAACTCGGACGAGGCCCTGCGTGAGATCGCCCTGGACCTACAGGAAGGTGCGGACATGGTGATGGTCAAACCAGGCATGCCATATTTAGACATAGTCCGGCGGGTCAAAGACGAATTCGGCGCACCTACCTTCGTCTATCAGGTGAGCGGCGAATACGCCATGCTGATGGCCGCTGCCCAGAACGGCTGGCTGGATGAGAAGGCGGTAGCCATGGAATCACTGCTCTGTATCAAACGGGCCGGTGCCGACGGCATCCTTACCTATTTTGCCAAACGGGCCGCCCAGTGGCTGAACGGCTGAGATGACCGACAGATACGCCGTAATCGGCAACCCGATTGAGCACAGCAAATCCCCGCTGATTCACCGCGCCTTTGCGCAACAGACCGGAGAGGACCTGGAGTATGGACGCATCCTGGGCGAACCAGGACGTTTCGGTCAGGCCGTAGCCGATTTTTTCTCTGCCGACGGCAAGGGACTGAACATCACCGTCCCCTTCAAGGAGGACGCCTGGGGACTGGCCGACGAACGTAGCGCCCGCGCCGAGGACGCAGGTGCGGTCAACACCCTGATCCTGCTGCCAAACGGATGCCTGCGCGGTGACAACACCGACGGCGTCGGACTGGTGCGAGATCTGACGACAAACCACGGTTGCAAACTGGCTGGCGCAGAGATCTTGCTGCTGGGTGCGGGCGGGGCATCCCGCGGCGTCATCCGGCCACTCCTGGAGGCCGGGCCGAAGCGCCTGGTCATCGCCAACCGAACCGCCTCCAAGGCGAAAGCCCTGGCCATAGACAGCTCTGGCTTGGGTGAGGTCAGAGGCTGTGGCCTGGAACAACTGGAGGGAGACTCATTCGACATCATCATCAACGCCACCGCGGCCGGCCTGACTGATCAAGTCCCGGCGCTACCGGATGGCATCCTGCGCCCCGGCGGCTGGACCTACGACATGATGTACGGCGACAAAGCCACCGCATTCATGCGCTGGGGCCAAACACATGGAGCCAGCCACGCCTTGGGGGGGCTGGGGATGCTGGTGGAACAGGCGGCGGAGTCGTTCTTTCTATGGCGCGGGGTGCGGCCAGATACAGCGCCAGTCATCAAGATGCTAACGGCCTAGAGAAATAGTCATGAGATATCTGCACACCATGTTGCGAGTACGTGATCTGGACAAAGCGGTAGAATTCTACACCAGGGTCCTAGGGTTCAAGGAGATGAGCAGGAACGATTACGTCGATGGCCGTTTCACCCTATCTTTTCTGCGTGCCAGCGGTGATCCTGACAACGGACCCATGCTGGAACTGACCCACAACTGGGATACAGACGACTATGAAAACGGCAACGCCTATGGTCATGTTGCCTACCATGTGGACTCCATTGAAGAGATCGGACAAAGACTGTCCGAGTTCGGCATGGAATTCTCCTGGGGACCGGGAGAGACCCCTAGCGGCGACCGCATGATGGCCTTCCTTACCGATCCGGATGGTTATGCAGTGGAGCTAATACAGGATCTAACCTAACCCTCCTCCAAGTACTTCTTCGCCAAGCGTGCATAATTCTGCGCCGAGTAATCCAGGAACTCCTGCTCCTTCTCATTCAGCTCCCGCACCCGGCGCACCGGTGAACCCACCCAAAGGTAACCGCCCTCCAGCACCTTGCCCCCAGGCACCAGGCTACCTGCTCCCAATACCACGCGCGGTTCGATCACCGCCCCATCCATTACGGTGGAACTCATGCCGATCAGACAGTTGTCCCCGATGGTGCAGCCATGCAGCATCACCTTGTGTCCTATCGTGATATTGCTGCCGATGATGGTGGGGTAGCCGCCGGGATTGAAACGGCTGTCGTGGGTAACATGCACCACACTGCCGTCCTGGATATTGGTGTTTTCGCCGATGCGGATGTGGTGAATGTCCCCCCGCACCACCACCAGCGGCCAGATGGAGGAACCGGCCCCGATCTCCACGTCACCGATCACCACCGCAGTTGGGTCCACCCATACATCTCCGGCAATTCTTGGGGTCATACCTTGAAAGGATCTTATAGCCACCTCATGTCACTCCTAGGGTATCGAATAATGGCTACAATGATACAATCAAGCCGATAACATAAAAAAGGAGTTGGCATGGGAATTTCTACCTTCGTAATCCTTGGGGTCATCGCAATCGCTGCCATCTATGCGATAACCATCTACAACGGCCTGGTCAATCTGAAGCACGGCGTATCCAAGGCCTGGTCCAATATTGACGTATTGCTGAAGCAGCGCCATGACGAGTTGCCCAAGCTGGTGGAGACCTGCAAACAATACATGCAGTATGAGCAAGAGACCCTGGAGAAGGTGATGCAGGCCAGGAGCGCGGTCTCTGCCGCCCGCCAGAAGGGTGACGTCGGGGCCCTGGGCGCAGCGGAGGGCCAGCTGAGATTGGGGCTTGGCAACCTGTTCGCCGTAGCCGAGGCCTATCCGGACCTGAAGGCGAATGAGACCTTCCTGCACCTACAGAGCCGCATCACCGGGCTGGAGAACAGCATCGCCGACCGGCGTGAATTCTACAACGAGAGCGTAAACAACAATAACGTACGTATCGAACAGTTCCCGGACGTAATCGTTGCCCGCATGTTTAACTTCCAGGCGGCGGAGTTGCTGGAATTTTCGCAAGAGGAAAAACAGGACGTGAATATAAAATCTCTGTTTGATTGATGGGTCTGTCCGAACAAGTCCTACATCTGCCCGACGATGAATTCTGGGCGATCGCCCTGTTTGCGCTGGCCGCCGCCATCGGCGGCTTCTACTTCGCGTTCCGCTTTCTGCGCCGCGCCCGCATTATCGAAGACACCCCGACGGCGATCATTCAATCTGCACCCCAGGGCTATGTGGAACTCACCGGCATCGCGGTGGAGATGGAGGGGGAGCCCATACTCGCCCCCCTAACAAAGCAGCCCTGTTGTTGGTACAGCTACAAGGTGGAACGCCGCGGAGACAAGGGCTGGATCACGGTTGACTCCGGCAGCAGCGAACACCTGTTCCTGCTGCGCGATAACACCGGCGACTGCATCATCGACCCGGAGGGAGCGGATGTCACCTCAGACCAAAAAGAGGTTTGGTATGGTGACGGCCGCATAGCCACCACGCATGATGGCGCCAGGCTATCCCTGGACTGGAAGCTATTACAAAGGGCCGACGAGTTCCTCAACAAAGCCAACGCCATTGGCTCCAGACACCGCTATACCGAAACCCGTATCCATGCCGGGGAACAACTCTATGCCATCGGCCGATTCAAAACCCTGGATGAGATGGACCATATCCAGCAGCGTAGCGAGATCACCCGGGAACTGCTGCGGGAGTGGAAGAGGGACGAGGCATCCCTGCTGTTTGAGTTCGATCACAACCGCAATGGACAGATCGATTCCCAGGAGTGGGAACAGGCACGACACAAGGCCGAGGCCCAGGCCCGGACGGAACAGGAAAGACTCATCGCAGGCAGCGTACTCAACACTCTAAGTGCCACTGGTTCCGGCAGCCACCCCTTTCTGCTCTCCACCTTGCCGCAGTTCAGTCTGGTGCGCCGTTACCGCCGCAACGCCTTCCTTGCCACCATCACATTCTTCGGTGGCGGGGCCCTGGCGGTCTGGATGCTCACCCTGAAACTTAGCCACTAACCACTGTTTCATGTAACAATGCCCGACCACTTAGCATCAAATAGCATAACGAGGAACCACCACTAGATGGACAACCCCTTGCTTGACCTTGAGGGCCTTCCCGCCTTCACCCAGATACTTCCCGAACATGTGGGGCCGGCCATCGACCAGTTGCTGGACGAGTGCCGCAGCCAGACGGAGCGGTTACTGGATGAGATCGAGACGTTTACCTGGGACAACCTGATAGAACCACTCGAAATCCTGGACGACCGGCTGGATCGCGCCTGGTCGCCGGTGAGCCACATGAACTCCGTGCTCAACTCGGAGGAACTACGCAGCGCCTACAACGCCTGCCTACCCAAGCTCAGCGCCTACGCCACCGATATGGGGCAAAATGAACGGCTGTACCAGGCCTACAAACAGATCAGAGAAAACGCCACCGGCCTGGACCAGGCCCAGATCAAGAGCCTGGATAACGCCCTGCTCGACTTCCATCTCTCCGGCGTCGATCTACCGGAGAAGAAAAAGACTCGCTTCAAGGAAATCAGCCAGGAGCTATCCAGACTTGGCAGCAAGTTCAACGAAAACCTGCTGGACGCCACCAACGCCTGGAGCAAGCTGATAACGGATGAGGCGGAACTGGCGGGGCTGCCGCAATCGGCCAAGGATCTGGCGCGCCAGACGGCGCAACAGCGCGGGGAGGAGGGCTGGATGCTTACCCTGGAATTCCCCTCCTATATGCCGGTCCTTACCTATTCTGAAGACCGCGCCCTGCGCCGCGAGATGTACGAGGCCTACTCCACCCGCGCCTCCGAGCGTGGCCCCCACGCTGGCAGATGGGACAACAGCGAGACCATGGAGCAACTCCTGGCCCTGAAGCATGAACAGGCGCAACTGCTCGGCTTTGATAACTATGCGCAGCGTTCCCTGGCCCGCAAGATGGCCCGCAGCGGCGCAGAGGTGATGGAGTTTCTCACAGACCTGGCCCGTCGCTCCCTGCCCCAGGCCAGGGCGGAGTTTGCCGAACTCCAGCAATATGCCAGAAACGAGTTCGGTGTAGACGGCCTGGAGTCCTGGGACATCGGCTTCTACTCCGAGAAACTGCGCCAACAACGCTACGCCATAAGCCAGGAAGAGCTCAAACCCTATTTCCCGGATATCCAGGTCATTTCCGGCATGTTCGAGGTGGTGAAACGCCTGTTTGGAATAGAGATAACCCGGATACCAGACGTAGATGTCTGGCACCCAGATGTGGGTTTCTATGAGATCAAAGACCGGCAGGGCGAACTGCGTGGGCAGTTCTATCTGGACCTGTATGCCCGCCCCAACAAGCGCGGTGGCGCCTGGATGGATGAGTGTATCGGCCGTTTCGTGACCAAAGACCGCACCCAAACCCCGGTGGCCTATCTAACCTGCAATTTCTCACCGCCCATAGGTGGCCAGCCCGCCCTGCTGACCCATGACGAGGTAATAACCCTGTTTCATGAGTTCGGCCACGGCCTGCACCATATGCTGACCCGAATCGACTATCCCAGCGTATCCGGCATCAGCGGCGTGGCCTGGGATGCGGTGGAACTGCCATCCCAGTTTATGGAAAACTGGTGCTGGGAACGGGAGGCCCTGGACCTGATCTCAGGTCACCACGAGACCGGCGAACCGATACCGGAGGAGATGTACCGGCGCATGCGGGCCGCAAAGAATTTTCAGTCCGGCATGCAGATGGTGCGACAGCTGGAGTTCTCCATCTTCGATATGCGTATCCATCAGGAATACTCGCCCAAACAGGGCGGCAGGATCTATAAGATCCTCGAACAGGTCCGGAATCAGGTGGCGGTAATCCGGCCTCCAGAGTTCAACCGCTTTGCCCACGGCTTCTCCCATATCTTCGGCGGCGGCTATGGAGCGGGCTACTACAGTTACAAATGGGCCGAGGTACTTTCCGCCGATGCCTTCTCTTTATTTGAGAAGAATGGCATTTTCGACCAAAATACCGGTCTATCTTTCTTACATAACATCCTGGAACGGGGCGGCGCACAGGACGCGATGGAACTATTCGTAGCCTTTCGGGGTCGGGAACCGGAGATCGGCGCCCTATTAAGCCACAGCGGAATTACCGCAAATGCAACACCTGAGGAATAAATATAATGTTGAGAATCCTATTTGTGCTCCTGTTGGCCATCAGCAGCACTGCTCAAGCAGAACACATCACTGACAAACTGCTGGTCGGGCTATATGCAGAGCCCAAGGCTGGACTCCAGCCCATAAAGGTCCTGCCCAGCGGCACCCCCCTGGAGGTCCTGGATAAAAAAGACTCCTTCTCCAAGGTTAGACTGGGAGACGGTAAAGAGGGCTGGGTAAAAACCGTTTACATAAGTAACGAAAAGCCGGCCCGGGCCATGTTGCTGGAGCTACAGGCCCAGACCGGCACCCTCAAAAATAAGCTGCTGGAGACGGAAAAAGAACTAAAGGCGGCCAAGAGCGGCTCCGCATCCCCCTCCCAGTCTGATGAGACGGAGAAACTACAGCAGGAGCTGGATCAGACCAAGGAGAAACTGGCGCTGACTGGAGACGCCCTCAGGAGCGAACAACAAGAGACCAAACGCCTGATGCAGCTGCTCAAACAGTCCAACGCCAAGGATTCGGAAAACAGCGAAGCAGAGATCAAGGCCCTAAAGAAAAAGCTAGCCGCAAACGAAAAAGACTTGAAGGCGACCCAACATGAGTATCAGCTGCTGCAGGATCTGATGAAAAAGACTGATCAGACCGCAAGCAAGAGGATCTCGGAACTGGAGCAAGAGCTGATAACCTCCAATAAAAAGCTGGAGGATCTTAAGGCCTCTGGCGGCGCCAACCCGCAACTGATCAAGCAAAATCAGGTGTTACGCCAACGTTTCAATCAGGTGGCAAAGATTCTGAGCGCCCCCGTTCCCAAGGTGGATGCCAAGAATCTGGATACAGGATCCAGTTTTAGCCTATGGATACCTTCTATCATATTGTTGATGATCGCCGGCTTCATCGGCGGCGTGGTATTCAATAATCTCCGCACCCGCAAACGCCAAGGCGGCTACCGAGTTTAATACGGTTCATGGCTATGGAATACAAAGACCTGAGGGATTTCATCGCACAGTTGGAGGCTTTGGGGGAACTGAAACGTATCAATGTGGAGGTAGACCCATACCTAGAGATCACAGAGATCTGCGACCGCACCCTGCGCCAAGGCGGTCCGGCCCTGCTGTTCGAAAATGTAAAAGGCTCGAAGTTCCCCCTGTTGGCCAACCTGTTCGGCACCCCGCGTAGGGTCGCCCTGGGCATGGGAGAAGAGTCGGCGCAGGCGCTACGGGAGGTGGGAACCCTGCTAGCCATGCTGAAGGAACCGGACCCACCCAAGGGAATGCGCGACGCCTGGGAGAAACTGCCCATCTTCAAGAAGGTTCTGGATATGTCTCCCAAAGAGCGCAGTGGGGCGCCCTGTCAGGAGGTGGTAATCGAGGGCGACCAGGTAAACCTGGGCCAGATCCCGATCCAGACCTGTTGGCCGGAGGATGCTGGCCCCCTAATCACATGGGGCCTGGTTGTCACCCGGGGACCGGACAAGCCCAGGCTCAATCTGGGTATCTACCGCATGCAGGTAATCGGCAAAAACCGCGTCATCATGCGCTGGCTGTCCCACCGCGGTGGCGCCCTGGATTTCCGCGCCTGGCAGCAGCAACACCCCGGGGAACCCTATCCGGTCGCGGTGGCCCTGGGGGCTGACCCGGCCACCACCCTGGCGGCGGTAACCCCGGTACCGGATAGCCTCTCCGAATACGCCTTTGCGGGGCTGCTACGGGGCAGCCGCACCGAGGTCAGCAAGTGTATCGGCTCGGATCTGCAGGTCCCGGCCTCTGCCGAATTCATTCTGGAGGGCCACATCCACCCGGACGACATGGCCCCGGAGGGCCCCTTCGGGGACCACACCGGCTACTACAACGAGGTGGATCGTTTCCCGGTATTCACCATCGACCGCATCACCCACCGGCGTGATCCTATCTATCACAGCACCTACACCGGGCGGCCACCGGATGAACCATCCATCCTGGGGGTATCCCTGAATGAGGTGTTTATCCCCATCCTGAAGAAGCAGTTCCCTGAGATCGTGGACTTCTATCTACCCCCGGAAGGTTGCTCCTACCGCATGGCGATAGTCAGCATCAAGAAAGAGTATCCCGGACACGCGGCCAGGGTGATGCTGGGGATATGGTCGTTCTTGCGGCAGTTCATGTATACAAAATTTGTCATCGTCACCGATGATGACGTAAACGTGAGGAAGTGGGAGGATGTGATCTGGGCCATGACCACGCGCATGGACCCGGCGCGTGACACCACGATCATAGAAAACACCCCCATCGACTATCTGGACTTTGCCTCGCCGGTATCCGGCCTGGGCTCCAAGATAGGTTTTGACGCCACCAACAAGTGGCCGGGAGAGACCCAAAGGGAGTGGGGGAAGCCGATAACCATGGACGAAAAGATCATACAACGTATCGACTCAATCTGGGATGATCTGAAAATAGGGTAACAAAACTCTATCCAAACTCTATAATAATTTATAAACACTACGGAGGCCGATCTATGCGTACAATCATGCTAATGAATGCCAAAGGCGGGTGTGGGAAGACCACCCTGGCAACCAACATCGCCACCTGGTTCGCAGATGAAGGACATAAGGTCGCCCTGGCGGATTTTGATCCCCAAGGCTCATCGCTGGATTGGCTGGAGGCCCGCAAGCAGTACGCAGGCATCCCGGAAATAGAGGGCATTAATGCCGCAAAAGACCCGGTCTCACCGGCCCGGGGTACGGAGTTTCTGATAATGGACGCACCGGCCAACATCCACGGCAAGGAGATCAACGCCATGCTGCGGCGGGTCCAGACCCTGATCGTGCCGGTGTTGCCATCACCTATTGATATGCGCGCCTGCAGCCGCTTTCTGGATGAACTGCTCAGCAGCGGCCGCGTTTCCACCAAACAGACCAAGATCGCCATAGTTGCCAACCGGGTTATGGAAAGAACCAATATCTTTAAACAACTTGAGGAATATCTCGGACACCTGAAACTACCGGTCCTGACCAACCTGCGGGAGAGCCAAAACTACATACGCTCCGCCGAAAAAGGTCTGGGTCTGTTCGAGCTTGCCCCGTCGATGGTATGGCCGGACCTGGAGCAATGGGATCCAATCTTCGAATGGCTAAACAGCAAAAAGAGCATGCCTACCGGATAGGCACCCCCTGGCCTAAACCTGGCTAATGCCAGGAGAACCCCCGCCACATGGACTCTACAAAAGTACTCCTCGTCGATGATGAAGCCCTGGTGCTTGAGGGCTACCGCAGGATATTGCGCAAACAATTCCGGCTGGATACGGCCTCTAGTGGCCGGGAGGCGCTCGAACTGCTTGCACAGGACCAAGACTATGCCGTTGTCATATCGGACATGCGCATGCCCGGCATGAGCGGACTAGAGCTACTATCCAGGGTACGCGAAATCAATCCGAACACGGTTCGCATCATGCTGACCGGCAACTCAGAGCGACAAACCATCATCGACGCCATAAACCATGGGGAAATCTACAGGTTTCTTACCAAGCCATGTGATATAAATGTCATGGGCGAGGCCATCTCAGAAGGTATCCGGCGCTATAAACAGATCAAGGCAGACCGGGAACTGTTAAACAAGAACGCCGCCAAACTCAGAGGATTGTCACAAAAACTCTCTTATCAATCTACTCACGACCCGCTTACCGGACTGGACAACCGCCGCTCTTTCGAGGCCCGACTCGACCAGGCCCTGGAGTCGGCACAAAATGAGACTCAAACGCACGCAGTCTGTTATCTGGACCTGGATCACCTCCATGTCATCAATGACAACTATGGCATAGAGGCTGGAGACAGGTTGCTAAAAGAGATTGCTGCGCGTCTCAAACAAGGCCGCAGACGGGAAGATCTGGTGGCGCGCATGGGAGGTGACGAATTCGCCATCCTGCTAAGCGACTGTGACCTTGAACAGGCCCGCAAGATCGCGGACCAGCTGCGCCGGGAAATCAACAAAATCCAAATAACACAGGGCAACAAGGCGATCAGTATCAGCATCAGTCTGGGTTTAACGCCCATAACCAGCGAAAACAATAACGTCGCAATCATACTCCATACCGCAGAGGCCGCCTGCGCCCTGGCGCGGGAACAAGGGCTAAACATTATCCGCGTCGCGGATGAGGATGACGAGGAACTAAAAAGGCGTTTGGGAGAGGTGCTGCGCGTTGCAGACATTAACCACGCGCTGGAAGAGGATAGATTCAAACTCTATTATCAGACAATCGCCCCGTTAAACCCGGATAGTCTCAGTGGCCAGCATTATGAAATATTGCTACGCCTGCAGGATACAGACGGCACTATCCACACCCCGGACAAATTCCTGCCCGCCGCCGAACGCTACCACCTAACCCCCAAGATCGACTGTTGGGTAATACGTCACTACGCCGCGTGGTTAGTCAATAACCCTGAACAATTGGACAGACTATTTATCTGTTCCATCAACCTATCCGGACTCTCTCTGGGCAATAGCGAGGTCCTTGACTGTATCATTGAGTCTTTCATACCCAACCAAATCCCCCCGGAGAAAATCTGTTTCGAGATCACCGAGACCGCAGCCATGCTGCGGATTGATGCGGCCATGGCATTCATAACCACACTAAAGGAAAAGGGATTTTTACTTGCCCTGGATGACTTCGGGAGCGGCTACTCCTCATTCACCTATCTAAGGAACATGCCGGTCGATTTCCTTAAAATAGATGGGGCGTTCGTGAAAAACATGGATACAGACAGGATAAGCAGAAATATGGTTAAGGCCATGCATGAGATTGGCAAATCAATAGAGATAAAAACCATCGCCGAATACGTTGAAAACGAAGATATCCAAAGATACCTGAGAGAGATGCAGATAGATTATGTGCAGGGTTACCTGATCGCCAAACCGCGGCCATTGGATGACCTGAGATAGCGACTGCCATCCGCTCATCTTGGACGAGCCAGCTTGGCATGGGGTCACGGCAACAGCGCAAAATAGTCTAATATTTAGACGGAACGACAAACAATCACGGAGTTAGTATGCATCGTATTATGATCATTGATGATGAAGAGAATATGATCAGTTCTCTGCATCGGATTCTGAAAAAGGAATCGGACTTTGAGGTCGTGGCGCACACAGACCCGCATGCCGCACTTGCTGATGCCAACAGATCAAGGTTTCATCTGTTTTTATCCGACTACAGGATGCCCCAGATGGATGGGGTGGACTTTCTGGTAAACACCAAAATGTCCAATCCCCATGCCATGCGCCTGATCATAAGCGGCGCGGCCGATTTTACCGCCTTGATGGACGCCATCAATCAGGCCGAGATATACCGTTTTATCCCCAAGCCGATACAGGTACACGAGCTACTGCAAACCCTGCGGCAGGCCCTGCAAACATATGACCTAATGGATGAGAACAGACAGCTTTCCGCACTGGTGCAGAAACAGCAAGGTGAACTAAAAAACCGGAAGCTGGCCCTGAAACAGTTTGCGAAACAACATCCCACCCTAGCCAATGTCAAATGGACGGAAGATGGTTCCATCGTCATTGATGAAAATGAGATATATTGACGGCAGACGATCCGGCCTGATCCTTTACAACCAACAACACCCGCACCGGGCCGGATATAATCTCATTTTCTTCGGATGCCACTAAGCGCAATATCACTGCCGCACTTAACTCCTGGCCCTTGGCCACCAACAGGGTGCCTGATACAGAATATATATTCTGATCAAGGATCATCCCCGGTTTCAGCTTGCTTATAGGCAGGGTCATCACCTCAAACCTGGCCCCACCATGTCCAGCGACCAGCGCCTGCACCAGAAGCGGATCGTATTCGTCCGGATGTCTCTTTAACTCAGCTAAGGCCTCTTCATCATCCGCGCCACGCGATACCAGATCGTCATAGGCCAATGCCACCTTCAGGATCTGTCCGCCCAATATGCCCTTTTGCGCATGGCTCAGCTGCCCGCCAATCTCTATCTTATCCGGGGCGGCATTCTGCTGTTCCACCATGGCGGCAATAATCTCAAAACGCGGAACATGCTTTAACAAGCGCGCTCCTATCTCGGGATGGCTATTGAATTGTTGCTCTTCCTGCCTGGATATCTCTTTGCCGGAAGCTATCTTCTCCATCAGCTCACTGGGCAGGGCTACGCAGCCAAGCTGCGATAGCATAGCCGCCAACTCATAGTTCCAGACATCCGCCAATTTCAGCTCTGTAGCCATATAACGGACGTTTCTTTTTATACGCGATGCGCGACTAAAAGAGGCGGGGTTTATCAATCCCAATATATCGGCAAGCAGGTTCACGGCCCCTTTTAGGGTCTTGTTCAGCAACTCCTTTTCAGCGGTGACCAGGCGATAATGTTGAATACCGTCGATCATGGTCTCAAACAAGACCCCGATCGGTACCGGCTTTTGCAGAAAACGATAGATATTACCGTCATTGATAGCCCGGATGGCCACGTCCAGATTGGCGTTACCGGTCAACATGACGCGTACCGTATCCTGCGAAAGCATCCTTACCTGGATAAGAAACTTCAGGCCATCCATATTCGGCATCTGCATATCGGATATCACCACCGCAAATGGTCCATCATATGTTATCGCCTGTATGGCATCCTCGCCGCTGGCTGCGGTAACCAGATTTATCCGTTTATGAAACTGTCGGGTGAAAGAATCCAGAAGATTGCGATCATCATCTACCAACAGCACCTTTTCAGCGGGCTTGGACATATTTTACCCCCGGCGTCGATATACCGTTACATATACAACCACCGCATCCATAGTTATTAGGTTTAGCATCCATTGATCTAATGCCTCTTCAATAATCCACTCTCTTTCTCACAAAGCGCTTCCCATGCGCCCAGATGGCCATCTATCCCCAGAGTACTCAGATAACACATATCCAGCCTCTCGGAAACAGGCGCAATGTTTTCCCCAGCGCGCGCATTATCCAACTCATTAGCGATGTGCACCGCCGTAAGCGGGCTGAATTGGGTTCCCGAGGATTTTATAGGCGCATGATGAAATGCGACCGCCTCCAGAACCGCGTCGGCAAACCCCCAAAGCCCAAGCAGATAAGCTCCGACCGCCGTATGATTGGTCCCGATGATTGCCTGCTCTGCCGTATAGCTTCGCCCCGGATCAGCATGTTCCAGATCGAGAACACTCTTATATTGCTCTGGCATATGGTCCACCAGAATAAGCTGACCAATATCGTGCAGGAATCCCGCCAGATAACTCTGTTCCGCAATAACTTTATCGGACTGTTCAGACAGGGCGATCTGTTTAGCAAGCATGCCTACCCTGATGCTGTGATCCAACAACCTATCCAGCGAAAATCCCGAACGACACAGTTTGTTAGTATCAAATTGCGAAAACAATTCCACCGTCAATACCAGCTGTTTGATTATATCCAGTCCCAGCAGTGTGGCCGCTTCTGCGGGATGGGATATCTGCCGACCCAAACCAAAAAATGCTGAATTCACCAACTGCAGAATCTTGGCGGAAATAGCCGGATCTTTCGATATGGTCTCCCCGATGGCGTGTACGGAATATTCCGGGGAATTTAGCTCCTCTAATATTTCGGAATATATCTGCGGAAAACTTGGCAATGAGGTTACGCCTGAAACCACCGCCAAGAATTTGCTGTCCGCGAGCAGGTCACGCAGAGACAGCGATCTAATCAGGGCGGATTTCAGAGACTCGATATTACACGGCTTGGGGAAGAACTGATGGGCCAACTTGACGGATTGCAGCGTCGTATCCTCTTTTGAGTGCCCCGACAAGACAAAACGTATGGTTTCAGGATAGAGACGATACACCTCATTCAACAAATGCACGCCATCAACCCCAGGCATACACATGTCGGTGATAACCGCATCGAATTTCGTATGTGACATCAACTCCAGCGCATCTTCTCCGGATGATGCAAAGACCATATCCCAATTACTACGCTCCTTACGCAAGGCCCTGCGCAAGCCATCCAGGATGCCTTGGTTGTCGTCAATAAAAAGTATCCGTTTCTTTTCCATAACCGGGTTGCTTACCCATCCAGAGGCAAACAAACAGTAAAGGTGGAACCTTCCCCCACCTGGCTTGTAACTTCGATAGTGCCGCCATGTTTATCCACAACGGCAGAATACGTTATGGCCAGACCCTGTCCCGTACCTTTACCCACCCCTTTGGTTGTAAAAAAGGGATCAAAGATACGTTGAATGATCTTGCTTGACATCCCTATGCCAGTGTCACTGATAACTATCTTAGCCCATGGCCCGGATTTGCAGGTAGAAATTGCTATAACGCCTTTTGTCTCTCCATCCTTGTCTACCTTGTCCCGAATGGCCTGGGCGGCGTTCACCACAATATTCAGGATAGCCTGATTCAATTCCCCAGGAAGACAGGGCACCATCGGCAAGGACGGATCCAGATGCAACTGCATATCGGCATAATATTTCCATTCATTGCGCGATACCGTAACCGTGCTCTCTATGGCAGAGTTAATGTCTATAAGAACCTTCTCCTCCACACCAGGATGAGAAAACTCCTTCATCGCCCGGACTATATTCCCCACGCGCTCTATCCCTTCGAGTGATTGACTAATGGCCTTGGGTATCTCAGACCGCAAATAGGCGATATCTATCTCCTCCGCCAGCTCATCCGCCTCGGCGATAAGGTCCGTTGGTGTTTCTCCCTGTCTAACCTTTTCAATAATCCTGTCCCGGACACCGGCCAGCTTCTCGATATCGCGAAAAGCCTCATTAATAAATCTGGCGTTATCCCCAACAAACTGTATAGGCGTGTTAATCTCGTGTGCAATGCCAGCGGCAAGCTGCCCAATAGACTCCAGCTTTTGAGCCTGTCTGAGCTGCATCTCCATCTTGTTCCACTCTTCCTCCGCCTCCCTGCGACTGGTGATATCCCGCACGCTGATAATCACCATATCCTGATCCGGAACATTGGCCTTGCTTACATTGATCTCTATGGGAATCTTCGAGCCGTCGTTGCGAACACCGTATATCTCATGCAGGGTATTAAGGGGCTCACGCTCACTCACCTCAAGATAGAACTTAAAGTCCTCTTCACCTTCGGTGTGTAACAGCTCATCAATGCTATGACCGAGCATGCTGCCATCGGTGCAGCCAAAGATCAGCTTGGCAGCGCGATTAAGCATCTGGATCTTACCAGCCTCATCCAGAATGATGATACCGTCTCCGGTAGTTTCCAGAATGGTGCGACTGGCCTCTTCCCTTTCTATGAGTTCCTGATTAAGCTCATATAGTTCGAGACTCTTCTGTTCCAGCAGTTTTTCCGCCCGCTCCCTGGCTGCATGTTCTTGGGCATACATTTTTGTAAGGCGGTCTATCTCGTCCATGCGTTATTTCCTCAATGTTGACGAGAATCCAATGACGGTTTCCGTTTTATCTGACCAATTATCATGCTCAATATTGATATCCTCGCCATATCAATCCGCCAGATCTTCACTAATGGAACCCCTGCAACACACAGAGGTTTGGTGACACAGGGACACGCCGCCATTTTCAATAGCCGTTAAACGATCGAAAATGAAGACAATGAAAGTCACCCTTTTCGTTTTTCGTGTTCAGCAAGGTCGTGAACGACTTTGCTGAACTTCCCAATGGAGATTTACTAAAATTTATCCTCCTACTTAGCGATTGAGTATAGAAGAACTTTAGTCAAAACAAGCAGACAGGCCGACATCCATGCCAGGATAAAGAAGGGTTACTCCAAGTTCATCCCTCATTCTACTGTTATCTAATCTTCTTGACTCATGCATATACGACAACATCCCCTCTGATAACTGTTGTGCTGCCTGGGACAATGTTATCGCCGGAGGCGCTGGCAGCCCCGCCAATTCAGCAATCTTGCTAAAGTAATCAATCATGGTTCCAGGTGAACCATCACTTACATTATAGACTGCCCCGTCACTACCTTTATCCATAGCAGCGACGCATACCTGCACCAGATCATCGATGTGGATTCGGTTGGTCCAGGGAGACTCCTCGGCCCGCACCAAGGGCAACCCCTTGCGCAGACGCTCCAGTGGCAACTTGCCAGGACCATAGATGCCAGCCACCCTCAGAATCACCAACTCTCCCCCGGTATCGGCGCGCCACTCCCGAAGACGACACTCCGCATCCCAACGCCTTTTCGCCCGGGCAAACACCGGATTGACCGGACGCTCTTCCGTCACCCATTCGCCTTGGCAATCTCCATACACGCCGGTGGTGCTGAGATAGACGATCCTGCGCGGATGACCCTGGCGCGCGAACTCCTCTATCAACCTACGCACTCTGGTATCTGTCTCGCCGGATTTCGCTGGTGGAATAAAATAGAACAAGGTTGAGCCTTGCGGCGCAAGCTCCGTTGCCGCGTCCACATCCAGGTCAACCTGCAAGGAACCTATCCCCATACCCGCCAACGCCTCGGCACTGGCAACAGTCCGTACCACGCCGGTTATCTGTCTATTCTCATGCTGACGCCTGATGGCTAACCGACGCCCCAGATAGCCACAACCATAGATGAATTCCGGCATGGATTATTAGGAGGATTCACCCGCCACCGGGAGGGGCGCGTCCAGAGGCTGACGCAAATCTAACGTTGCGTTTGCATCCGCATCACTCTGGGCCTTACGCCCATCGTATCTCCAGGAGCGAACCTGCGGAGCGGCGGATGCGAGCTCCAGTCCTGAACGATAGCTATCCAGGGCCGGGCCATTCTCTCCCATCTGCTCTAACAAGATCCCCAATTCCTGATACGCCTCGACGCTAGGAGCTGAGCCGATGCTTGCCTCCAGGTAACTACGAGCCTTGCCCCACAGCCTGGAGCGCAGACAGATACGGGCCAGGGCCAATAACAGGACCGCATTGCGCGGACGCTCCTTTAGCCAGGATTCGGCCCGGTTCAATTGCCGGGAGATATCTGCCCCCTCGGCCAAACCATAGAGTCCCACCAAACGCTCATCCCAGTGCTTGGCGATGGCCTCATCCAGCAGACGCACCGCTTCACTGCCCGTGCCCTTGTCCATCAGATGTTGCGCATAGATCAATACCAGCTCCACTTGGCTATGCAACTGCTTCGACATCTGTTTCCAGAGATTATCCACCCCCTCAGCGTCATCGCCCGCAACCGCCTTGCCCATCAGGCCTACATAAATCTTAACCTCAAGATCATCTATGTCCTGTTTGGAGATGACGTCGCTCTTACGCATCTCCGGCAACAATGGTTGCAGCGCCTGCCAGTCCTCCAGACGCAGATAGATATCCCGTAGCATCTTAAGTACATAACCATGTTTGGGGGCAATCTCCCGCAAACGCATCAGGGTGGCCAAGGCCTGTTCCCTCTGATCATTGGAGAGCTGTAGCTCTGCCTGGGTATAAGATACCGCCAACTCCTCGGAGGACTTGGCCTCCTGGGCCAATTTAAGATAGCTGTCCCGCTGGGCTATGGCCCCGCGTTCCTGGGCGACACGGGCCGCACACAGATAGTTCAAAGTGGGTTTATCTGATGCGTCAACATGCTTGAGCAGCTTTTGCTCGGCGCTCTTCCAATTACCCGCAGCCATATCCAGGAGACCGCTGGCCAAGGAGTTGTACGCCCGCTGCCGCTGCCTGCCTTTCTTCCATGCCTGCCACCGCTCCGGAACAGACCAGAGCCGCGCTAGAGTGCGGATAGCCAGATACAACACAAAAAACAGGGCCAGATCCAGCAGGATAAACATCGCCAGACTACCCTCCACCGTCCACTGGCCATAGCCGAGCAGGGCGTATCCATTACCCTGAATCAGCAGAGATACCAGCGCCACCGCTAGCGCTATCAGGATAAGAGCGCTTATCAACCTCTTCATGGGGTCTCCTTCCGCTCTGTGTCGGTCTGTCCCTGCCCTTGGCTGGCCTGTTCGGGTTCCTCTGTGTTCTGCCTTTCGTTATCCACACTCGGCGCCACATCAAACCGCTGCCCCTCTATAGCTCCTAGCCCCGGATCTCCCTGATCGTCCTGGATACGTCCCTGCTGTTTCAGCAGCATGCGCAATGACCCCGAGATATCCGGCAACTTGGCTTCTAGTTCCAAACCTTTAAGTGCGCTGATCTCCTCCAGCATGGACTTGGTCAGTGCCTGCCCCTGGTCGAAAAACTCTTTGAGCCATTTTTCCGCCCGCTCCAGACTGTCTGTAAACTGGGACTGATCCCGGCGCAATAACGCGAATCTTGCCGTCTCCAATTGCAGACGCAGATTCTGATAAAGGAAAAATCTCTGTTCCGGTTCCAACATGGCCGTCACCGGGCGATCATGGTGCCGTATCACCACCAAAGACTTGAACCCCTCCCACATGTCATGCAGTAGCACATCCAGATTAAAATCTTTCTTCTGCTCTTTTTCTTCGGCAGACTGGTCATCTTGTTCCGGGTTGGATTGCGGCAGCTGCAACTTTTCGATCTGGGATATAAATCCGGACAACTTCAGGGCCTGTCCGTCCAGATCCAACTGCTTTAGCGCCTTAAGTCCGGCCATCTCCACGGCCAACTGCTCCCGAACAGGTGTCCAGAGCGGATCGCCTGAATCATGCAGGCGCCTATCCGCACCCTCCAGGGCCACCAGCGCCGTGGCGCTATCCCCTTCCAGTTGCAGACGATGATTGGCGATGCGCATCAGATACTCGGCCTCCGCCGCGATCCACTGGGTGCTGTCTCTGCCGACGCGCTCAAATACCATATCAATGGAGGCCTTCATCTCCTCCGCCTGTTGCAGCAGGCCCTCACGCTCCAGCTTCAGGCGCTCTTCCTGCTTGGTAAGGGCGGCCTGTTGCGCGCTTATGGCCTTCTCCAGTTCATCCAGGCGGCCTTTGTCCTTTTGCTGCTGTTTCTTGAAATCGGCCAGCTCTTGAACCTCCTGCTGCGACACGCCATCCAGGTCCGACCACTTCATATAGCTCATCACAAAGCCGCCCAACGCCAGCAACAGGGCGATCCAGGCTATGCGCGTAGAAGGTTTAGGTGGGGCTTGCGAGACATCGGAGCCTACTGCCGATTCTGTTGGCTCTGCCGTTTCCGGGACGGGTGACTCAGGTTCCTGTTTTTCTATATCGTTCATATTTTTTCCAGGGAGTGATTCAGGGTGCATACAAACCATATCCGCAATGACTGGCCAGACACCCTATAGGACTTAGAGTAGCAAAGGTGGTTCACATCGGAAAGTGATAGAGGGCGATATCGCAGTCTGATCTATTGTTTCTCAGCCCAACTGCAAACCGCCCTGAGCAGACCATTATCAGACGCCTCATCCGCCAGGACTACATCTCTGCAACCCAGCTCTTGCGCCCGCATCCGAATACGTTCACTCACCACCACCAACGGGGTGTTAAACAACATGGCGCTTCCAGCATCACCCAGCAACGCAAGAAGATTCTCCAGGGTCTCGCCGCTGGTCACCGTAACAATCTGGATATCTCTCTGCCATGCAGCAACCAGCGATCCCGCATCCGCAGAGGTCGGGGTCCGGGAATAGACCTCGGCATACTCCACCTCGGCCCCGCGCTGTCGCAAAGTATCTGCCAACAGCTCACGCCCCCCGTTGCCCCGCAGGATCAGGATACGATTACCGGCGACCTCGGTCAGTTCCGGCATGGCCAGCAGCGATTCGCTATCAAACTTTCCCTCAGGCCTGACATCCACCTCAATTCCTAGCTCGGACAGGGCTAGGGCGGTACCCTTGCCCACCGCGCATATCTTTATGCCGACCGGAATTCTCTTATCAGCCAGCAATTCCACCCCATATTTCACTGCGTTGGGACTTATGAATATGGCCAGTTGATAGTCGGCGAGCCGGTGCAGAATCTCTTGCGCGGCGGCCTGATTTTGAGCAGGCCCGATGGTTATGGTGGGAAAATGGATAGCCCGACCACCCTGTTCTGTGATCATGCGACACAGGGTCTCCGCTTGCCCGCTGGGGCGGGTTACCAAGACCCCGATACCTTGCAGGCTGCAGCCCATATCAACTAGTCGGCGTACAACGCCCTGAGGATGGGCTCGGCGCCGTTGGCCAGCAGCTCTTCCGCCAGGGCCACGCCCATGGCCTCTGCATCCTGGCGGGGACATCTGGCCTCGGCCCGGATGATCTTGCTGCCGTCAGGCTCACCCACCAGGCCGCGCAGATATATCTCGTCGCCTTGCAGGATGGCATAGCCCGCGATCGGTACCTGGCAGCCCCCCATGAGTCGGTGATTCATGGCCCGCTCCGCCCGCACGCAGTCCGCGGTATCTACATGCAGGAGCGGCTGCAGCAACGAATTGATCCGCTCATCATCCACGCGGCACTCAATACCCAGCGCACCCTGGCCGATCGCTGGCAGGCTCTGCTCCGGCTCCAGATAGGCAGTCAACCGCTCCTCAAAACCCAGCCGCAACAACCCGGCCGATGCCAGGATGATGGCGTCGAACTCACCATCGTCCAGCTTGCGCAGACGGGTGTTGACGTTACCGCGCAGGGGGGCGATCTGCAGATCGGGACGGCCTTCTCCCAGCTGACACTGCCGCCGCAGACTGGAGGTGCCAACCACCGCGCCCTCCGGTAGCTCATCCAGGGTTTGATACTTGTTGGATACGAAGGCGTCCCGGGGATTTTCCCGTTCCATAATAACCGGCAGATGCAGCCCTGCAGGTAGTTCCGCCGGTACATCCTTCATGGAGTGGACCGCTATATCGGCCGTCCCCGCCAGCATACCCTGTTCCAGTTCCTTCACGAACAGACCCTTGCCGCCGATCTTGGCCAGAGGTGTATCCAGAATCTTGTCGCCCTGGGTGCTCATGCCCAATATCTCTACCTTGAGCTCGGGATAAAGCCTGTTCAACTCTGCGGCGACATGCTCCGCCTGCCACATGGCCAGGGGTGATTTCCTGGTGGCTATACGTATTATCTGATCGGTCATGGATAAAGGTCCGGCTGAAAAGGTAGCATGCTAAATGCTTGCTGGCCTGGTGGCAAATATTGCGCTATTTCTGGCGCTTTTTGCAATTCAGCTAACAAATACCGTTCACGCGTGGGCGTCAACTGCTTTCGCAAGTTTCGAGAAATACTTTCTACTGGAAACCCATGATGATATGCCGAGAAAGATGTATGCAAAGGCTTTTGTAAGGATGCCGCGAAGGCCTTCTACATACGTTGAAAAGACAACCATCGTTCTTGCTCCATCTTTAGTCTCTCTAAAATTCACTTCAATAAACATCTTGTCTATAAACATAAAGATTGGAATTGGCTTCCCCTTCTTTCCATTGACTGAGACGATATCGTACCTAAAGATATTGGGCGGGGCGCACCTGGAAAGCTCAAGATCTACAATTAGTTGCCCCTTTTCGCTTGGAGCTATCAACTTCACCCTTTTTCCTATCTCCATTGGAGTTCGTTTGTCATATGTTACTTTCACTTGATATTCATTTTTCAATAATGGCAAGTAAATATCAGGAGACAGCAATAAAGCAAAAGCATCATCCATGCTCTTATTAACGATAATAGAGTTGGTTGGGAACCTCATATTATCGACTTCTTATGCCGCACTACCTTTCAGCCAGCGCCGCACCTCAGGCAAATGCCTGCGGCTTACCTCAAGCCGGTCGTCTATATCCTTAAAACATACCCGGAACTGTCCGTCCGCCCGCTTCTCCAGGGCATTCATATATCTCTTCGCCACCAGGGCGTTACGGTGGATACGCAGAAACCCATCGCCCATCCTCTCCTCCAGGGCGATAAGTGAGTCCTCCAGCAAGGCCTCTCCCCCCGGATGTCTGGCCACCACATACTTCTGCTCCGCACGGAAAAAGTAGATCTCATCCGCCGGAATACGCAGGATTCCGCCGCGAAAATTAGAGTAGACATAGGCCTCTTGGCTCTCATTCAGCCCATCCAGCACCTGCAGTTGTACCCGGCTAAGGGTTTGAGCCCGCTGCAACGCCGCCTCCAGTCGCTCGCGACGCACCGGCTTGAGCAGATAATCCACCGCATTTCTATCGAACGCCTCCAGGGCATGCTCATCATAGGCGGTAGCGAAGATCACCGCAGGGGCCGGGGTTAAGGCCATGAGCCGGGCCGCGGCCTCCAAACCGCCCATACCAGGCATACTGATATCCAGTAGCACCATATCAACCACCAGGTCCGCGCACCACTTGAGTGCCTCCTCGCCGCTACCGGCCTGACCCACGACCTCATAAGGTGGACCGATCTCCGCAAGCAGTTGCGCCAACCGCTCCCGGGCCAGTTTTTCGTCATCTACGATAAGTATCTTCATGCGTCTTCATTCCAGGGATGAGGGAAAAACAGGCGCACCTGATAATCCCCCTCAATCTCGCTATGGATCAGGCCGGCCTGTTCCTGGTAAAGCCACGCAAGCCGCTGTTTGATATTCTCCAAAGCCATGTGATTGCCATCAGCGTGAACCCTATTCGGGACTGGCGGCTTGGTGTTGCGGATAGAGATATTGACCCGCTGGCGCCGGTAGCGGCCGACAACCTGTATCCTGCCATTATCCGGGGATGGCTCGATGCCGTGGTAGACCGCATTTTCCAGCAGGGGCTGCAGGATCAGGGCAGGCAGCTTGGCATCCATGGGAAGATCCTCCAGGTCCCACTCCACCTCCAGCCGTTCATCCAGGCGTTGCGCCTCGATTCGCAAGTACCCTTGCGCCAACTCCAACTCCTTACCCAAGGTAGAGAGATTGCCAGCATCCGACAGGCTGGCGCGGAACAGGTCTGACAGATCGTGAATGGTCTCTTCCGCGATATCGGGCTTGCTGCGGATAAGGCTGGCGATGGTGTTCATGCTATTGAATAAAAAGTGTGGTCGAATGCGTGATTGCAAAGATTGCAGACGGGCCTGAGATTCCGCCACCACCTGCTGCCGCCACAGAAACTGCAAATACCGATAGCGCAAAACCAGGGCCGCGACTATGGCGCTGATGGATACGCTCTTAAACAGAAAAAATGGATGTTCATCTCCCTGATGCAGCCCCAGGAGATAGACTGAAACCTCGCCGAACAGGATGGTCAAGACCTGCGCCAGAGACCAGGCCAACAGGCCGGATATCCAGTTTGGGATCTGGCGCAACCGGGGCCGCAACACACACAACAACGCGGCCCAGCTTAGGGCAATCCATTGAATGAAGAGAGAGTAAAGACTTAGATGCGCGGTGAAATCCGCACCGATCACGCTATCGCTCAAAGACAACACCAGGGCCAGTAGCTCCGCCGTTATCACCACAGCGAACACCACATGGACGCTGCAGAAGTTCGGCAGAAAACAGTCATCTGCAACGGCCCTGGTCTTCTTCTCTTTAGGCGTCTCTGTCATCTTTTTTTCTCTGCGCGTTGGGTGTCGCACCTTTCCTGTTATAATCACGCCTTAATTTTACCCGCTTCAGGAACAAACCATAATGAGCGAGAAAAAACTCTGGTCCGGCCGCTTCAATGAGCCAACCGACGCCTTCGTCGAGGCCTTTACCGCCTCCGTCGAGTTTGACCAAAGACTCTACAAGTATGACATCCAGGGCTCGATTGCACACGCCAAAATGCTGGCCCGCCAGGGCATACTCACGGAATCTGAACGCGACGCCATCATCAGCGGCCTGGAGCAGATCCTGAAGCGCATCGAACAGGGTGAGTTCGAGTGGTCCGTACAGCTGGAAGATGTCCACATGAACGTCGAATCCGCCCTCACTGCGGCGATCGGCGATGCCGGTAAAAAGCTGCACACCGGCCGCTCCCGCAACGATCAGGTCGCCACCGACATCCGTCTCTATATGCGGGACGAGATCGAGATCATCCGCAGCGAGATCCGACGTCTGCAACAGGCCCTGCTGGACATGGCCGAGCGCGAGGCGGAGACCATCATGCCCGGCTTCACCCATCTACAGACCGCCCAACCCATCACCTTCGGCCACCACATGCTGGCCTGGTTCGAGATGCTGCAACGGGACCGGGAACGCCTGGCCGACTGCAACAAGCGGGTCAATATCATGCCCCTGGGCGCAGCCGCCCTGGCCGGGACCACCTATCCCATCGACCGGCACTACACCGCGGAACTGCTCGGCTTTGAGCGCCCCAGCGAAAACTCCCTGGACTCGGTCAGCGATCGCGACTTCGCCATAGAGTTTAGCGCAGCCGCGGCCCTGGTGATGATGCACCTGTCGCGTTTCTCGGAAGAGCTGATCCTTTGGTCATCGTCCCAATTCGGTTTTATCGAACTCTCAGACAGCTTCTGTACCGGCTCATCCATTATGCCGCAGAAGAAGAACCCGGATGTGCCGGAACTGGTGCGCGGCAAGAGCGGGCGCATCTTCGGTCACCTGATAGCCCTGCTTACCCTGATGAAGGGACAGCCTTTGGCCTACAACAAAGACAATCAAGAGGACAAGGAACCACTGTTCGACACCGTGGACAACCTGAAAGGCAGCCTCAAGGTGTTTGCCGACATGATCCCCGCCATCAGCTGTCGCCACGAAGCCATGCGGACGGCGGCTGGACAGGGCTTCGCCACCGCCACCGATCTGGCCGACTATCTGGTGCGCAAGGGCCTGCCGTTCCGCGACGCCCATGAAGTGGTAGGCAAGGCGGTCGCCCTCTGCGTGGAGAAAGATTGTGATCTCGCGGACCTGGAACTGGCGCAGCTGCAATCCTTTTCCAATATCATTGAAAACGACGTGTTCGACTGCCTGACCCTAGAGGGTTCGGTCGCAGCCCGTAACCACATCGGCGGCACCGCGCCACAGCAGGTTAGGGAGGCCATCGCCCGGGCCAAGGACAGGCTCGGAAATTAGATCAGGTTAAAGATTCCAGTTCTCCTGCCGCTGTAACCAACTGAAGCAAAAAACAGTTCGAGAGAAACAAAATATGACGGAGAACAGCAACAACATCGCCCAGGAACACTGGTTCACGGCCTGCCCGACCGGTCTGCTTATCTTAAGCCGGGACGGGTGCGTTCACTCCATCAACCCGGCCCTGTGCGACCTTCTGCAACAGCAGCCGGATACGGTCGTGGGCCGCAGCCATGACCAGATGTCCACCCCGGAACTCAAAAGCCTGTTCCATCCGGACGGTCAGATACAGCTGTTTTCTTTGGGGACCTCGGCCCGGCAACTCAAGATAGAATCACGCGAGATCCCCGACTCCCAGGGTATGACCCTGCGCTGCTTCACCGACATCAGCGAACACGAGACCCTGAAAGAGGAAAATGCGCGCCTGAAACAACAGGTGGAAGAACTCACCCTCACTGATGAACTGACCGGCCTGGCCAATGAGCGCGCATTTCATCGGGTGCTGAACGCCCAGGTGACCAGAAGCCGCCGCTATACCAATCCACTCTGTCTGGCCGTGGTCGAGATCAAGACCGAAGCCGAGATCGAAGATGCAGGATTGGCCCAGGAGATCATCCTGGCGGTAAGCCGCTATCTGCGCGACCGCCTGCGCTGGGTGGACCTCATCGCCCGCTGGAGTGATGACCGGTTTATGCTGGTGCTCCCGGAAACCTCTCTGGAGGACGCCACGAAACTACTGAACAAGATAAAGAGTGATTTTATCGACGCCCCACTTCCAGAGACCATCACCCATATGAACGTACGTCTGCAAATCGGAATCGCAGAGTGGCAAAAGGGAAATGATGCGCGCCTGCTTATGAAGCGATCCATGGAAGCCTTGGCTGCGGCAAATGATGCGGACTCAAATCTAACCACACAGTAGGTATCTGCCGATGGCCAAGGCGGTCAATTTTTCTGACGGCATAGGACGCAAAGAGCTGCAACTGGTACGGCGGCGCTTTCGCGGCATTCAGCGTGAGCGGCTACGCAGGATTGAAGACGACCTGCATCCGCATCAACAGGATTTTCTCAACCTGCTACCCCTGCTGTTTCACATCAACCATCCGCTACTGCCCGGATTCATAGGCAGCGATACCCCTTCCGGTATCCCGGACTACGCCCCCTCCACAAACTCATTGAGGACGGCGCGCAAATTGGGGCGCAGCTTCACATACAAAAAGAAGGCACGCCGCCAATACCAAATCCACGGTCTATATCTCATGGGCAGCATCGGCAGTATCGCCCACACCACCGGCAGCGACTTTGATGTTTGGCTCTGCCACGATCCGCAGCTGAGTCCGCCGCAACTGCAGGCGCTACGCCATAAGGCCAAAAGCCTGGAACACTGGGCCGCCGAACTGCAGCTTGAAGTCCACATCTTCCTAATAAACGCGGAAGCCTTCCGGCGCGGCGACCGCGAGGCGATCTCCCGGGAGAGCAGTGGTTCCACCCAGAAACAGTTGCTGTTGGAAGAGTTCTACCGCACCGGCATCCTACTGGCCGGACGCCACCCTATATGGTGGCTGGTGCCGCCGGACCAGGAGCAGAACTACACCCCATACACGGCCATGCTGCTGCACAAACGCTTCATCGACCCCCTGGAATGCCTGGACTTTGGGGGGCTGGAATACACCCCGGCGGATGAGTTTTTCAGTGCGGCCCGTTGGCAACTCTATAAAGGCATAGACTCCCCCTACAAGAGCGTGCTCAAACTACTACTAATAGAGGCCTATTCCCGCGACTACCCCAACATCCGCTGGCTGTGCCAAGAGGCCAAGGCGGAGATATATTCCGGCACCCTGGATCTGAATGATCTGGATCCATACATATTGATGTACAACCGGGTAGAACAATATTTGCAGGCGCGGGGAGAGGTCGACCGCCTGGAATTGGCGCGCCGCTGCTTCTATTTCAAGGCGGAGCAGCCCCTTGGCACCAGCTTCCGCGGCAACAAGCGGGCCTGGCAAAGAGAGCTGATGCAGACGGTGGTAGACGCCTGGGGTTGGGATAAGGTAAAGCTGGACGGCCTGGATTCACGCCACAGCTGGAAGATAAACCAGGTCATGCGGGAGCGTAACGTCCTGGTACGGGAACTCACCAACAGCTACCACATGCTCACCGAATTTTCCCGCACCTACGCCTCCTCAGGACAGATCAATCCGGAAGAGATCAGCCTGCTTGGGCGTAAACTCCACACCGCACTGGAGAGACAACCCGGCAAGGTGGACAGCATCAATCCCGGCATCTCAAAAAACCTGGTAGAGGAACAACTCTCACTACACTATCTGGTGACGCCTGAAGATAGTGTCTGCTGGCTGCTGTATTGCGGCGAGGTGAACGAAGACACGGCAGATACCGCCATACCCATCAAGAAGACATCCAACCTTATCGAGATGTTATCCTGGATTCAGGTAAATGACCTGGCCGATCAAAACACCAAGGTCCACCTGTTTCCGGCGAGCTGCCCCGTTGATCAAAAGGAACTGCGCGCGCTCCTAAGCAGTCTGTTTAAACGTCGCCATACACTGCTCGCAGACAATGTCCCTCTCTCGGCCCTCAGCAGCACGCCCTACGCAAAATCCTGCACCCTATTCGTAAACACCGGTGCCGACCCCCTGGAGCATCTCTCCAAAGAGGGCAAGCAACTGACCAGCGACCGGTCTGACGCCCTCAGCTTCGGGTCCGGACACGCCTGCCTGCTCACCCATATGGAGCAGCTGATCGTCACCAGTTGGGGCGAGACCCTGATCACCAATCACACCGCAACCGCCGGACTGGCGGAAAGCATCTGCCGCTACCTTACCCTGACCCTGCACAACAATCCGGGCCAACCGGCCCCAGAAGTAGCGGCTTTCGGCCACTCATCCATCCGTTCCGCCGCCATTGCCCGACGGGTAGAGATCCTGTTCAACGATATCTGCGCCAGCTTCGGCCCCAATGGCAGAGGTCCAGGAAGCCGCTACCTGTTTCAGGCGGACGACGACTATTATCTGATCCATAAAAAGGGCGAGGGCTTCTCAAGTTTCCGCATAGATACGTATGCGGATCTGATGGACGCCATGGGTGAACCGCAATCCAGTTTTTGTCCCCTGGTTATCGACGACTATGCCCTACAGGACACCCCGTTGCCACTCATCATGCAGGAAAATATCGAGGGCACGATCCAGATCTACTACCAACCAGTAAACGACAAGATCTTCCTCTACATAGTCGATGAATTAGGCGCACTGTTTCAGCAGGAGATTCGCGGCTGCAACGACGAGAAACACCTGTTGCTGCAGCAGAAACGGTTCTTCAGCGATCTGTTGATCACCCGCAGCCTGCAGACCGATGACATCGGACTCTCCGGCGTCCTGGATGCACCCATATTTTCCTGCCTTAGCAAAGACCGCAAAGGCAACTGGATTGCCGAAACACGCACCCCGCCGCGGGACCAGTTCTATGCAGAGTATACCGAGCTCAGAATGATCACCGAGGGGATGGACCTGGGCCAGTCGCCACACCTGTTGGTATGTGACGGCCATGAATTCAGCTCCCTGGAATATGGCGAGGGACTGTTCCATGCCGCAGGAAAATACATCATGGCCCAGCGCAGTAGCAACAAAGATTACCCCATCTACATCACCGGTATTGAATTCACCCGTTCCGCGATAGAGCAACGCTGGTCCACAGTGGAACTACTTCAGTTTAAGAAGAAACTGGAAACCCGTCTGAATACCGAGCTGAAAAAGTCTTAACCATCAACCGCCATCGGTTTATACTGGACCGATTATCAAACCGTTGACGGAGTTTCTATTATGTCCAAATCCATTTGGCTAATCATCTCGCTGCTCGTAGCCTCCGGCCTGTTATCGGCCTGCGGACAAAAAGGCGACCTCTATCTGCCGGACGAGCCCGCAAAGCAAGAACAGAACAACCAATAGACAATCCAGACAGATCCATCCATGAACGATACCAAGGCACAATGCATTGAATTCACCAAGATGCACGGCCTGGGCAACGATTTCGTAGTAATCGACGCCACCGCAAAACCACTGGAACTATCCCCGGAACAGTGCCGCCACATCGCCAACCGCAATTTCGGGGTCGGGTGCGACCAGATCCTGCTGGTGGAACCGGCACGCGATCCTACCAACGATTTCTACTACCGCATATACAACGCCGATGGCTCCGAGGTGGAACAGTGCGGCAATGGCGCCCGCTGCTTCGCCATGTTCGTTCGCTCTAAAGGTCTAACCGATAAGACAGTCATAAACGTTGGCACCATGGCGGGCGCTATCACCCTCCATGTAGAAGAGAACGACACGGTGCAGGTGAATATGGGTATACCTACCCTGGAACCGGTGCTAATACCATTTATCGCGGAACAACAACAGGCCACCTATCCCATCGAGTTGAATGGTGAAGGGTTGACCATAGGCGCTGTCTCCATGGGCAATCCCCATGCGGTCATCACCGTAGACGATGTGGACAGCGCCGCCGTGGCCGTGATCGGACCCCGCATGGAGGTGCATCCGCGTTTTCCGCAACGGGTCAATGTCGGATTTATGCAGATTGTCGATCGCAACAATATCCGCTTGCGGGTCTTTGAACGCGGCACCGGCGAGACCCTGGCCTGCGGCACCGGCGCTTGCGCCGCTGTGGTCAGCGGCATCGTGCAAGGATTGCTGGACCAACAGGTGCAAGTAGCGCTACCCGGGGGCGATCTTGTGATAAAGTGGCAGGGAATCGGCCAACCGGTTTTGATGAGCGGACCTGCCGCCACTGTCTTCGAGGGGAGAATAGAAATATGAGCGAGACGATGGAACAAGCACGTCTTACAGAAAAACAGGAAAAGACTATAGTCAACTTTCTCAGCGCCAATCCGGATTTCTTTGAGCGCCATCCGGAACTACAGAAACCGGCCGAAGACCATGAGGATTCCGTAATTGAATACCTCAACACCCATCCTGATTTCTTTGACCGGCATCCGGAGATATTGAACAACCTGGAACTCTCCCATGAGAATGGCGAGGCCGTATCTCTGATCGAAAGGCAGGTGAAGAGCCTGCGCCAGGAACTGGAACAATCCAAACAACGCCTGCATGATCTGATGGACATCGGCCGCGATAACGAAGAGATCAATAAACGCATGCACCGCCTTATCCTGGCCCTGATCGACTCAGTGGGTTTTGATGAGTGCCTCAACACCCTGCAGGACAAACTGCACGAGGATTTCGATGCCGATGCCGTGGAGCTGCACCTCTTCACCCACAACGAAGTGGAAGGCCTCTCCAACGCCGATCTGGATGGCTATAGGGATTTTCTCGATACCGGAGTCCCGGCCTGCGGCGTGATTGATGCGGAACAGCTGAAAAAGCTGTTCGGCTCCCAGGCGGAGGACATCCAATCCACCGTGTTGATCCCGATCAAGAGCGAAGGGGTCCTGGGCCTGCTGGCCATCGGCAGCGTCGACAAAGACCGCTTCTGCGCCGACATGGGTACCGAATACCTGCAACGCCTGGGCGAGATCATCAGCCGGACCCTGGAGGTGGTGCTGGAACCGGGATTTTAATGAACGCAGACGATCAGCTTAGGGAGTGGATAGATCGCTTCCTGCATCATCTGCAACATGTACGCCGCCTCTCCCCCCACACCAGCAAGAACTACGCCCGCGATCTGGAGCTGATCGCGGACTGGTGCCGACAAAACGGCATTGCGACATGGCCGCAACTCAACCCGCATCAGGTCCGGGGCTATGTCGCCAAACGCCACCGTCAAGGCATCTCCGGCAAGAGCATCCAACGCGAACTCTCATCACTGCGCAGCCTGTTCAACTACCTGCTGCGCGAGAGCGCGACGGAAAACAACCCGGCCCAGGGCATCAAGGCCCCCAAGGTAAAACGTCGCCTACCCGCGACCCTGGACATCGACCAACTCTCCAACCTGCTGACGATCCACGATGACTCACCACTGGCGCTGCGCGACAGGGCGATCCTTGAACTGTTCTACTCCTCCGGTCTGCGCCTGGCAGAACTGGTGTCGATAAATCTAAACGACCCCGACCTAAAAGACGCCACCTTAAAGGTCACCGGCAAGGGAGACAAAACCAGACAGGTGCCGATCGGGCGCAAGGCGGTGGAGGCACTGCAACGCTGGATCAAGGTAAGAGGCGAACTCGCCAAACCGGACGAACCGGCGCTGTTCGTCAGCAGCCGCGGAAAACGCATCCACCCGCGCACCATCCAACAACGCATGAAAGAGTGGGCGCTAAAACACGGCGCATCTCGCAGTATTCACCCGCACCTGCTCAGGCACTCCTTCGCCAGCCACATGCTGGAATCATCCGGCGACCTGCGCGCCGTCCAAGAACTGCTCGGCCACGCTGACATCAGCACCACCCAGATCTACACCCACCTGGATTTCCAACACCTGGCCAACGTCTATGACAAGGCGCATCCGCGGGCTAGGAGGAAGAAGGGGAAGGAAGAATAGAACCGCTTTCTACGAGTCTTAATATTTTAACGTTAGGCGAAAAAGCATATGTTATGGATATATGTTAAAGAATTAATTAAACACGCGCTCAATGTGTATAGCGTGATCTCGTTTTTATTGCTCTTTATCACGCCTTTCCTCTCCGTTTCGAATACAACACAAGCCATTCTAGGGGTAATATTTGGTCTCATAGCAATAATCGCTGCATCATATTCCACATGGAAGGATCAATATGAAAAAGACAGAAACGGAGAGTTCATTATAATTTCAGAACATAACACTCTATCTTGCGGTTCTGTTAATGGAGCAGGAATGATAAAAGACATCTCTAGCGCTGTTTTCAATATCGATTTTGCCAATGGAA
>JBNKSV010000005.1:0-84541 GCA_050297535.1 Sedimenticolaceae bacterium
CCGGCAAGGCCGGTGACACCATCACCAGCGGCCTGGAGGTCACCTGGACCACTACCCCCACCCAGTGGAGCAACAACTTCTTCGAGAACCTGTTCGGCTATGAGTGGGAACTATCGAAGAGCCCGGCCGGGGCCCAGCAGTGGATCGCCAAAGATGCAGAGGAAACAGTACCGGATGCCCATGACCCATCCAAACATCATGTGCCGACCATGCTGACCACGGACCTATCCCTGCGCTTCGATCCGGCCTACGAGAAGATCTCGCGCCGCTTCTATGAGCACCCGGAGGAGTTCGCCGACGCCTTTGCCCGCGCCTGGTTCAAGCTGACCCATCGTGACATGGGACCGCGCGCCCGCTATCTCGGCCCGGAGGTTCCATCCGATGAGCTGATCTGGCAGGACCCGATCCCGACGGTGGATCATAAGCTGATCGACGAGAAGGATGTCGCTCTACTCAAGAATAGGATCCTGGCATCCAAGCTGTCGGTCTCCGAGCTGGTCTCCACCGCCTGGGCCTCCGCCTCCACCTTCCGTGGTTCCGACATGCGTGGTGGTGCCAATGGCGCTCGTATCCGTCTGGACCCGCAGAGAGATTGGGAGGTCAACCAGCCGCAGCAAACGGCCAAAGTGCTGACGGTACTGGAGGATATCCGGAACGCGTTCAACGCCACACAATCCGACGGCAGGAAGGTATCGTTGGCGGATCTGATCGTGCTGGCCGGTTGCGCGGGTGTTGAGCAGGCGGCGAAGCATGTCGGTATCGAGGTGAGCGTTCCGTTCACACCGGGTCGTATGGACGCCAGCCAAGAGCAGACCGATGTGGAATCCTTCGCCTATCTGGAACCGATCGCGGATGGCTTCCGCAACTACCAGAAGGCCAGGTACAGCGTGTCGGCCGAGGAGTTGCTGGTGGACAAGGCGCAACTGCTGACCCTGACCCCGCCGGAGATGACAGTGCTGGTGGGTGGCATGCGGGTACTGGACGCCAACTTCGGCCACAGCCAGCACGGTGTCTTCACCGACCACCCCGGAACCCTGAGCAACGACTTCTTCGTGAATCTCCTGGACATGGGTACCAGTTGGAAACCGGTATCCAAGGAGGAAGATCTGTTTGAAGGCCGGGATCGCAAGACCGGTGAGGTGCGCTGGACCGCTACCCGCGTGGATCTGGTATTCGGATCCAACTCGGAGCTACGCGCCCTGGCCGAGGTCTACGCCACAGCGGACTCCCAGGAAAAGTTCGTCCATGACTTCGTGGCGGCCTGGAGCAAGGTTATGGAGTTGGATCGCTTCGATCTCAGCTAGGCGGGAAAACAAGGCCACAGGGATGTGGCCTGTTCTGCCCTTCCGAACAGGAGGATAGCGCAATGAAGATGCATGCGGACAATCCGACCACAGAGTCCCAACTTATGGTCTGGATGAAAAGAACCGCCTGGGCCCTGCCCCTGTTATTCCTGATCAAGGGGATAATGTGGCTGGCCGTCCCTGCGCTTTATCTGGCATTCACCCTGGAGTAAGGATAACAATGGGCACCTTGTTTGTTGCATTTTCGCCATTCCATTCAGGCGGGAATAAACAGGAACCAGAACTCCAATAACACTAAATCAATATTCCTGACATCTTTGATTTGGTAAATAGCACTCAATCCTCAGGATATGGTGAAGGTGCAGGCAGCCCCAAGGGTAAACAACAGTAGTAGGCAAAGTGCCAGGCAGCCTGATCCAGGTAGGCAACTGGATAATCTTCGCCAAGTTGCATGTCATAGAGAATCAGGGCGCGGCCCATGGTCGTATATTGCAGTTGTGACCAGAACAGTTGGATCCAGAACGCCATATCTTGCTCGGTCATCTCCGGCCAGTAGTGTTGGAGAAAACGCGGTAAGAGCTGTTGGACATCCACAAAACACTCCAACAGCATCTTCAGAGCCTCAGGATTGCCGCCGGTCATAATGCCGGTGTAAAGCTCGTTCATGTATTTTGCCTTGCTCGGTCCGTGAGTTGCCTCTAGTACGTTGCGGCAGGAATCTCGCAGGGCATCAGCAATCTCTTGTGGGCTGCCTGGCTTGTCGATTAACCCGGCGATGGGCAGAAATAGCTCGTTGAGCCTGGCCCTGTCTAAGATGAAATGGCGAATGGTATGAATATAGAGATTTTGTTTGCTTTGGAAATGATAGACGATAGAACTAAGTCCCACCCCAGATTCTTTGGAAATATCTCGAAAGCCTGCCCCATCATATCCCTTTTGCGCGAAAACGCGGCCAGCGGCCTCCAAAACGAGCTTACGGGTTGCAAGTCCCTGTGTATTTAACGTGCGCGATTCTGTGTCATTCATAATCAAACAGGCATGTATTTTATTTCAAATTAATTGGCTATATCTCGCTATGCGCCAGTTATATGGGATTGGCCTTCTTATAACAACATATATATTAGGGTGTTATCCAGCCAACACAGCATAACCGGTTGACAAAGGGCCTACTTAGCGACTACTGTTAGTACGAACGTACTACTTAATTAGTACGAAAGTTCAGTCTTATTAGAGTTCATACACGTAAAAATATGGACCGTAAGTATTGGGGAATGAAAATGAGAAAAATACTAGTTGTAATCAGCGTACCGCTGCTTGCCTGTTTTTTTGCGTTATCCGCACATGCCGCAAGCTATACAGCCACCATAAATGTTGATAACTACTATCTGTTTTATACCGGAACAGCTAACAGCGCTAGCTATGTCGGACAGGATGTCTCTAGCACTGGGTATAAAAACGCCGATAACTACAACATTAATGTCAACGCTGGAGAATATGTATACATCTACGCATGGGATACTGGGTACAGGGATGGATTTGCAGGTGCCTTTACTACCACAACCCCGGGCTTCTCAGACTTCTATACCGGCTTCAATAATGGCTGGGAATATATCTTAGCCCCGCAACAAATTACCGCAAGTTCAAGCACCATCGTTCCAGATCTAACCACCATTAACGATATCTTTTCTCCTGGATATGGCGACACTTGGCACCCAGTAGTGGGCGGCTGGTCAAATTATTACCGTGATCCCGACTCTACCTATGACATACCTGGGGCCGAGTGGATTTGGGGCGATGAGAGAACGTATGCTAGCAATCTCGGTTCGCCCAGCTACATATTTCGCTATCAAATTAACACCACCGCCGTGCCAGTCCCTGCCGCAATATTTATGTTTGTGCCAGCATTGTTGGGTGGTTTTATCGGCCTACGTCGTAAAGCCAGTTGATAACTTAGTATCGCTTAACAGCGATTCAGAATTATTTATCCTCATACAACAAAAGTAGAGAAATAATAGAGAATGAATAAGATTATTATATATTTTGCATTGTTGTTTGCGGTAGGAAATGCAAATGCTGCATATATTGCACTTGATTCAGCCAGGGGCGTTGGTAATCAAAATTTTAATGGCTCGTTAGGTATGCATTTTGATGTGCTGTCACCTATAAAAATTACTCAATTAGGAGCATTTGATAGCGCGCAAGACGGGTTTAGTTCGCAGATCAGTGTTGGTATTTTTGATAGAGATACTGGACTATTGGTTAGTGAGGTTGCATTGTTTTATGGAGCGGAGGCGCCATTAATAGGGCAAAGTAGATTCATTGATATTACAGATATTGAGTTGGGTGTTGGCAGATATTCTATCGTGGCTCAAGGATTCAATGCCTCTAACCCTAACGGGAATGCAGGTCACGATGCTCTTGCGCCAAACATTGATACTGGGGGAGGGTTAATTACATTTGTCGGTGGCAGCTATTTTAACTACACCCCTAATCTGGATTACCCCTTAATTGCTGATGGTGGCCCCGCTAATAGGTATGATGCAGGTACTTTTCAATTTGAAGCTGTAAGCAGTGTTCCTGTACCAGCCGCAATCTGGTTATTCGGTTCAGGTTTAATTGGGTTGATTGTAATGAGACGAAAATAAGAGTTGTATTCTGGCGGCATTACTAGCCGATCAACCATTGAGGCAGATTGCTAGTTTGGCAACGTGATTGAGAAATTCTGATCAAGCTCAAAGCATTACATAGTTGTAATGCCTTGCAAAAAACAAACCCCGGAAGGTAATTCACCTTCCGGGGTTTTTTATGCGTAGCAGAAAATATCCCTAGTTATTCTGGATCACAATACTCGGAAACTTCGCGGCATAGCTCTTGGCCTGTTGCGACAGCTTGGCAGCCATCTTGCGGGCGATCTCCCGATAGATCTGGGAGATACGATGCTCCGGTTCAGCCACCACGGTGGGCTTGCCGCTGTCGGTCTCCTCGCGGATGCGGATATCCAACGGCAGGGCGCCGAGGAAATCCACCCCATACTGATCGGCCATGCTCTTACCGCCCCCCTGTCCGAAGATGTGCTCTTCATGCCCGCACTCGGAACAGATGTGGATGCTCATGTTCTCCACGATACCCAGCACCGGCACCTCCACCTTCTCGAACATCTTGAACCCCTTGCGGGCATCCAGCAGGGCGATGTCCTGCGGGGTGGTGACAATTATGGCACCGGATACCGGCACCTTCTGGGCCAGGGTCAACTGGGTATCGCCGGTGCCAGGCGGCAGGTCGATGACCAGATAGTCCAGATTTTCCCAATTGGTGTCATTCAATAGCTGCTCCAAGGCCTGGGTGACCATAGGACCGCGCCAGATCATCGGGGTCTCTTCGTCCACCAGGAACCCGATAGACATGGCCTGCAGACCGTAGTTTTCCATCGGCTCCAGGGTCTTGCCGTCTTTGGACTCAGGCTGACCGGACACACCCAACATGCGCGGCTGGGACGGACCATAGATATCGGCGTCCAGCAGGCCTACCTTGGCGCCTTCGGCCGCCAGGGCCAGGGCCAGGTTCACCGCGGTGGTGGACTTGCCCACGCCACCCTTACCGGAGGCGACGGCGATGATGTTCTTTACATTGTCGATCGGCTTGAGGGACTTCTGCACCGAGTGCGCGACCACCTTCCAGCTCAGGTCGATCTGCACGGAACCGACCCCTGCCACAGCCTCCACCTTTTCCTTTACCGCTGCCGCCAGTTCATCCTTAAAGCCATCGACCGGGAAGCCCAATTCGATGCTGATCTTTACGTTCGCACCATCAATCGCTACATCCTTGATCGCCTTGGCCTCTACCAGATTCTGCTCCAAATGGGGCTCTACATAGCCCTTGATCGCCTCTTCAATCTGTTCACGCGTCACTTCAGACATGATAACTATTCTCCTGCCAGCCGGCCGCTGCCGACACATATATTAGAATATTACGATAAAAACATGTTGTGCAGTTTACACCAACCAAACGCCGTTTCCCAAGTGTAATAGTCGGTTTTTCCCGCTCCGAAACGAATAAATCCGCAGGCTTGATGTTCGTAGCACTGGATATGTGGAATAATTCGGCGCTTACATATTAACAACCACAGTCGTAACGAATTATTCAACCATGAGCACAAAACAACGCAAGATCCTGGTCACCAGCGCCCTGCCCTACGCCAACGGCCCCATCCACATCGGCCATCTGGTGGAGTACCTCCAAACCGATATATGGGTGCGTTTCCAGAAAATGCGAGGACACCAGTGCATCTATGTCTGTGCCGACGACGCCCACGGCACCCCCATCATGCTGCGGGCGCGTCAGGAGGGGATCGAGCCGGAACAGCTGATCGCCCGCGTGGCCGAAGAGCACAGGGCGGATTTTGCCGCCTTCAAGGTTGGTTTTGACAACTACCACTCCACCCATTCCGAGGAAAATCGTGAGTGCTCATCTCTGATCTATGAGCGCAACCGTGACCAGGGCCACATAAGCAAACGCACCATCACCCAGGCCTATGACCCGGTGGAGAACATGTTCCTGCCGGACCGCTTCATCAAGGGCGAATGCCCCAAGTGTGGCGCGACTGACCAGTACGGCGACAACTGCGAGGCCTGCGGCGCCAGCTACTCTCCCAGTGAGTTGAAGAACCCGGTTTCGGCCGTATCCGGGGCCACCCCGGTGGAGAAGGAGTCGGAACACTACTTCTTCAAACTGGGCGACTTTGAGGAGATGTTGCAGCAGTGGACCAAGGGCGGTCACCTGCAGGCAGAGGTGGCCAACAAGCTGGACGAGTGGTTCCAGTCTGGACTGCAGGAGTGGGACATCTCCCGCGACGCCCCTTATTTCGGTTTCGAGATACCTGACCATCCCGGCAAGTTCTTCTATGTGTGGATGGACGCCCCCATCGGTTACATGGCCAGCTTTAAAAATCTTTGCGCGCGTAGCGAGGGACTGGAATTCGACGACTTCTGGGGACGGGATTCAGACGCCGAGCTATATCACTTTATCGGCAAGGACATCATCTACTTCCACGCCCTGTTCTGGCCCGCCATGTTGCACGGGGCCGGGTTCCGCACACCCAGCGCCATCTTCTCCCACGGCTTCCTGACCGTGGACGGACAGAAGATGTCCAAGTCCCGCGGCACCTTCATCAAGGCCCGCACCTACCTGGATCATCTCAATCCGGAATACCTGCGCTACTACTTTGCGGCCAAGCTTGGTTCCGGAGTGGAGGATATCGACCTCAATCTGGAGGACTTCAGCGCCCGGGTGAATTCTGATCTGGTGGGCAAGGTGGTGAACATCGCCAGCCGCTGCGCCGGGTTTATCAACAAGCGTTTTGATGGCGTCCTGTCCGCGCAGATCCCAGAACCGGCCCTGTTCGCCGAGTTTATCGCCGCCGGAGAGTCTATCGCCCAGCGCTACGAGAACCGTGAGTTCAGCCACGCAGTGCGCGAAATCATGGCCCTGGCCGACCGCGCCAACCAATATATCGACGAGAAGAAGCCATGGGTCATGGCGAAAGAGGAAGGTAAAGAGCAGGAACTACAGGATGTATGCTCCATGGGCATCAATTTGTTCCGTCTCCTTATTGGATATCTGCGCCCCATCCTGCCTGCCACCGCCGAGGCATCTGAGGCATTTCTCCAGACTGGGCCCACGAGCTGGGACGATCTACAGCAACCCCTGACCGGACACGGCATCGCCAAGTTCAACCCATTGATGACTCGAGTGGAGCAACCACAGATAGAAGCCATGATAGAAGCATCCAAAGAAGATCTGACCGCCAGAACCGCAGAGGCCAAGCCAACCGGACCACTGGCGGACGACCCGATCGCCGACACCATCGAATACCCCGATTTCGCCAAGGTGGATCTACGGGTGGTACGGATCGTAAAGGCGGAACATGTGGAGGGCGCGGAGAAACTCCTGCAACTCACCCTGGACCTGGGTGGAGAGACCCGCAACGTCTTTGCCGGTATCAAGTCCGCCTACGCCCCGGAAGATCTGGAGGGAAAACTCACGGTGATGGTGGCCAACCTTGCTCCACGCAAAATGCGCTTCGGAATATCCGAGGGCATGGTGCTGGCGGCGGGACCGGGCGGAAAGGATCTATTTATCCTAAACCCGGATGACGGGGCTGAGCCGGGGATGAAGATAAAGTAGCGTCATGATGATGTAGGAGCCCAGTCCCCTGGGCGATCATGTGACAACTGTCTGCCCATCACTCACAGGAGTGGACTCCTACAAACCCACCTACGACCGCCCCAACCAGATGATTAGCTGGGACGCTTTGCCGACGGTTAAGACCCTGATAATTCAGAGGTGCAGTTAGGGCAACGAGTCGCCTTGATCGCGATGGTCGAACAACAGTAGGCGCACTCCTTGGTGGTTGGCTCCTCTTCCGGGGCCGCCTCCTCGCGCTTCATATTATTCAGACCCTTGATGAGCAGAAAGACGGCGAAGGCGACGATGAGAAAACTGATCACGCTATTCATAAACAGGCCGTAGCTCAGCGTTACCGCACCGGCCTCCTGGGCCATGGCCAGGGTCAGATAAGGCCCTGCCGTTGCCCCATCTTTGAGGGTAATGAACAGATCGGAAAAATCAACGCCCCCGAGCAGAAGCCCGATTGGCGGCATTAATACATCTGATACCAGGCTTTTAACGATGGTGCCAAAGGCGCCGCCGATTATGATACCAACCGCCATATCAACTACATTTCCACGCATCGCAAATTCTTTGAATTCTTTTAACATGGTCCTGACCTCATCTGGTTGTTATTGATAGATCTTCCTGGCTTAGGGCGTATACTTTACAGTAAATCACATAGTTACGTAGCGATTTTAGCCATATCTGGACTCGTTTGATTTTGATCAATGACGAATCAAACCACTTGTATATAGATTTCAACATAAATATGACAAATCGCAGATAACCGGACTTAATCAATAGATGGGGCCATAATAAATTTAGTATTGCCCCGTCTATCATTTTTTTAGAGAATACTTATACTGCAAACTACCTGTAACAGGCCCTTATTAACCTCTCAGACTGAATTCCAATGCAAGAATACGCCCTGATCCTGATTGGCACCGTCTTGGTGAACAACTTTGTACTGGTGAAATTCCTCGGGTTATGCCCGTTCATGGGGGTATCCGGTAAGCTTGATACCGCCATTGGCATGAGCATGGCCACCAGCTTCGTGCTAACACTCTCGTCCATTGTCGCCTACCTTGCCAACGAATATATGCTGGCACCCCTGGGTCTGGAATATCTTCGCACCATCGCGTTTATCCTGATCATAGCGGTGGTGGTGCAATTCACTGAGATGGTTATGCACAAGACCAGCCCGGTGTTATATCAGCTACTGGGCATCTTTCTGCCCCTGATCACCACCAACTGTATCGTTCTTGGCGTGGCCCTGCTGAATATCCAGGAAAAACACGACTTCATCTCGTCTGCGCTCTACGGTTTCGGCGCGGCGGTTGGCTTCTCCCTGGTGCTGACCCTATTTGCGGCTATGCGGGAACGCATCAACGTCTCGGACATACCCAGGCCATTTCAGGGTAGTTCCATAGGTCTTATCACCGCTGGCCTTATGTCTATGGCATTCATGGGCTTTGCCGGCCTGGTTTCCAATTAGGGTGGTATTGAGATGTTGATCGCGATTATTTCTATATCCTGCCTTGCCCTCATCTTCGGCCTGCTGCTGGGATACTCCTCCATGCGTTTTCATGTGGAAGAAGACCCTATGGCCGAGAAGATCAGCGAGCTGCTGCCCCAAAGCCAGTGCGGACAGTGCGGTTTCCCAGGTTGCACCCCTTACGCTGAAGCCATTGCCAGCGGCAGCGCCGAGATAAACCTCTGCCCACCGGGCGGCGAGGCCACCATGATCTCCATCGCCCAGCTGCTGGGCATAGATCCGGTCCCCATGGGGGCAGAAGGTGAAGAGGCCCCGCTGCCAAGCACCGCCTTCATCCGGGAAGAGGAGTGCATCGGCTGCACCATGTGTCTCAAGGCCTGTCCGGTGGACGCCATTATCGGTTCCACCCGTCAGATGCACACCGTAATCGCCGCCGAGTGTACCGGTTGCGAGGCCTGCGTCGCACCCTGCCCGGTTGACTGCATAGATATGAGACCTGTCGCTATAGATATAAGAAACTGGACCTGGCCACGTCCTGGTAAGGATGTGCCTGGAGAGATCGCCATGCCAAACCGACTCCAGGCTGCAGGATAGGGGCTGAAGAATTATGTCGACCTATTACACCCAAGATAACAAGCAGATTCGTAAACTCTGGAGTTTCTCCGGGGGCATCCATGTACCTGATAATAAGGCCCAGTCGCTGACCAAGCCCGTCAGCAAGGCGGCCCTGCCGGCACGCCTGGTTATACCGCTACAACAACACCTGGGAGCGCCCAACGAAGCGCTGGTCTCTGTCGGAGATCGGGTCCTGAAGGGCCAGATGATTGGCTCTTCTAAGGCCTTCATCAACGCCCCTGTGCATGCCTCCAGCTCAGGCACGGTGGTCGATATCGGTGACTATCCGGTACCACACCCTTCCGGTCTGCCCGGACCATGTATCGTCATCGAGACCGACGGTAAGGACGAATGGTGCGACCTGCCTACTCCGATGACCTACTACGCCACCTGGGACAAGACCGAGATCCGTGACCGCATCCGTCAGGCCGGTATCGTCGGCATGGGCGGAGCGGCCTTCCCTACCAGCGTGAAGCTAAATCCGCCGGAAGGGCAACGGGATATCCAGACCCTGATCATCAACGGCGCCGAATGCGAACCCTACATCACCTCCGATGACATGCTGATGCGGGAACATGCCCAAAGGATCATCACCGGCGCCGCCATCATGAATTATCTGCTGGACACGGATGAGTGCCTGATCGCCATCGAGGACAACAAGCCCGAGGCGATTGAGGTGATGAAGAAGGCGGTGGCGGCCAACCAGGAAAAGCTGCCCAACGCCCATGTGGTGGTCATCCCCACCCTCTACCCGAGCGGTGGTGAGAAGCAGTTGATCTACATCCTTACCGGCAAGGAGGTACGCCAAGGTGGACTCCCGGCCCAGATCGGGGTGGTGGTACAGAACGTAAGCACCGCAGCAGCGGTGGCCGACGCGGTAACCGAGGGCAAACCCCTGATCTCCCGTCTGGTCACCTTTACCGGCGAAGGCATCAAAGAGCCGCAAAACCTGGAGGTTCTAAACGGCACCAGGGTGGAAGACCTGATCCCACAGGTAGGTGGCTACACCGACAAGGCCAACAAGCTGATCCTGGGCGGTCCCATGATGGGCTTCAGCATGGCCTCGGATGCGATCGCGCTGGGCAAGTCCAATAACTGCGTACTGGTGCCAAGCGTAGAGGAGATTCCTGACAGCGGCAGCATAAGCTCCTGCATCCGCTGCCTGCGCTGCGTGGATGCCTGCCCCATGAACCTGGTTCCGCAAAATATGTACTGGCACATCCGCGCCGATGCGCTGGATAAGGCCAAGCACAACAACCTGTTTGACTGTATCGAATGTGGTTGCTGTTCCCATGTATGCCCCTCGCGCATCCCCTTAGTGCAGTTCTTCCGTAGCGCCAAGGCCGCAAATCAACAGTTGGACCGGGATCAAGCCAAGCGGGAACGGGCACGCGAGAGATCCGAGGCCAGGACCGAGCGTCTGGAGAGGGAAGAGGCCGAGAAGAAGGCCAAGATGGAGGCAAAAAAGGCCGCCATGCAACAGAAAAAAGAGGCGGAAGCCGCCCTGAAAAAGGAACAGGAAGAGAAGGCGGCAACCAACACAGCGACAGGGTCTGACAGCCCTGAAGGGCAGGACGTATGAGCAAGCAATTTTCCACAATAACGTCGCCACATACCGACCGCCCCAACAGCGTGCAAACCGCCATGCTATGGGTGATCCTGGCCTTGATCCCAGGCACCCTGGGCATGATCTGGTTCTTCGGCTGGGGCATCCTGATCAACATGGCTATAGCCATACCCACCGCCATAGCCTGCGAGGCCCTGGCCACCAAGCTACGTGGACGCGCCATCAAGCCGGTCATATCCGATCTGAGCGCAATCCTAACCGCCATGCTATTCGCCATCGCGGTGCCGCCCCTGCTGCCCTGGTGGCTGACCATCCTAGGTGTGGCCTTCGCCATCCTGCTGGTGAAGCAGGCCTACGGGGGCCTGGGTTATAACGTATTCAACCCGGCCATGGCGGCCTATGTGTTGCTGCTGATCTCATACCCGGTGCAGATGACCTCCTGGCTACCGCCGATCATGCTGAACGAGAACCCGATGAGCTTCGTCCAGACTTTGGGCGTCATCTTCGGCGGAGTCCTGCCAGGTGATCTGAGCTGGGATGCGGTAACCATGGCCACCCCACTGGATACGATGAAGACCGGCCTCAGCCTGAGTAAGACAGTATCCGAGATAACCCAAAACCCGGTGCTAGGATATTTTGGCGGCAAGGGTTGGGAGATGGTGGCCGGTCTTTACCTGCTGGGCGGCCTGTTCATGCTGTACAAGAAGGCCATCAGCTGGCACATCCCGGTCTCCATGTTGGGAAGCCTGGCACTCATGGCCCTGATCTTTAGCATCTTGGACGCCGACGCCTACCCCTTTAGCAGCTTCCACATCTTTAGCGGAGCCGCCATGCTCGGTGCCTTCTTCATCGCCACCGACCCGGTATCCGCACCCGGAACCAGAAAGGGACAGCTCTATTTCGGCGCTGGCGTCGGCATCCTGGTCTACACCATTCGTACCTGGGGTGGTTATCCGGACGCCATCGCCTTCTCGGTACTGTTGATGAACCTGGCGGCGCCTACCATTGAAATCTTCACCCGACCGCGCACCTTTGGTCACAGGGGGGCCGGCCATGATTAAACGTATTACTATTGCCGGTCTGCTCCTGGCCATGTTCGCAGTAGTCGGTGTAGGGTTGGTAGCCTTCACCCATCAGGCCACCAAGGACCAGATTGCTGAAAACGAACGCCTGGCATTGCTTAGCAGCCTGAACGCACTGGTCCCGGCCGAGACCATAGATAACGATATCGTGAACGACAAGGTTGAGGTCTCTGACCTGGAAAGATTAGGTTCTGAGAGCACGACCATCTATCTGGGCCGCAAGTCCGGCCAGCCTGTAGCCGCGGTGTTTACCAGCATCGCGCCGGACGGATACAGCGGGCAGATCAAATTGCTGGTGGCGGTCCTGGCCGATGGAACCCTGGGTGGCGTGCGTGTGGTAGCCCATAAGGAGACCCCAGGACTGGGTGACCGGGTAGAGGTGGAGAAATCGGACTGGGTACACGGCTTTGACGGAAAATCCCTCGGCAATCCCGGGATGGATCAATGGAAGGTGAAACGTGACGGCGGGGTATTCGATCAGTTCTCCGGCGCCACCATCACACCCAGGGCCATAGTCAAGGCGGTCAAGAACACCCTGCTCTATTATCAGGAAAACAGCAAGCAGCTGTATGACACCAAGCCGGCCGCTGCAAGCGCCAAGTAATCAGGTACAGGTATACAAACATGTCAGACATCTCATATGGTCAAGTGATAAAAGATGGAATCTGGAGCAACAACCAGGCCCTGGTGGCGCTCCTCGGTCTCTGTCCGCTACTGGCTGTCACCAGTACGGCCATCAATGGCCTGGGTCTGGGCATCGCCACCACCGTGGTGCTTATCATGTCCAACCTCACCATATCCTTGATTCGCAACATCGTGCGTAATGAGATCCGTCTGCCGGTATTCGTGCTGGTAATTGCCTCTTTCGTGACCGCTGTGGAACTGAGCATGAACGCCTGGTTCTTTGAACTGTATAAGATCCTGGGCATCTTCATCCCCCTGATCGTTACCAACTGCGCCATCATCGGTCGTGCAGAGGCCTTCGCCTCCAAGAACAACCCGATAAAGTCTGTCGTGGACGGTCTGGCCATGGGCATAGGCTTCACCCTGGTTTTGGTCGCCCTCGGAGCGGCGCGTGAATTTGTCGGCATGGGCACCCTATTCTCCCAGGCGCACCTGATGTTCGGCGAGGCCGCCAGGAGCATAACTTTCTCCATGGGCGATGACTTCAAAGGCGCCCTGCTGGCCATCCTGCCGCCCGGCGCATTCATTGGCCTGGGGCTAATGCTGGCATTGAAGAGTAATATAGACCGCGCATCGGATAGACGCGCCCAGGCAAAACTGAAGAAAGAATCTGAGATTGCTACGGCACAGACGTCCTGAGAATCTGGAGACCGCGATTCGTTTCAGACATCACTCAGTACCGACTCCATCGCATCCAATAACTGATTCTGGATGAACGGCTTTCGGATCAGCGCGACCGAGCCAAATTCACTTAGATCAATACAGCTACGCCGGTAGGCCAGGATAACTAACGGCAAATCGCTGCCAAAAATATCCAGACAGACACTGGCGATACGCGCCACATTTCTACCCTGAGGCGAATCTGCAATGATAACGATATCAATATCCTGATTCTTTCCTGAACCGGCCGCCATGCTGCCCAGTTCGCTCACCTTATCCACCGTTTCAACCACCATTCCCTGATCCTTGCAACAGGCCACTATCAAATCTCTGCTGGTTTGATTAGGCTCAAAGATAAAGGCCTTCTTCCCTAGTAACCCAGGTGATTCCCTGCCTGAATCCGCCTCAAAATCACCCGCTTCGGCAGGTATGCTAAACCAGGAGATAACACCATCTTCCCCGGTACCAGCCCCGGATTCACCACCCATCAGCGCTATTAGATTACTGGCAAAGTCCTCACCCATGTCCGCGCCAATCTCTGAACTTTTGTACATCGCATCCCCTGTGGCGGAGGAGTTGTCATCAGTGGTTTTCTCCCCATCATATTGCGCCAACGTTACTCCCTTTATCTCGAACAGCAGCATATTCCGGCTGGAATCGTCGATGCGTACTCCAACGAACAACTCACCATCCGAATAATGGTCGAGGACGGACTTTATATTATTGGTTAGAACCTGCTTTAGTCTTTGTTCATCACCCACAATAATCCTGGGTACATCCTGCGCTACGGAACACACCAACTCCACCTGTCTGAGCAGCGCCGACTTAAGGACCGTTGAACACACCTCTGAAACCAGCACATGCACCTCAAACGGGACCGACTGAATCTGTAATTGTCTGGATTCAAGTTTGCAAAAATCCAGGACATCACCGATAACTGTATCAAGTATGGAGGCGGACGAATTGATTTCATCAATCTTATCCAGTTGCCACATATCCAATTTTGATGTCTTCAGTTCTTTTGATGTAGCAACAATTTCACCTAACGGACCACGCATATCGCTGGTTATATTCGACAAAAATTTACCGACCGCAAGATTAGACGTTTCAGCATCATGACGTGCACTATGCAACTGAGATATCAAAGAGTGCTGGTAAATAGGCAAAGCCCCCAATGCCAAAAGAACAAAAGATGCTTCGAAGAAATACTCGCCCCATTGGTCCAGCAAAGTCACCACCGCAGAATATGACAGAACACTCAGAATGGATGCCATATTGAGATAGAGTCGTCCATGGTGTGTTCCGTACGAAACAAATACCCAGATATAAAGGAGAAAGAAGGGACTGGATGCCTCACCCGTCAAATAGATACAACAGGTCGCCGCCGAGACATCAACCAACAAAGACACATAACGTCGCTCTTCCCATATCGGGCGAATTATTTTACTAATGAGGAAACCCACAAAAAACAACAGGTACAGACCGAACAAGGCTGTAAAACTATAGATATCTACGACATAGCGCCCAGAGGACGCACTCACGTAAACATAGATTACCGCAAAGCACCAAATCCCCAATCGCACTAACGACGACTGATATTCCGGCACTCTACAAGTACCTTTTTTATTTAGTATGCACATAAGCCTTTGATCCTTGTCTCTCAGACAACAGCTTTACTACTATAGCCTATCTTATAATTCCAGGTTCCACACAAACCCTGCAGAACTGGTATATCCCCCGAATAATCCATGAACCCTTTCCAGGGCTCAGTAATGCATGGATAATATCAGTTACGAAGAATCAATCCACCCCTGAAAATTCGTCGTTATGAATAAAGCCAAGCGCCTGGAAATCTTCGACCGACTAAGTCGGGAGATAACCAACCCCACATCCGAACTAAACTTCACTTCACCATTCGAGTTATTAATAGCCGTTATCCTATCGGCCCAGGCCACAGACCGCTCAGTCAACAAGGTAACGGCGAAACTGTTCAAGCTGGCCAACACCCCGCAAAAAATACTGGAGTTGGGAGAGGACGGACTGAAAGAGATGATCAAGACTATCGGCCTGTTTAACAATAAGGCCACACACATCATGGCCACCTGCGAGACCCTGATCGAAAACTTCGACAGCCAGGTTCCGCAAGAGCGAAGGGCCCTGGAATCCCTACCAGGAGTAGGACGCAAAACCGCAAACGTCATCCTTAATACCGCCTTCGGGCAACCCACCATCGCTGTGGATACCCACGTATTCCGGGTTTCCAATCGCACCGGCATCGCACCAGGCAAGACCGTGCTAGAGGTAGAAAAAAGACTCCTGCGCTTGGTGCCAACAGAACACATGCAAGACGCTCACCACTTGCTAATCCTGCATGGACGCTATACTTGTATAGCCAGGAAGCCACGTTGCGGCTCATGCGTTATAGAAGATCTATGTGAATACAAGGCAAAAGCCGGCCAGGAGAACTGAATGTTCGGTAACGACCGAAGGCAGATGCGACGTTTTTTCACCGACGCGTGGCAAAAACAAAAGACTGGAGCACCTATGGAGCCTATGGAACAGGTAATCGCCAACATAATTCAACAACATCCCGAATACCACTCCCTGCTGGAGCAAAAAGAGTTGGCCCTGGATAAAGACTTCCTTCCAGAGATGGGAGAAACCAATCCGTTCCTACACATATCCATGCACATCGGCATTCAAGAACAGATCAGCATAGACCGCCCCCCAGGCATAACAACCGCGTATAAAGAGCTGATCATGAGCAAAGGCGATGCCCATACAGCGGAACACATAATGATGGATTGTCTGGCTCAGATGCTCTGGGACTCCCAGAGAGACAACAAGACACCAAACGAACACGCATACCTTGAGTGTATAAAGAGTCTTATAAGGAGCACTTAAACGACAACCAGATCAAATACAGGAGTCATATATGAGCAAGACATGGGTAGTTGTTGCAGACACCAGCCGCGCACGCATCTTCAGCGCGGACACGCCAGCAAGTGAGTTATTCGAGACAGAGACCCTCGCCCACCCGGAGGCAAGACTGCACCAGGGCGACCTGATCAGTGACCGTCCTGGCCGGGATCGCAACTCAGGGATTGGCACCCACAATATGGGACACGAAACAGACGCCAAGGACGAATCGGCAATACGTTTTGCCACCGAGGTATGTCAACGTCTGGAACAGGCCAGAGTAAGATCACAGTTCAACAAGCTTTATATTGTGGCAGCCCCATCGTTTCTCGGACTAATCAGAAAACATCAGTCACCAGCATTGAAGAAAACCATCGCTGGCGAAATATCCAAAAACATGGCCATGAAAGATGCCGCAGAGATCAAAAAAAGTCTACCCGAGTACTTATAAGCCCTAAAAATTGGTCATCTAAAATGCCAGCTATGGTTTTCTTGCGGCACCTGGGCCTCTGGATGAGCCAAGCGCCATGATAGAATCAGATGTATAACCAATAAATATCAAGGGCCGGACTAAACCTCTATCCGCCCAAATAGAAAGTCCCGTTTACGCCTCACCCTCAAAAGTAAAACCGGCGTCTTCCACCGCCTTGCCGATCAGGTCGTTATCATCTACTCCCTCAACCTTAACCAGACCGGCATCCAGCATCACCTCAACCTCTGCCCCGGGCGATGCCGTCTTGATCGCCTGTTCAACAGACGCGGCGCATTTACCACAACTCATACCTGAAACTCGAAATATACCTGACATCAAATTACTCCTTTGGAACTTTTATTATTCAATACCTAACTTGCGCCTTTATGCCTACGCAACAGCAGCGAATTGCTTACCACACTAACCGATGACATAGCCATGGCCGCCCCGGCAATTACCGGATTTAGAACCCCGCCTGCAGCAAGCGGGATAGCAACAATATTATAAACAAGCGCCCAAAACAGATTCTGCCGAATCTTATTATAAGTAGCATGAGACACTGCCAGCGCCTCCACCACCAACCTAGGATCACCCCGCATCAAGGTTATGCCAGCGGTGTGCATAGCCACATCCGTACCAGTCCCCATTGCCATACCCACATCCGCCGCCGCCAGGGCCGGCGCATCATTTATGCCGTCTCCCACCATGGCTATCCTGCGTCCTTGGGCACGCAATCCCTCTATCTCCGCCGCCTTGTCGCCAGGCAGGACCTCGGCGATCACCTCATCTATACCGATAGTCGCCGCCACCGACTCTGCGGCATGGCGGTTGTCACCACTGAGCATAATGCTGGTAACGCCCCTATCTTTCAGGGTCCGCACCATCTCTGCAACGCCTTCTTTGACAGGATCGGTTACGGCAACAAAACCCAATGCAGGATTGACCATACCCTGTTCTGCCACCCACATCAAAGTCTGACCTTGGTACTCCAGGGTCTGCGCTTGTTCCAACATGGTATCAATGGATATACCTTGCTCCAGCATCAAACGCCGATTGCCGATAACCAGCTGGCGCCCATCCACCTCAGCCAGCAACCCCTTGCCCGGGATACTGGCAAACTCCCGTACCTGCAATAACTCCACATTCATCGATTTGGCATATTCCAGCACTGCCTTGGCTAGTGGATGCTCACTTCCCTGTTGGGCTGAAGCAACCAGCTGCAGCAGTCTGTCTGCATCACCATCCTGCGCCTGCAATTGCTCAACTGTGGGTACACCCGTAGTCAGAGTACCGGTCTTATCAAACACTATGGTGTCGCTGTGATGTGCCAGTTCCAGGGCCTGGGCATCTTTGATCAGGATACCCTGCCTGGCCGCAACCCCGGTCCCAACCATGATCGCCGTGGGAGTGGCCAACCCAAGGGCGCAGGGACAGGCAATCACCAGCACCGACACCGCGGCCAGAAATGCGCCTTGATGGTCATTGACCCACAACCACCAAATCATAAAGGTGATCAAGGCAATGATGATCACTACCGGTACGAATATGGCTGATATCCGGTCCACCAGTTTCTGCACCGGAGCCTTGCTGGCCTGGGCGTTCTCCACCAGCTTAATGATGCGCGCCAGGGTAGACTCGGTACCCACATTAGTGGCGCGGATACGCAACATGCCTTCGCCGTTGACCGACGCCCCTGTTACGGGATCGCCAGGACCTTTAACCACCGGCATGCTTTCACCGGTCAACATAGATTCATCCAGTTGGCTGCTACCATCCAGGATCAGACCGTCTACCGGCAAACGTTCCCCGGGACGCACCAATACCACCGCATCAGGTTGCACACTCTCCACCGGTATCTCTACGATCTTGCCATCCAGATCCACCCGTGCCGTCTCCGGTCGCAGGTCCATGAGGGCGCGGATGGCAGAGGTGGCGCTACGTTTAGCACGCCCCTCCATCCATTTACCGAATAGCACCAGGGTAATGATCATGGCCGAGGCCTCGAAATAGAGATGCCCCCCAGCGCCACCGGTAAACACTACGTATGCACTCAGGCCCCAAGCCGCGCTGGTACCCATAACCACCAGCACATCCATGTTGCCGGCACCCCCGCGCAGAGACTTAAATGCTCCGACGTAAAAGTGTCTACCACTCCAGAACTGCACCGTGGTTGCCAACAGCAACTGCCACCATGATGGTAACGCCCAATCCAGGCCGAACGGCATTAGCAACATGGGTAGGGCCAATGGCAGTGTCAGCACTGCGGATATGATCAACCGATTCTGCTCGCGCCGCTCTTGTCTGCGCGCCCTGTCCTCAGCCTGGGCACGTTGCTGCGCCGAGGTCGCAACCGGGGTTGCCACGAACCCAGCACGGGTAACGGCGTCCATCAGGTCTTCCTGGTTAATTGCCCCGGAGTGAATCGTAATCGCCGCCCGCTCTGTAGCCAGGTTTACAGTCGCCAGCTCCACCCCAGGCAATCTGGCCAACACCTTCTCCAAACGGGTAGAGCAGGCAGCGCAGGTCATGCCGCTTATATCCAATTCGATCAACTCGGTTGGCACCGAGAAACCGGCCTTGGCGATGGCACCAATGATATCGTTGACGCCAACATCGCTTTCCGTCAGATCCAGGCTAGCACTCTCAGAGGCCAGACTCACACTGGCATCCTGAACTCCAGGCAACTTGTTTAACACCTTTTCCAAACGCGTAGAACAGGCGGCACAAGTCATGCCTTGTACCGGAAGTTTGATACTGTAACCCTCTTCGCTACTCACCTTTGACCTTTACCCCGCTAATTTGGTGTAAACTCTATTCCTTGTTAAATTGACAACAATCCCCAGGATATATTCCATGCCTAGATATCATGGCCCATTTCCAGGCAATGACCAACCAGAAACCACTGGGGTATTATTGGTGAACCTTGGCACCCCGGACGCCCCCACCCCGACGGCGGTCCGCAGATATCTGGCGGAATTTCTGAGCGACCCCCGCGTTGTAGAAATGCCGCGCCTGCTCTGGATGCCGATACTGCATGGCATCATACTGCGTACTCGCCCAGCCAGATCTGCGGCCGCATACCGCAAGATATGGACCGAGCAAGGCTCACCGCTACTGACCATCTCCAGAGAACAGGAACAGGCCCTGCAACAGCTCCTGAATCAACAGATGGATCGGTCGGTACGGGTGGAACTGGCCATGCGCTATGGAAATCCATCCATCGCTGAAGGGCTGGAGAAACTGCGCCAGCAGAACGCCAGACGTATCATCATATTGCCACTCTACCCCCAGTACTCGGCCACCACCACAGCCTCCACCCTCGACGCCATTGCCAAGGAACTGAAAAAGTGGCGCTGGCTACCGAATCTGGAATTCATCAGCCACTACCACGACCACCCGGATTATATCGAGGCCCTGGCCAACAGTGTGCAGCAATACTGGCAACAGCATGGCCAGGCAGAGAAGTTACTGATGTCGTTCCACGGTATCCCTCAAGAATATGCCGATGCAGGCGACCCCTACCAGGACGAATGCAACACCACCGCCAGGATGCTGGCAACAAGGCTCAGACTGGAACCAGACGCATGGGCCATATCCTTCCAGTCCCGCCTGGGCAAAAAGCAGTGGCTCAAACCCTATACCGATGAGACCCTGAAACAATGGGGTGCAGATGGCGTAAAGGGCGTGCAGGTTATCTGCCCTGGATTTCCAACCGACTGCCTGGAGACCCTGGAAGAGATCGCAGTGGAAAATCGGGGTGTTTTTGTTGCGGCCGGAGGTGGGGAATATGGCTATATACCGGCGCTGAATAGCTCGCCTGAGCATATGCAGGTATTGGCTGAGATTGTTCTTAAAACAGTCCGCAAATGAACGCTAATAAACGCAAATGATTTAGTTAATTTGCGGACAAAAAGGCCTGACCAACAGGCCAGGCCTTTACCGTTTGCACAGCCTAGACTTATTTACCCAACTTAGCCGCTACCCTCAACCGCAAGGCATTGAGTTTAATAAACCCTTCGGCGTCTTTCTGATTGTAGGCCCCGGCATCGTCTTCAAAGGTTGCGATTGACTCATCGAACAGGCTATTAGTCTCGGATTTACGCCCCATCACCATGACACTGCCTTTGTACAACTTAAGGCGTACCACGCCGTTCACCACCTGCTGGGTCTGGTCGATAGCGGCCTGCATCATAAGGCGCTCAGGGCTGAACCAGTAGCCGTTGTACACCAGGTTGGCGTAGCGCGGCATCAGCTCATCTTTTAGATGGGCGGCTTCGCGATCAAGGGTCAGGGACTCCATGGCGCGATGGGCCTTGAGCATGATGGTGCCACCAGGGGTCTCATAACAACCGCGGGATTTCATGCCGACATAGCGATTCTCCACAATGTCGTCACGCCCGATACCGTTGGCGCCACCCAGTTCGTTCAGAGTGGCCAACACCGTTGCCGGGCTCATAGCCTTGCCGTCTATGGCCACAATATCGCCACACTCAAAGGTCAGTTCGATATAGGTCGGTTCATCCGGGGCTTGTTCCGGCGCTACGGTCCAGCGCCACATATCCGCAGATGGCTCTACCCAAGGATCTTCCAGCTCATAGCCTTCATAGGAGATATGCAGCAGGTTGGCGTCCATGGAGTAAGGCGATTTCTTACCGGCACGCTTCATCTCCACCGGAATATTGTGCTTCTCGGCATATGCCATCAGCTTCTCGCGTGACAGCAGGTCCCACTCGCGCCAGGGGGCGATGACCTTTACGTCAGGTTTCAGGGCATAGGCACCCAGTTCGAAGCGTACTTGATCGTTGCCCTTGCCGGTGGCACCGTGAGAAATAGCATCGGCGCCGGTCTCGTTGGCGATCTCGATCAGACGTTTAGCAATCAGGGGGCGGGCGATGGAGGTTCCGAGCAGATATTCGCCCTCATAGACGGCATTGGCACGGAACATGGGAAAGACATAGTCGCGCACAAACTCTTCGCGCAGATCATCTATATAGATCTCTTTGACCCCAGCGGCCTGCGCCTTGGCCCGGGCCGGCTCCACCTCTTCGCCCTGGCCGATATCGGCGGTAAATGTCACCACCTCGCAGCCGTACTCTTCCTGCAACCACCGGAGGATGATGGAAGTATCCAACCCCCCCGAATAGGCCAACACCACTTTGTTTACGCCGGACTTAGACATTAAACTTGCTCCCGAATCTGGACTCATATGCTGGAAAAGCGGCCATTATATAGCAAATGCCAAATGGCATGGGAGTTAGGAAGGGGTTTTCTATCTGAATATCAGCGAAAATTAACGCTCTTGGCGGCGCCACTTCTTCACTATGGCATCCACATCCAGATCATCCACACCCAACTGCCACTTCGCGTAGAAATCCACATCTTCACTGTTGGGGGTAGGATCAGGCGCCTGCATCTGGAATCTGGTGGCAACCGGTACAGACTCACCCAAAGCAAGGGCCTCACCGCGGGACAGGGTGGATAGGATATTGGTGAGATTGGCCTCGGCATCCGGCACTAAATCCCTGATGTACTGCTGATCATCCGGATTAGTCATGCGGAAACAGATAAAGCTGCCACACTGGGCCAACACCGTCTCCGAAAGCTCATGCGGGCGCTGGCTGACCACCATAAGCCCCACCCCGTATTTGCGTCCCTCTTTAGCGATACGCTCCATGGAACGGCGGGTACCCTCATATTGGGTGCCATGGGCACGCGGGATATATGCATGGGCCTCTTCACACACCAGAAGAATGGGAAAGTCTCTGGACTGGGAGTTCCAGTAGTTCATCTCAAACGCCAGACGTCCAATCTGGGCAGATACAGTAGGGCGCACATCAAACGGCACCGAGCTAAAGTCAATCACGCTGATCTGGCTCTTGGGGACCGACAGACCTACAAATTCCCGTAGTAGATCTACCAGGGAATCAGACGATCTACGCCGCAGAGGCCTGAACAGGAAGTCATAACGGACATCGTTCATGCGACTTTGTAGCTTGATAAGAAACTCATCGAACTGCCCGAACAACGGACCCTTGGTCTTGCCAAAATCCAGGGTCTGTTCGTTGGCCCGCTTGAACTGGTCAAAAAGTTCATCCAGAGGAAAGTAGAGTGGCGAATCGATGGATATCTGGGATGGAGGTATATTGGGATTCGCCTTCTTTCTCAGTTCATGCACCACCTCGCGCAGATAGGCGATCTGGATGGTAGAGCCGTCATCTTCCCGGTCGATCAATAAATCCACCAGCTCAGCAAAAGTAAGAAGCCAGTATGGTATCTCAAGCTCTCGTGCATCCAGGGCCTGCACTATACTTCTCTTGAAGGCGGTATTCCTCTGACCATCCTGGCTGGTCCACACATATTCACCATGGATGTCTAGAATGATGATGTGGGCCTTAGGCATAACAGCGATTGCACGCTGAATGATATTGGCCACGCCCCAGGATTTCCCGGAACCGGATTGCCCCAGAACCGCCACATGCCTGCCAAACATAACCGATGGGTCAAGGCATACCCGCATTGATGGATGGCTCGGCAGATATCCCAGGTTAAACCCCTTAGAGCGAAACTTCTCGAACATTACCCCGACCTGTCCGCTGGACATGACGTGTACCTCAGCCCCAGGCACTGGAAATATGCCCAGACCACGCTCAAACATGCCGTCTTCATTGATCTCGCCTACAGGAGTAAGGGAAAGTTTTCCTTTCCTTACCGGGCGCTTGACACTCCGCTCTCCATCCTGGCCTAGCGTGACCTTGATCTCCGTCTCATCCTCGCTGGCGTTTGTCACCAACGCTATGATCTGTATATCGCGATCCTTGATGCGCACATAAGATCCGACCTGGCCTACCCTTATCTCATCACCTCCAACCAACAGCAGAGGGAACCCATCTTCAATATCTATCGTAAGAGTAGCGAACATACCGCTCTCACGAACTTCGGTAAGACGCCCTATCAATGTTGTTGTTTTTGCCATGTTTTTATTCACCTTGGTTGGGCAGAGAGATAAATTTAAGACAACCAACTGTTATGATAATAATTTTAAGGATACCCCAGATAACCAGCCGGTTATGTGAACACAATCAATATTAGCATCTAGAAACCAAGCTTACCTAAATAACCAGCGATAACAAAAAAGGCCCCTCACTGAGGGGCCTTTGGCATAGTAGCTGCTGCGAAAACTTACTCAATAATACCTTCGTCAAACTGGATGTTTCCATCATCAACATCGCTCACACGCTTCTGTATATAGGCATCACGAATAAATTCATACTTATCCAGTGCAGCCTCTTCCACGATATTGGTGGCACCCAACAGATCTGCGCGCTTATCAACGGCCCGCAGCACATAGGTGGTGTTTCTTACCCTTACCGGCTCTATGTAGGTAACTGGATCGGTAAACCAATCTACGACCGTACCGATAGCATCACGACCACCGCTTGGTCCGAAGATCGGCAGCACGATGTACGGGCCATGCCCCACACCCCAGTACCCAAGGGTCTGCCCAAAATCCTCACCATGCTTTTCAAGATTCATATTGCTGGCTACGTCGATAAAGCCAAGAATACCTATGGTACTGTTGACCACGATCCTACCAACATCGGAAGCAGATCTCTTCAGCTTGAACTGGAGCAGGTTATTTATGGCAGAACCGACATCATCCAGGTTGGAGAAGAAGTTGCTGATACCTTTGTCAACAGGCGCAGGCATGACAGCGCGATACCCCTTGGCCAGCGGCTTCATTAATACCTTGTCCAGTATCTCATTGAACTCGAACATTACCCTGTTGAACCCCTCAAGCGGATCCCTCGGGTCGTTATAGCCGTTGGTACTGGCACAGCCGGCAAGGGCCACAATAGCCACAGTCACCAGCGTTACCTTCAACTTTTTAACAAGATTCCCTCGCGCCATCTTTTTATCCTTCCGATTTATTAAAACACACGGGAAGCCGGGCCTTGTATCGGCAATGATCGCCCCTCCCCATACAAAAATACAACAAGTCTCCAGAATGATACACCAGCTATCGCAATCTTGATAGTATCCAACACGATTTTTTTAATCTTTCACATACTACCCTGCTAGCAAACCAGAATCAGCTGCCAGGGTACTATCGGCATCCGTAGGGAATTATTTAACATTTTTTTACCGTACACAATGCATCATCACTAAGGAATAAATATCCCTAACAAACACCATACGAAACAGCGAGATACACCAACAGATCCCCACGGCCCGCGGGTAGGCATTTACATATACCAACATAGCCCCAAACAAAACAGATTCGAAATAACGCCATGCATGCTTTATCCTATTTTGCATGAACAAGACTGACTATAACCCTGATATCGCCACAAGATTTCGTGGCTTCCTGCCTGTTGTGGTAGACGTAGAAACAGGCGGGTTCGATGCCGACAAAGACGCCTTATTAGAGATTGCGGCAGTTACCGTCAAAATGGATTCTTCAGGTGCCTTGTATCCAGCAGAGACCGTATCTTGCCACGTTGAGCCGTTTCCCGGCGCGAACATGGACCCAAAAGCCCTGGCCTTCACCGGCATAGACCCCCACCATCCATTTCGTAATGCCATGCCGGAAAAAGATGCCCTACACCATATCTCCGACCCGGTCCGTAAGGCCGTAAAGGCCAGCGGTTGCAACAGGGCTATCCTGGTCGGACACAACGCCTTCTTTGACCTGGGATTCATTAACGCAGCCGCAAAACGCTGCGGATACAAGCGCAACCCGTTTCACCCGTTCAGCACCTTCGATACCGTATCCCTAGCCGGACTGGCGTACGGCCAGACGGTACTGTCTAAGGCAGCGGAGGCAGCCGGCATAGAATGGAGCAACAGCAAGGCCCACTCAGCCATCTATGACGCAGAAAAGACCGCCGAGCTATTCTGTACTATCGTCAACCGGTGGCAAGAACGGTTCCCAGAGCAACCCTGGGATACATAAATATTTCTGTAGTATTTATGCAACATTTAATAGCTGCGTGCATCCACGTTGCGTTGCAGCCACAACTCCAGCGAAGCCAAGTGCCACAATTTACTCCCCTGCAGACGGGTTAGATGCATCTCCGGGGCCGAGAACAGCATGTCCACATAGGCCTGAGAGTATATTCCACGCTCGCGACAGGCTTGGGATTCCAGGATTGACCGCATGAACTCCAGAAAATCCCCTCGCACATATTTCAGCGCCGGCATGGGGAAGTAGCCCTTGGGGCGATCAATCACCGCATCTGGCAACAATCCACGGGCCATGGCCTTGAGGGGATACTTACCGCCATCCCGCAACTTCAATTCCGGCGGACATTGAGCGGCCAACTCCACCAATTCATGGTCCAGAAACGGCACCCGCGCCTCCAGACCCCAGGCCATGGTCATGTTATCCACCCGCTTTACGGGATCGTCCACTATTAAGGTGGTGACATCCAGGTGTAGTACGGCGTCCATAAAGCTATCGGACTGAGACTCGGCCAACAGTCTAGCTACAAGATCAGAACTATAATCATCACCCCTGAACTCCGGTTGCACCAGGTGACGGAACTCTTCGTGGTCGCGATCAAAATAGTTACGGGCAAAACGCTGTAACGGCGCACCCTCTGTCTCAGCCTGCATGCGCGGATACCAGAAGTAGCCACCGAACACCTCATCCGCGCCTTGCCCCGACTGCACCACCTTCACCTCTTTGGAAACCTGCTCTCCCAGTAGATAGAAGGCTACGGCGTCCTGACCAAACATAGGCTCAGCCATGCAATCCACTGCCTCCGGCAGTCGCTGTAATACCTCATCATTTGGTATATGAAACTTTCTGTGTTTGGTGCCATAACGTTCTACTACCTGATCCGAGTACTCGAACTCACTCCCCTTCTCCCCAGGATGGTCCTCAAACCCCACAGAAAAGGTACGCAGATCAGATACCCCAGCCTCCGCCAGCAACGCCACCAATAGACTAGAATCTAGCCCGCCTGATAACAGCACACCCACCGGCACATCCGAGATTTCACTACGCCGCTTCACCGCCATACGCAGGGACGAGTGTATGGCATCCAGCCATTCGGCGTCGCTCACCGGGCGGTCAGGGCGGGTTGCCGCAAGAGTCCAGTAGGTCCACTCTCTCTGACCGCCGCCGGCGCCTATCAACATACAGTGGCCCGGAGCCAGCTTACGTACACCCTTGAGGATAGTGCGAGGTGCAGGGACCACAGCATGCAGTGTAAACAGATGATGCAGCGCTACTGGGTCGATAGAACAATCCACCCCGCCTGCCGCCAACAGGGCCTGCGTATTGGATGCAAAACGAAATCCGCACGTATCCTGAGTGTAGTAGAGCGGTTTTATCCCCAACCGGTCCCGCGCCAAAAACAGGTTGCGTTTCCGCTCGTCCCAGATAGCGAAGGCAAACATGCCGTGCAAGCGTTGGACGCACTCCTCGCCCCAAGCACGCCAAGCCTTCAAAATAACTTCGGTATCGCCATCAGAAAAAAAATGATAGCCAAGACCGAGCAATTCCTTGCGCAGATCTGGATAATTATAAATGGACCCGTTGAACACCAACGCCAAGCCCAGCTCCTGATCCACCATCGGCTGATTGGCGTGTTCGGAAAGATCAATGACAGAGAGACGGCGATGCCCAAAGGCCAACGGGCCATCACTAAACCTGCCCTCATGGTCGGGCCCGCGCCGTTCCAGCTGCCTGATCATACGTCCCAAGACATCAGGGCTCGGAGCGCCCCCATCCAATCTTAGTTCACCGCAGATTCCACACATCCAAATTCAACCTGTCAAACTCTTCTTTAGATTTAGATATTCAGAGAATATCATTTTGGAATTTACAACCCATAAAAACCAAAAACATAGATAGATTCTTAGAAATTATGCTGATATAGCGACGCACGCCTCAGCAACAAAATTGCAGCGCGAAGAACTTATTAGGCAAAAACATCCGCCTCATCAAACAAACCACCTTGCATATCTTTTTCTGAAAGCAGCGGGTCAATATCTGTTGGCCAACGAATATCAAGAACTGGATCATTCCAGGCGATACACCTCTCATATCCAGGCGAATAGTAGTCCGTCGTTTTATATAGAAATTCTGCTTCATCACTGATTACAATAAATCCATGGGCAAACCCCTCCGGGATCCAGATTTGGCGTTTATTTTCCGCAGATAAAATATCTCCAACCCACTTACCAAAGGTATGCGATGACCTTCTAACATCAACCGCCACATCAAACACCTCGCCTCGCACCACACGCACCAATTTCCCTTGCGCCTTAGGAGGCAGTTGGTAATGCAGCCCGCGTAAAACACCCTTTATAGATTTTGAATGGTTATCCTGTACAAAATCCACTTTTTGACCGATAGCATCTTCAAACTTTCTTTGATTAAAACTCTCATAAAAAAAACCACGTTCGTCTTCAAAGATTCGCGGCTCTATCAACTTTACATCGGATATTTCCGTATCAATAATTTTCATACTCTGACTCTTCAAACACTCGCATTAGATATTGTCCATAACCATTCTTTAACATCGGCTCCGCCAATTGCCCTAATTGCTGACCATCAATCCATTTTTGTCGAAACGCGATCTCTTCAGGACAAGCAATCTTTAACCCCTGGCGATGTTCAATCGTTTGCACAAACTGATGTGCCTCTACCATGCTTTCATGCGTACCGGTATCTAGCCAGGCGTAGCCTCTACCCATACACTCGACAGACAAGGCGCCTTGTTGCAAATAGGTCTTATTCAGATCGGTGATCTCAAGCTCGCCTCGATGTGACGGCTTAATCTGCTTCGCATATTCGACGGCGTGCCGATCATAAAAATAGAGGCCGGTAACCGCGTAGTTGGATTTAGGTTTTTCCGGCTTTTCCTCCAGACTTATCACCTTCCATTCACGATCAAACTCGGCAACACCATATCGCTCAGGATCCTTTACGTGGCAGGCAAAAATAGTGGCTCCCTCCCTCCGCTTGTCGGCAAACACAAGTCTTTCCTGTAGCGAATTGCCATAGAAAATATTATCACCAAGAACGAGGGCTGATGGTGATCCACCCAAGAAATCCTCCGCAATAATAAATGCCTGGGCCAACCCATCCGGCGATGGCTGCACAGCGTATTGGATATCCAGACCCCACTGCGCCCCATTACCTAACAGGTCCTCAAAGCGCGAAATATCCTGCGGCGTGGAAATAACCAGGATCTCTCGCAAACCAGCCAACATCAGCGTAGTCAGAGGATAGTAGATCATTGGCTTATCAAATATCGGAAGCAACTGTTTTGATATAACCTTGGTTGCCGGATAAAGACGAGTACCGGAGCCTCCGGCAAGAATAATACCTTTTCGTACAATACTCATTTCAATTCCTTTATTATTTCTTGCGAAACCCCAATAAAGTCGTCCTTCCAGCTTGGCAGCTGAAAACTTAGAACGCCTTCAAGTTTTTGGGTATCCAATCTGGAGTTTAATGGCCTTCTGGCCGGAGTGTGATAATCCGCCGTCGCGATAGGATGGATCTTGGATTTATTGATCGTAATTGGCATCCCGGACCGCCCAGCTAGTTCTACCAAAAGCTCAGCAAGCCCATACCATGTAGTCTGTCCGTGCGGCGCCAGATGATATATACCTTGTAGCCATGCCTCTTCTGCCGTTATGCGCACAACAGCCTCCTGTGTAACCTTAGCGATCAAACCCGCTGTCGTGGGTGCCCCGTGTTGATCATCCACCACGCTCAAACTATCTCTTTCTTGCACTAGCCGCAGTATTGTTCTGACAAAGTTTTTTCCATGCCGCCCCATCACCCAACTGGTACGAAAAATAAGGTGCTTACATCCACTGTTGATGATTGCCTGCTCCCCAGCCAGCTTGGACAGCCCGTACACATTGATAGGATTTGTTTCGTCAGTCTCTTTATATGGCCCAGTTTTGCAGCCATCAAATACGTAGTCAGTTGAGTAATGTATTAGCCAACTATCCAGCTTTTGGGCCTCCTCAGCCAGCACCGCAACCGCCTCAGCATTGACGCGAAATGCAAGCTCTGCTTCGCTTTCAGCCCTATCTACCGCCGTGTATGCAGCGGCATTGATAATACAATCCGGCTTGAAATCCGCGATTACAGTTCGAATTGCATCAAAATTGGTTAGATCGACATCACTACGGCCACACGACTTCACCTCTCCCAAATCCGGGAGCGTATGCCGCAATTCCCAGCCAACCTGGCCGTTGGAGCCCAGAAGCAATATTCTCACGTGTACTGTGTCTCAATCCACTTACGATATTCGCCGCTAACAACCTTGGCCACCCACTCTTGATGATCCAAATACCACTCAACTGTTTTACGTATCCCGGTATCAAAGGTTTCCTTAGGAAACCAATCAAGTTCACGCTGTATCTTGGAGGCATCAATGGCATAGCGGCGATCATGGCCAGGACGATCCGTTACATAGGTGATTAGATCACTGTAATTGGATACGGGCGATCCCACAGCTAGCGGACGCAGCTCATCTAAAATACCGCAAATTACACGAACGATTTCCAGATTTGTCTTCTCGTTCAACCCGCCAATATTGTAGACCTCACCCGGCTGTCCAGAAACAAGCACTCGACGAATAGCGCTGCAATGATCACCAACATACAACCAATCTCTAATCTGTTTGCCGTCACCATAGATAGGCAGCTGCTTACCGGCAAGGGCATTGTATATAACGAGAGGGATCAGTTTTTCCGGAAATTGATAAGGACCGTAGTTATTGGAGCAGTTAGTGGTTAACACCGGTAGACCGTAAGTATGGTGATAGGCACGCACCAAGTGGTCGGAAGCCGCCTTACTGGCGCTATAGGGACTATTGGGCTCGTAGCGATGAGTCTCAGAGAAGGCCGGAGCATCGGACCCAAGTGATCCGTAAACTTCATCGGTAGAGACATGCAAAAACCGGAAGGCATCTTTATCACCTACTGGCAATTCGCTCCAATAACCACGAATCACATCCAGTAACCGAAAGGTGCCTACAATATTTGTTGAAATAAAATCCTCTGGTCCATGGATAGAGCGATCCACATGCGATTCGGCGGCAAAATTTATCACGGCTCGGGGGCTATGCTCTCTTAACAACCGAGCAACTAAATCCTGGTCGCCTATATCCCCATGTGCAAATATGTAGCGACTATCATTCTCAATAGAAGCCAGATTCTGCAGATTTCCTGCATAGGTAAGCTTATCCAGATTCACAATCGGCTCACCAACATCACGCAACCAATCAATAACAAAATTGGCCCCGATAAACCCAGCCCCGCCAGTCACAACAATAGTCATACTGATAATCCCACGGTCATTAAAAATCTTATATTTTACGCCTTTTCCAGAACATTGACCTAACAACAGCCAGCGATTATGCGCCATCCCCATGAATCTGCAGGCCATACTGATACAGCCGATTCTTCTTCTCCCCGGTGATCTTGGCAGTCAGAGCCGCAGCCTGCTTCAGCGGCAACTCCTGCATGAGCAGCTTCATGGTCTTTTCCGTATCCGGGGCAAGTCCATCACCTTGAACCTGGACCCGTCCCCCAACGATCAGCACAAATTCCCCTTTGCACTGCATTGGATCCTGCTCCAACGCCTCACACAGAGATCCCAGGGTACCATGCAGTATGGTCTCGTGCAGCTTGGTCAACTCACGCGCCAGTACCGCGGGCCTGTCGGCCCCAAATATATCCGACATATCCCGCAGACAGGCCTGCACCCGATGGCTGGATTCATAGAACAGCATGGTCCTGGGCTCGTTTGCCAGCTGTTCGAATCCCGTCCTACGCGCCCCAGAGTTTCGATCCGGGAATCCCTCGAATGCAAATCTGTCCGAAGCCATACCAGAAACACTGAGCGCGGCAATGACGGCGCTAGGGCCAGGGATAGGAGACACCCTTATCCCATAGCGGTGGCACTCTCGCACCAGGGTGAATCCGGGATCACTGATCAGCGGCGTACCGGCATCCGAGATCAGAGCCACCGTCTTCCCCTGTTGCAGATGGGCCAGCACCTTATCCATGGCCTGATGCTCATTGTGCTCATGCAGGGACAACATCCTGGCGTCTATGCCAAAATGGCTCAGCAGGGTACGGCTATGCCTGGTATCTTCAGCAGCTATAAGATCAACCTTGCCCAGCACCTTAATGGCGTGTGCCGACACATCATCAAGATTGCCGATAGGAGTCGCCACTACATAAAGGACACCGTTTTTGATTGACACAACTCACCCCAGAAAAGATATACTTGCCAAGTATCTGCTACCTATCTTTGTAGCGCCAAAATTAAGGATCATACAGATAGGATCGTTGTAATCCTGCCTGCCTCAATCTAACCATGCAACAAAATCGTTATTTTTATTTCCTGTTTCTGCTGCTTTCGCTTTTGCTCGCCGGATGCATCTCCGACCCCACCATAGATTGGATGAGACCATCCGAAGTACCCGACAATCTGCGTGGTAACGAGATCTTCTCCCACGCCCTGGATCTGGAGCAGTCTGGACAATACGCCGAGGCGGCGCGCCTGTTAGAGCAGATCGCCGCAACCACTCAGCCCCCACTGCAACAGGAGGCCATGCTCAGAGCGGTGGAGGACTACCTAAAGGCCAATGATGACGATTCCGCCTTCATGCTATTGCAGCGGATCGGCACAGAAGATACCCCGCGTCTGGGTTTGAAACGCCGGGTACTTTTGGCGGAGGTGGCGATAAAGGGGCAGCGCGCCGACGAAGCCCTGCGGCTACTGGAGACACCACCAGAAGACGGAATGCCGCAACCTCTGCTCAAACGCTACCACAAAACCCGCGCCGAGGCGTTTCGTCTCACCGGCAATATGTTTGAGAGCGCCCGCCACCTATCCGAGATGGACCGGCTCATACAAGATCAGACCGAACGCCTAGACAACCAACTCAACATCATACGCGCCCTCACCACCTATACCGACTCCGCCTTAGAACTGCTCATGCCGGACCCCCCTGGGATATTTGGAGGCTGGATAGCACTGGCCAGAGCCATAAAGATAAACACCAACGACCCTGCGCTTGGTCAAGCAAGCATCCGGCGCTGGCACGAGCGATTCCCCGGCCATCCAGCCCTACCACAGGTATTAGACAACCAGGTGCGGCAGGTCACGGCCGGATATTCTCAGACCAAACAACTGGCCTTGTTGTTGCCCAAGACCGGACCGTACGCCCAGGCCGCCCTCGCCCTGTATGACGGCATCATGGCCGCCTACAACAGCCAGCCAGAAGGACAGCGTCCCATAATCCGGGTCTATGACAATAGCAACAGCGCCGGTACGGTCATGCTCTATCAACGGGCGGTAGCCGACGGCGCAGACAAGGTGATCGGTCCACTGGTTAAGGAGTCCGTAGCCCAGCTGGCCCGAGCCGGGAGCCTTAAGGTGCCGGTACTGGCCCTGAACCGGGTCCATACTCAGGGCAGGCCGCCGGAAAACCTCTATCAATTCGGCCTCTCTCCCGAGGATGAAGCCATGCAAGTGGCCGAAAAGGCCTGGACCGACGGGCACACCAGGGCCATAGCCTTCACCCCGCAGGGTGAATGGGGCGAACGGATCTTCCAGAGCTTCCAAAACCGCTGGATCGGTCTGGGAGGCAAACTGGCGGAACGCCAGGTCTACAACGAAGGCATCAACGACTTCTCCGCCTCCATCAAGTCCCTGCTGAATATCGACGAGAGTTACGAACGGCGTAACTCCATGCGCAACGCCCTGGGCAGAAAGATCGAGTTTGAACCATACCGGCGCAAAGATGCCACCTTTATATTCCTGGTAGCCAAACCCCAACTGGCGCGGCAAATCCGTCCGCAACTGCAGTTCTATCACGCCTCAGATCTGCCGGTGTATACCACCTCCAACAGCTATGCCGGCATCCTCGACCCCAAGAGGGACCAGGACCTGGAAGGGGTGCTTTTCCCGGACATTCCCTGGCTTATCCTCAACGAAGGCGAGAAACCACTCTCCAGGCAACTCATGCAAGAGACCCTGGCCAAGAAAGAGCCCTACTATGGACGTCTCTACGCCATGGGTATAGACAGCTATCGGATGCTGCCCCACTTGTCTCGCCTGAAGTCTTCATCCCGTGAAACCCTTGACGGCAAGACCGGCATCCTTTCTATCGAAGGTAACAACCAGGTTCACCGGCAACTGGTCTGGGCCAGGATGAAGCAGGGGACCCCTGAGGCCATCGGCTACGCCCCGAGACTGGAAAAACCGAAAGGCTATACCGCCCCCAGCGCCACCCCTAGTCCCGGAGGAACGTCATCCGGTTTCTTCTCTTGGTAACACGATGGCATGGCTGATTGGTTGAAACGGAATTGGACCACAGAAAACACTACCAGAAAGGTAGGTACAAATGCTGAGGATCTGGCGGAGGAATATCTAGCCTTAAAAGGGCTTGTCAGGATCGCCCGCAACTACCACTGCCGTATGGGAGAGATCGACCTAATTATGCGAGACGGAAACTTTCTGGTATTTGTCGAGGTCCGTTACCGCAAGAACGATATTTACGGCTCTGCCGCTGCAAGCGTAACCAGACAGAAACAACGTCGCATCCTGCTGGCAGCGCATCATTATCTGCAAAATGAGAGACTATACAGTAACAGCCCGTGCAGATTTGATGTAATAACTGTCTCGGGGCAGTACAATCCACAGATCGACTGGATCAAAAACGCATTTCAGGCAGATTGAAACAGACACAACTACTGACGGAGAAAAACATGAGACTGGTTAAACCTCTGGCCATCATTGCGACACTGCTAGGCATAAACCTACTCTACGGCTGCGCACCTGTCGTAGTTGGAGGCGCCGCTACCGGGGCATCGGCAATCCATGATCGGCGCTCCATCGGGGCCACTGTGGAAGACCAGAATATCGAACTCAAGGCCATGACTCTGCGGGTGCAAGATGACTACCTGATCAAACACTCAAACCTCAGCGCCACCAGCTATAACAAGGTGGTACTGCTCACCGGACAGGCAGAAAACGAACAGATACGCCAAAGCTATGTAGAGAAGATCCGCAGGATCCCAGAGATACGGCGCGTGGTGGATGAGATCAAGATCAGCCCATCCGCCTCCCTGACCCAGCAGGGCAACGATACCTACATAACCTCCAAGGTAAAGATCAAGCTGTTTGACATCAAGCTCCCGGACTTTGATCCTACCAGGGTCAAAGTGGTCACTGACCAAGGCAATGTCTATCTGATGGGCATAGTCTCAGAGCAAGAGGCAGGGGCGGTGGTAGAAAAGGTCCGCTATGTATCCGGGGTCAAACGGGTAATCAAGATCTTCGAATACCGGTGAGCAGCATCTCTCCCGGCATCATCGCCAAACTTGGCGCGATATTTGGCCGGGAATCCGTCCTGACCGACCCCGGGGACTGCCTACCCTACGGCTACGACAACAGCCGCCGTCAGGCCATGCCCCAGGCAGTAGTGTTCGCAACAGAACACGAACAGATCAAGTCCCTGGTCAGTCTCTGTCATAAAGAACGGATAAACCTCATAGCCAGGGGACGCGGCACCGGCACCACCGGCGCTACCGTGCCTGATCTGGGTGGAATCGTACTCTCTCTGGAGCGCATGAACCGCATCCTGGAGGTCGACCCAGCCAACCGCATCGCCATAGTAGAACCGGGTGTTACCAACCAGGCGTTGCAACAGGCGGCAAAGGAACATGGATTCTTCTGGCCACCGGATCCGTCCAGCGCCGCCGTCTGCACCGTTGGCGGCAATCTAGCCTACAACTCGGCCGGACCGCGGGCGGTCAAATACGGCACCCCCAGAGAAAACACCTTGGGATTGCGCGCCGTCATCGGTAATGGCGAAGAGATACGCACCGGGGTAATGACCAGCAAAGGTGTAGTGGGCTATGACCTCACCCGCCTGCTGATCGGCTCCGAAGGAACCTTGGCCATCATAACCCAGGCCATCCTTAAGCTCACCCCACTCCCGGAGACCAAACAGACCCTGCGGGCCAGCTACCGGGATTTGCACACGGCGGCCCAGGCCGTATCCGCCATAATGGCGCAACCGGTAACCCCCTGCGCCCTGGAATTTATGGATGGTGCCGCCATTGAACTAGCTCGTTCATCATCTCAGTTAGAGATCGCGCCAGATGTGAGCGCACTGCTTATGATCGAAGTAGACGGTCCCAGCCACTGCATCGAGCAATCGGTCAATGCGGTGGCGACCGCCGCCCGCAACCAGGGCCTGATAGAACTGCAAACCGCCAAGACCCAGGATGAGACCGAGCAGCTCTGGAGGGCGCGCCAGGCCCTATCACCGGCCCTGCGCAAGATCGCCCCCAAGAAGATCAACGAGGATGTGGTGGTGCCGGTCTCCAGGATTCCGGACCTCATAGCCGGTCTGAATCGGCTATCTGAAGACAGCGGCATAAAGATCGTAAACTTCGGCCATGCTGGCAACGGCAACATCCACATGAATCTGCTGACCGACCCAGACAACCAGGAGCAGATGCAACAGGCTTACAACTGCCTGGATGCGGCATTCGATCTTGTCCTGCGGCTGGGCGGTACCCTCTCGGGCGAACACGGCATAGGGCTGGAAAAGAGGGAATATATCGACCGTGAGATAGATCCGGTTACCCTACGCCTTATGGCAGATATAAAACAACAGCTTGATCCAGCCGGAATCCTGAATCCAGGCAAGATCTTCCCCACAATCAAGACCTAGACCCAACCTCTCCCAGCCAACCTAGCCAGCCAATGAGCTATATCAATTACCCTAAAAACAAAATTTAGTTAATATTTCTAAATCAGATCATGTAACATCCAAGAAATATGCCTACATGCCTAGTTGGCAGGGGTGTTTGTGATATTAAAACATTGCCAAAACAATCAGTTGTAAACTTTTAACCTGAATTTAACAAATTCATACCGGTTTAAGGTTAAGCTAAATGTTAACAACAATACGAGTGAGAATTTTACTATGGGGGAGAAACGTTCCGTGACACAGCTACTAAAGCTACTCTTACCGCTGCTGTCTTTATTCCCTGGCATGGCCATGGCGTCAGGATCAGGTGCGGAAAATCAGCTTAATTTGACCGCGCACACGGTGGGATATATGTCATTGCTGTTTTTCGGTATTGCCTATCTCCTGGTGATGGCCGAAGAGTTCACGCATCTGCGCAAATCCAAGCCGGTAATCCTGGCAGCAGGCATCATCTGGGGCATGATAGCCCTGGTATATGTCAACAATGGCTTTATCCACGAGGCCGAGGCCGCTGTCCGCCACAATCTCCTCGAATACGCAGAGCTGATGCTGTTCTTGCTGGTGGCCATGACCTATATCAACGCCATGGATGAGCGCAATGTCTTTGAGGCCCTGCGTTCCTGGTTAGTCCGTAAAGGCTTTGGTTTCAGACAACTATTCTGGATCACCGGCCTACTCGCCTTCCTGATTTCACCGGTCGCGGACAACCTCACCACTGCACTGCTAATGTGCGCGGTAATCATGGCCGTCGGCGGATACAACAGCAAATTTGTCCTGCTCTCTTGCGTAAATATCGTGGTTGCAGCCAATGCCGGCGGCGCCTTTAGCCCCTTCGGCGATATAACCACCTTAATGGTGTGGCAAAAGACCATTCATACACCTCAAGGGGCAGTAGACTTCTGGTCCTTCTTCCGTCTGTTCATGCCAGCCCTGGTCAACTGGCTTACCCCAGCAATATTTATGCATTTCGCCGTCCCCAATGAAAAGCCCAACAGCGGCGGGGAATCAGTGTCAATGAGGCGTGGAGCCAGGAGGATCATTGCCCTGTTTCTCCTTACCATTATCACCGCAGTCAGCTTCCACAACTTTCTGCATATGCCGCCGGTAATAGGTATGCTCACCGGTCTCTCCTATCTACAGCTATTCGGGTACTATCTTAAGCGCACCACCAAACTCAATGTCTTCGATGGCGAGTCTGAACACGCCGGACAGATGGGCGATATAGTGGCATTTGATGTATTCACCAAGATTGCGCGCGCCGAGTGGGACACCCTACTGTTTTTTTACGGGGTAGTGCTCTGCGTAGGCGGCCTGGGGTTTATAGGATACCTAAGCTTGGCGTCCAAGGTTATGTATATCGACTGGGGCATAACTCAGGCCAATATCTTTGTAGGCATACTTTCTGCCATAGTGGACAACATACCGGTCATGTTCGCAGTGCTGACCATGATGCCGGATATGTCGCTTGATCAGTGGTTATTAGTAACCTTGACCGCAGGCGTGGGAGGATCATTATTGTCCATCGGCTCCGCCGCCGGCGTGGCCCTGATGGGACAGGCCAGAGGCAGATACACCTTCTTCGGACATCTTAAGTGGACCCCTGCCATAGCCCTGGGGTATGCCGCCTCCATAGCCGTGCATATCTGGATGAGCCCTTCCATATAAGCTATATCTAACGCCTCCTCTCCCATAGTAGGGAGAGGAGTAGCGCTTCCCTACAACCCACACGATGATAGCCCCGAATCATGTGAACGGGGTCTCTTTCCAGCGCCAGCGCAAACATCTAAAATCGGAACCTCCGCCGACAGATGGACCACTCAACACCCATGCCAGCAGCCATCAATATTCTCAGAATCTGCCTCTTGTCACTGATTCTGTTAACGCACGTCGGCACCTGTCTGGCAGAAGAGCAATGGCAGACCCTGGAACCCGGCCTGGAACTAGGGATATTCCACAACGACAAACCATCGCTGTTCGGCAGCGGTAAGATCACCGTCCTGCGTGTCGATCCGAAACTATGGGATCTAAAGCTTTACTCCAAACAACAATTTGGTTACACAAGCGGCCTCCCAACCAAGGAGTGGAGCCGACGCCACAATCTGGTTGCCGCGATCAACGCCGGCATGTATCTACAGGACATGACCACCCATGTTGGTTATATGCAGTCTGGAGAAATACATCAAGGAAGACGCGTCAGCAGCTACCACTCGCTGGCCGCATTCGGCCCCAGAACGCCAGGACTGGCACCATTCCGAATATTCGACCTGGATGTAACAGATGCGGACTTTGACCAAATCATCAAAGACTACGCCCAGGTAGTGCAGAATATGCGCCTGATCAAACGTCACGGCGAAAACCGCTGGGGCCAACAAGACAAACGCTGGAGCGGGGTGGCGCTGGGAGAAGACAAACAAGGGCGCGCCCTGCTGATATACTCTGACGATCTGCTCTCCATGCACGACTTCAATGAGCTACTACTCTCGCTCCCGCTTGACCTGATCGCCGCCCAACACCTGGAAGGCGGCAAAGAGGCGCAGCTATACATCAACCTCCCCAATTACACCAAGGAACTGAACAACAACATCAACCGCTTCTATCTGGGCCAGGACGGAGACCTGGGGGCATGGCCTATACCGAATATTATTGGAGTGAGTAGAAAGGTTGATGCTAATTAACAAAGACGAATATTATCTCGCACCGCCATTCTCTAGCCAAACCACAATAACAACCAACAACAATATTCCTAGCACGGCGAAAACACTCTGGATAGGCCTCAACCGCATTATCACACCCTGCATCTGCCATTGAGTGAGATACCTGGCTGCTTTGAGCAAAGGATAGAGATGAGTCACCAACTGCTCTTCAGAAAAGCATGGCTGATTCGTTCTTAACGTGATCACCACATTACCGACCACAAGACGGTTCTGGGAATAGAGGACATGTTCACTCTTTGCTGCCGCGAAACGACCGCTACTATCCATTCCGACCACCCATTCCCCTAATATACCCAAACGCTGCCGAGTGAAGCGAGAGACGAAACCAATAGTTGCGATAATAAACGCCAACATAAACCCCATCGTCAGATAAAAGCCAAGTGGTTTTTCGACACCTATTAGTATCCACATCAAAGGTATAAAAAGCAGACAGCTTGTCACACCAAACCATACCAACCATTTCACCATGCGGACAAATCTAGGATCCTGATCAATCCATACGATACCTGGTGTTTCGTGGGTAAACATAAAGTCTTCTGTGTCTGGTACTGGCAACTGTTGGTCCATAGCCATCTCCTGACGTATACCCAAAAACAAGCCAATGATGAATGCAACGCCGAACAAACCTATAACAACATACATCCACATGTAATATTGCTCTCTCTCCAACGCCAACTGTTGAACCCTCTCACCCAGCATATTGGATGCAAAATCGCCAAGACGCTCACCCGTTGATGAATAACGATAAACCCGTCCGGCATGAAGATCGTTCACCAATACCTCGCCATTGAATGGCACTACGGAAAACACATCAGCTGCTTCAGGCAAAGCCAGTTCCCCAAGACTCTCCCCATCCTTATTGAAGCGAACCACGATACCATTGGCCATATCATTATCCGAGTTGACCACCCAGAATTGCTCATCCACAATCATCACGGCCGAGGGCCAAATATGACCTCGTAGCCGCGTTCCCACCTCAGCGGTTAGAAACCCCCGAACGGTCCGTTTGAAACTAGCTTCTCCAACTTCGAACACGGCTATCTCATGACGATTGGTATTGGCTACATAGGCCAAACCGTCACGATAGATGATCTGGTTTGGAAATTTAAGCCCCTGTTCAGTTTGCGTTAGCAGATCACCCTCTGAGGAAAACAGAAGTAGACTGTGACGAGAAGAATCAGCCACCAATACTCGGTCTGAATTCCAGTCAACCGCGAGAAAAAAACTCTGGTCAAAATTCTTATATGAGTTACCAAATGGGCGGCATGTCATAGCAGTGATATCACAGCGAAACAGCCCTCCCTTTGCGACCGCCAAATGAGTAGGCTCCAGATTATCCCGGCGAAAATATTGCCTGATCTTATCTGTAAGGCTGCGTTCATCCGCGCCGACCCTAAGCAGCAGATCTCCATTACTAAAAAAAGCAAAATCTCCAACCACATCACTGACCCCTAATTCACGCAGATCTATGCGGCGCACAGGCGCACCCACAGAGTCATGTTCAAAGATGTCAGTTCCTAACATGATATAGAGATCACCATCAGGAGACTGGTGCATATGGGTAAGAGTTGGCAATCCAACGGCTGCACTACGCAACCAGAAAGCAACCCACATCAGAGTTCCGAATAACAGCAGAAGCAATACACTGGAGGTCAGAGAAAGTTCTTTTCGCATAGATAGCAATCCCTTAATTAGCTGAGGAGTTCGTAATTCTTATTACCAGGTCAACGCCTCAGGAGTTAATAGTTAATCTAATCGCTGTATCCTTCCGGCAGGTACCGATAGTGTCCGGTAATCTCATATGAGAACAGCATATCGTCAAGATGCGGTCCTGCCCCTATGTTATGCACCGCCAGCGGATTACCGGTGGCGTCCGACACCCTATCGGTAACTATGCCGATATGGGGAAGATTTCCCGGTAACATCCAGGTCACTATATCTCCGGGCGCATAATCCCCTGGACGTTGACTTATGCTAAGCGATCTTCCATGCCGGGAGAAAAAGATCTGTAGATTCGGCACCCGGCGATGATCTATGTTCTTATCCGTTTTATCCAACCCCCAAATCCTTTTAGATGGATAGTCAGCAAAATTCTTTACCATATCTTCGTGCACCAAGACTTGAAGATCCACCCCCAAGGCGCGATAGCTCCGAATTACTACATCTATACACACCCCGACATGTTCCGGCACATCACCGTTCGGATATGGGATGGCGAAATAGGAACCGTCGTAGCGCACCTCCTTTGTGGTGCGATCAATAGCTGCCGCCACGATATCTTCCTCGAAGCTACCGCCAAAGCAGCTCAGGGAGATAAAGAAGATGGCTATGAAATAGGATCTAGACATGGTTACCGATGGAAATATCCTGTTGAAGTAAGATGCCGATGCCTCACAAACAACAAGCCCAGGAACAGCAATACAACCACCACTACCCCCCAATTACCAACCATTGCATATGGCGTTGTCCCTGACATAGGGATAACCTCCCCCCTTAGTACATACTCTTTGTTAATAGGTGATAAAGACAGCAACTCGCCCTTGGGTCCGATAAACGCGGATATCCCGGTGTTGGTGGCGCGCAGTTGATAACGCCCGGCCTCAAGAGAACGCATGCGTGCGATCTGCAGATGTTGTGGCAGAGCTATGGAGTCGCCAAACCAGCCATCGTTGCTAACATTCACCAGAAACTCTGCCTCCGGCATGGCCTGGATAATCTCTGCGCCGAAGGCGTCTTCGTAACAGATAGATGCCCCGGCTTGATGCCCGGCCACTTTTAGTAGAGGCTGCGCCGCCTCCCCGGGAGAGAAACTGGACATGGGTATCTGCAAGATATCGATCAGCGGCTTCAGCACCCAACGCATAGGCATGTACTCGCCAAAGGGGACCAAATGCCGCTTGTAATACGCGTTACGCTCCGACCCCAAGGTACTCAGTGAGTTGAAGTAACGTTCACCGCTATCCTCCCACACCGAGATCCCGAATAGTAGGTCGCTATTGTGTCCCTGAGCCTCAGACTCAAGCGCCTTAAACAGACTATTTTCCAGTTGATGATAATAGGCGGGAATCGCCGTCTCGGGCCAGACGATAAGGTCACTGTCCCACTCCCGCAACGTCAGCCTCAAATAGGTATCTATGGTCGGCTGCCGGGCCTCCGGCCGCCACTTAAACTCCTGTTTCACGTTGGCCTGAATAATACTGACCTTGATCCCATCGCCGGTCGGCCTACTCCAATCCTGCTGGGTCAGAAACCAACCGCCGCCCCAGATAAGGGTAATACCCAACAAAACAGGAACAAGCGTCTTAACACTCTTGAGCAGCGCAACCAGACAGGCCGCTGAAAGCACCACCACCAGCGTAACTCCGTATACCCCCAACAACGGTGCATAACCCTGCAATGGCGTCCCGATCTGGGAATAGCCCAAGGCCAGCCAGGGGAAGCCGGTCAGGGCCCAGCCGCGTACCCACTCCAACAGAACCCAAAACGACACATAGACGCCTAACTGAACCGGCCAGGCTGCGGTGCCGGATACGACCTTCCCCAGCCACCCCACTACCCCATAGAACAGCGCCAAGAATGCGACGAAGGCCAGGGTAGCGATAATAGCGAGCAATGGCCCAACCCCCCCGAACTGATTGATGCTGATATGCAACCAGAACACGCCCACACCGAATAGTCCCAGACCAAACATCCACCCCAGACGGAATGCCATGCCGGAATCGGCCGCCAACAACAACCATAGCAGGATGGCCGGACCCAATACGGCCAGGTAATAGAGATCAAAGGGGGCAAAGGCAAGTACGGTGATGGCGCCGGCGGTGAAGGCGGTGAGTAGTTTTATTATTGATGTGAAAGTTGGCATTTGTTTATTTGATTCGACACATCCCCCTCACCCCAACCCTCTCCCCCCAGGGGAGAGGGGGACGGAATAGCTGCGCACCTCGACACCGGTCAGAGTTTCTCGTCCCTAGGCAACAACCGCACCTCAAGCAGATGGATACGGCGACTGTCCGCCCGCAGCACCTTGAACCTGAACCTGTCTATATCCACCCGCTCTCCCCGCTTGGGCATATGCCCCAAGGCGTTGGCAACCAGACCCGCAATGGTATCGAACTCTTCGTCACCCAAATCCGCGCCAAAGTACTCATTGAAGTCCTCAATCGGGGTGTGGGCCTTGATGGTGTATTCCGTCGCGCTACGTTTCAATATGACTGCGGCATCGTCAAAGTCGTGTTCGTCTTCGATCTCACCCACGATCTGTTCCAACACATCTTCGATGGTCACCAGTCCGGCCGCATCGCCGTATTCATCCACCACTATGGCCATGTGATTGCGGTTGGCGCGAAACTCGTTCAGCAGCACGTTCAGGCGCTTGCTCTCCGGCACAAACACGGCGGCCCGCAGCAGATCGCGCACATAAAACCGTTTGGAAGAATCGCCGCAATAGACCAACAGATCCTTGGCCAACAATATACCGATCACCTCGCTACGGTCATCATCTATCACCGGAAAACGGGAGTGGGCGGAATCTATAACCACCGGCAGAATCTTCTCCAGCGAGTCATCCCTATTGATCACCGTCATTTGGGCCCGGGGAATCATGATATCCCGCACCCGCAACTCGGATACCTGCAAGGCACCCTCCATCATGGATAGGGCCTCCGCATCCAGTAGATGCTGAGCCTTGGCATCCTTTAACAACGCAATCAGTTGTTCACGGTTTTCCGGACCATCGTTGAAGGCACCAGCCAATTTTTTCAACCAAGGCTTAAAGATAGAACCACTGTCCGATTCGTCGTTACTCATCTGTTCCTTCTTTGTAAGGGTCCTGAAAGCCAAGACCAGCCAGCACGTCTTTCTCCAACAACTCCATCGTCTCCGCTTCGTCCTCTGTCAGATGGTCATATCCTAAGAGATGCAGCACTCCATGTACAACCATATGCGCCCAGTGCGCCTCCGTGCTCTTGCCCTGCTCTCCGGCCTCGCGCATGACCACCGGGGCACAGATCACCAGATCTCCCAACAGATTGCTATCAATCACCTCAGGCAAATTAGATGGAAAAGAGAGGACATTGGTAGGCATATCCTTGCCACGATATTCCCGGTTCAGTTCCTGGCTCTCTGACTCATCCACCAATCTGATTACGATCTCGGCCTGCTCCCGCTCTTGCCGCAACGCCGCCTGGGCCCAGCGGATAAAGCTCTCATCCGCAGGAAGCTGTTCTGCTTGCGTGGCATTTTGGATCTCCAGTTCCAGACTCACCTCTGCTCCTTGTTGCGATCATGCTCCTCATAGGCGTTGACGATACGCAGCACCAGTGGGTGGCGTACCACATCCCGCGAATTAAAGAAGGTAAAACTGATGCCCTCCACATCCGCCAGCACCTCGGAGGCCTCGCGCAGGCCGGAGCGCTGCCCGCGAGGCAGGTCGATCTGGGTTACATCGCCGGTGATCACCGCAGTGGAGCCGAAACCGATACGGGTCAGGAACATCTTCATCTGCTCCGGCGTGGTGTTCTGGGCCTCATCCAGGATGATGAAGGCATCGTTCAGGGTGCGACCGCGCATGTAGGCCAGAGGCGCAACCTCGATCACGTTGCGCTCAATCAGCTTGGCAACACGCTCGAATCCCAGCATCTCATACAGGGCGTCGTACAGGGGGCGCAGATAGGGATCGATCTTATCGGCCAGATCACCTGGCAGGAATCCCAATTTCTCTCCCGCCTCCACCGCCGGACGCACCAGCAGCACCCGCCGCACCTGATCCCGCTCCAGGGCCTCCACCGCGCAGGCCACCGCCAGATAGGTCTTGCCGGTACCGGCGGGGCCGACACCGAAATTGATGTCGTGGGTAACTATACGATGCAGATACTCTTTCTGATTGGGACCACGCGCCCGCACCATGCCGCGCTTGGTCTTGATCACCACATCCGGAATATCTTTCTCCGCATCGTCTCGCAACAGCTCTTCTATGCCGGACTCCTGCAGATAGAGATGCACCAGTTCCGGGGTGAGCACCTCATTCTCAGAAGTTGCATACAACCCTTTTAACACCTCGGCGCAGGCGCGTGTGGCCTCCGGCTCACCGATAAGGCGAAACCGGTTGCCACGGTTATTGATCTCCAGCCCCAGGCGGCGCTCTATCTGGCGCAGATTCTGATCCAACTGGCCGCAGAGATTTGCCAACCTGTGGTTGTCTTCCGGGGTAAGTACCAGGTCTATTGATTCGGGATGTTCTGACACGTCGTTATATTTAGCGAATTGCGTCTTTTAATAATAGCCCATCCACCAGCTCGCCGCGCAGGGAATTGGGCAGGGCCTCGGTGATGGTGAGATCCACAAATTCACCGATCAACTCCCGGGGACCGGCGAAGTTCACCACTCGGTTGTTCTCGGTACGACCCGCCAACTGGCTGCTGTCTTTGCGTGATACCCGTTCCACAAGCACCCGCTGCTTAGTGCCCACCATGCGGCGGCTGATCTGCTGGGCCATCTCGTTGATACGCTTTTGCAGGCGTTCCAGGCGCGCCTGTTTTACCGCAAGCGGGATGTCGTCTGGATAATCCGCGGCTGGGGTGCCAGGTCTGGCGCTATAGATAAAACTGAAGGAGTGATCAAAGCCGATGCCCTCGATCAGATCCATGGTGTGCTCGAAGTCTTCATCGCTCTCGCCGGGGAAGCCTACTATAAAATCAGAAGAGAGACTGATATCGGGCCGCACCGCGCGCAGACGTTTGATCTTGGCCTTGTACTCAAAGGCGGAGTGCCCCCGTTTCATCAGACCGAGGATGCGATCCGACCCGGACTGCACCGGCAGATGCAGATGACTCACCAGCTCCGGCACCTCTCCAAACGCCTCGATCAGGCTGTCGGAGAACTCCACCGGATGTGAGGTGGTAAAGCGAATGCGCTCAATGCCATCCACGGCGGCCACGGCATGGATAAGCAGCGCCAGGTCGGCAATATCACCATCCTCCATCAACCCACGATAGGCGTTTACGTTCTGCCCCAGCATGTTCACCTCGCGCACCCCCTGTTGCGCCAGCTTGCTCACCTCGGCGATCACATCGGCGAGCGGGCGGCTGATCTCTTCGCCACGGGTGTAGGGCACCACACAGTAGGTGCAATATTTGGAACAACCTTCCATCACCGAGACGAAGGCGGCCGGACCATCGGCCCGAGGCTCCGGCAGACAATCGAACTTCTCGATCTCAGGAAAGCTGACATCAATAACCGGGGCATGCTCTCTACGAACGCTGTTCAGCATCTCCGGCAGACGGTGCAGAGTCTGCGGTCCGAAGATCAAGTCGACATAAGGCGCACGACGGCGGATTGCTTCACCTTCCTGGCTGGCCACGCAGCCGCCGACTCCGATCACCAGATCGGACCGCCTCTTTTTCCAGGGACGCCAACGCCCCAGTTGCGAGAACACCTTCTCCTGCGCCTTCTCCCGAATGGAGCAGGTATTGAGCAGCAGCAGGTCGGCATCCTCAGCTCGTTCGGTGAGTTCGAACCCATGGGAGGCCTTGAGCAGATCCGCGATCTTGGCGGAGTCGTACTCGTTCATCTGACAACCGAAGGTCTTAATAAATAGTTTCCCGGACATGGGCACCACAGAGCTTTGAAAAAGGGGCGTTAGGTTACATCCAGACGCGGTTTTTTTCCAGTTTAGCCTTTAGCCCCTCTCCCGTGAGGTGAGAGGGGAGCATAGACCCATGGCCCTCTTCCTTTGGACCTCGACCCTGATTCCTAGGCCTTACCCTTACGCCGCCTAATCTCCTGAACCAATTCCAGAGCAGATTTGTCACAGGGCGGCAGTTCGTCATCCGATTCAGCCAATGGCTGGGTCCTTTCGCCCCACTCCAGCATGTGGGCGCTCCAGGTCAGGCCGCCGCCGAAGGCCGGCACCAGGATCTTACTCCCGGGCTGTATGCGCCCCTCCTCCAGGGCCTCGATCAGGGCTATGGGCGCGGTCGCGGCGGACATGTTGCCGTAGCGCTGGATATTTACGAACACCTTGTTCTCTGGTGCGCCGGTCTTGCTGGCCAGGGCGTCGATGATGCGCAGATTGGCCTGATGAGGCACTACCAGATCGACCTCATCCATGGACAATCCAGCCTTGGCCAGCACATCCGCACAGGCATCCGCCATGCCGGTAACTGCCCGTTTAAAGATCTCCTTACCTTCAAACATCCAGTCGGTATCGCCCAGCATTATGCCGCTGTTGGCATGTTCGGAACCCCAGCCGCGCAGACTCAGGATCTCTCGCACCTCGCCAAAACACCCCAGGGACTCGGCCATAACCCCCTGTTTCTTATCGCTGGCCTCCAGAAAGAAGGCGGCAGCGCCATCACCGAACAACACGGACACGTTGCGGTTCTCCCAATCCATCAGGGGCGAGATCACCTCTGCACCGATCACAATAGCGCTATTCACCACACCGGAACGGATCATACTGTTGGCCACGCTCAGCGCGTACAGACCGCTGGTGCAGGCGGTGCTTACGTCCATACAGGCCGCGTTCTTTGCAGACAATAGTTTCTGCACCCCGGAGGCGCTATTGGGACAGATGCTATCCGGGGTGGTGGTGCCGAAAACGATTAGCTCTACATCCTCCGCCGTCTTACCGGCCGCGGCCAGGGCGCGTTGCGCCGCCACATACGCCAGTTGCGATACCTGCACGTGGGAGATACGCCGCTCCTGCATGCCGGTACGTTTGCGAATCCACTCATCATCCGTATCCAGAAAGGTGGCCAGGTCATCATTGGTCAGGATGGCGGGGGGAAGACACTTTCCCCAGCCGGTAATTGCGGCGTATCTCATCGGTTCACTCATCTTATTTATTTGTTAACCCCACCGATAAATAACATTTTGCTTTGGCAGGAACAACAGGCAAGCACGATTATTGTTCTCTATCCAGAGCCACTGCCAGACGCACACCCTGGTCGATGGCGCGCTTCGCATCGAGTTCCGCCGCCACGTCGGCGCCGCCGATGATGTGCAGCGGTATGGTAACGCCATCCTTGAGTTCGCGACGCGGTTCCTGTCCGGCGCAAAGCACGATGTTGTCCACCTCCAACAACATTGGCTTGCCATCTATATTCAGGTGCAAACCATCATCGTCAATCTTGAGGTATTCGCACTTGTTCAACATCTGCACCTGCTTCATCTGCAGGTCGGCGCGGTGGATCCAACCGGTGGTCTTACCCAGTCCGGACCCTACCTTGCTGGCCTTGCGTTGCAGCAGATAGACCTGGCGCGGTGATTCTTCAATCTCCTGGGGAACACCTGCGATACCGCCCCGGGCCTGCAGAGACATATCCACGCCCCACTTACGCATAAATATCTTTACATCTTTACTGCTGTCTTCCGCACCGTGGGTCAGCAGTTCGCAGACATCGAACCCTATGCCACCGGCACCGATGACGGCCACCCGTTTCCCTACCTTTGCACCCTTGATGACATCGATGTATGAAAGCACCTTCTCATGCCCGACACCCACGATATCCGGCACCCGTGGCAGAATCCCGGTGGCGAGTATCACCCGATCAAAGCCGCCACCGTTCAAATCTTCCGCTGCTACTTCACAATTCAATCTGACCTCAACCCCGGTCAGTTCCAGTTGCCGTCGGAAGTAACGCAGGGTTTCGTAGAACTCCTGTTTGCCCGGTATCCTCTTGGCCAGATTCAACTGTCCGCCGATCTCATCCGCGGCATCAAACAGGGTAACCTGATGCCCGCATCTTGCAGCGGTAGTGGCAAAGGCCAAACCGGCCGGACCAGCGCCCACCACGGCCAGCTTTTGCGGTTTGTCTGTCGGTTTGATCTCGATCTCGGTCTCATGGCAGGCCCTGGGGTTGACCAGACAACTGGTGAGCTTGCCTACAAAGATATGATCGAGACAGGCCTGGTTGCAGGCGATGCAGGTGTTGATCTCGTCTACCCGCCCCTGTTCGGCCTTGAGCACGAATTCCGGGTCCGCCAGAAAGGGGCGCGCCATGGAGACCATATCCGCCTGGCCGTTCTTCAAAATAGCCTCGGCAATCTCAGGCATGTTGATGCGATTGGAGGTAATGACCGGAATGGGCAACTCCTGTTTCACCCTGGCCGTAACCCAAGCGAAGGCGGCACGCGGCACGCTGGTGGCAATGGTCGGGATACGCGCCTCATGCCAACCGATGCCGGTATTGATGATGCTGGCCCCCGCATCTGCGACCGCTTTGCCCAGGGCCACTATCTCCTCGTAGGTACTGCCCACCTCAATCAGGTCCAACATGGAGAGGCGAAAGATGATGATGAATTTATCGCCCACCCGCTCCCGCACCCTACGCACCACCTCAACCGGCAGACGCATTCGGTTGGCGTAACTCCCGCCCCATTCGTCATCCCGCCGGTTGGTATGGGTGACGATAAACTGGTTCAGGAAATAACCTTCCGAGGCCATGATCTCCACGCCATCATATCCGGCCTGCTGCGCCAGGGCGGCGCAGTTTACAAAGGCCTCTATCTGCTGCTGTATCTCTTCCGCGGTCACCGCCCTGGGGGTGTAGGGGTTGATCGGGGCCTTGATGGCAGAGGGGGCGATCAGTTTGTCGTTGAAGGCGTAACGCCCGGTGTGCAGGATCTGCATACAGATCTTGCCGTCCTCGGCATGCACCGCATCGGTTATCAGCCTATGATTTGGAATCTGCGACTCTGACATCAGGGTGGTGGCGCTTGCATGCACCGCACCCTCTTTGTTGGGACCGATCCCACCGGTAACGATCAGGGCGACCCCGCCGCGTGCCCGTTCGGCATAGAATGCGGCCATGCGTTCAAATCCGCCTGACATCTCCTCCAGACCCAGGTGCATTGAGCCCATGAGCACACGATTCTTTAAGGTGGTAAACCCCAGGTCCAGAGGCCGAAATATGTGTGGATAATTTGATGATGTTGCGTGCATGTCTTTGTGTCTCACCCGATTAAAAACAGATCTAATCTATTTGTCTTTGATTTATTTATCTTCCGGCATCGCTGGCTCTAGCGGCATTAATGGCGCATAGGCCGTATCCCTCTTCTGCATCTGTGCCGCAAAACTCTCCATGATATCCGCCTGCTGGAACATACCCGCCTGCCAGGTCGCCATGTATTCCAATGCGTCCGGCACACTATGATCACGGGCATAATTCAGCATCACCTTGCTGCCCATGACCGCGACCGGTGAGTTGGCTGCAATCTGACGGGCAAGCTGCATCACCCCATCCAGCATGGCGTCAGGATCGGCGAACACTCGGTTTACCAGACCGCTCTCCTTGGCCTCTTGTGCCTCCAATTTGCGAGAGGTATAGGCCAGCTCACTGGCCAACCCCGGATTTATGATTGTGGGAAGGCGTTGCAAGGTACCCAGGTCTGCGGTCATACCCACGGCCGTCTCCTTGAGGGTAAAGAATGCATCCTCGGTGCAATAACGACTGTCGCAGGCACAGACCAGATCCAGGGCACCACCGATACAACCGCCTTGCACGGCCGCTAACACCGGCATGCGCATCTGTTCCAGCTGGGTAAAACAATCCTGCAGTTCCAAGACCAGTCGCCGCAGAAACTCACCACGCCGTGCCGGTTCACCGCTAAAGATACGCGGATCTGGATTGGAGAAGATCTCCAGATCCATGCCTGCGGAAAAGTGTTTTCCGGTAGAGGAGATCACCAACACCCGGATATCGTCAGCCGTGCGGACCTCATCCAGTACCTGAGACCACTCCCTCCAGAATGCCCGATTCATACTGTTGTAGGACTCAGGGCGAATCAGCTGTAGATGGGCTACGCCTGCATCCAGGACTAATTTGATCGTGCTATACACCATTAAGCTTACCCCCAACTATTTGCGTCGTTATAGTTTCCTAACTGGCAATATCGACTGGTAATCGATTGCGTTTCCCGCATGCATAAAAGAGATCATTCAGGCCGCCGGACTAAGCTCATTAGGTTTCCAACAACTTGCGAAAAACACCCTTGTAGACCCAACACCATAAACGACACAGGACGGCCCCAAGACCCTGTTAAACCAGAATCGTTAGCCAACATCGTGTTGATCACGAGTGGACTGTAATTGGTTCTGATAGTCACCGCTCTGCCGATACTCTCCCGGAGTCATACCGGTCCAGCGTTTAAATGAGCGGAAAAAGGCGGAGGTCTCCTCAAACCCCATCAGTCCGGCAACATCGTTAATCGACAACTGAGGTGAGTTCATATAATTGATCGCTGTATCTTTACGGCAATCATCCTTGATCTTCTGAAATGTGGTCCCCTCGTCCAACAGGCGGCGGCGCAATTTGGATAACGACATGTTCAAGGTATTTGCCACATCCTTCGCCGTAGGAATAGGCATACTGAAATCACGTCCGATGAGCGCCACTATCTGTGATGTCAGACTGGTGCTGTCATCCGCCATCACCAGTAGTTGATAAGGTGCGGTCTTTAAAAATCCCCGCAGGGTCTCTTCGGTCTGGATGATCGGATATGCAAGATAACGCGCCGGGAACACCATGGCATTATCATGTTGGCTAAACCTGAGTTCCGATTGAAACTGGGTATTGATACCTGGAATCGCCTCCTCCTCCGGAAACCTAAAATAGGCCGCCCGCAACTCCAGACGCTCTCCGATCAGCCAGCTAACGAAGTGGTGCCACATAGATAGTGAGGTGCAGATATTCAAGGGTGGCTCGGATGCAATCAGTGCCTTCGCCTCTGCCTTATCCAGACTATCCAGACCGGCAAAGGTCATTTTGGCAAAACGCCCCTTCCTTTCCAACTTCGGCTTTATCCGCGTCCCTTTCACTATCTCGTGAAAGTCGCTGGCGCGGCGAATGGCATGCCCCAGGTTCTTGCACTGGATGATGGCATGACACATCATGCGAAAGGCCCCGTTTGGCAAGCGACCACCACTCAGCATGCCGAAATACTCGTCCTGGGTGATGTACATTATGCGTTGATAGAGAAACCCGAATTTCTCCACCGGAAACTCGGTTCGATGCTCTATCTCGGACGGATCAATCCCTACGTATTCCAGCAGTTCGTTGACGTCATAGTTCTGCGCAGCAACCCGCTCCAGCAGCTGCTTTACATAACCAGTTGGCACTGTGATGGTTTGCTTCATGGCGCGCGATCAAGCTACATATTCGGATAGTTGGGACCGCCACTACCCTCCGGCGTGGTCCAGACAATATTGCGCGTCGGGTCTTTGACATCACAGGCCTTACAGTGCAGACAGTTCTGCGCATTGATCTGCAACCGTTTCTCTCCATTCTCCTCCACGATCTCGTACACCCCAGCCGGACAATAGCGCTGTTCCGGCGCGTCATATTCTTTTAGGTTTAGGGCGATTGGGACGGTCTCATCCTTGAGTTTAAGATGTACCGGCTGATCTTCTTCATGGTTGGTACTGGAGAGATATACCGAACTGAGTCGGTCAAAGGTTAGCTTGCCGTCCGGCTTGGGATATGAGATCGGGCTGCATTCACTCGCTGGTCGCAGCTGTTTTCTATCTTCACCATGGTGACTCAGGGTCCAGGGTGCCCTGCCACGCAACAGCTTCAGATCTATACCAGCATACAGGGTGCCGCCCAGCAGACCCCACTTGGCAAAGGCCGGACGGAAGTTGCGGGCCTGATGCAACTCATCCTTGAGCCAGGAATCCTCGAATGCATCAGGATAACTGACCAGTTCATCGTTGCTGCGGCCCTGCGCCAGGGCGTCTATCACGCTCTCGGCCGCCAGCATCCCGCTCTTCATGGCGGCATGGGTGCCCTTGATCTTGGGGACGTTAAGGAAACCAGCGCCGTCACCGATCAAGGCGCCGCCTGGAAATACCAAATCAGGTAGCGATTGCATACCACCCTCACTCAGGGTGCGGGCACCATAGGCGATGCGCTTGCCGCCCTCAAAGAAACCACGAATGGCCGGGTGGGTCTTGAAGCGCTGCATCTCCTGATAGGGAGAGAGATAGGGATTGGAATAATCGAGTCCCACCACCATGCCGACCGCCACCTGATTATTCTCCAGGTGGTACATAAAGCTGCCGCCATATACGTCCTGCTGCAGTGGCCAACCGGCGGTGTGTAGCGCCAGCCCAGGCTTATGTTTCTCCGGCGCTATCTCCCACAACTCCTTGATACCCAAGCCGTAGGTCTGGAGTTCACAGGTTGCGTCCAGATGGAATTTCTCGATGAGTTGTTGCGACAGGGAACCACGGCAACCCTCGGAGAACAGGGTGTACTTGGCATGCAGTTCTATGCCAGGTTCAAAGCCATCCTTCTGCTCACCCTGACGGTTGATACCCATATCACCGGTGGCGATACCCTTGACCGACCCGTCTTCGTTGAACAGCACCTCGGCTGCGGCAAAACCTGGGTAGAGCTCAACACCCAACTCTTCCGCCTGCTCAGCCAGCCAACGGCACAGATTGCCCAGACTGGCGATGTAGTTGCCATGGTTACGCATCTGCGGCGGCAGGGTCCACTCCGGGATAGAGAGAGATTTGTTCTCGGTCAAAAACAGGAACCGATCATCGGTTACCGGCGTATTCAGAGGCGCACCCTTCTCCTGCCAATCCGGAAACAGTTCCGCCAGGGCCGTGGGTTCGATGATGGCTCCAGAGAGGATATGGGCCCCGATCTCCGACCCCTTCTCCACCAGACATACACTGAGTTCCATGCCATGCTCTGCGGCCAACTGCATGATCCTGATAGAAGCGCTAAGACCCGATGGACCACCACCGACGATCACCACATCATAGTTCATGCTCTCTCTTTCCACGCTCTTTCTCCCGTTAGTGTTGTTATAGCGCGTTGGTCAGTTCGGGAACCGCATCAAACAGATCCGCCACCAGACCGTAGTCCGCCACCTCGAAGATGGGGGCGTCTTCATCTTTATTGATGGCGACGATCACCTTGCTGTCCTTCATCCCGGCCAGGTGCTGGATGGCGCCGCTGATACCTACCGCGATGTAGAGGTTCGGAGCCACTATCTTACCGGTCTGTCCCACCTGATAGTCGTTGGGGACATAACCTGCATCCACTGCGGCGCGAGATGCACCAATCGCAGCTCCGAGCTTATCGGCCAGGGCCTCAATAAGTTTGAAATTCTCGCCACTGCCCAGGCCACGCCCGCCCGAGACCACGATATCCGCCGCCGTGAGTTCCGGACGATCAGACACACTCAACTCCTGACCGACAAAACTGGAACCGGCGAAAGATGTGGCGGCAGAGATCTCCTCGATAGCAGCGGAACCGCCCGCGGTCGCGGCCGCATCAAAGGCGGTGCCACGCACGGTCATGACCTTGATGCCGTCACTGCTCTGCACCGTGGCCAGGGCGTTACCGGCGTAGATGGGACGCACGAAGGTGTCCGCCGCCTCAATGCCGATGACGTCACTGATCTGAGCCACGTCCAACTTGGCGGCGATGCGTGGCATGTAGTTCTTGCCACTGGTGGTGGCAGCAGCCAGGATGTGGCTGTAGTTGGCCGCAATACCGACCACCAACGCGGCCATATTCTCCGGCATGGCGTGTTCATAGGCCGCGTCGTCGCACAGCAACACCTTGCTTACGCCGTCGATCTTGGCGGCCTGTTCCGCTGCGCCTTTGCAGCCGCTACCAGCCACCAGCAGATGCAGGTCGGCGTCCAACTGTTTCGCTGCGGTTATAGTATTAAGGGTCGCCGACTTAATGTTGGCACTGTCATGATCAGCTATTATCAGTACGCTCATGAGATCACCTTCGCTTCATTCTTGAGTTTTTCCACCAGTTCCTCTACAGATTTCACCTTGATACCGGCCTGCCGTACCGGCGGCTCGGTAACCTTCAGGGTCTGCAGGCGCGGCGCGATATCCACACCGGTATCCGCCACCGGGACGATCTCCAGCGGTTTCTTCTTCGCCTTCATGATGTTCGGCAACTTGGCGTAACGCGGTTCGTTGAGACGCAGGTCGGTGGTGATAACCGCAGGCAGGGTCAGGGCCACGGTCTCCAGGCCGCCATCCACCTCGCGGGTGACCTGGACGCTGCCATCTGCCAGTTCCACCTTGGAGGCGAAGGTACCCTGAGGCAGATCCATGAGAGCAGCCAGCATCTGTCCGGTCTGGTTGCTGTCATCGTCGATCGCCTGCTTACCGAGGATGATCAGATCCGGCTGCTCTTTTTCCGCCACATTTTGCAGCAGCTTGGCCACAGCCAGCGGTTGCAGCTCGGCGTCGGTCTCGATCAGGATCGCCCGATCCGCACCCAAGGCCAGGGCGCTCCGCAGGGTCTCCTGACACTCTTTAACACCCAATGAAACCACCACAATCTCGTCGGCCTTGCCTGCCTCTTTGATGCGCACCGCCTCTTCCACCGCGATCTCGCAGAATGGGTTGATGGACATCTTCACATTATTCAGGTCCACCCCACTCTGGTCAGAAGCGACGCGGATCTTGACGTTGTAATCAACGACCCTCTTAACCGCTACAAGTATCTTCATTCATCTTCTCCGTAATACTGTTTACTTGTTAAATATATGGGCATACTCTTCAGGCAACTCCAGGGCATCACCCTCATAGCCTGCTAATTTAATCAAATCTGCGGTGGGTACATTGCCGTTTCTGCTCCGAAACAGCCCCTTGATAACCCCCAGCGCGACCAGCTGCCCTTCCACCTCAAAACGCTGCTCCATGAAGAACCACTTCTCATCCCAACCAACAATACGGGTGATGAGGTTAAAGCGCTGGAGCGGGTTTATCTGTTTAATAAACTTGAGATTGGCCACCGCAACCACCGGCAACCATTTTCTTTTCATCAACTCTTTAAACATGCCCGCCTGGATAATGAATTCGGCCCGACCCAGGTCCATCATGCTCAGGTAGCGCGCATTGGTAAGATGCATGTTGATATCCATATCCGTGGGCAACACCCGCAGCGGCAACTTGCTCGCCTCGGTCATCCTTATGCGTTTGCGTCTGGATGCAGTGATAAATAACCAGACCAGCCTGAATATGAGGTTCATATCTCAAAGGCCTCGTCATTGAACCGCATGATGGTGCTGGAGCCGGTAAGTATGATCTGGTGCAGCATAGCGCACTGCGGCAGCAGACGTTCGAAATAAAAATGCGCTGTATCTATCTTAGCCTGATAAAACAGCGACTCACCGCTGTTCACCTTGGCGCTGGCAACATCCGCCATGCGCGCCCACAGATAACCGACGGCAACCAGGCCGAACATGCGCAGGTAGTCGGTGGCCCCGGCAAAACTATCGTCCGGCGTTGTCGTCAACTGCCCGCTGACATATTCCGTCGCCGACTTCAGCTGAGCGAAGGCGTCACCCAAGGGCTGGATAAACCCCTGGAGGATAGGATTAGAGGTGTTCTGTTGCAGGTAATCTTCAATCGGACCGAAGAACCGTTGCAGATATCTGCCATCAAAGGCAGGGACCTTACGCCCCACCAAGTCCATGGCCTGAACACCATTGGTGCCTTCGTAGATCTGGGAGATACGGGCGTCACGTACATACTGCTCCATCCCATGCTCCCGGATATATCCATGCCCGCCGAACACCTGCACCCCCAGGTTGGCCATCTCTGAGGCTATGTCAGTGTTGAAGGCCTTTACCACTGGGGTCATCAGGGCGATAAAATCCTCCGCATCCTGACGGCGCCGCTCATCCGGGTGATGCCTGGAGACATCCAGTTCCCGAGCGACCCAGGCCACCAGGGCGCGACAGCCCTCAGTGTATGCCCTCTGGGTGAGCAGCATACGCCTTATATCCGGGTGCACAATAATAGGATCGGCGGCCTTGTCAGGCATCTTGGCGCCGGTTAGGGATCGCCCCTGCAGACGCTCTTTGGCATAGGCGACGGCACCCTGATACGAGGCCTCTGCAATGCCCAGGCCCTGGATGCCTACCGCCAACCGCTCCACATTCATCATTATGAACATGGCGGCCATGCCCTTGTTCAGCTCACCCACCAGATAGCCCTTGGCGTCATCGAAGTTCATCACGCAGGTGGCGGAGGCCTTGATCCCCATCTTGTGTTCTATGGCGCTGCAGTTGACGTTATTCGCCTCCCCCACCTCTGACTGCTCGTTCACCAGGAACTTGGGCACCAGAAACATGCTGATACCCTTTATACCCTTGGGGGCATCCGGGGTGCGGGCCAATACCAGATGGATGATATTCTCGCTCAGATCATGGTCACCGGCGGTAATAAATATCTTGGTGCCGGTAATGGTGTAACTACCGTCGTCATTCGGAACCGCCTTGGTGCGAATCATGCCCAGATCGGTACCGCAGTGCGGCTCGGTTAGGGACATGGCCCCGGTCCAGGTACCGTCCACCATCTTTGGCAGATACCGCCGTTTCAGTTCGTCGCTGCCCTTGGCCATGATGGAGTTGCAGGCGCCGCCGGTCAGACCGGGATAGAGACTGAACGCCATATTGGTGCCGCAGATGATCTCTTCTATCATCAGACCCAGGGTCTTGGGCATTCCCTGGCCGTTATAGTCAACCGGACCGGTCAGGCTACACAGGCCCAGCTCACAGAAGTCACGATATACCTGAACAAAACCGGACGGAGTGAAAACCTCACCCTCTTCGCATACGCAGCCCTCTGCATCGCCACTCTGGTTAAGGGGAAGCAGTCTCTCTTCACAAAACTTCCCTGCCTCTTCCAGCATTGCGTCCACCAGATCCGGGGTGACCTCCTCAAAGCCCGGCAACTGCTCAATCTCTCTCGGATCAAACAGCTCGTTGTAGACAAAACGCATATCACGCAGTGGAGTCTTATATACAGGCATGAACCCAATACCTCATGGAATATTTTGATAGAGAAAATAGTGTTGCAATCTCTCATCAAGTCCAATAACAAAAGTCGCCTAATTTCCTGACATTTTTCTCCCTGCACCAATTTTATGACGCAAAATGCCACCTTTTTCACGAGAAATCAGCATAGGACATATAACCATATATTAGCCGCTAATACCGTGATTTCTACGCCATTCATCCAGTTGGCGAGTTTAGATATAAATGTTGAATCAAATTGTTATTGGATAATCGAACAAAAACTCTCAATCTTACAATCCTTCAAGATAGGCATATTTACTGACTATACTTAAATTTTCACTGATTACAGGTTTTATGACATGGGCGAATACAGAGTACCTCACCGCGATATACGTTTTGTTCTGAATGAAGTACTGAATCTGGAAGAGCACTACAACGGACTGAATGGCTGCGAAGAAGCCACCCCGGATATGGTCGATGCAATCATTGATGAAGCCGGGAAGTTCGCAGAACGCGTCGTGGCACCACTAAATCAGGTCGGTGATCAGCATGGATGTGCCTTTGAAGATGGTGTGGTAACCACCCCGCCCGGCTTTAAAGAGGCATATCAACAGTATGTAGAGGGCGGCTGGCCTTCCCTACCACACAAAGAGGAGTGGGGCGGACAGGGACTGCCGGAATCCCTTGGGATCATAATCAATGAGATGCTGGGGACCGCCAACTGGTCCTGGAGCATGTACCCTGGTCTCAGCCACGGCGCCATGCGCACCCTGGAACTGCACGGCACCCAGGAACAGAAAGAGACCTACCTCACTAAGCTGGTAAGCGGCGAGTGGACCGGGACTATGTGCCTAACCGAAGCGCACTGCGGCACCGACCTGGGCATGCTGCGCACCAAGGCCGAACCGAACGAAGATGGCAGCTACGCCATCACCGGCTCCAAGATCTTCATCTCCGCCGGACAGCACGACATGGCGGAGAACATCGTACACATCGTCCTGGCGCGTCTGCCGGGCGCCCCGGAAGGCACCAAGGGCATATCGCTCTTCATCGTCCCCAGGCAACTACCGGACGCCGAAGGCAACGCCGGAGAGGCTAACAACGTAAACTGCGGCTCCATCGAGCACAAGATGGGCATCCACGGCAACTCAACCTGCGTGATGAACTTTGATGGCGCCAAGGGTTTCCTGATCGGACCGCCAAACAAAGGTCTGAACTGCATGTTCACCTTTATGAATGCGGCCCGTCTGGGTACCGCCATTCAGGGTCTGGCCCATGCCGAATGGGGCTTCCAGAACTCATACAACTATGCCAGGGAACGGCTACAGATGCGCTCGTTGACCGGACCCAAGCTACCTGACAAACCGGCAGACCCGATCATCGTCCATCCGGAGGTGCGCAAGATGCTCCTCACCCAAAAGGCGATCTCCGAAGGTGCGCGCGCCCTGATCTATTTTGCGGCAATGCAGGTGGATATGGTCGAACACTCAGGGGACAGCAAGGCCGTCGAATATGCCGACAGCCTGCTGGCCTTCATAACACCAATCGCCAAGGCCTTCCTGACCGAGATGGGATTTGAATCAGCCAACCTAGGCCTCCAAGTGTTTGGTGGACATGGCTATATCGCTGAATGGGGCATGGAACAAAACGTGCGCGACAGCCGCATATCCATGCTGTACGAAGGCACCACCCAGATTCAGGCCCTGGATCTGCTGGGCCGCAAGGTATTGATGTCCCAGGGTGAGACCCTGAAGAAGTTTACCAAAATCGTGCATCTATTCTGTAAAGAGCATGGCGGCAACAAGGAGATGAAGGAGTTTATCGAGCCTCTGAAGAAGCTGAATGACGAATGGGGCGGCCTCACCATGAAGATCGGCATGAAGGCCATGAAGAACCGCGACGAGGTGGGCGCGGCCTCCGTTGATTATCTCATGTACTCAGGGTATGCCACCCTGGCCTACTTCTGGGCCAGAATGGCATTGGTGGCACAAACCAAACTGAAAGAGGGCAGCAGCGAGGCGGCCTTCTACAACGCCAAGATAGCAACTGCCAGGTTCTATTATCAACGCCTGCTGCCACGCACCAGAGGACTGGTGGAAACCATGCTCTCGGGGGCGGATAATCTCATGGCATTGGATGAAGAGAGCTTCATTTTCTAAAGTTATGCAACCTATCAATACAAGAGCCTATAACACTAAAGGGGATCAGTTATGAGCGACATCAAAACCTTGCTGGATAACATGCAGAAGAGCTTCAACCCGGACGCCGCCGGTGACTTGGACGCAGTCTTTCAGTATGACATAACCGACAACGGCAGCTGGCAGATAGCGATCAGTGATGGCGCCTGTCAGATAAGCGAAGGCACCCCGGCAGAGGCAAATGTAACCCTGGCAATGAACCTGGACACCGTCATGGCAGTAATGAGCGGCGAGTTGGACGGCATGCAGGCATTTATGAGTGGAGACATACAGGCAACAGGCGACATCATGCTGGCCACACGGCTGGCCGACATCTTCCCCGTAGGAGGATAAGCCTATGATCTCCGGCAGAGCTGAGATTGGATGGATCCCGGATGACATAAACCCATATGGATTTAAAACCATTCCTGACCTTCTGGAATACTGTGCCAACGAATATGGTCCCAGGCCGGCCGTTACCAGCCTGGGTCAGACCATAACCTACAACGAACTGGCTAAACTGGCATACGCCTTTGCGCATTTTCTGCAAACAGAAACCAGCCTCCAGCCTGGCGACCGCATCGCCATCCAACTGCCAAACCTCATTCAGTATCCGGTGGTCTTTTTCGGATCTCTGCTTGCTGGCCTGACCGTAGTGAACACCAACCCGCTGTACACCTCGCACGAGATGGAGTATCAGTTCAAGGACTCCGGGGCCAAGGCGCTGGTTATCTATCAATGCATGGCCAACAACGCCGAGAAGATCCTGGCCAACACCGACATCGAGACTGTCGTGCTGGTACAGGCCGCTGACCTGCACGGGTTTCTGAAACGCAACCTGATCCACTTCGTCATCGACAAGGTAAAGAAGATGCAGCCGACGTTCAATCTGCCTCAGGCCCTCTCTTTCCGCGAGATACTAAGTCGACATAAAGGTAAGAAACATACACCGGTAGAGATAACGTCAGCATCAAATGCAGCCCTGCAATATACCGGTGGAACCACCGGCTTCTCCAAGGGCGCGGTGTTGACCCACGCTAATCTGATATCCAATATCCTGCAGTCACACCCGCGTATAGCCCAAGCCGGAGAGGACTGGGCGAATGTGGCCATCGCACCCCTGCCCCTCTACCACATATATGCCTTTACCATCGCCCAAACAGCCATGTTGTCTGGTGGACACGAGATATTAATCCCCAACCCCAGGGATATACCTGGGTTCGTCAAAGAACTGAAACGCTGGAAACCCACCGGTTTCCTCGGCCTCAATACCCTGTTTGTGGCGCTATGCCGTAATCCGGATTTTGCCTCTGTAGATTTCAGTAATATGCGCATCACCTCTTCCGGCGGCATGGCCCTAACCCATGATGCCGCTGATCGTTGGAAGGAGGTAACCGGCTGCACCATAACCGAAGGCTATGGCCTTACCGAGACCTCGCCCATAGTGACCCTCAATCCGCCGGGCGCGCAGCAGATAGGCACCATCGGCACACCTATTCCATACACCAAGGTACGCATAATCGACCACGCCGATAATGATGTGGAAGAAGGCACACCAGGCGAGTTATGCGTCTGGGGTCCGCAGGTGATGAGTGGATACTGGAAGAAAGATCAGGAGACAGAAAACTCCTTTACCTATGACGGCTATTTCAAGACCGGCGACATCGCCATAATGCACAAAGATGGCTACCTGAGCATCGCCGACCGCGCCAAGGATATCATCATCGTCTCCGGATTTAACGTCTACCCAAATGAGGTCGAAGAGGTTGCGACCCAACATCCGGATATAGTCGAGTGCGCCGCCATCGGCATTCCCGACGCATCTTCTGGAGAAGTGGTCAAGCTGTTTATCGTCAGTCCAAATAGAGATTTGACCCTGGAGGAGATTCGCGACTGGTGTCGCGGCAAGCTGACCGGTTACAAGATCCCCAAGGCGATTGAGTTCGTGGACGAACTGCCCAAGACCAATGTCGGCAAAGTAATGCGCCGCTCTCTCAGGTATCCGATCGATTAGGAATAATCTCACATGCCGTTACCCAAGCCACAACACCGCCAACATAAGCACAAAAGGACTATCAATTCCGACGCCTATCTGCGTGATGACGGCATGTGGGACATAGAGGCCCGCATGACCGACATCAAAAGCGAAAGCGTGGAGAGCAATGAACGCGATTATGTGGCTGCCGGGGAAGAGTTTCACGATATCAGGCTAAGAGTGACCATCGACGTTTCTCTAAAGGTGCGAGAAATACATGCCTCTATAGACTCCGCGCCATTTGGGATATGCCCCAATATTGCCGCCGCCTACAGCAAATTGGTCGGCCTCCAGATCCGGCCCGGGTGGCGCGCCAAGGTAAAAGAGCTCATGGGCGGAACTAACGGCTGCACCCACGTTAATGATTTGCTTCCGGTGATTGCCACCACCGCATTCCAAGCCATGTGGACCCATAGCGATGACACCACGAAAAAGCAGGGGTTTGCACTAATGCTGGATACCTGTCACGTCTGGTCCAAGGATGGGGCTTTGGCAAAGCAACTTATCGCCGACGGCTGTCTGGATACTGAAGATTAATAGCTACATTTTCAACACAGCAGACAACCAAAAAATATATATCACACGCACGGAAATAGGTATTCCGCGCAACCATTTTAATTATGTCAGATAGGAGATACGTGTCATGTTGATGCAAGGTCAATTCATCCGCGTACAAACTGTTGAAGAGGGCATTTACGAGGTTGTCTTTGACCGAGAAAATGACTCCATCAATAAGTTTGACCAGTCCACACTACTCGAATTGAAAGAGGCGGTAGCCAAGCTGGAACAAATAACAGACCTCAAAGGGGTATTTTTCTCCAGCACCAAAGATGCCTTTATCGTGGGCGCAGACATCACCGAGTTCACCCAGATGTTTTCCCATTCCGAGGAAGAGGTCTACGAACATATCCTGAGTCTGGACGACATCTTCAACGCCATCGAAGATCTGCCATGTCCCACCGTTACCGCCATTAACGGCCTAGCCCTGGGCGGAGGTTTCGAACTCTGTCTATCCACCGACTACCGGGTCATGGCCGATTCCGCACAGGTCGGACTGCCGGAGGTAAAGCTCGGCATCAACCCAGGCTGGGGCGGCACCTTCCGCCTGCCGCGCCTGATCGGCATAGATAACGCCAATGAATGGATCTGCGCTGGCGGCCAGAAAAAAGCCGACGTCGCCCTGCAGGAAGGCGCTGTAGACGCCGTGGTCGCTGTTGATCTGGTACGGGACGCGGCGATTGATCTGCTGAAAAAATGTATCGCAGGCAGCATCGACTATCAGGCCCGCAGGACCGAAAAGACCAGCCCGGTAAAACACAACCCCATGGAATTAACCATGGCGTTTGAATCCGCCAAGGGCGTGATCGGTGCGCAGGCCGGACCTCACTACCCGGCCCCAATGCAGGCCCTCAAGACCATGCAGAAGGCGGTCAAGCTGGATCGTAAAGGCGCCATTGATGTCGAGGCCAAGGCCTTCGCCAAGCTGGCCAAGACCGATGTAACCGCATCTCTGGTCGGACTGTTCCTGAAGGACCAATACGTCAAGAAGGTCGCCAAAAAATACACCCAGGACACCGCTCCGGTTGCGCTGGCCGGGGTACTGGGTGCGGGCATCATGGGTGGCGGTGTAGCCTATCAGTCCGCCTCCAAGGGCACGCCGATCCTTATGAAGGACATAAACGAGGCCGCCCTGCGACTAGGTCTGGACGAGGCCACCAAGCTGCTCTCCGGCCAGCTCAAGCGCGGACGTATCGACGCTCAGCAGATGGCCAAGACCCTGACCATGATCACTCCCACCCTGAGTTACGGTGATTTCAACCGTGCCGATCTGGTGGTAGAGGCGGTGGTTGAGAACGTAAACGTCAAGAAGAGCGTACTGGCAGAGGTAGAGAAACACCTGAAGGATGACGCCATCCTCACCTCCAACACCTCCACCATATCCATCACCGAACTGGCCACCGCCCTGGAGAAACCGGAGAAGTTCTGCGGCATGCACTTCTTCAATCCGGTGCACCGCATGCCGCTGGTGGAAGTAATCCGCGGTGAGAAGAGTGGTGAAGAGGCCATCGCCCGCACCGTGGCCTATGCCAAGGCCATGGGCAAGACCCCGATCGTGGTCAACGACTGCCCAGGATTCCTGGTCAATCGCGTGCTGTTCCCCTACTTCGGCGGCTTCTCTGCCCTGGTCAGCGACGGCGCAGACTTCCGTCAAGTCGATAAGGTGATGGAAGGCTTCGGCTGGCCCATGGGCCCGGCCTATCTGCTGGACGTGGTGGGGATCGACACCGCCCATCACGCAGACGCAGTCATGGCCGCAGGCTTCCCGGATCGTATGAGCCACAAAGGCGAGACCGCCATCGACCGCATGTTCAGCGAGGGCCGCTACGGTCAAAAGAACTCCAAGGGCTTCTATATCTACGAGTTGGACAAGAAGGGTAAGCAGAAGAAGATCAACGATGAGACTGTAGATGGCCTTCTCAAGGACATCACCGGCGAGATAAAGGAGTTCAGTGACGAAGAGATCATCGCACGCATGATGATCCCGCTATGCATCGAAATAGTACGTTGCATCGAAGAGGACATAGTGGCCAGTCCGGCCGAAGCAGATATGGCCCTGATCTACGGAATAGGCTTCCCTCCATTCCGTGGCGGCGCCCTGCACTACCTTGACCACCTTGGTCTGGAGCAGTTCTGCCAGATGGCGGCAAAATATGAACACCTAGGCCCGCTCTACCAGCCAACCGAAAAGATGAAATCAATGGCCGCCAGCGGCGCAAAATTCTTTCAGCAGAAAGGAGACGAATAATGAGTATGTCTATAAGTGATGTGGTTATAGTCGATGGCGTACGCACCGCCATGGGCCGCTCCAAAAATGGCGTCTTCCGCAACGTGCGTGCCGAGGCCCTTTCTGCCGAAGTTATCAAGGCACTGCTGAAACGCAACCCGGGGGTAAATCCGAACGAGATCGAGGATGTAATCTGGGGCTGCGTCAACCAGACCAAGGAGCAGGGCTTCAATATCGCCCGCAACGCCTCCCTGCTGGCCGGACTGCCCCACAGTGTATCGGCCCAGACCGTCAACCGTCTGTGCGGTTCCTCCATGTCCGCCCTGCACACTGCCGTGCAAGCCATCGTTACCGGATACGGTGAGATCTTCGTGGTAGGTGGCGTGGAGCACATGGGACACGTGCCCATGGATCACGGCGTGGAAGTAAATCCGCAGATCTCCAAATATGCGGCCAAGGCCGACATGCTGATGGGTGTTACCGCCGAGCTACTGGGCAAGATGAACGGTATTACCCGCCAGATGCAGGACGAGTTCGGCGTGCGTTCACACCTGCGCGCCCATGAAGCAACCCTGAAGGGCTACTGGGACAACGAGATCATCCCGGTCGAAGGCCACGACACCACCAATGGTTTCAAGACGGCCGTTACGGTAGACGAGGTAATCCGGCCCGATGCCAACATCGACGACATGGCGAAACTGAGGCCGGTATTTATCCCCAAGGTGGGCACGGTAACCGCCGGTACCTCCTCCGCCCTCTCCGACGGCGCCTCCGGCATGCTGGTGATGTCCGAACAGAAGGCGAAGGATCTGGGCCTAACGCCACGGGCCCGCATCAGAAGCATGGCCGTGGCCGGCTGCGATCCAGCCATCATGGGTTATGGCCCGGTACCAGCCTCACAAAAGGCGCTGAAACGCGCTGGCCTGAGCGTGGATGATATTGACTATGTCGAACTTAACGAGGCCTTCGCCGCGCAGAGTCTGGCGGTTCTGAAGAACCTCAAGCTGCTGGACAATATGGAGGAGAAGGTAAACCTATACGGCGGCGCCATAGCCCTGGGACATCCTCTTGGTTGTTCCGGTACCAGAATCTCCAACACCCTGCTAAACGTCATGGAACGCAACGACGGCAACCTGGGGCTGGCCACCATGTGCATAGGTATGGGCATGGGCATAGCCACTATATTTGAACGCATTAACTGATCTTTAGCCCAGAGGACTGGGCTCCTACGGGGTGTTCGCTATATTGTTCCATATCGAAACACACCTCATGTAGGAGCCCTCTCCCGAGGACGGTGGCATTCATATGAAATCGCCCAGAAAATCGGGCTCTTACTGGGGACCTATGTCCCGCTTGTCCTTCCCGCACCATGCTCAGGATCAATAACACCCTCCACCGCTTCTGGTGTGGCCGTAATCGCGCCACTGATCAGCATGGGGGCGGCATCCAGGTCTTCCGCATTCATCATCTCCGCTATCCTCTGTAATGAGGACAGCAACTGATTCTGCTCCCACTCTTTAAGTTCGCCCAATCGACTCTGGAATCGCTCCTGCAGCAGCGGTACTGACTGCTTCACCAGGGCCTCACCCTGTCCGGTAGCACGCAACCTCATCCGGCGCTTATCGGATGCATCCCTGCTACGCTCCAACAGACCTCGGCCCTCCAGTCTTTTGACGATATCGGTCACCGTGGCCTGGCTCAAGCTTACCCGTTTTGCCAATTCACTCCCGGTCAATCCCCGCCCACGCACTATCTCTGTGAGTAGCAGGGCCTGGGGTCCGGTAAGGCCGTGACTCTGAATAAGATTCCTGGAATGTTGGTCAATGGCCCTAATAACTCGACGCAGGGCGATCAGGATGTTTTCCGATATATCAGGTTGGTTAGTCATAGTCCCGTGTTTGCAAAAAGGTATTTTTTGGATCGTTGCAAACCATCATATCAGCAATCGCCCTAATTGGCTTATTGCGCCGGTCTGGCGCGCATTAGACACATTTTAACCAAGATTAACATTCGTACACTAATTATGACTACATACAGCTAACACATATAATACCTGCCGTGACTGGATGCCGGTCAATTGAGACATTTATTTTTATTTAGTATACTAAGCATTAATATTGTTTCTCAGACCTTCCGTACCATCTTCTGTCCACACATGCCGAATACCACATGCCTAAACGTGATATCTACAGATTATCTGAGTCAGAGCAGCCCAAAACTCTATTCTGCAAGCCACGCAAACACCCGCTTATGTCTCCGTGGTTGTGGCTGGTCCTGGTCATTTTTGCGGCAACAGCGCTTGATCTCATCGGCCTGATCAATGTATCCGGATTAGTTGAAAACGTGCTCGGATAGACAAGGAAACCGATGAATGAAAGTTGTTTTACGAAATCTCACAGTAGAACTCAGACCCCCACAGACCCAGGACGGCCCCGCCCTGTGGCGATTGGTGCAAGAGACTGGCGTACTGGATTTGAATTCAGCCTATGCCTATCTTCTGCTGGGTGAACACTTTGCAGCGACCAGCGTAGTAGCCGAAAAAGACGGAGAGATAGTTGGATTTATTTCCGGTTACATCCCCCCGCAAACCCCAGGCTCAATCTTTATCTGGCAGGTCGGGGTAGCCGCAAGCATGCGCAAACAGGGGCTGGCATTGGAGATGCTGCTTGCCATCTTGAAGCGCGAGGCATGCACAGACATACAAGCCCTGAACACCACCATCACACCATCCAACACGGCATCACGCGCCCTGTTCGCATCTCTTGCCAAGGCCGTCAACGGCACCTTGATAGAGCATGCTGATTATTTTCCTGGCGCATTGTTCCCAGAGGCGGGACACGAAGCTGAGGCGCTGTTTTCCATCAGCCCAATACAGTTAGCAACCACAGAATAGTGGTCATCCAAGCATACTACACACAAGAGGTATAAAGACTCACCATGAGAATCTTTGAAGAAATGGAATCAAATGTCCGCGGTTATGTGCGCTCATTTCCCGTCGTATTCGACACAGCACAAGGCGCTTACCTATTTGACGAACACGGAAATCGTTACATCGATTTTTTCGCTGGCGCCGGCACCCTCAACTACGGACACAACAATCCTGCGGTAACCAAGGCAATCATCGAATACCTGCAGCGGGACGGCATCGTGCATGCCCTGGATAAGGCCACAGTAGCCAAACGCGCCTTCCTGCAAACATTCCAGGACACCATCCTGAAACCGCGCAACATGGATTACAAGATACAGTTTACCGGTCCGACAGGCTCCAACGTGGTGGAGACATCATTAAAACTGGCCCGCATGGTCAAACGCCGTTCCAACATCATCGCCTTCACCAACGGCTATCACGGTCTGACCATGGGATCACTTGCCATAACCGGCAACGACTTTTACCGCGACGAATCCTACGGCGCACGCAACAACGCCGACAGCCTGCCGTATGACGGATATTTCGGACCAAACGTGGACACCATCGAATACCTGCACAAGATGATCAGCGATGGCAGCAGCGGCATTGACTCCCCAGCCGCGATCATCGTAGAAACCATCCAGGGTGAAGGTGGAATAAATGTCGCCAGCATGGAGTGGCTGCGCAAACTGGAACAGCTGTGCCGGGACTTCGATATCCTGTTGATCATCGACGACATCCAGGTAGGAAACGGCCGCACCGGGACCTTCTTCAGCTTCGAAGAGGCTGGCATCAAGCCCGACATGATCACCCTATCCAAATCCATCGGTGGCGGCCTGCCTATGGCAATCCTTTTATTGCGCCCCGAATTGGATCAATGGAAACCTGGCGAACACACCGGCACCTTTCGCGGCAACAACCTCGCCTTCATCGCCGCAACAGAATTGCTGAGATATTGGGACAATGACGAATTCTCCAAGGCCATAAAGTACAAAGGCGACATACTGCAACAGGAACTACAAAAGATTGTAGAAAAGCAACCGGAGTGGAACTTGAAACTCAGAGGACGCGGCATGATCTGGGGGCTGGAATGCCCGCAACACGGCATGGCCAGCGAGGTTTCCGCCAGGGCCTTTGAAAATGGCCTAGTGATTGAAACAGCGGGCTCAGATGGTCAAGTAGTCAAATTCCTACCATCTCTTACAATAGAGGAAGAAACCTTGAGAGAAGGATTACAGATAATTGATGATGCCGTCACCTCTTTGATCCAAGAGAAAGAGAAGGCCCGCACAGGAGACACCCTATGATCGTGCGTAGACTGAATGAAATTATTGGCGGCGAACGCGATGTCGCGGCGGAAAACGGCAACTGGGTAAGCCGCAGATTATTGCTAAAACACGATGGCATGGGGTTTTCGTTCCACGACACCACCATCTTCGCCGGCACCGAGACCTATATCCATTACAAGAATCACCTTGAAGCGGTCTATTGCGTCAGCGGCAGAGGCGAAATCGAAGACTTGGAGACCGGCGAGATCCATGCGATATCCGATGGCACCATGTACGCCCTTAACGGACACGAGCGACACTATCTGCGCGCCGAAGAGGATCTACGCATGATCTGCGTATTTAATCCGGCGCTCACCGGGGCCGAAGTCCATGACAAGGATGGCGCATATCCCCTGATAGAGGATGAGGCGTAAACCCTGGCATTAAATAAATACCTCCCCGTCAAACGGCCAGACGGGGTAAGCCGTTATCGCACGGCCCGCATTAACAAATCAAACCGCACCGCTTGCGCTTTGAATCCATAAACGGGGCAAAACCCCCACGTGTTCACAATCAGCCGAGTTCAACTATGGATGCAAAAGAACGTGAAATGATTTCCGGAATAATTCGCGACAAGATCAGCGATCTGGAAAACTCAATAAAAAGCCTGACATCGACACAACAATTGCTTACTGAGCAACCAAAAGACAACGATGCCCGCTTAGAGATCCTCTCCAACGCCACGGTAAATGAGACCACCTATGTGCAGATGAAAAGAGAAATCGAGCAACTACGCAACAACCTTGACTGGCTTCAGGACAAACACGGCGGCGAGTGCGAAGAGTGCGGACGCGAAATCCCTGTTGGGAGACTATCCATAGTTCCAACAACAAGATTGTGTGTCGACTGTTCAGCCGAACAAGAAAAAGACGGATGACCCCACTCCAGAAAGGGCGCATAGATAGCCTTACTTAAACTCAATACTTTGAAACAAATTTTGATTGCAGAAACTCAACCATGAATCATACCGTAGAAAAAATTGGCGGCACCTCCATGTCAGATTATGCGGCGGTGCGCGATAACATCGTTTTTAAACCAAGCACCAAAGGCGATCTTTACCAACGCATTTTTGTCGTATCCGCCTACAGCGGTATCACCAACTTACTTCTCGAGCACAAAAAGACCGACCAGCCAGGCATCTACGCCCTCTTCACAGATGCCGAGGACGAGAATAACTGGCGGGAAGCGATAACATCTCTGCGCATAGAATTCCAAAACATCAACCGCGATCTGTTCAATGATAAGCAAAAAACAGCAAAGGCGGATAGCTTTATCAACCAACGCCTGGATGATGCGGAATCCGTACTGGAAAATCTACGCAGCCTCTGCGAGCATGGCCACTTCGAACTCAACAGCCACCTGCTCGCAGTTCGGGAAATGCTCGCCAGCATCGGTGAAGCGCATAGTGCCTGGAACACCACCGAACTACTGCGGCGCGATGGCGTTAATGCCAGATTTATTGATCTGTCCGGCTGGAAATCCAGCCACACCTATCCGCTGGACGCTGTGATACAGCACAGCCTGAAGGATATAGACCTGACCAGCGAGTTGCCCATTGTCACCGGCTATGCGCATTGCAAAGAGGGATTGATGTCCACCTTCGACCGCGGGTATAGCGAGATGACCTTCAGCCGTATAGCTGTTCTTACCAGTGCGTACGAGGCTATCATCCACAAGGAATACCATCTCAGTAGCGCTGATCCCAAAATCGTTGGCGAAGAACATATTGTCCCTATCGGCCGAACCAACTATGACGTGGCAGACCAGCTGGCCAACCTTGGGATGGAGGCGATACATCCCCATGCCGCGAAAGGACTCAGACAGAACAACATATCCTTGCGAGTAAAAAACACCTTTGAGCCGGAACACAGCGGCACCCTGATAACCGGCGATTATGTCAGCGCCAAGCCGTGCGTCGAGATCATCGCGGGGCGTCAGCATCTGCACGCCATCGAACTCTTTGATCAAGAGATGGTGGGGAAATTTGACGAATATGAAAAGACCCTGCTGGATATCTTCCGACGCTTCCGTACAACTGTGGTCACTAAAGACATCAACGCCAATGCCGTGACCCACTATCTCGGATGCAATTTAAAAACGGTAAAACGCATCATAAAGGTAATTGAAGAGAAACTACCGACCAGTGAAATCGTCCACCGTAAAGTCTCTCTAGTCTCGGCCATCGGCAGTGACATGCAGGTGCCGGGCATACTTGCCAAAGCTGTTGCCGCATTGGCCGACAGTAACATCAGCATCTTGGCCATGCACCAATCCATGCGCCAAGTGGACATGCAATTCATCATCGAAGAGACAGATTACGATAACGCGGTCAAGGCGCTGCACAGTCGCCTAATCGAACCACATGACTATGGAGACGCGATCTGTGCGGTTTGATCTAGGACATCAAAATCCCAAAACCTTTTATTCTTAATCAGAGACAGCAATGGATATGGATAAGCAGTTTCTTTGTTTCAGATTAGGCGATGAGCGGTATCTGGTTGACATAGCCACCGTTCAGGAGATTATTCCTTACCGGACACCGAATCCGGTACCGGGGACAAGCAGGGCCAACCTAGGCATGCTGGATATCCGCGGCAACATCATTGCCCTGTTCTCCGGACATGCCTTGCTATCACTGGATGAACCCCCAGAGCATGGAAACCGCAAGATAATCATCTTTGAAGATACCGGCTTTGAATTCGGTGTCGTGGTAGACGAGCTGGCCGAGATACTTGCCCTGGATCAATCAAATATTGAACACCCCATAGAGAACGAAAAGCACTCTATGATAACCGGCACCCTAACCCACAACGGCAAGCTGCTTATTATGATCGACTTCTCCCAATGCGCCGCGATCACCCAGAACTAGATCCATGAACCACATAATCACAACCAGCTTTCTGTTTTCCCTCCTTTTGTTTCTGGTCATTGGCATTGCCTCGGTAGCAAAAAGCCGCAGGACCGCCGAAGACTATCTCGTCACGTGCAAGACCATACCGGCATGGCTGGCCGGACTCTCTGCCGTAGCTACAAATAACAGCGGCTTTATGTTCATCGGCATGATCGGCCTCACCTACACCACCGGTCTCTCCTCGATCTGGCTGATGATAGGCTGGATCCTTGGCGACATGATGGCCTCACTACTTACCCTCAGGCCCATACATACCGCGTCCAGGTCGAACAGAATACACTCCTACGGCGGATTGCTGGCCCGATGGCACGGAGAGGACAACCACAACCTGCGCCGCATGATCGGCTTGTTGACGGTCTTTCTGCTGACCTTTTACGCTGCCGCTCAACTCAAGGCCGGCAGCAAGGCAACTGCGGTACTGCTTGATTGGGAACAGTCCTGGGGAATCCTGATCAGCGCCGCCATCGTCTTGATGTACAGCGCAGCAGGGGGACTACGCGCCTCTATCTGGACAGACGCGGCACAATCACTGGTGATGCTCCTAGGCATGGGGATGCTGATCGTTGGCGGGGTGGAGATAGCGGGCGGCTATACAGCGGCACTGGAAAAGATGGCGGCGATTGATAGTAACTATCTGGGCTGGTTTCCGGACACCAATCTAGTCGGCATCATCCTGTTTATCTTGGGCTGGCTGATAGCCGGCATGGCCGTCGTCGGACAGCCCCATATCGTCATTCGTTTTATCAGTCTGCGTGACCCAAGACAGATAAACCGCATGCGATTCTATTACTACACCTGGTTCACCCTGTTTTACAGCGCCACCATCGTAGTCGGACTCCTCAGCCGCATCGCCTTCCCGGAGAGCGCAGACTTCGATCCGGAATTGGCACTACCCACCATGGCGCAGATGGTCCTGCCGGACGTGATGGCCGGACTGGTACTAGCCGCCCTGTTCGCTGCCGCCCTCTCCACCGCCGACTCGCTGATCCTCTCATGCTCCGCCGCCGTCACCCGTGACTTCGTACAACGCCCCGGCAAGATCCACTCTCTGTGGGCGGCAAAGTTGATCACCGCCAGTGTGTTGAGCGTCGCGGTATTCATTGCACTCACTGGAACCGATTCGGTGTTTACCCTAGTGCTGGATGCCTGGGGTCTGCTCGGCTCCGCCTTCGCGCCCATGGTGATAATCAACGCCATCGGTAGACGCATCCCCCAACCCATCGCCATAGCCATGATGATCGGTGGCATCAGCGTCTTTCTCATATGGCAACAAACCGGACTGGGCAATGACATCTACAGCGTCGCCCCAGGTATGCTGACAGGCATTATTGTCTATCTCTTGGGTAGAAGGTTTTGGTAGACTCCCGGTCGCAACATCTACCACCACCCGACATGAGACAAGCCAGAAGTGAGCATAGACCGCAGACTCTCCATAGCCCCCATGCTGGACTGGATCGATATCCAGTATTTATTCTTTATTTTCTATTTGTTGACGCAACCAAGAAGTTGCTTGTAGCAAATTCATAGCTTGTCGTCAGGCTATTACGGGCAATTGGTAGCAATCGGTGGCGGAGTGCTTGGGCTGCCAGCGTGGAACCCATCAATCTCACGTATACAATAACTTCTACCACTTGGCAGGACGATTTTGATTAAGCCGTCCGTGAATTTTTGAATGCTGGTGTGCTTCGATTTTAGCACTTGATTGAGTTCAGGTAATGTGGGCAGATCTTCTCCTAACCCGCCAAGATCTTTGCCCAGGATGGATGATTCTGGTGAGTTCTCCAGTTCCTTATCTGTCATGTTATTAACTACGTCCCTGGTTATTTTTTGAAGACGGATTAGATCAAGCCTAGGAACGACTTTCGATGAGGTACTGGGTTTTTTCTTTGGCATCAGCATCGGTATATCTTTTTGTGACGGTATCTGAGTTGATATGGCCTCATCCGTGGCGGGTTCACTTCTAACACTATTTTTTATATCTTGCGTTTGTGCCGGAAGGTTCTGGGGTGATTTAACCAGCCTTGATTGCACGGTAATCCTCAAGGCCGGACGTGTGCTTATTTTATCTTTCTCGAAAGTGGATTGTCGTATATCAATGGTTACAATAAAAAGCAGATGCAGCATTAATGAGCCCAGGATAGAGAAAGCGATTAAATTCTTAGGCGTTCTCTCCCTATTCCTTGTCTCATGTATGGCGTAGTCCACGATCTGTCCCTCGTCGCTCTTGGCAATAGTTGCTTAGCCAGCACAATAGGACGATGCAGTATTGGCTTGAACTGAATAACCGTTCTTCAATAATGACCGGCAACTTGGCCAAAAAAAATAATATTGCCAACACTACTAAACATAAGCTGGTTGTGCTGTTCCAAGTGGGCATTGTTGCGATGTTTAGTGATTTGCATGGACTGGATGGCCTATATATGTGACTTGGTAGTCAGCATGGTCAATTTCCCTGGCACACCTTCTATAGTGTAAAGGATGTTAGCTCTCGGTATCACTGGGTGTCAATCTTGCGTTAGTCATTCAATATACTCTATTCACGATGATGGTGTTCTATTTGGTGAGAGTAAAAAAGTCACTCCGGCTCCTTCATTCGCTCCATCAGGGAGGCATCTATTCCGCCATATTTGGCTCACCACTTGTAAAATGTCGCGCTGCTCATGCCGTGTTCTCGGCATAGTGATGGTACTGTTGTCCCAGACTCAGCCTGTTTCAGTATCGCCAGAATCTAGCTATCGCTATAACGTGATTTATTCTTGCAGAATCTCCTCCTTTCAGTTTACGAGAAAATTCCACTTCTAACCTCAGCTAATTATGGGGGTGATTACCGATGCTTTTTTACCCTTTCTCGTAGTTATGGTTGCCATCTCCGCCTCCAGAGCTGCTAAAAATATTATTCTGTAGCAACTACAAATGAAAAATATGCTTTATTATGCGAAATTGTAGCAAGTATACGCAGCCATTGGTGCCAGCAGAACCTATTTAATACAATGAATTATAAAGAAAAAGCAGCCACTAAGATCAATAGGGCTTTATCCATAGCCCCCATGCTGGACTGGACCGACAGGTACTATCGTTACTTTATGCGCCTCATCACCAGACACACCCAGCTCTACACCGAGATGGTCACTACCGGCGCCCTGCTGCACGGCGACCACAAACGCTTTCTGCAGTTCGATCCCAGTGAGCACCCGGTAGCCATGCAACTGGCGGGCAGCAACCCATCCGACTTGGCCACCTGTTCCCGCATAGTGCAAGAGGCGGGTTACGACGAAGTAAATCTGAATGTAGGCTGCCCCTCCGACCGGGTGCAATCGGGTCGCTTCGGGGCCTGCCTGATGCTGGAGCCGAATCTGGTGGCGGAGTGCATCGACGCCATGCAACAGGCAGTCTCCATCCCGGTCAGCATCAAACACCGTATCGGCATCGACCAGGATGACAGCTATGAGACCCTGCACCACTTCGTTACAACGGTAGCGCAAACCGGATGCCGCACCTTCATTGTCCATGCCAGAAACGCTTGGCTGGAGGGCCTGAGCCCGAAAGAGAACCGAGATATCCCGCCCTTGCGTTATGAGATAGCTCATCGCCTTAAGATGGATTTCCCTAATCTGGAGATCATAGTCAACGGCGGAATCACCACCCTGGCAGCAACCCAGGAACAGCTACACCACCTGGACGGTGTAATGATCGGGCGCGAGGCCTACCAAAACCCCTGGATCCTGTCAGAGGCTGATCGTCTGATATTCGGCGACGACCACCCCATTCCCAGCCGCCATGAGATCATCAAGCAGCTCATACCTTTTGTACAGAGAGAGTTTGAGCAAGGCACCCCTATCAACCGTATCACCCGACATATCTTGGGACTGTTTCAAGGCCAACCAGGAGCAAAGGCCTGGCGGCGGCACATCAGCGAAAATGCACATCGCCAGGATGCAGTACCGGAACTGATAACAGAGGCCGCCAAGGCGGTCCATAAAGACAATAGCTACGCCGACTAGATATGCCATTCAAAGCAGTAATCTTCGACCTGGACGGAACCCTGCTGAACACCTTGGAGGACCTGGCAGCATCGTTTAACTACGCCCTAAAGTCCGCAGGATTTTCCGAACACCCGGTCTATGCCTACAAACACTTCGTCGGCAACGGCGCCGAGATGGCCATAAAACGCGCCCTACCAGAAGAGGCAAGAGGGGACGCGGAGATAACCAAGGTATTGAACATCTTCAAAGAACACTACGCCCACAACTATAATGTCAAAACCAGACCTTATCCCGGCATCCTGGAACTGTTACAGAGACTAAAAGGACAGGACGCCGAACTGGCCGTACTCTCCAACAAACCCCATGACTTCACTGTAGATTGCGTCGCGGAGAATTTTCCCGACACCTTCCATATAGTCAGGGGCGTCGATAACCGCTTCCCCAAAAAACCTGACCCGGCAGCAGCGCTTTTTATCATCAACGATCTTAAGATCAGCGCCGATGAGACCTTATATGTAGGCGACACCGCCACCGATATGCAAACAGCAAAGCGGGCGGGATTCTTCGCCTTGGGCGCAGCTTGGGGATTTCGGGGTGAAGGAGAATTGCGTGCTGCCAAGGCGGATGTTGTTATCCATAATCCGCTGGATGTTTTAGAGTTTTATACTTCCTAAAAATACATCTGAAGAACAGCCAATTTTACGCTGCGCCACACTTTTATCTCATTCACATGCCCTTCTACGAAATATGTATTAGTTGGATTTCTGATTAATTTAATCCTTTCCAGCTCTTTAACTAGCTAGCGACTATAAATGCGCCCCCTCACCCAAACCCTCTCCCCAGCATGGGGAGAGGGGGACAAACAGGGCATTCAAATATCCGCGTACTTTTGCGGTCATTTGCGCGTATTTGCGGCTTGCGCTCTTCATCATCTTCAACGAAGACGAAAAGCGCAGATCACCGCGACGATGAACAGAAGGTAGCCAAGGTACAAAGAGGCATCACCCCGCCGTGATACCCAGACGACCATAGTCGCAGCCGAGCCTGCCCAGACCTGAAATCTATATCCTGCATTTATCACCATACTGACACCTTCCATGGTTTAAAATACTAACCATGCACTGGTTCCTACTCGCTATGATCTGCGCCATCAGTCTGGCCTCGGCGGACGCCGCCACCAAACATTGGCTGCGGGATTATGGGGCCAGGGAACTGGCGCTGATCCGCTTCACCCTGCCCGGATTATTGCTCGCTCCCCTGCTACTGGTGCAGCCATTTCCAGATCTGCCGCTGGAGTTCTGGGGCTGGATGGCCCTACTCATGCCGCTGGAGATCGTCGCCCTGCTTCTTTACATAAAGGCGATTCGTGACTTCCCGCTGTGGCTTACCCTGCCCTACCTGGCCTTTACCCCGGTGTTTGTAACCTTCACCGGCTGGCTGCTGTTGGGAGAACAGGTTTCGTGGTTGGGTTTTGCTGGTGTGCTTCTGATCTTTGCCGGGGCATGGATACTGAACCTTGAAACCATTGATGACAACGGCAGACACGGACTGTTAGCGCCACTGATGGCAATCCTGAGAAACCAGGGTTCGCGACTCATGCTGTTGGTGGCGATCATCTACAGCATCACCTCAGTCGGCAGCAAGGCGGCGATGCAATATATGCCACCGGACCTATTCGGACCTTTCTATTTTGTCCTGCTTGGTTCCCTGATCTTGATCATGTTTCTGGTCCAACGACCACAGACATTAAGAGCACTCTACCGGCGACCAACGCAAAACCTTGTAGTCGCCATGTTCATGGCGGTGATGGTGATCACCCACTTCCTAGCCATCCAGCAGATTGAGGCCGCCTACATGATCGCGGTAAAACGCAGCAGTCTGCTGTTCGGTATTTTATTCGGGGCCATCCTGTTCAGGGAGGATGGCCTGAGGACACACCTGACCGGAGGGGGATTGATGGTGGCTGGTGTTGCCTTGATTGCGCTGGGGAGCGAGTAGTCTAGAACATACAAACACAATGCGCGTAGGAGCCCAGTCCTCTAGGCGATTGACGGTTTATTCCTTTCGCCCGCAGGACGACCGCATGGATGCAAGAGGCAGCGCGACGCAGGATGCCAAAGCCGAGCGGGCTCCTACATACTGTTAAATTGCCCCCTTCCCCAACGGCTTCAGCTTCACCAGCAGCAACGGTAGTAGGGTCAAGTTACCGATCAGGGCAACCAACATGGCCAGACCCGTGAGTACGCCAAAATATATCGACGGGATAAAGTTGGACAGGGCCATGATGGAGAAACCCAGGGTAACCGTGATTGAGGTGTAATAGATTGCGCGCCCCACACTGGCATGGCAGCGTTTGACCGCTCCCCAATAATCCCCATCCACCGCCAACTCCTCGCGGAACCGGTGAATATAATGAATAGCGTTATCCACGCCGATACCGATAGTGATGGCGGCGATAGTTATGGTCATAATATCCAGCCGAATCCCGAACCAGCCCATCAGACCCAGGATGATGCCTGCGGCCACCACGGTGGGAATCACCCCGATCGCGGCCAGCTTCCAGTGCCGAAACAGCATCAGGAACATGGCGAATATGGCCAGGAACACCATACTCAGGGTCAGGATCTGGGAACGAAACAGACTCTGCAATACGTTGTTGTACAGCACCAGCATGCCGGAAAGCTTTACCTGCTCCGGCTCCAGATTAAATTTATTGATCAGATCGCTCTTTATCTTTTTCAGCAGGGCATCGCGTTGCAGATTAGCGTCAGAATCAATAACCCGGATACCGAAACGTATCTGGTTGCCATCCTTGGACATGTATGGATTCAGGATCTGTGCCTTCACATTGTCCGGCAGGCGTTTATACACCACACCCAGGCTGAAATTATCCAGTGGCACATCATTGTTGAGCATGGTCATCATACTCATGGTGGTGGCAAGAGAAAGCACCTTGCCGGTCTCAGGCAACGAATCCAGGTAGTTGTGGATCTTGCGCACATCTTCCAGTTGGAACATGTTGAACCAGTAGCTACTACCGGTGATACCGGCAGAATCGTCTTCAAACTCTGAACCCAGATCCAGATCAGGTTCCTCGCCTAGATCTTCGACAGACACATCTTCAGTCGTTTCCTGGGTATCCGCATCTCCCTCAGGAATTGCTTCCGGTTCAAACGCCGCGTCGTCCGCTTGCGGGACAATCTCTTCCGAATTCTGCTCAGACTCCCCAGCGCCTCCACCACCTCCGGAGTTCTGCGCCTTCAGGAAACTTTTTGGTGGGTCCAACACCACATCCAGCGGCGTAGTACCCCCCAACTTCCTGTCAATCAACACCATGCCTTTGTAGATCTCGGTGGACTCCTTGAAATAGTCGATAAAACGATTCTCAACCGAGAGCTTGCCAACACCCATGACCCCCAGCACCACAATTACCAGGTATACAACCAGGATCGGATTGCTGAAGCGTTCAATACCCTTGGCCAGAGAGTGAGTAAATACCGCCGTAGCGTCATGCTTGCGCAACACCGGGGTCCCGGGGCTCAGCGAAACCAAGGCCGCGGGAAACAGCAAGAAAGCCACCAAAAATGCCAGGGCAACACCCACCACCATCATCCAGCCGAAATCGATTACAGGACGGATACCACTAACGATGAGCGAGGCAAAGGCCACCATGGTGGTCAGGGATGTATAAATCGAAGGCGCGAACTTGGAGCGCATAGTCTCCTTCAGCATCCAAATTTGGGAACGACTGGGGTCCTCCGCATGCAACTCCTGATGCCGCACGATCAAGTGCACCGCCAGAGAGAGGGTGGTAATCAGCAGCAGCGATATAAAGTTGGAGGAGACCACGGTCACACGCCAATCGACCAGCCCCAGAAAACCCACCATGTAGATCGCCGCCATCACACAGATAAGCAAAGGCACCAACACCCAGCGCGGACGCTTGAACGCTATGGTCAACAGCAGGATCAGGAATACCGCAACGCCTATGCCGAATATCCAGATATCACTGTCGATAAAATCGATCATATCCGAGGCGATCATAGGCACACCGCCGAGATGGATCTCGCCTGCATCCTGAAACTTCGCGAGAATCGCCCGCACTGCGGCTATATCAGCCTGCATCTGGGCCTGCAGCCTGGTATTTTGTTCCCTGATCTCGGCCGTAATCCGTTCCATCCTCTGGGACTCTTCCTCGGTCAGCTCGGTCTCCATCTGCTTTTCCCAGATGCGATCCCGTTGATTCTGCAGATCCATTTGAGCTTGGTCGTGCTTGAGGTAGACCAACAGCGCCGTGGTCGTTTCATCCTGGCTGGTAAGCAGGCTGCTATAGAGCGGGCTGTTCTTAAACTCCTTGCGCGCCAAGTTGATATCCATGCCCTTGGTTTCAAGGGTGCGCACCCCTTCCTGTAACTCGGACACCGTTACTCGCGGACTGTCGATAAGCGGCACATCCAGAATACTGAGGACCGACTCTACCCGGTCCAGGGCGGCCAGTTCATCTCGCAGATTGCGGATATTATCCAGGCTCTGCTTGGAAAATAGATCCACCTTGGGTTGCAGAGTGACGACCAAAAAATCGTCCGATCCGTAGCGGGCGCGCACGGCGCGGTAGAAGCGCAGGTCCTGATCGTTCTCCAACACCAGCGAATCAGATGACGCATCCAGCTTGAAGTCTCTGGCATACCAAACTGCCAATAACAGCAATAATATGGACGCTACACCAACGATCAGTGGCCGTTCCAGGGTAATTCTGAAATAGTAATCCTTTATTTGCTGAAGCATAGTTGTATTCTTTTATGTTTATATCATTAGCGCCAACACCCAGGGACAAATGCCTGAATGCAAAGGCGTAAAGATAAATCTAACCCGAAGCAAGGGCAAGGAGAGATTATTCTTTTGGGGGTTTGATTACATAAGGTATGGAAATAACTTTATCACGTACAAATCCGGACGTCTTACCAAGCTCATCATAACTCACGCATTTACCCTTCTCGAACAAAAAGTCCCCGATGTAGCTATGCGATATCTTACGGCCAAGGTTCTCGGCATAGGGCAGGCCTAGGAAATGACAAACCATGCCCCTGATCACCCCGGCATGGACCACCAATAGGATGGTCTCATCCTTATGACTTTCACAGAGCGTCTCTATAAAACCGACGCTGCGTTGCTGCATCTGGCGGAAACTCTCACCCTTAGGGTAGACGAAATCCGGGTCCTTCTTGTGTTTCGGGATATGTTTCTCCACCCACTTTTTGCTCTTCTTATACAAAGAGCCGTAATTGATCTCGTTCAGCTCGGCCTGATCATGGATGAGATTAATTTCCCTCTTTCTCGCATGATACATACCGGTTTGCCGCGCCCGTTCCAAATTACTGGTGTAAATGGCGGAAAACTCCAGAGAGTTCTCATGCAATACTCCGTCCACAAACGCCACATCTATCTGCCAATCATCGGAACGCGGTGAATCGCCCCATCCCATGATATGGCCTGATTTGTTAATCAGGGTTTTATAGTGCCGCACAGCGATCAGACGCATATACTCCTATCCCTTCATTTGGCCAATATACAGAACTTCATAACAACATAACCAACTTCCTGATCTCTATTTATCGGCCTCCATGGGGAAGATCTTCATTATGGTGTCGCTGATGATCTTCAGGACTTCTCCTATGGTCTCATCTATAGACTGGTTGGCGATAATGGGAATTCCCACGCGATCCGCCTCATTCAGCAGATAGCTTTGCAACTCCCAGATATCATCCATGTGATCAAGATACTTCTCGGATTTTCTTTCCGTGCTTACCCTGGCCCTGGCCTTAAAACGCTTACGCAGACTGGCGCGATCCATGGTGGCCAGCATAACGGGGATGATGATAACGCCACTGCCCACATTACGCATGGCCATATGTGTTGGCAGAACATGCACCCCTTCCAGAATCAGATGTTGACTCTCCAGCGACGCCCTGGAGATGGACGCCTCCAACGCCGGCTGCATAGCATTAATCTGAGAAAGAAAGCCGGTGATAACCGGGCTATCCACCTCTTTGCGCTCCAGTTGCCGCGGAAACGGCAGGCCGCGCCAGGCGGCAAAACTTGAGTACATTAACGTAGGCACAACCTGCCTGGGAAGATAGGAGCGGATGATCTCGCGCATCATATCCGTCGATTGCGTCCAGGCGATGTCCAGACGGTAGGCGAGCTCTGCGGAAAGGGTGCTCTTACCGGATCCGGTAACCCCGCCGATCAGCAGAATCAATGTCTTACCGGAATTTTCAAATGTTCTCCAGGACAGATATCTGTTTGCTGCCTCTATGCCTGCTGACTCATTCAAACAGCTGAAGATGAGTTTGCGCAAATCGCCATGGTCGATCTCTTTAACGCCTTTATTTAGCAGGGCCTCATGCACATTGAGCGCACCCTTTCTGGCCACATCGGCCGGAATGGCGCAGGCCTCCAGAGAGTGGCTAAGGATACCGACCGAGAACCGTTCACTGCGTACGGATGAATTTACAATAATGTCCGTATCTAATGGCGGCTTGTTCTCATAAGCAACACGAGCAGCTGCACCATGTTTTTTATCCAGCAAATCAGACACCAACAAAAACAGATCATGCTTACTGATCTGCTCAACATCCTTCAGTTTTTCTCTAACCTCTTGCGACAGGGCATAGGCATCGTCATAGGCCATACCTGTCTTAAGCAAGGACTGCACCAGGATACCCCTGAAGAAAGGTATCTTGTCCCCTCCGTCCTTATTTATAACTATTGTTTTCGCCATAATAAACTCAAATCAAAATCGGACACCGGCATACATTCATCAATGTATAGTATGACAAAATCGTAAAAAATATTACGCATTACGTCGTTATACCAACCACCAACTCATATTATTTCATTAGAAATACATACATAAATCAATTTCATGAAACTATAACGTCTATCCTGGAATACTGCGCCACATTATTCCCAACAAATTGTTGACCTTTATCTAGATAGGAATAAAATGACCAAGCTGCGTATGGATTATGCAATCTACAGTGATAAAGCAGTTCCGGCGAACTTTTTCTCCCCTGCTCTTGAAACGTAGTTTCTTCACGTTACACAGCAAATTGGGTTTAGCTATATTCGTATAGCAGAAAGTTTCGTTACATCAGAGGGTTTTTAAAATGGCTGAACAGCAAACAGGCACCGTCAAGTGGTTTAATGACGCTAAGGGTTATGGTTTTATCGAGCGTGAGGGCGGAGCCGACCTATTCGTTCATTTTCGTTCCATCGTCGGAGACGGGCATAGAACGCTTAAGGACGGGCAGAAGGTCCAGTTTACAGAAGTTGAGGGACAGAAAGGCCCTCAAGCTGAAAACGTCACCCCCCTATAAGGGCTGACACAACCGTCTTATCCAGCCCAGCCCGGGCAACCTGGCTGGGTTTTTGTTCTGCCATACGAATAATACAGTTGGCCTCTTGGATCAAGACCCAGCCGCGTCTTTTGGGAATTCAATCCTGATCATGGTGCCCTTTCCCACCTCACTGGTTATATGCAGCATACCCTTGTGTCTGGATACCGCCCGGTTCACTATAGATAGGCCCAATCCGGTTCCGCCGGTCTCCCTGGAGCGCCCGGCATCTACCCGATAAAAGGGTTCAGTCAGATGCGGCAAATGCCGCGCCGGTATCCCATCCCCGGAATCAGACACCTTGAACACAGGCGTTCCTTCCTCCGCAAGCCAGTACACATTCACCATGGTCCCGGTCGGGGTATGATGGATGGCATTCAGTATCAGGTTATAGAACAGGCTTTCCAGAGTCTTTTGCTCTCCTTGCAACTTAAGGGATGAATCCGCTTCCAAGGTAACACTATGACCACTCTCTTGCGCCACCACCCTGGCGTCTGTGACCGCCCTTTGCAGCAGCTCCGGCACATCCACCAACTCAGGGGTAAAGCCATCCTGACCAGCATCCAGCCTGGACAGCAACAACAGGTCATCCACTATGCCACGCATCCTCTCAGATTGCTGATACATCAACTCCACGGCATGAGACCAGTGTTTCGGGATATCCTCGCTATCCATATGCATAGACTCAAGGAAGCCGACGAGCACGGTAAGCGGTGTCTTCAGCTCATGGGAGACATTGGCCACGAAATCACTGCGCATCCGGTCCAGGTGATACA
>JBNKSV010000006.1:0-82588 GCA_050297535.1 Sedimenticolaceae bacterium
AGTAATAGACGGGGTGCCTGTGTTTGAGCGAACTGGCCGGGTAAATATTGATCTGGATAACATCGAATCAATCAAGGTTGTTAAAGGTGGTGCATCCTACCTGTTCGGCGACGATGCTCTCTCAGGTGCAGTGATTATCACCACCAAACGAGACGCAGCGTATGCTGGTGTAACTACTGCCCTGGAGACCGGCAGCTTCGGATTCCAGAAACAATTGGGCCGAGTTGGTTTTGCCAATGAATATGGTGCCGGCCATTTACAAATCAGCAAGAGAGAGGTAGATGGTTATTATGCCGATTCAGAGTCTGTCTCTGAATATGTAAATGGTAAACTGCAATACTACATAGATGACGCCAGTGATATCACCTTTGGTATGGAACTATCTGATCGCCAAAAAGACAGCCACGGCACGGTAGACGGTGTTACATCAGCGAAACTTGATCCAAAGAGCGAGTGGCTGGAGAACGACGACTATGCACGGATGTTTGACGTTAAACTGGAGAAGTTTTTCGCCACCTATTCTCGTGACATTACCGATACCGATAACCTGATGGTAAATACTTATCGTTTTACCGATCAAACCAATTTCATGAGTAATCCAATCAATGGCAAATACTATGAAGACCGCACTGAAATTACCGATCCAGACGCCTACGCCAACGCTAATGACTACTTTCAGATACAGCGCGGTATAAAAGCTGAATATCGAAGCGCAGGTGATTCCTTGGCATGGATGGCTGGCCTTGACCTACGAGACAACACCTACGAAAACTATGTAGAACAAACCACAACCTACAGATATAGTGATAGTATGTTTGCGGGAATAGTGGCTACTGCTGGTGATGTCTCCGCAGATAACGAAACTGAAGAGGAAGTTCAAGCCGTCTACGGTGAAATGAAATTCCGCATCATAGACCCATTGACCATCACACTAAATGGACGCTATGACCGCATCGCTTTGGATTATGTGGATAACAGCGAAAACTTCACGACCAATAAAGTCTTCAGAGTAAAATCTTGGCGTGTAGGCGGCAACTACGAACTCAGCGACACAGCTGATATTTACGGAAACATATCTACTGGTTTCCGCGCTCCATCTGTCCAGCAATTGTTTGCTGGCAGCATTGATCCAGGCGGCGACACTGCCAGCAACCCAAATCTAACCCCAGAGCAGGCCAAGAATTTTGAAATTGGATTCCGCAGCAAATTCCCCATCATGGGAATAGACTGGGATCTGGACGCAGCCCTTTTCAGATTAGACCGGGAAGACTACATAATGTCTTCTGCAGGTCAGTACGCAAGTGTGGCAGATGGCGATATGCTCAGATATGAGAATATAGGAGGAATGAGAAGCAGTGGGTTGGAATTAACCATGAACAGTGACAAATCACGCAGTTTCTGGGTGAATTTCAGCTATAGCTACTTGGATTCACGCTTTACCAAATATGACAACTACAACCTGATGCTAGGTAACAGATACGGTAGATTCGCTTCGATAGATGCAGCCACCGATGGCGATGCTGATGGGGTCTGCGAGGCAGGAGATGACGGCTTTAATCCAACCAACCAGTTTTGTGTCGAGCACTATGACCTAGCTGGTAACCAAGTGCCTCGCACCCCTAATCATCATATAAATATAGGGCTCAACTGGCGCGCAGCTCCAAACTGGATGCTAACGGGCGAGATAGAAGCCATATCCAGTTACTACGCCGACGAACTTAATTGGAACAAAATAAACGGCCATGCACTGTTTAACCTGCTCGCAAGTTATGACAAAAAGTTCGGAAATGACTCAACAGTATCGTTCTTTGCCAGAGTAGATAACGTATTCGACAAGAACTATTGGAATACCGTACGTGGTAGCTACGATAGCAACAGCCCTGGTACAGGAGGAGTGGCTGATGGCATTTTCAATGAAGAGGACCTATCGATAGTCGTCAATCAGGGGCGTACATTCACCGCTGGGGTGTCAGTCAAATTCTGACAAAACGCGGCATGACCCCAAAAATCATAATGAAGTCTTTTGAGCACAAACTATTCGGCCAAAAACAGTCCCAGAGTGATCAACCACTGGAATATATTACTACAAGAGGAACTAACTCGTGTATGAAGATTTATTTGTAAAAGGCGGTCCCATCGTATGGATACTCGCGGCATATTCCGTCATAGGGATAAGTATTGTTCTGGACCGCTACATCCTGTTCCTGCGGCAACACCGCCTGCCCAAGGGTTTAACCCCACAGCATCTCAGTAGACTACTGGAAAGGCCTGATGCTGCATCTGCGGTGCAGAACCTGAAAGGCCCGGAGGCCAGAATCATCCAGGCAATAGTGGATGCCGACCAACAGGGTGTGAAAGACTTGCATGGTGTAGGGACCAGGATACGTTCTGCAGAACTACAACGTATGGAGGTCGGACTGCCAACCCTGGGACTATTAGGCAATACCGCTCCCCTGCTCGGCCTGCTCGGCACTATCACCGGCATGATTAAGGCCTTTATGGTGATCGAACAGGCTGGAGGCAAGGTTGATGCCCAGGCCCTGGCCGGAGGTATCTGGGAAGCCATGATCACCACCGGTGTCGGTCTGGCGGTGGCCATTCCCCTGCTGATACTGCTACATATGCTCGAAGGTGGAGTGGAACGCAGGATGCAATCTATGGACAACAGTCTGTCTCTGCTGCTAGAGCGCAGGGGCGGTCAACAAGGCAGTGAGGAAAGCACCGAAGCACCCCATCACTGGGAGGCAATAACAGATGGGATCTGAAAGACGACGCCGTTCTAACGTCATCCTCAACCTGACGCCGCTGATCGACATAGTCTTTCTGCTTTTGGTCTTCTTCATGCTAACCGCGCACTTCATCCAGGACCAGGCCATAGACATCAATCTACCCAAGGCCAACAGCTCCAAGCCCATTGAGAAGGATGAATATGTAGAGGTGGCTCTGACACCGGAAGGCGAACTTCAGGTTGATGGCAAACCGGTAGCCAAGGAAGATCTGGAAGAAACCATACGTGGTGCCCTGCATGCGCCTGGCAAGCGTTTCGTACGCCTGCGTGGAGACCATGAATCAAACTTCGGTATGGCCGTGCATGTAATGGACGCTGCCCGTAAGGCCGGATCTGAGTCACTAGATATACTCACCGAGCGCCCATGATCCATCCAGACAGTGGCTGGCGTCTGTTTGCCATAATCTTTTCCATACTGCTGCACGGGGCCGTGGTATATCTTGTGCTGGAAGAGAGCATGAGCGCGGATACGATTATGGCCGAACAACCGGTCGTAACCCAGATTAGACTCGATTTTATTCCGGAACCAGAACCAGAACAAAAGAAAGAACCAGAACCGGAGCCGGAACCTGAGCCAACACCGCGCCCCCAACCAAAGCCGAAGCCCAAGCCCAAACCTGTGGTAAAGAAACAGCCTAAACCACAAATGGCTCAGAAAGAGATACGGTCAGGCAGCCCCAAGAAACGGGATGCCTATCTGTCGGCACTGATAAGAAAGATAGAACGAAACAAGTTCTACCCAAGACCAGCCAGGAGACGACATTTACAAGGTGACATACGTGTAAGTGTCACCGTTCTTTGCAACGGCGGTATTTCCGGATTAAGGGTCAGCGGTGGCCATAAGATGCTGCAGGAGGCCGCAGCCAATGCCGTGCGCAAGGCATCGCCCTTTACCAGTCCACCTAGCGGGGTTAGATGTCCGCTTCCGGTCAGCTATTCCATGCGGTTCAGGATACAGTAGGTCTTATTGTTGCCAAGCATGTACTTCTCATGCCCAAAAACATTGCACAGTTTAGATCTGCGCCGCAAACCCTGTTAGTTGTACCTGGTACCACAGTTACAATAAAGCCCAAAAACCTCAAAATATTTATTGACTTACTCTAACTTTATCTATAGCCTCACACCAGCTAAAAATTAAGTCTCTAGTTTACATCTCCATTTCGCCGCAATTCTTCAGTTCGTCGTCCTGTAGTTTAAATTTCAGTTTATTTTTTGCTAATCGCCTTCTGAAGGCATCTTTTTTACACTACAGGATATTGATATGTCTGAGAAATCAACAGGAACCGTTAAGTGGTTCAACGAATCTAAGGGTTATGGTTTTATTGCGCAAGAATCCGGTCCAGATCTTTTTGCCCATTTTAGGTCAATCGAAGGGTCTGGATTCAAGACCCTGGTAGAAGGCCAGGCAGTTGAATTTAACATTACCCAGGGACAGAAAGGTCCTCAAGCAGAAAATATAGTCGCAGTATAATTTTTGCTTCGCTCTAACAAAGCAAGCCTTCGGGCTTGCTTTGTTGTGTTTGAGAAGAATATATCTGATTTAAGGCTGGGCTGATAAAGACCAGACCTACCTGGACTTCAAGCAACCGGCAAACTAACCACTGCCTCTAACCCCACTCCATCTTTACCACTGCGCAACGTCAACTCTCCACCATGGGCACGGGCGATATTGCGGGCGATGCTCAAACCCAACCCAGTTCCACCAGTGTCACGGCTGCGTGATGCCTCGCCTCTTACGAACGGTTTGAAGACCCTCTCCCGCTCCGCTTCCGGTATACCAGGACCTTTGTCCGCAATTATTATCAGTAGCTGTTCCTTACCCTGTTCCACCCGAATGTTGGCCTCGCCTGCATAACGCACGGCATTTTCGATCAGATTGGTAAAACAACGTTTCAATAACAGTGGACGACCGCGGTATGGTTTCAACTCGATCTGCTCTAGCTCCACCTTCGAACCCAGATCAACCATGTCATCCCGCAGCGCCTCCAGCATGGCCATGATATCGACCGGAACCGGCTTTTCGCTGCTCTCGGTCCCACGCATAAAATCCAGGGTGGCATTTACCATCTGCTCCATGTCATCCAAATCATGATTAATCTTCTGCTGGAGTTGTTCATCCGTAAGCATCTCTGCACGCAAGCGCAGCCTGGTAATGGGCGTTTTCAAATCATGGGACACGGCTGCAAGGATCTCTCCCCGGTCTTCAATATAGCGCCGCAACCTGAGCTGCATGGTATTAAATGCGTGCGCTGCCCGTCTGACCTCTGTTGGTCCGTGCTCATCCAGTGGAGGACTCTGGATATCACGCCCCAGATCATCCGCGGCATTTGCAAGTAAACCCAGAGGACGCGTGACATAGCGCACTGCGATAAAGGAGAGCAACGCAATGGATATAACCAAGATTACAAGATAGGACAGTAGCTTTTCATATCTTGATTGCATGTCTGGCGGAACCGGACGGTGTATTATCAACCATTCTCCACTTTTTAGTTGCACCTGGACCTGAAAGCCAAAGAGCCTCTTTCTACTAAATCTTAGCGAGCTGCCATCGTCTGACTGTCTGTAATCCGAGTGTTCGTAACGCCTGGTATTGCGGGAATTCCAATCCTTATTAATCGGTCGGATAGAAACAACTACTTTTTTATACTCTGGCAGCTTTTCTTGTAACACCTCCTCTAATCGAGGTGGAGAAATCTCCTCATCAGACAGACCCTTGGGATTATCACTTATAGAAATACGGAAATCCGGCGCGCTGAATGCCTGGATAATCTTAGCCCTGTCTGCCGGGTCGGTTTCATCTATCAACCTCACCACCGAGGTAACGCGGTCGATCAGATGCACCCCATGAGAATACCGCAATACGTCATCACGGTCCCGCAAAAGGATTATGGAGCCAATGACCTGCGCCAATATCAGGCCCAGAACCAACACCAACATCAGACGCCAAAAAAGTGAACGCGGCAGCAATTTCATCCCTCCGTCTCCATTCTGGTGACCTTAACCGACAGGATATAGCCCTCACCTCTGATCGTTTTTATGATCTGTGGGGTCTTGGGGTCGTCCCCCAGGCGTTTACGCAAACGGCTGATCAATACATCAATGCTGCGATCAAACGGATCAGATTCGCGCCCCTGGGTAAGATCCAGAAGCTGATCACGATTGAGGATACGGTTGGGGTGCTCCAGCAAAACATTCAGTAGTTTATATTCCGCACCGCTCAGAGGAACGACCAAGCCATCTTCTCCGGTAAGGTGGCGCGTTATCGGGTCAAGCACCCAACCGGAAAAACAGATAGGATGCTCATGTTCCTCAGCTTCATTCCAAGGCATGGTGGAGGAGCGACGCAGCACCGTCTTGATGCGAGCCAACAGCTCACGCGGATTGAACGGTTTTGGCAGATAATCATCTGCCCCCATCTCCAGTCCGAGGATACGGTCCATATCATCGCCCTTGGCCGTCAACATAATCACCGGCACCTTGGAATTCACCCGCAGATTACGACACAGCTCCAGACCATCGTCCCCCGGCAACATCAGATCCAGCACAATCAGATCCACATGGCTGTTTTCCAGGGCTTGCCACATCCCCTTGCCTTCCCCAACAGCTGAGGTGCGATAACCGTTGCGTGTGAGATATTCCTGCAACAGAGACCTTATCTCCGGGTCATCGTCTACCACTAATATGTGCTGTTGTCTTTCCATGCGGATATATTACCCGATAAAAACGGTCATTCAGGAATCTTTTTGTAACACAATGTAATAAGGACCACACAGTTACAATTTATTACAAAAATGCCCGTTCCCGACATCCGACAGATACATTCCAGTGTTCTCATATTCCCACGCCAGGCGGATGGTCCGCTTGTTGACTTAATAAGGAGCACGACATGAAACGTTCAAAGAAGGTCCTGATCAGTACAGCCGCGGTTCTAATCCTTAGCACTGCATCCATTTCAATGGTATCCGCACGCAGCCATCACGGTGATCGTAACTATGAAGATAGTTACTGGCGATCAAGCCAGATGACAGAGAAACGAAGCGAGCAGATGAAACAACGTATGCAGGACAGGCTGGACTTTATCAAGTACAAGCTACAAATCACCGCTAAACAGGAACCTGCATGGCAGGAGCTAACCAAGACCCTGGAGGATAAATTCGACTCCATGGTGGATCGCAAGAACGATCGTGATACAGAAATAACCGTTACCGAGCGGGTAAAGGTGTTGCGCGATCACGCAGAACAGATGGTCCAAATGGCAGATGCTATCGAGACGCTATATAAGACCCTGACTCCAGAGCAGCAGAAGATAGCAGATAAGTTAGGGCCGATGGGAATGCGCAGGTTTTAATCTCCTGAAATGCCCATACGTTAACACCAACGGCCCCAGCAACCTGGGGCCTATTCGTTGTTTCCTTGCCAAAAGTCAAAAACCTCAAGCGGACATTGATGTCCCCGTTCCCAGCGCTATCTGAGATTAAAATATCTGTTAATATCTACTATATTTTTAATAGGCGGTGACAAAAGCAACACTGCCTTGTTTCTATCAAGAACATGGTTTTTGCTGGGAAACAATAGGACATAGCTATCAAGGACTCATGCATATCGCGATATCGTTGCCAGCAACACAACCGAATGTTGGAGCCAACAGCATAATAATCAGATAAGCGTAAGATATCATGTCTCTAAAGAACCTTTTTTCGCGTATTCGCACATGCACCCTTTACATAAGAGTGCATAAAAATAGATTTTTTATTCGCCACATCGAAAACGGATCGGAAGTATCCAGAACCTGCGCAAATAAGTTTTCTACCGACGACGCTATAATCAGCGATTATCAACTGGCCGAGCAGTGTCTATCCGAATCACTAGAAGAACTATTGGGAAGTGCCTTACGCTTCTTGTCGATGCGCGCCGTCATTCATCAGACAGATACAACTAAAAATGGTCTCTCGTTCGATGACGAAAGGATGTTGGAAGCATTAGCCCTAAAGGTTGGAATAGATTATGTCGTAGTTTGGGATGGGCACCCGCTATCTGATGACGATGTCCTGAGGCGAGTACAAAAAGAATAACTGCCTTATATAGCTTGCCTGATATAAATAGCCAAGAACTCCAGTGATTATCTGGAGTTCTTGGTTATCGAAATACTGATCCAGGGATTACAGCATACGCTGCAAAATATCCTTTTCACTACCCTTTTCTTCCAGCAGACGATGTTTCAACGCACCTGCCGTGTGCACCAACACCACCAGGAGCATCGCCCAACCACCGAGCATATGCATTGCCTTGGCCACACCGCCTATCGCTTTATCTTCCCCGATCAATGCCGGCAACTCAAACAACCCAAATAACATGATTGGATGACCACCGGCGTTGGACATCAGATAGCCACTGATAGGTAGCATGATCATCAACAAGTAAAGCAGTTTCTTCAAGCTCTCCACCAACAAACGTTCCTTGCCCTCAAATACTGCAGGCAATGCTGGACTTGGATTTACCAGCAGCCATCCCAGGCGCAAGACAACCAGCAGCATGACAACCACCCCAAAAGATTTATGCATCCCATAGAGTTGCATAACGGATTGCTTCTCTTCTTCTGTAACCCTCGGAAGGTCGGCCATATATATACCGACCATGATCAGGACAAGGATAATAGCGGCCGTAAGCCAGTGAATTACTTTTATGAAACTGCCGTATTCTGTTGGAGTGTTACGAATCATTCCGGTCACCTTTTTGTGGGAAAAATACTGAATCAAATATGCGCTGTATATTAATTACTCAGAAAAGGAATCCGGTCATTGAAAATGATCAAATTTGATAAGTACATCCTAGCGGTGATACAGAATATTTATTGGAATGCTTACTTCCTGCCCCTCTGGCTTCTATCATCAGACTCTTTTTGTTCGCGCCTGTCCTGTTCCTTGGTTTCTGCCTGCTTGTAACGATCTATGACCTTACCCAGCGCCTTAGTGCGCACATGCTTTTGTTGCCAGTTATCTTTCTTGAATTTGTGGACATTGCGACCATTCTGGATTATGTCTTCCTGCTCCCTGATCGCACGTTCCAGCTTGGCCAGAAATGCACGGTATTCCTGCAACTGCATAGCAGTCATTCCCATCTTGGCCGCGGCGTGAAATCTATCCAGATATTCAGCATGATAGCGGCGCAACTCCTCCAGGCGCACCTCCTGTTCGTGTACATAACGCGTGGAATCGCCCAGCTCTTTGGCCGCTGTCTGTTCCCTGGACTCAGCAACCCGGTGTACCGGCCTCAGTCTCTTTGATTGCACCATGACTACCCCCTAACTTACTGTACTGTCATTTCCGTCATGGGCGGAAACAGGTCTTGTAAATCTCTCATACTTTGCTTCAACGGTACTGATTGATGCATCTCCTGCCTTAGAAAATCGTCCAGTATCGGCATAGCTTCGATGGCGGCGTCGATCATCTCATCACTGCCCTTTTCGTATGCCCCGACATTGATCAAATCACGGTTTCGCTGATATACAGAGTATAGCTGTTTGAACGCCCTTGCGGCAGTTTGATGCTCTATAGATGTGATGCCATTCATTGCCCTACTGATGGACGCCTCTATATCAATGGCCGGATAGTGGCCCGACTCGGCCAACTGGCGCGACAGGACGATGTGTCCATCCAGGATCGCCCGGGCGGCATCTGAGATAGGGTCGTTTTGGTCGTCACCCTCGGTGAGCACCGTATAAAACGCGGTTATAGAACCGCCGCCGTGATCGCCGTTTCCAGCCCGCTCCACCAATTGCGGTAGCTTGGCAAATACCGACGGCGGGTAGCCCTTGGTGGCCGGTGGTTCATGGATAGCCAGGGCGATCTCACGCTGGGCCTGGGCAAATCTGGTGAGAGAATCCATCAGCAGCAACACCTTCAGACCCTGATCTCTGAAATACTCGGCGATACTGGTGGCCAGCATGGCGCCATGCATCCGGCGCAGCGGTGGGTGATCGGCCGGAACGGCGACTACTACCGCTCGGGCCATGCCCTCTTTGCCCAGAATATTCTCCACAAACTCCTTTACCTCGCGGCCGCGCTCGCCGATCAGCGCCACCACGGTAACATCCGCATCGGTATATTTCGTCATCATACCTAAAAGCACACTCTTACCCACGCCGGAACCGGCAAACAACCCCAAACGCTGCCCACGTCCAACGCTTAGCAAGGCGTTTATGGCGCGCACGCCAACATCCAGTGGCTCACTGATAGGGGCGCGTGACAAGGGATTAAAGGTCTTGCCGGTAAGGGCAAGTCTGGCCTCGGTATGAATCGGTCCTTTGCTGTCCAACGGCATACCGGCTCCATCAATAACCCGTCCCAGGAGGGAGTTACCCACGGCCGCCTCACACACCCGCCCGGTTGGAACCACCCTGGCCCCCTGCTCCAGACCGCGGATATCGCCCGTCGGCATCAAATACAGGCTCTCGCCGGAAAACCCCACCACCTCGGCCTCGATACTGGTGCCGTCGTTGGCGATTACCTCACACTGCCCGCCGATAGCGGCACGGCAACCAACCGCCTCCAGGGTCAGCCCAACCATTCTGGTAAGCTTGCCTTCCAGGGCCATACCGCGATTGTCTCCCAACCTGGCATGGGCATTGGCTATCCTTTCGGCCCATATGCTGTGGCGCTCCGTCCGCGGGATACCCCTTCTCATGTCGTATTCTCGGCATCACCATCATCACGAGTACGCTCACCACCCAACAAGGTCGCGATCATCGCAGCCAGACGTGATTCCAGGGTGGCATCTATTTGCGAGGTATCGGTTATGACCCTACAACCGCCCCGGTCTAGTACCGGATCTTCTGTGATAGTCCAGGCCAGATCCTTATCCGAGACCTCAAATATCTCCCGCACCAACTTCGCGTCCTCCGGGTGCAGCACCAACCTGATATTTCTGGACGACACCGGCAACAGTGACACGGCCTCGCGCACTACGCCGATGATATGATTCGGCTCCAGTTTGACCTCGCGCCGCACTAACTGCCGCACCATGGATATGGTCAAGCTTACCAGCTCACGCTCCACCTGTTCGTCCAGCTCTTTAAAGGGGGTATCCAGGGCCGAAAGCAGACCGTCCATCATCTCCGCTTTTTCCAAAATCTCTTTTCTGGCGCTGGTAAGGGCTTCCTTATGCCCGTACTCAAATCCATCCTTCCTGCCACGCTCAAAACCCTCCTTGTAAGCCTGGCTTTGCACATGCTCTAACTGTTCCGCCGTCAACAACGATCCCCTGGCCTCACGCACAGCCACGTCACTGGCGCTACGGATCATCTCAGGCGGTTGCCAGCTCCTGATCTCCCCCTGCTCCCCGGAGCTTATGATCTTAGATGAATTCTTCTCCACCCGAGCCTCCAAGGTTGATCTCACCAGCATCTGACAGCCTTCTGGCTACCTGCAGGATCTCCTTCTGCGCAGACTCAACATCACTTATCCGAGCCGGAGGCGCCGCCTCCAGGTCATCCCGCAACATCTCAGAGGCGCGTGTCGACATGTTCTTAAAGATCTTCTCTTTGAGGGCATCATCGGCGCCACGCAGGGCCAGAAGCAGCTGATCGGATGCGATCTCGCGTAGCAGGGTCTGGAAGCCGCGATCATCAATATCAATAAGGTTCTCAAAGGTGAACATATTGTCCTGGATCTCTTGAGCCAGCTCCTGATCCGCCCCTTCGACCTGCTCCATGATCTGGGCCTCGATACTCCCCTCTACCAGATTGAGAATATCCGCAGCCGCCTTGATGCCACCCAGGGTTGCTGACTTGACGTTTGAAGTCCCGGAAAACTGGTTATCCAGGATTTGATCCAGCTCCTGCAATGCAGCTGGCTGAATTCCATCCAGGGTGGCTATACGCATGATGATGTCAGTGCGCACCCGGTCTTGAAACTCGGACAATACCTCCGCCGCCTGATCCGGATCGAGAAAGGACATAACGATGGCTATGATCTGCGGATGCTCGTATCTGATTATCTCGGCAATAGAACGCGGATCCATCCACTTAAGCTGCTCCAATCCCTTACTATTTCTACCCAGTAGGATACGGTCGATAACATTACCGGCCTTATCCTGCCCCAGGGCCTGGGTCATGACATTCCGTATATATTCATCGGAGTTCATACCCAAGGCGGTTTGGGTACCCAGAGCTGAGACGAAGGATTGCATTACCGACTCCATCTCGGCGGTGGAGACGTTATGCAAACCTGCCATAGCCGAACCCAGATCCTGAACCTCTTTCGGCCCCATATGCGCAAGTACGACTGCTGCGTCTTTCTCACCCAGGGCCAGCATCAGGATAGCGGCACGATCTATGCCTTTAAGTCCATCTTTTATATCTTGGCTTTTCTCAGGCATTGTCTGCTACCCAACTCTTAACCACCTGTGCAACCCGTTTTGGGTCATCATTCACCATCTGGCGCGCCGCCTTAAGCGTATCTTCGTATTTTGCCGGTCCTGGCAGTTTGACGGCTTCTCCGCTCTCATCCATCACATAAGCTCCGCCTCCCTGCGCCATCATCTGCTGGCCTGGCGCCATACCGACCGGCATACCAGCTCCACCCATGCCTTGCGCATAAACTGGTGTTGCAATCAGCTTTTTCAAGGTCGGCATCAGTACTACAAATATTAGTACTAGCACCAGAATCAGACCACCGACCTGCTTGGCTATATCCCATACCCAAGGCTCCTCCCAAATGGGTATTTCCGGGATACTGGCCGGAGGTTCCGGTATTTGAAAGGCCGCATTCACCACCCTTACGCTGTCGCCCCTCTGCGCACTGTAACCTATGGCCTCTTTCACCAGATTACTGATGCGACTGATCTCTTCCGGGGTGCGCTCTCTACTGCTTATAGTCCCATCTTCTGCCTTGGTAACGATATTATCCACTACCACAGCCACCGATAGCCTTTTCAGGTTGTTGGCGGACAGCCTGGTATGGCTTATGGTCTTATCCAGCTCGTAGTTGCGCGTGGCCTGCTTGCTACTATTCAGTGGCGACTCTTCGGCTACGGCCTCTCCTGCAGCACCACCGGCGGTCTGCGGGGCAGTCCCGGCCGCAGGCGGTTGATTGCTGATGGCCCCTGGGACACCCTGTACCGCAGTGAGCTTGCTGCTCTCCTCATGAACCCGTTCACTTCTCAAGGCCGGAAGATCCGGGTTAAAACGTTCCGCGGTCTGCTCGGTCAGGGTAAAATCAACCTCTGCGGTCACCTGGGCGCTGATATTATCTCCGCCTAGAAATGGCGTGAGGATATCCATGACCCTTTGCCGATAGTGTTCTTCCAGATTTTTGGTGTATTCGAATTGATTTGCCGTGAGCATCATCTCATGGGTATCCATATCCGTACTCAGCAACGTCCCCTTTTGATCCACCACTGTTACCTTGCTGGCCTCTAAATCTGGAACGCTGGAGGCAACCAAGTGAACGATCGACGCCACCTGGGACTTTTCCAGATTGCGTCCGGAATAGAGTTTTACCACTACCGAAGCAGTTGGGGCATTTTGCTTCCTGACAAATACCGATTGCTTGGGGGTGGCCAGATGCACCCTGGCACTCTCAACCGGAGACAAGGTGGAAATGGTTCTGGCCAACTCACCCTCTAGGGCCCGATGGAATCTGGCGGCTTCAACAGCCCTGCTGGTCCCTAGCCCAGTGTCCTGCTGCAGCAACTCAAATCCCATGCTATTACCACGTGGCAAACCATCACCGGCAAGCTTTAACCGGGCCTGATACAGATCCTTGCTGGCTACCATCACCGCGCCAGTGGTGTCTTCCACCTTGAACTTGATGTTCGCTTGCTCCAGTGCCGCCACTACCTCTGCGGCATCCTGCTGGGACAGATTCCCGTACAACAAGCTGTAATTTGGGGTCTGGGACCAGAGCACCACCGCGACACCCAGCGCCACACTGGCTGCGATGCTCACCATGATCATCAGTTGCCGCAGGATGGGATTGCTCGCCAGACTAACGGTCTGACTCTGCATCATCGCACCACCCTCGGCTGCATTTTTATCTGCCATTTAGCGCTGCCCTCGCCCTGGATTTATCTAAATATCACTTTATATACAATAAGTTATATCGGCATATTCATGACGTCTTTATAGGCGTCCACCAGCTTGTTGCGCACCTGCACCATAGTCTCAAACGAAAGACTGGATTTCTGGATTGCTATCATCACCTCTGCCAAATCCACGTCTCCCTGGCCGGTCTCAAACGCCTTTTTCATGGCGCCCGCCTCCTGCTGGGCCTCATTGACGTTATCTATTGACTGCTTCAGCAACTGGCTGAAATCGTTGCCGACACTCTCTTGAGGACGTATCTGCTGCTGTCCGGCCGCCTGGGCAGCCATGACCCGCATCTGAGCCAATACCTGATTAATGTCTGCAGTACTCATATATCCACCATTAGATCAACATTTTCGCCAATTATTCATCATGCAGTTTTCACACCAGTTCTATTACCCTGGCACCTGAATTCCTGCCTCACGCAGACGCGCTATCTTGTAACGCAGGGTCCTCTGGCTGATGCCCAGTTTTTCCGCTGCATTTTTACGACTGCCATTCTCATCCCGCAGGGCGTCCAGGATCATCTGTTCCTCTACCGAGCGCAGATCCTCATTCAATCTGCCCTTGCTGATGTCATGTTCTTGACTGCAACTGCCGGACTCTTCGCTGAAGGTAAGATCGTCTTTACCGATCTCGTTACCGCTGCTCAGAATCAGGGCCCGCTGCATGACGTTATCCAGTTCCCTGGCATTACCTGGCCAGCTGTGGGAGATCAGCGCCTGTTGCGCCTCTTGGCTTAGTTTCTTGCCGGTGATCCCCTGCTTGGCGCAGTGGCGATTCAGGAATAACTCTGCCAGAGGGATGATGTCTTTAGTACGATTACGCAACGGTTCCAGATAGAGCGGAAACACGTTGAGGCGGAAGAACAAATCTTCGCGGAAGCGCCCAGCAGACACCTCTTCCCGGAGAATCCTGTTGGAGGTGGCCAAAACCCGGACATCCAGCGGTATCATCTTGCGACCGCCCAGACGCTCTACTTCGCGTTCCTGCAATACCCGCAGAAGCTTGGCCTGGAGGTTCAGGCTCATTTCAGAGATCTCGTCCAACAACAAGGTTCCGCCCTGGGCCTGCTCGAATTTGCCAGGAGCCGAGCTATGGGCGCCAGTGTAAGCGCCCTTTTCATAGCCAAATAGCACAGCCTCCAGCATATTGTCCGGAATAGCGGCGCAGTTGATGGCTATAAATGGACCATCCGCCCGTGGTGAGTTGCGATGGATATATCTGGCAAATACCTCTTTGCCGGTCCCACTCTCACCGCCAATCATTACCGTAACGTCGCTGGAGGCTACCTTTCTGGCCAGATCCAGCAGTCGGCGCGATTTGTTGTCATCCGCTACCACGCCTGCATTGTCAACGCCCTGATCCAGATTGAGCACCGCCCTCTCAACCTTTTCCACCAACACGCTGGCCTCGAACGGTTTAGCCAGATAGTCGACCGCCCCATCCCGCATGGCTGACACCGCTTTTTCGATGTTACCGTAGGCAGTCATAAGCAGGACAGGAATGGATGGATATATGCTCTTGACCTGAGTCATAAGCTCATGACCATCCATGGGACGCATCTGCACGTCGCTCACTACCATACCCACGGGCTTATGCTGCATGATCTCGAGCGCGGCCCGGCCATCGCAGGCCGACTCCACCCGGTATCCGGCAAGCTCAAGTGTTTCGCACAGGGCCTCCCGTAGTGTTGGGTCGTCTTCGGCTACTAATACAGTCGCTTGGCTCATACAGCGGCCCTCCGCAGGGGTGGTGATGTTTGTTCAAGGTTCGATATTTCAACGGTAGACGCAAAATTTTCCGGCAGCGGGACCATGGGCAGTTCCATCTGAAAACTGGCTCCCTTGCCCTCTTTGGTCTGCAGAACGATCTTGCCGTGATGATCCAGGATCACTGCCTGCACCACCGCCAGACCCAAACCGGTGCCGGTTGCACTGGTAGTGAAAAACGGGTCAAACACCTTATCTTTGATCTCTTGCGGAATGCCCGGGCCGTCGTCGCCGATTGTCAGGCGCATACTTTTATCGCTGGCCAGTTGCAGTTCCATGGACAGCCTAACCCCCTCACCAGCGTGTTTCAGGGAGTTGGATGCGATATTCATAAAAGCACCCTGCAGGGCGTCCCGATTGCCGGACACGATGCATCTGCCAGGTATCAAGTTAGTGAAAACGATTTCTGAATCGTTCTCTTTCAATCCCGGATCAAGCATCTGAATTATCTCTTCCAGCAACGGAACCAAGTCAAACAACTCAGGGGTATACTGCCCACCCCGGGTAAAGGCCAGCATATCGTTAATCTGGCGTTCCATGAGTTGCAAACTGCTCTTGATCCGCTCGGAGAATCTCTCTCTGCGTTCCGGTTCCAATCCTTCATTGCCTAGATGGGATGCGTACAGCAGCGCAGATGACAGTGGGGTGCGTATCTGATGGGCGAGCTGGGCGGCCATCTTGCCCATGGTGCTAAGCCGCTGCCTACGATTGAGACGCTCCTGCAGCTCTCGGGTCTCGGTGATGTCCAGAAACAACAGGATACGTCCACCGTCCGCATCCAGCTTGCGCTCGGTCATACTGATCAAACGGCCGCTTAGGAGGATCTGCTCTTTACCACGCTGATCCTGTTTGAAGTTGGCTTTGTAGACTTGGCTCCAGGCCATATTTGCCTGGATGCCGCTGAATAGTTCTGTCGCGGCAGGATTGCATTGCTCCACCCGGTCTTTTCCATCCAATACCACCACCGCGGCCGGCAAGGCATCTAACAGTTGGCTGAGACGATTGGCTAGAAGCTCCTTTTCCGCCAGCTGGCGCATGCGTTCTGACCTGGCGGTAGCCAGCTCGGCACTTAGTTGCTGCACTTGCTCCTGGAGCTGCTGGTAGGAGCCGACAAGCTGTTCAGACACCTGGTTAAACACCTGGAAGGCATCTTCAAGCTGTTTTTGATTTAGCGGTTTTCCGCTGTCTGTCTGCATATCTCACTACCAATTGAAGCTTATGTTTATCGGTTCAATCGGATATTTGCAATATGCATGCCTATTTATATATTTCTTTTATTTCAATATGTTAAAAACATATTTATCTTGGCAGTCAAATATATGACTTATTCTAAACCCTCTGAATGCCATATTTACGTAACTTCTCCACCAGGGTGGTGCGGCGCATCTTCAACGACTTAGCGGCATGAGCTACAACACCACCTGATTCATCCAGGGCCTGCTTAATAAGTGACAATTCCATATCATTTAAATGGGCCTTCAGGTCGATCCCGTCCCTGGGCAACCTTGGTCCGGAGCGTATCGTTCCAGGTTCGTCCCCTTGCATACTGACTATCGGAAGCGGGTAGTCTGAGCCGCTGGAAGACACATCTATCCCTTGACGGAATTTTTCCGGAAGTTCTTTTACATCTACCACACCATAGGGATAAAGTATGGCCAAACGTTCTATTAAATTTGCCAGTTCCCGCACATTTCCCGGCCACTTGTAGTGTGACAAGGCAGCGACTGCGGCTGGAGTGAGCCGCACCGACCCACGCTTTTCAGTCTCGATGCGGGAGATGAGATCATTCACCAGTACGGCAATGTCTTCCACCCGCTCCCGCAGTGGGGCCACTTCTATGGGGAATACATTCAGACGATAGTAAAGATCCTCACGGAACTTGCCCTCTTTTATCAACTGCTCCAGATCGCGATGGGTTGCGGCAATGATGCGTACGCTACACTCTATGGTCTTGTTGCTGCCAACCCTCTCAAACGAACGTTCCTGCAGCACCCGTAGAATCTTGACCTGCATGGAAAGGCTCATGTCTCCGATCTCATCCAGAAACAATGTGCCGCCTTCGGCCATCTCGAAGCGGCCCTGACGAGAATTTATCGCTCCGGTAAATGCCCCCTTCTCATGCCCGAACAGTTCACTCTCCAACAGGTCGGCAGGTATCGCGCCGCAATTCACCGGTACAAATGGCTTGCCACGTCTGTTGGAATGAAAATGCAGCTTACGCGCCACCACCTCTTTACCGGTACCTGATTCTCCTAATATCAGCACCGTTGCATCGGAATCAGCCACCTGCTCAATCATGCGGTTTATCTGTCTGGTGGCCCGGCTGCTACCGGAGAAGCTACGAAACAGTTCCAGCCGCCTTGATGCAGATTCACCGGCAATCTTGTTCTCCATGTACAGTTGGGCACGGGACAGCCAATTCATCAATTCCGTGTAGCTGGTCGGCAGGGTAATCTCACCCAGAACACCGCCATGTGATGGCTTTTTCTTCCAAGGATTTTTTTTGTCGTGCACCAAAAACAGGGCCGGAGCATGCTCCACGTCATCGAGCTTGTTAAGCAATTCCTCACAACCATCTTCACAAACACCAGGCGTGAGCATAATAGCTGTGTAATCGTCCTTTGCCTTTAGGTAGTTATCTATAGAGGCGATATCCTCATCCACTTGAAGAGAATAATCTACAAACTCCAATATACTTCTCAGATAATTAATCCTGTCACTATCAATGTCAAACAACAGCACTCTTCCACAGATATGATCATGGTCGGGCTTTGTGAGATGATCCATGCAATCGGCTCTCCTGTGGTTTCTTTGTTAAAATCAATAGGTAACGGATTTAAATTAAAGCACCATATTAGATATATGTCAAAATTACGTCATACCGCAAACAATGGCAGAACACCATTGGCTATATCGGGATCTCTATTATGCGATTTTTTATCCAGATCTGGACTGCGCAACCATGCGTCTGTGATACCGAAATATCATCTTCTCCAGCTGATCCTGCACCACCTCCCCCATCTCTTCGAACCTTGCGCATACGGTGAGCGTCTCTCCATCCATGGAAACAGAAACCACTCTCGCAGCCAACTCCATGGCCTCAGGAATCCTGCTATCTATATAGAGATTTACCCAGATATTGTCTCCTACCGCAGGCGCCTGGCCCTTGCCTTTCCACTCTATTCCAGCGGACGCAAGCCTGACCTGGACGGCTTCAGGGATGTCGCTTCCTTGTCTATCCAGCCTCGATACCATATCCAGCAGTAGGTTTAGCTTTGCCTCCACCCTTGCCAAGACAGATTCCGCCTCGTACTCATCATCCATCTTTTCCTTTATTTGCTCACCCAGCAGATTAACGCAGCGCACAACGTGCTCGTTGTGCTCTGCGACCCGCATATAGTTGACCCCGCATTCTCTAGAACCCCAGGAAAGTGGCAGCATATCTTCATACACAAGGGTGTCGGCAAGCGGATTAATGTCTGAATTTGTCATCTGTTCCCCAGTAGTTACTTGACAGATCGATAGCAGCACCTTAGAAAAGAAGCTACACAAATCATTATAGGTGTTCTGATCTTGAACGATATCCCCTTAAGCATGTTATTTGGCATGCTTATCCTCCTGATACTGCTGTCGGCCTTTTTTTCCGGCTCAGAAACGGCGCTGATGACCATTAATCGCTATCGCCTACGCCACCTGAAAAACAGCGGCCATACTGGAGCGATCCGCGCCCACAATTTACTGAAGCGCCCTGACCGTTTGATAGGCCTAATCCTGCTGGGGAATAACTTTGTAAATATCCTGGCATCTTCCCTGGCCACGGTTATCGCGATTAGGCTGGAAATCGAGGACCCGATAGCATTCGCCGCAGGTATACTGACCTTCGTGATCCTGATCTTCGCTGAAGTGACCCCCAAGACCCTGGCTGCGGTTCACCCGGAGCGACTGGCATTCCCAGCCGCATTCATGTACGGCCCTCTGTTAAAATTCCTTTATCCTCTTATCTGGGTAGTGAACACTATTGCCAATGGTCTGTTACGATGGTTCGGCGTATCGCCTGAGGGCGATAGCAATCAGAATCTGAGCCAGGATGAACTACGCACGGTTGTGGCGGAAGCTGGGGCCATGGTGCCCAAACGGCATCGCAAGATGTTACTCAGTATCCTGGACCTGCAGAATGTCACAGTCGAAGACATAATGATCCCGCGCAACGAGATGGATGGAATAGACCTGGAAGACAGTATCGAAGAGATCATCACTCAACTACAAAACGGCTTCTACACCAGGATGGTGATATTCGACCATGGCATAGACAATCTGGTTGGGGTCATCCACATCCGCAACGCCATGATTGCCCTGACCAAGGGAGAATTGACCAAGGAAAAGATAAGGGATATCGCAGAAGAACCATATTTCATACCGGAGGGAACACCACTTAACCAGCAACTGCTAAACTTCCAACGAGAGAAAAAGGGTTTCGGCCTGGTGGTGGATGAATATGGGGACCTGCTGGGTCTGGTAACCCTGGCCGATGTACTGGAAGAGATCGTGGGAGAATTCACCACAGATCCATCAGATAGCGTCCCCGACGTACAACCTCAGGATGACGGCAGCTTCTTGGTAGCCGGTAACGCTGAGGTGCGTGAATTGGTAAAGGTATTTCATTGGGAACTACCTGGCGACGGCCCCAGAACCATCAACGGCCTGATCATCGAATATATGGAGACCATACCCCAACCCGGTACATCCCTGCTATTGGAGGGTTACCCTATTGAGATCATGCAGACCTATGACAATGCGGTAAAGATGATCAAGATATGGCCTGATCAGCGCAAACCGCCGGATGTACAATAGCCCTATGACCTCATCAAGAAAACGCTGTGGCTGCCGATATATATGTTTTTAGACCGAAGAGAGCCTATCTATACGCCTTAGGAGGATGCAACACCATGGCCAGCGAAAACAATGACGATAGACGTAAATTCCAGCGTGTGCTGTTCGATGCAGACACCAAGATCGAACAAAACTCGGTTAGTATCCCGGCAAGGCTTATAGATATCTCACTGAATGGCGCCCTGTTACAGAGGCCAAAGCACTGGTCTGCCAACCCTGGTGACAAGGTATCTATCTCGATAAGCCTGGATCAGGGAGAGCAGTTCTTCATCCACATGCAGGCCAAGGTCGCACACATCGAAGATGACACGATAGGTATGCACTGCGAAGACATAGATATGGACAGCATCACCTTTCTGCGCCGACTGATGGAGCTGAACCTGGGTGATCCGGAACTGATGGAACGGGAGCTTAGCGCCCTGGGTTAAACTGGTCAGATCGCTTCCGACACCCCCTGCCATAGCATCCTATACCCCATCTCGTATGTGTCTGTGCAGTACTCAGCCAAGGCATTAAATCTCTCTTTAAACGCAGCATCGGCGTGAGATCTTTCATGCTGATCGAATGATCTCCAATAGGTCATTATGACCAGATGATCTTCTGTCTTTTTGTTCGGATCAAACGAACCCTGTTCAGACACAAACCCCGAATACTCAAAGACCTGCCCACCGATGAAACCACCCTCTTCATCCCCGTAGGTGTTTTTTACCACATTACACATCTCACCCAGGGCCAATTCCACATCTTCTGTAGTTACTCCCTGTTTTAGCTTGATGACGTTGAACAACATCACTGCACCAAAAGGAATGGTGATTGGCTCGAACATATCTGATCTCCATCTATTTTACCTACATTGAATAGTAGACCAGTATTGAGAGATCAGATCGCATCCAGCGCATCAGAAAGACGATCAACCGCAATTATCTCCACGCCATCTACCTGCTTCTTGGGGGCATTGGCCCTGGGGAGTATCACCCGCTTGAATCCGTGCTTCGCCGCCTCCTGCAAACGTTCCTGGCCGCTGGGTACCGGACGGATCTCGCCCGCCAGCCCCACCTCACCGAAGATCGCCAGCTCCCTCGGCAGGGGCCTATCCCGAAAGCTGGACAGCACCGCCAGCAGAACCGGCAGGTCTGCGGCGGTCTCGGTGATGCGCACCCCGCCCACCACGTTGATGTAGACATCCTGATCGAACATCGCGATGCCGCCATGTCTATGCAACACCGCCAGCAGCATATTCAGGCGATTCTGATCCATCCCCAGAGTGACACGCCTGGGATTGGCCAGGTGACTCTCATCCACCAGGGACTGCACCTCAACCAACAGCGGCCGGGTACCTTCACGGGTCACCAGAATGGCGCTGCCTGGCACCTCTTCCTGATGCCTGGACAAGAATATGGCGGAGGGGTTACTCACCTCGCGCAGCCCCTTGTCGGTCATGGCGAAGACGCCTAGTTCATTCACGGCACCGAAGCGGTTCTTGATGGTGCGGATGAGACGAAACTGGCTACCCTGTTCCCCTTCAAAATAGAGTACGGTATCCACCATGTGCTCCAACACCCGGGGACCGGCCAGGGTGCCTTCCTTGGTGACGTGCCCCACCAGAAAGATGGATGTGCCCATCTGCTTGGCAAAGCGTACCAGTTGCGCCGTAGCCTCCCGCACCTGGGCCACCGAACCTGGGGCCGACTGCAGCATCTCGGTATAGACGGTCTGGATGGAATCGATCACCATCACGCCGGGACGCTCAATAGCCGCCTGCCGCAGGATGGTCTCGACACAGGTTTCGGAGAATAGCTTAAGACCATCGCAAGGCAGACCCAAACGGTGGGCGCGCATGCTGATCTGCTCCGGAGATTCTTCACCGCTAATGTACAGGGTGGAAATCTCAGCGGGAAACATGGTCATGGCCTGGATCAACAGGGTCGATTTGCCTATGCCGGGATCGCCACCTATCAGTACCACCGAACCGGAGACCAGACCGCCACCCAACACCCGGTCCAGCTCCTTGATGCCAGTGGATATACCCTTATTCTCGGATGGCTCCACCTCGGACAGGGCGAACACCTGGGGGGCAGGTACGACTCCGGCATAACCAGAGAAGCGGCTATTTTTGCCGTCCTTGCTTGCGGTGGCCGTCTCGCTCAGGCTGTTCCAAGCGCCACAATCCGGGCACTGTCCAGACCATTTAGGAAAGACCCCGCCACATTCACTACAACTGTACGCTGTCTTGCCCTTCAAACTCACCTACCCCGGCCATACACAAACTCGACCCTGCCAGTGAGCTGGCTAAATAGCTCATAGGATATGGTGCCTGCATGTTCCGCAATGGTCTCAGCAGGTAGCCCCTCACCCCAGAGGGTGACCTGGTCTCCCACCTTCGCATCTGGCTGGGCGCGCAGATCAATGGTTATGGTGTCCATGGATACCCGCCCGACCAGCGGTACTATCTTGCCATTCAACAACACCGGCGTACCTGATGGGACATGTCTGGGATAGCCGTCACCATAGCCTATGGCCACCGCCCCGATCGGCATATCCTCTGGACACAAATAGGTCTTGCCGTAACCGATGCCATCACCCTTGCGGAAATTGCGTATTGCAAACAGGCTGCTTTGCAACGTCATCACCGGGCGCAGACCATCATCCACCCCGGTCCTACCGATAAAAGGGGAAGAACCGTAGAGCATAATACCGGGACGCACCCAGTCAGAATGGGAGTCAGGCCAGTTCAAGATAGCGCCGGAGTTGGCCATGCTACCGCTGGCACCGGTCTGTTCGATCAGTGGTTGCAACAATCTAATCTGATGATCGGTCTCCGGATTGTGCGTATCATCCGCGTTAGAGAAATGGGTCAAAATCCCGACTCCATCCGCCACCGATGCGCATGCACACAGGGCATAGTATGCGCCCATGGCCTCAGCAACCGGGAAGCCCAGACGATGCATACCAGTATCCACCTTGAGCCAGCAGCTTACCTGGCATGACAGAGACTGCTGTTGCAGCATGCGAAGCTGCCCAGGTTCGTGTATTACCAGTTGTAGATCATTGGACGCCGCTTGCACCAACTCATCCGCATCCAAACAACCCGCTAGGACTACAATCTTCTTGCTTATACCGACCTTGCGTAGCGCCAGTCCCTCGCCCACCCTGGCAACCGCGAAGGCATCCGCATCCTTTAGGGCCTCAGCTACCTGGAACATGCCGTGGCCGTAGGCATCTGCCTTCAGCATCGCCATCACCCGGCTGTTGGGCGCCGCTTGACGCACTCGCCGCAGGTTGTGTTCTAGAGCGCCAAGATCAATGAAGGCCTGAGGACCGCGTCCCATCAGTAATCCTCAGCGCCGTAGACATCGTTGGCGTAATTCTCGAATTTGGTATATTGCCCCAGGAAGGTAAGCCGCACCTTACCGATGGGGCCGTTTCTCTGTTTGCCGATGATGATCTCTGCGCTGCCCTTGTCCGGACTATCTTCGTTGTAGACCTCGTCGCGGTAGATAAATACCACCAGATCGGCGTCCTGCTCGATACTGCCGGACTCCCTCAGATCGGACATCACCGGACGTTTGTTGGGGCGCTGCTCCAGATTACGGTTTAGCTGGGACAGGGCGATCACCGGAACATTCAACTCCTTGGCCAGGGCCTTGAGGGAGCGTGAGATAAAGGATATCTCCGTGGCTCGGTTTTCACCCGCAGACGGGGCCTGCATCAATTGCAAATAGTCGATGACGATCAAGCCGAGATCGCCATGCTCCCGTTTCAGTCGCCGCGCCTTGGCCCTGATCTCGGTTGGCGTCAGCGCGGCGGTATCGTCGATAAACAGGGGCGCATCCGCCAGGATGCTGACCGCAGATGTAAGCCGCGGCCATTCATCGTCCTCCAATTTGCCGGTACGCACCCGGTGCTGATCTATTCGTCCCAGGGAGGACATCATGCGCATAGCCAGAGAATCACCTGGCATCTCCATACTGAACACCGCCACCGGCACCTTGTTGTTAATCGCCACATTCTCCGCAATATTCATAGCGAAGGTGGTCTTGCCCATGGAGGGACGTCCAGCGACTATGATCAGATCGGCAGGCTGTAGACCGGAGGTCATCTCATCGAAATCGGTAAAACCAGAACCAAGGCCGGTAATTGGTTCATCCTGCTGAAACAGGGTCTCAATCCGGTCCACCGCCTTGGTCAGCAGATTCTTGATGGATGCAAAACCGCCTCCGCCACGGGACATCTGCTCGGATATCTCAAATACCTTCTGCTCCGCGACATCCAATAGAGCAGCGCTATCCTTACCATCAGGCCGGAATCCGCTGTCTGCGATCTCGGTGCCGACCTTTATCAACTGACGCATGACCGAGTATTCACGTACTATATCGGCGTAGGCGCGGATGTTGGCCGCGCTGGGGGTGTCCTTGGCCAGGGTGCCCAGATAGGCCAGCCCACCCACATCATTCAGGGCCGCCACCCTCTCCAACTCTTCAGACAGGGTGATCACATCAAATGGCTTGTTCTGATCCGCCAGCCTGGCAATGGCTCGGAATATGAGTTGATGTTCCCGCCGGTAGAAGTCGATATCCACCACCCGGTCGGCAATCTGGTCCCAGGAACTATTCTCCAGCATGAGCCCGCCCAGAACCGACTGCTCACCCTGGATCGAATGGGGTGGTATACGCAGATTATCGGTGGCGTAATCACCTTGCATCATTGGTGGAGGAAAGGCATGCTCTTGCATCTCTAATTCTTTTAATCCGTTGTTTTGCTGGATGAAATAGACTGGATTATATTATGCAGCGGCGACAATGTTCTTGCCTTATGTTATCTGCGACTGTCATTACAAACGCTTGTCCGGTCAGACGATGTATCATAAACCTCCAGGCTAAGATTTGACCAGACCCAGATCGCAAAAACTGTACATCATGGATGACCACTGTCTCACTAAGTTAGATGTTGCAAATAAATATCCCAATTATTTCAACAACAAAAAAGCCGGACCGGGGTGAAATCACCCCGGTCCGGCCTTATATGCCATGACAAACCCCTATGAGATCGAAGGGTTCGGGGGTTGGCTACTCCCCTGCCACCTCAGGAACGATGGCAATTTTTAGTACGGCGTCAACATCGGTATGCAGGTGGATCACCACCTCGAATTCACCAACGGTGTGGAATGGACCTTCTGGAAGACGCACTTCCTTCTTCTCAATCTCCACTCCGGCCTCGGTAGCGGCATGGGCAATATCTGCGGTACCCACGGAACCGAACAACTTGCCTTCATCACCGGCCTTGCTGCTGATGCTGACACTGAGCTTTTCGATCTGGACCTTACGCGCTTCCGCTGCAGCCAGCGCCTCTGCGGCCTCTTTCTCCAGCTCGGCGCGGCGGGCCTCAAAGGCCTCCAGATTTTCCTTGGTTGCAAACACGGCTCGGCCGGTCGGCACCAAGTAGTTTCTACCATACCCTGCCTTAACGGTGACCTTATCACCAAGGGCTCCCAGGTTCTCAATCTTCTTTAATAGAATAACTTCCATCGTAGCTACCTCTGAAAGGTGTATTGTAAATTAACTTGCCTCGCCCGGACCTTTTCCCTTGCCAAAACGAGTCCTAAAATCCAACCAGGTATCTGCTATTCCCACTGTCGCCAATATAAGCGCCATGTGTGGCACCACAATAAACAGCAGCATATACAAAACAACCAACCAACCTGGGTTGGCATTACGCTCCGCCCTAAGCCCATGAGCCAGCGCCAATCCTTGCAGCATATATGCCGCTATCAGCAGCATCGCCAGGTAGTCCAGCATGGGGCTGGCAACCCTGACACCCAGCAACAGCACCGTAATTACCAGCATAGCCAGTACTGCCAGAGGCTGGGGCAATCTTAGCTGATGAAACTCGCTGCTAAACCCACCCGGGAAATACAACAGCGACTGCCACCAACGCGCCAACAGCAACGATGCCATCAATTGCAGGAAGAACCCCACTGCAAGCATGCCAGTCATCCAATGAGATATAACTTCCAACAAAAGCTTCTTTTGCCCTGCTTCCAAGCCCTGATACTGGCTTAACGTCTGCAGACCAGGCTCCAGAACCTTACGCCACTGCATTGCCGGATCGCTATATTGCAGATAGTGGGCGGCTATCAATAACAATCCAAACACAAGCGCCAATGCGATTGTATACGCCAAGGATCTGCTTGATCTCAACATCAAGGACAAGATCCAGATCGGCAGCCATAACAACAATATTGCCGCGATGACAGGTACCACATTCACCTGCACCAGCAGGGCCAGCAAGGCGCAGGCAACTGCGCTCAACATGGCTATAAACAATCCGTCCCGTGGCCCTATCCGCAAGGTAACCAGGGCTATCCCGGCGGAACTGACAATAGCCAAAGGAGGAAATAACACAGATAACAACGCAATAATGCTAATCGCCATTACCGCCTGTGATCTTCCCTGCATCACGAATGATGCCAGTAAACGCATATCCCTACCCTAATCTCCGATACCAAGGCACAGGCCTAAGTATCGAAAATGGTTATTCGTGCTTATCGGTGTACGGCAACAACGCAACATAACGAGCCCGCTTGATTGCCGTGGTAAGCTGGCGCTGATACTTAGCCTTGGTGCCTGTGATACGACTTGGCACGATGTTACCGGTCTCACTGATGTAGGCCTTGAGCAGGTTTAAATCCTTATAATCAATATCCGTAATATTTTCTGCGGTAAAACGGCAATATCTTCTGCGGCGAAAATAACGTGACATAACTTAATCTCTCCAAATAATCTGATAGCGGCCGCCTGTTGCGGCCATCAAAAACTAGCGCCCAATATATAACAAGGCTGCGATGGATTATTAATCCTCCGACTCCTCATTCTCGTCATCATAAGACTCATCGTCTTCTGCAACCTTACGCACCTTCTCATCCCTTTCGTCCTGAGACTTAGCAAGAGGTGAAGGATCGGTGATAGGGCCCTTGCGCTTGATAACCATGTTACGCAGAACGGCGTCATTAAAGCGAAACGCGCTTTCTAGTTCGCTCAAGGCCTCGCCATTACACTCAATATTCATGAGTACATAATGGGCCTTAGGCAGCTTTTGGATGGGATAAGCAAGTTGGCGACGACCCCAGTCCTCCAGACGGTGGATTCGACCACCCTTTGACTCGATGGTTGAGCGATAGCGCTCAATCATACCTGGGACCTGCTCGCTCTGATCCGGATGGACCAGAAAAATAATTTCATAGTGTCTCATAATTGCCCCTTTCGGATTAACGCCTCCCGTAAAATACGGTGAAGCAAGGAGTTGGCAAGGATATTCTCCTCACCGGAAAGTCGCGCATTCTACCTGTGACCAGCCATGTATGCAACGTACACACCGATATTTAATTGGTTTAAATGTGGAAATTGCGGCAAATTCAACCTAACTTCGGGTATATCCACACGATCTCTCGACATTCCTGCCGTTTCAGGCCTGTTTTTCCGGAACCGCACGCCAGTCGTCACCCTACCCTAAGGGAGTTGCAACATCCCTAAAGGGCTACCCCTTGGTCTACTCCGGTCTGGGTGACGCCTGCCGCGCCGCTAGGCATATGGGTACTAGCTTTTTACCTACCCATATACAAGATCAGGGCATGATAACCGGCGCCTGAGAGTTATTAAGTCCTGAAGAATAGATATCGGTCTTTTGCTAAAATCCAAAACACCACCGCACCCATCCGGTAACTATTAGGAGATTACGATGCCATTCCCAAAGAATATGTTCACCGCCTTAATGACAATGCTGCTGATCGTTTGCATCAGTAACAGCAGCTTGGCAACCGCAACTGAGAATAATGGCATTGCCGAGGCCACCTCAGCAGACGGTAGCATCATTAAATATGGCGTTCAGGGTAGCGGAGACATAACCATCGTATTCGTACACTGCTGGACCTGCAATCACACCTTCTGGGACCAACAAGTTCAGCACTTTGCAAACAAATACCGGGTGGTATGGCTCGACCTGGCGGGTCATGGCCTGTCCGGCAGTAATCGCTCGGAATACAGCATGGCGTCTTTTGGCGCAGATGTGGCGGCGGTGGTAAATGCCGTCGGCGGAGATAAGTTCGTCCTGGTGGGACACTCTATGGGAGGCCCGGTTATCATTGAAACCGCCAAAATTCTAGGAGACAAGGTCATTAGCCTGGTTGGGGTGGATACATTCTATACGCCGTTTGAATGGCCAAAATCTGATGAGAAGATCGAAGAGTTCGTAGCGCCATTTAAAAAAGATTATGTCATCACCACAGACAATATGATCCGCTCCATGTTTACACCTGAGGTAGATCCTGCAGTAAAGGAATCTATAGTCAAACAATTCGCAGGAGCCAACCAGGAGGTAGGGGTAAGCGCCATGTACGGGATATTCAGATGGAGCGCGCACAACAACCCTGACACCCTGATCACGTTCGCCGACAAACTACACAACATCAATGGCGCGCCAACAGGTGATGAGAAACCCTTACACGAGAGCGTCACGCTTATTCCCCATGTCGGTCATTTTGTGGCCCAGGTAAAACCAGAGGAGTTCAACCGGGCATTGGAAACCATTATTGCCGAATATGAGACGACCACATCCCATCCAACCGCATCAGAATCCGACCTTACACCTGCGCCTGGCAATCCGCTCCGCAAGCAGGTACTCGACGCCTTAAGAAAAGAGCTAAAGCGGATGAACGAAACTGATGTGATCTTCGTAGTTGAACACCTGCGGGTCAAAGGCGGCTGGGCCTGGACCAAGGCACGCCCCCAATCTCCAGATGGAACAAGTAGATATGAAGATATTTCTGCCCTACTGCAACTCAATGATGGTGTCTGGCAGGTAGTGGAAATGCCGTGTGGAGAACCGGACAACCCAGAATGTATAGAGGGCCATGACTATTTCAAACACTTAACAAACCTCTATCCAAATATCCCAGCAGCTATATTTCCTGAATAAACCAGGGTCACACTTTTAATTTATTCGTGACTACATTAAGATCAATTAACAACCGCGTTCATAACGAGATTAATTTTAGTCCCAATAAAAAAATCAATTACTAATCTTGTTGCCATGTTTTATACTCACAAAAATGAATAGTCCAAGCAGCAACTCTATCATCACAGAAAGCGCGATCTACTCCAGATTGCGCGATAACGGCATCCAGCCAACCTCGCAGCGCATGTTGGTCGCCAAGGAGCTATTTTCCAAGGACCAACATGTAACAGCGGATCAGCTGTACGAAAACATGCTCTATAATGGGGCACGCGTATCCAAGGCAACCGTATATAACTCTCTAAAGCTATTTGTGGAAAACGGCCTGTTACGCGAAATATTCATAGATTCCAGTCGCACCTATTACGACTCCAACATCAGTCGCCACCACCACTATTACAACATTGATACCGGTGATCTGGGCGATCTGACGGAAGACCTCCCCTATATGCCGGGCAGCGATTATCTGCCAGCAGGTACATCCTTAGAAAATGTCGATATTGTGGTTAGGGTTAGAAATCAAGTTTCCTGATCCTAGTTCTCTTTAAGCGCATCGTCGTACTTAATCTCAAAATGCAGCTTGTGTCTTGCCTCTTCATTGGCGAGGGCGAGCAAAGATTGCCTGATTGCATCATCCTCAGACATTGCGGCCATATCGTTATATAGCCGAAAGGCCTTTTGTTCCAGCTTCATTGCCACAACCAGAGAGTCCTCGTAACTCATCTCATCCGTTGGCTCAATATCAACCAAATAATCCGCGACCTTCAAATCAGGTGCGGTTGTACGGGAAATGAGCTTCGCAGCTCCCTGCTCTTTTATCGTCTCCAGCTTACTCTTATGTCTCAACTCTTCTGCCGCGAAACCCTCTAAAACCTCACGCATAGATGCATGCTTCACGCTTGTTGACAGCTTGGTATAAAAATCTGCCGCAGATTGCTCCTGGCCTATGGCAAAATCCAAAACATCGCTTAACGATTTCCACTCTTTCATAGACAAATCACCTCTATTCTTTATGGCTTTAAATTAACCGTGGGCTGCTGTATTGCTTTTTCATAATAGCATTAACATAAGTAAAACTCCCTCAAAAGACTAAGGATCAAAACGTTCACCCACTTCCTAACTAGCAGACAAACGCCGCTGTATCGATATCCTAGGTTGCCACTAAAGTCACGCGGGACCTATCTATTTCTGCGATATCAAATAAACAGTGCTGAACCCTTCGTTGCCGCTCACGCACGACAAAACTGGTCTTACACCCGCGCCTGGTTCCTGCTCCCGCTAACCAGCGTCCCGCCTCCGTATCAATATAGTGGGTATGTGTTAGATCTATCTCCAGTTCAGGGAAGTTTTCCACCACACTTGCAATTTTTGGTTCCACATAGCCTAACGACGCGTAATACAGGTCGCCAAAAATAGATATGCGGTTGCCGTTAATCTCCACATAGGGATGGGCCTTGTGCCATACCCAGTCGATAAAGGCAAAACCGGCTCCAATCAGGGCGGCATCCAAAAGACCAAAGATATGTACCGAGGCAAACGCCGCCAAAAACACCGTGGTTTCAACAGGAGATTTGAAGTGATGGCGTATATCGGAAAGTCTAAGCATGTTGGCCCCTACCAACATAATAAGAGCTGCAGTTGCAGGCAGAGGAACTATAGCCAGCAAGTCTTTAGCCAGAAAGATCATGCCTCCCAAAATAAACGCTGATAGGGCGGCCGCAATACCGCTGCTTACCTCCAGATTATGCATCAGCGCCACACGGTTGAAAGAACCGCATCCAGGCAGAGCCGAGATAAATCCTGCAACTAGATTGGCTATGGCATCCGCCAGCACGGCCTGACGTGTTCCTATGCGCTCACCCGTTATGCGTCTGGTATTGCGCATAATGGCGGATGTCTGAAATATACCAAGCAGGGCAATAGCGATGGCGGAAGGAATCAGGCTAAGCAGGTCCGCCAATGCCTCGGGAGAAAAGGTCGGCAGAGACGGCTGCAGTAGATGCAGGCTTAGTTTTCCCACCTGCTCCAACTGGGTAACCACTAGTCCGCCATGAGTATGGTTCAGATATTCCGAATAGATAGTTCCTGCGGTCAGCCCAACGATCAGATACCAACCACGTACAAGGTTAAAGGAACGGGTAATTATGGCAGCAACCAGCGTGACAAAACCCACCTCAATAGCATAGGGATTACCGTACTCACTCACGGCCTGAAATGTCTGCCAAGTGATAGCCAAGGGCCACTGGACCTGGGTATTTAACGGCAGACCGCCAAACGACGGAATCGACTTAAATATCAGGAACAGTCCTATGCCAAAGATAAGCCCGGAAATCACCGCTTCACTCATAAAATCCATCAGACGAGATAGAGGACTAATGCTGGCGAACAACAGCTGCACTATACCTATCATCACAGCCAGGGAGAGAGCGTACCCCATATATTCGTTTCCAAACTGCGGCGCATAAGGCAACAGGGCAACAGATATAGCCACAGACATACTGGAATTGGGGCCGCCGTGAAAACGTGACGACGGATTAACCAAACAGGTAATAAGCACCCCATAGATGGCGCAATAGATACCGAACTGGGGCGGCACCCCGGCCAGGAAAGAGAAGGCGATAGCCTGCGGCAGGACCACAATGGCCAGATTGAAACCCGGCAGGATAGCGCGTTGAAACTGCTGAACAAAACTCATGGTTATTATTCTTTATCTTTTTTCAAATTCTCAATCAGACGAAACAACGGCGGCATAGTATGCATAATGAGCTGTTGCCTGGCTGCCGCCAGCACACCTTTTTTATTACCTGCAGGCCGCGGAAGAGTCTGCAAATAGGCGGCAATATCCCGCGACTGGGTATCTGTCAGAGATCCGCGTTTATGGGCTGGCATGGCGGTCTTGATGATTGCGGCCAGGGTCATATTCTCATTGTACATACGAGAATCCGTATTCCAGGAATAGGGACCGGCCAGGGCAGGAACAATAACCGTACCATCATCCGCAACATGGCCATACCCCTTCTCGCCATGGCACATGGCGCACTCTTTTAGGTAGACCACTTTACCACGTAGGTAGTCGTCGCCCTCGCCTGTAGGCACCACCTTGGTCATACGCCGTTCCGGGTATTCAACTCCCTCGCGCAAACCTTGTTTAAACGCCAGATAACGGCCATAGACCTTCAGGTCCTGGATGACACTATCAAGGATATTAGGTTTGAAGCCGTTGCTGGAGTTGATAAAACACTGCATGGTGCGCAGTTCATAAGAAAGCACGATACCAGTCACCGGGTCGTATTTATCGCCCTGCACCCAACCCTGTCCTATCGGCGCCAATTCAGGGGCCATACCCAGATCCAGATGACAATCCTTGCAACGGATATTGGCACGCACAAAACGTCCGGCATGCTTCTGCGGATTACTGAAGATATTACAGCCGCGTTTTACCGCCCGGATGTAATACCCGTCGAAGCCGTCGTCCTGAATCTTCAGGCGGTTCAACAACAGATCTTCACAATCCGGTTCAAGCACCACCTCTGAACTCAGTTTTTCACTGGTGGTGATATGGTTGTAACCTATAAAAATAAATAGCGCTGCCAGAAGCAGCAAAGACAGCGATGGCTTATATGGAACACGCTTATACCATGGCACTGATGATGCGGACATGAGTAATACTTTCCCTAACCAAAATTAATGGGGAGTTCCTGGGATATTGTTCTTTTAATCAGAATGATGTGTTAGGAGATGCCAGCTGGAGCCGTTGGGATGCTATACCATCTACCACTAAGATCAATCTGTTAAGATAGTTCTTATTCGTCCGCTGACAAGAACAGGGCCATTCTAATACAACTCCGATAAGAATGTCATTCCTATATGACACATAAAATACATATCATTATCACCCTGACATCCACACTTAATAAGATGGTGAACGGTTAAAACCATTTACACTTAAACCCTGATACCACTGCCCCCTGCCCCTACCTAAGCCCGTACAAATCAGGAAACAGCAGTATGCTCAACACAATCGCCACCTGCATGATGATAAATGGAACCACGCCACGGTAGATATCCATGGTACTCACCTCCGGTGGAGCCACGCCCTTAAGATAGAACAGGGAAAAACCAAACGGCGGCGTCAAAAACGAAGTCTGTAAGTTCATGGCAATGAGGATGGCAAACCAGAGCGGGGCTATTCCCAGCGCGTTTGCAACCGGAGCCAACATAGGCACAATGATGAACGAGATCTCCACAAAGTCGATAAAGAACCCCAACACCATGATTACCACCATCGAAAGGACCAGAAAGCCCATCTGCTGACCAGGCAACTGGGTCAACACTTCCTCTACAATCAGATCCCCGCCGGTGTAGGTAAAGGCCATGGAGAATGCCGTTGCGCCCAACAAAATAGCGAACACCATGGAGGTAACCTTCACGGTATCCATAGCTGCACCGTACACCATCTTCCAGCTGAATTGACGATACAACGCCGCCAATACCAGGGCGCCAAAACCACCCAGCGCCGATGATTCTGTCGGTGTGGCAATACCGGCAAAGATGGACCCCAGCACCACCAGGATCAGCACCAGTGGCGGCAGGACCGCCTTGAGCGCCCGAATATACTGTTCGCTCTTATGCTCCAAATCCCTGTCCATCGGGATAGCAGGGGCCAAATCCGGATGCATGTAGGCCTTTACCAGGATATAGATCACATAACATCCTACCAACACAAATCCCGGAACCACCGCCGCCTTGAACAGATCTCCCACCGGGATGCCCATCACATCGCCAAGTATGATCAGCACGATAGATGGCGGGATAATCTGACCAAGGGTTCCTGCACCGCAGATGGCGCCGCAGGTAAGTCTCTTGTCATAGTTAAACTTGAGCATCACCGGCAGGGAGATCAACCCCATGGCCACCACTGACGCCCCCACCACGCCGGTCGATGCCGCCAACAGCGCGCCAACCATGATGGTGGAAATGGCCAGGCCGCCGCGCACACTCCCAAACAGCTTACCCATAGACTCCAGCAGTTGTTCAGCCAGCTTGGTACGCTGTAACACAATACCCATAAAGATAAACAGAGGGATGGCCATCAGCACCGTGTTCTCCATAATGGAGTAGATGCGATAAGGCATAAAGGCGAAGATCTCAGGACCTTCGGAAAACACACCGAACATCAAGGCCACACCACCAAAGGTGAAGGCCACTGGGAACCCTAGTAGAAGCAGCAGCAACGCCGCGAAGAACATGATTATGCCAATCATAATCTGTTAACCGATAACTCTAGAACTGTAACCCGGCATGGCGCCCGTCCTGATGCAACCCGCGAATCCTGTTTATAGAGTGCAAAACCATACCCATCCCGCTTATGGCCATAGATACAAAGGCTATAGGAATCATTGACTTAATAGCCCAGCGATAGAGCAACCCCCCCGGGTCACCAGACCGCTCAGACAGGCTCCAGGACTCCGCCACAAAATCCAGACCATAGTAAAAAACCAATAAGGTAAACGGCAGCAGAAAGATGATGCAGCCTAAGAGATCGATCCAACCCTGGCTTTTAGCGCTCAACCCCTCATAGATGATATCCACTCGTACATGGCCGTCGTGGCGTATGGCATACGAGACACCCAACAGGAATATGGTGGCGTACAGATGCCACTCCAACTCCTGCATACCGATCGAGACATCGTTGAACACATAGCGCATGATGACATCGAAAAAAACATTGAGAAGAAGAGCAATCAACAAGGCACCAGCGATCTTTCCCAGCAAGTCAGAAAAACCGTTAATCCATTGTTCTAGCTTCAGCAGAAACATCTATCGCCCCCGATAAAGACCGGCAGCCTTCTGGCTGCCGGTCATCTCTAACAAATCCTATTGACTGTCCAGGTACGCCTTATCCGATATATCGGTCCAGACCCGCGCCTTCTTCATGTACGCGGCCTGGGAGTCGATGATCTCCTTGGCCAAAGGATCATCCTTAGAACGCTCCGCCAACAGCTCTGCATTGGCCTTACGCATGGCGTCCATCACCTCTTTTGGAAAGGTCTTGACCTTGATGTTCGGATACTCGCTCTTCATCTTATCCCAATTCACACCGCTAAGATGATACGACTCGATATACATATCATAGGCTGCCAGACGCATGGCCACGCGCAGAATCTCCTGCAGATCAGCAGGCAACTTATCCCATGATTTCTTGTTGATCAGAAACTGCAACTCAGTGGCAGGCTCATGCCAGCCAGTGTAGTAGTAGGGTGCAATCTTATGAAAGCCCATACGCAGATCAAGAGAAGGTCCCACCCACTCCAAAGCATCTATAGTGCGGCGTTCCAAGGCAGTATACAGTTCGCCTGGAGGGATATTGGTTGGCTTGGCCCCTACCTTGGCAAACACCTCTCCAGCAAAGCCTGGTATACGCATCTTCAACCCCTGCAGATCGGCCACAGAGTTGATCTCCTTCTGAAACCAACCACCCATCTGGTTACTGGTATTTCCGCCAGGGAAGGACAAGATACCGTATTTGTCATACACCTTCTGCATCAGCTCCATGCCGCCGCCAAAGTAGAACCAGCCGTACTGTTCCGGCGCGATCATGCCGAAAGGCATAGAGGTGAAAAACAGCGTATTCGGGTCCTTACCCTTCCAGTAGTAAGAGGCTGAATGCCCCATATCATACTGACCGGCGCGCACCATATCGAATATACCCAGAGGCGCCTTATGCTTATTCCTGGAGTCTATGGTGATGATAAGCCGCCCGTTAGACATGGTCTTTACCGTCTTGGCCAGATTCTGCGTGGCATCACCAAAGATAGGAAAATTTGGAGGCCAGGTCTCGGCCAGTTTCAGGCGATAAACCTTGTCGGCGGAAAAGGCAGGATTGACCAGAACAAAGGTGCATACCGCCGCCAGAATCAGTTTCATGGAAAACTTGGATTTAAACATATTCACTTATCCTCTTGTGGTTGTTTATTGGCGATGGGTCGGTACTCAGCAATAGCATCATTCAGGATATAGCAGATAGTGATGTTATTCCCTGCTGACCGAATGATTCTAACATCATTTTTGGTATTTTCAGGTTTAACCTATTGTCATAGCTTCTTCTGGGCAATATATGCATTAATGGCCAGCAGGGGTGGCATCCTATCTGCCATACCCCCCTCCTCCAGGTGTCTCTATGACCATCACGTCTCCAGCATCTACCTGCACCTGTGCTTGGGCGGAAAACTCGGTGCGCCGCCCATCCTGATGCAGAAGATAGTTGCGCCCCGGTTGCCCCGGCGCTCCGCCTTGCATACCGTAAGGTGGCACCACGCGGTGACCGGCCAGTATATTGGCCTGCATGGTTTCAAGAAATCTAAGTCTGCGGATGACGCCATTACCTCCGCTGTGTCCACCATTCCCTCCTGAGCCACGGCGAATGGAGAACTGCTCCAGTCGCACCGGGAAACGCCACTCTAGCACCTCGGGGTCGGTCAGCCTGGAGTTGGTCATGTGGGTATGCACTGCGTCGGCACCGTCCTGATTCGCCGTGGCGCCGGAACCGCCGCAGATGGTCTCATAATATTGATGCTCTGCATTTCCCCAGGTGAAGTTGTTCATGGTCCCCTGAGAGGCGGCGGCCACACCTAAGGCGCCCAGTAGACTGTCCACGATCACCTGCGAGGTCTCTACATTACCGGCCACCACTGCAGCTGGATAGGACGGATGCAGCATAGAGTCTTCAGGAAGGATGATGTTGAGCGGTCGCAAACAGCCCTCATTCAACGGTATATCGTCCGCCACCAGACAACGGAACACATACAGGACAGCGGCCCGACAGATCGCCCGCGGGGCATTATAGTTACCAGGGTGTTGGGGGCTGGTGCCGGTGAAGTCGATAGTCGCGCTCCTCTCTGATCTATTCATGCTGATCTTCACGCACACCTTATTGCCATCATCCATCTGATAACAGAACTCGCCATCATGCAGCACCTCCAGCACCCGCCGCACCGACTCTTCCGCATTGGCCTGCACATGCTGCATGTAGGCCTGCACCACATCGGCCCCAAACTGCTCCACCGCGCGCAGCAATTCCTGCATACCCTTTTCACAGGCGGCAAGCTGGGCCTTGAGATCGGCCATGTTATAGTCGATGTTGCGCGCTGGATATGGGCCAGAGGCGAGTAACTGCCGCAGCTCCTGCTCCAACATCCGGCCACCGTCCACCAGCTTTATGTTATCTATCAGCACCCCTTCCTGCTCTACATGACTGGAGTCAGACGGCATGGAACCAGGGGTCACGCCACCAATGTCTGCGTGGTGGCCGCGAGCCGCCACGTAGAACAGTGGCTGCGTCTCATCTGCATGGAACACCGGCTTCACCACGGTTATATCCGGCAGATGGGTGCCGCCGGCGTATGGATTATTCAGGATATAGGCGTCCCCACGCCGCATGTTACCTGAGTATTTGGCCATGACCGCCTTTATGCTCTCGCCCATAGAACCGAGATGCACCGGGATATGGGGTGCGTTGGCGATGAGATCGCCAGCTTGGTCAAACAGGGCGCAGGAGAAATCTTTACGCTCCTTGATGTTGACCGAGACCGAGGTGTTCTCCAGCACCATGCCCATCTGATCGGCGATAGACATGAACAGGTTGTTGAATATCTCCAGCATAACCGGATCGACGGCGGTGCCGATCGCTACCCGCTCCGGCAGCGGCTGGTAGCGTTCCAACACGATCTCGCTACGCGGGGTAAGCCGTGCCCGCCAACCGGGTTCTATGACTATGGTGCCGGTCGTCTCGACGATGATCCCCGGGCCAGTGATCTCCTGCCCCACAGCCAGTTGCTCGCGCCGGTAAAAGGGGGTCTGTAACGGTACATCATTCATAACCACCTCGTGGCTTGCGTAGGAACCATGAACTGTCATCTCAGCGCCGCGCCCGAACTCCACGGGCGGCGCCTCAGACCACCCTATCGCTTCCACCTGCAGGGCGGCGACGATGATCTCTTTGTCAGGATCGATGAAACCGAAACGCTGCTTATGTTGCAGGTTAAATTGCGCGGTCATTGCATCGGCAGTGGCCAAATCAAGCAACAGGGAGCTATCCGCCCCGGCATAGCGCAGATGCGCCCTCTGCTCGCTGCGTATCTGCCCCTGCCCTACCCCCTGGGCGCACAGTTCCTCTTCTGCGGCGACCTGGAGCTCCCCGGCCAGCTTTTGCAGTTGTGCAACCAGATCATCCCTCAGGGTCCGCTCTATACCCCTGCTCATGATCACCCGCTGGTCAGCCAATCCCATGCCATAGGCGGAGAGCACCCCAGCCAAGGGATGCAGATAGATACGCTTCATCCCCAGGGCATCCGCCACCAGACAGGCATGTTGTCCCCCGGCGCCGCCGAAACAACAGAGGGTATACGCGGTGACATCGTAGCCTCGTTGGATCGAGATGCTCTTAATGGCATTGGCCATGTTCTCCACCGCAATGGCAAGAAAACCTGCCGCCACCTGTCGCGGCGTGCGGCAGACGCCAGTGGCCGTCTCAATCTCTTCGGCCAGCTCGGTGAAGAGTTGCGTCACAACATCCTTATCCAGGGCTTGATCCCCATTTGGACCGAAGATCTTTGGAAAATGATCCGGCTGCAACTTGCCCAACATCAGGTTACAGTCGGTAACGGTGAGGGGACCACCATTACGATAACTAGCGGGACCAGGATCGGCCCCGGCCGAGTCTGGACCAACCCTAAAACGAGCCCCATCGAACTGCAAAACAGAACCACCACCAGCAGCCACGGTATGGATCTGCATCATGGGCGCACGCATACGCACCCCTGCTACCTCGGTCTCGAATACCCGCTCGTACTCCCCTGCGTAGTGGCTGACGTCCGTAGAGGTTCCCCCCATGTCGAAACCGATCAGTTTGCTATAACCGGCAACTGCGGCCGTCTTCACCATACCCACCACTCCACCTGCCGGACCGGAGAGGATGGCATCCTTGCCATGAAAGAATTTCGCATCGGCCAACCCGCCATTAGACTGCATGAACATCAAACGTCTGCTGCTTCCCTCCATACCTACCAGCGCGGAAGCGACCCGACCCACATATCGATTCAGGATGGGCGAGAGATAGGCATCCACCAGGGTGGTGTCGCCACGCGCCACTAGTTTGATCAGGGGACTTACCTGTGAGCTTACGGAGACCTGGGTAAAACCTACTTCCCTGGCGATGGTCGCCAGCGCCTCTTCATGTTGCGGATAGCGGTATCCATGCATACACAGGATTGCCACCGCACGCAGACCACTGGCATGATACTGGCGCATACCGGCCTCTGCCTTGGCGCGGTCCAGCGGCTTGACTATCTCGCCCCTGGCCCCGATACGCTCCTCCACCTCCAACACCTCTGCATACATCATCTCCGGGAGCTGTATATCCAGGGCAAACAGTTGCGGCCGGTTTTGATAGCCGATTCGCAGGGCATCGGCAAACCCCTTAGTGATTACCAGCAAGGTTGGCTCACCTTGCCGCTCCAGCAAGGCGTTTGTGGCCACGGTGGTGCCCATCTTAACGTTGGCGATCTTATCTGTAGGGATAGGTGCGCAAACGGCCACGCCCAAGATACGCCGAATGCCCTCTATGGCGGCATCGCTGTATCTTTCCGGGTTCTCAGACAGGAGCTTTTCCGTCAACACCTCCCCACGCGGGGAACACGCAACAATATCTGTGAAGGTGCCGCCACGATCTATCCAGAACTGCCATCTAGGGCAGGTGCTTTGTTCGTTATCAGCAGCAAAAGACATATTTTTTCATCACGTTAAGTAATTTTAATCCCACGCATGCGCCTAATTAATAAAAACCCGGGAAAGGCCTTCCCATTTAACCAGCTTTTTTCCTGAAATGAGACGTGTGGACTAGTAAAACAATTACACAATTACATACTAAAAGTAGGGTACTTGGTGATTTATGCACTATGAACATCAGCGCACTACAGCTACAACGGAACTATGTATCACCGACATATGCCGCGACTAAGGATAGGGAAGCCGGTTCGTCAGAACAACCAAAAAATGCATCGCAAGATGCGAACCTTGACGAAACGGAGCTAAGGGACATACAACAGCTAAAGGCACGCGATCGGGAGGTACGGGCTCATGAGGCGGCGCACATAGCGGCCGGTGGTTCGATTGTGCGCAGCGGAGCCAAGTTAACCTATGCGCGTGGTCCGGATGGGGTGTTATATGCGATCGGCGGTGAGGTATCAATAGATACATCCAAGGCCAACACACCAGAGACCACCCTGGCCAAGGCGGAAAAGATACGCCGAGCCGCCCTTGCCCCGGCAAAACCATCTTCCCAGGACCGAGCCGTAGCGGCCAGGGCCGCACGAATGGCCATGCAGGCAAGGCAGGAGATTCTTGTCCAGCAACAGTCGGAAGAACAAACCAGGGCTTGGTCCTCTAGGGCCATTGACAGCTATACAAGCACCGGCAGTACATTAGAAACACCGAGCAACGGTAATATTGATGAACTGATCTGAAGTTACGCGAAAGGCCGTCCATGACGGAGCCGAGATTCACTAATCCTAACCAAGCGAAAACTGTACTACACTCTGATTTAATAAATGTTCTCATATAGGGTGTGCTTTCCCTATGCTAGAGATAAAACAAAACCGTGCCATAAAGAATGGCGATAATCAGGCAGCGAATCTTTTTATATATGACAGACAATCAACTCAAATTAACTATCGGGGCCTCACTGGAACTAGACTCTCTATCCGATGTCGCTTTGAATGATCTGCAGGCGGAACTTATAGGTTACACCCACGGCCAAGGCCTGATAATCTCTCGCCCCCAAAAAGATGGTATTCCCGTGCTGGTCAATTCTGGAGAAAGATTCATCGTAGGCATAAAACAGGATGGAGATGACGTCTGCTTTGAAACAGATGTAGTGGCAATATTAAACGACCCCTACCCCCATCTTCATATTACTTACCCTGCTAACGTCCGTACCGGTTCTATCCGCAAAAGCAGCCGGGTTCCGGCCGCACCAGCGAATATTCAACTGGTCACAGATGGAGCCATTGACGATACGCCCATATCTATTATGAACGTAAGCTGTTCTGGAGCCTGTCTAGTGTCAGACCGACGACTAGGCACAGTGGACGATATGTTCCAAATCAACTTTCATATGGAAGGCGACGAACCGGATGTCGCCTTTACATGCATGATCAGACACGTACACGAAATAGATGAAAACAACCAGACCAGGTTCAGTCACGGCGTGTTTTTTATAGGCATGGATGCTGAAGAACAACTCTTTCTTTGGAAATACTTCCAGAGAAGCTCGGCTATGCAGTAATAGCCAGGGTCCAGATTGCGTTAATTAAACAATCTTTCCGCAATCGCCAACGGACCTTTGAAGTGACCAGCCAAAACAGCAGGATCAACCTGATCCCTCAGCATTATCCTGGTGTTTTCCTTCCCATACTTTTTCACTAAATGATACAACTTCTTGGCATTGCCTGGATGTAGCCTTACACAGCCATGCGAGGCAGGACGCCCCAACTGGCGGATCTGGTTGGTTCCATGGATGGCATAACCACCATTGAAAAAGACCGAATAAGGCATAGGGGCATTATCATACTTCTTGGAGCGATGCATACGGGTTATCCACAAAGGACGATAATCCCCCCTAGGGGTAGAGTAGCCTTCGCGTGCCGAAGATATCTTCCATACATATTTCTTATGGCCTTCAACATAGACCGTCATCTTTTGTTCTGAGATGTCGACCGTAACGTCCACATTATCAGCAGTCGCTGTTACTGTAACCGACCAGAGCATAAATCCAATTAAGAGACTATAAGCGCGCATTTTTTATCCCATCTTTTTCTCTATACCCGTGCCTATTCATTTCCCCGCACAAGGCATACAACCCTAATTTAACCGCAAAACTCTTAATATCCGCAGAGTTAGCAAGGCGACGGCATTATATATGCTTTACTAGATAATGCCACAGCCAAACCACAAGAATTTCTGGGAATAATCTGCGATTACCGTTCATGGTATCGGTCAATCCGTCAGATTCTTAACTTTTTATGAAAAACCACCATCATGGACGTGTAGCTTATATGCCCAAATGCCTTGCGGTCATACGAGGCATTTTTTCCCTCGAAAAACCATAACGGATTTCCAGACAATGTATATACTCAAAAAGTACGGGAACCACTGTCTTATGGATAGATCTGTTCAACTGTCGTTGCGGGAGTAAAGCTATGGCTACGGATTCAGACCCCATCGTAAATTCTTGGTATAAACATCTGGATAAAGGTCAGCCCTTTCAGGTTGTTGCTGTAGATGAAAATGGATTCCAGATTGAGATTCAGTATATTGACGGTGACGTAGAAGAGATTGACATTGATGATTGGTATTTTATGGATCTGGAGCAAATAGTGTCTCCAGAGGACATAGCTGGGGCGCTTGATGTCTCTGAGCCAGATGACATGATGTCCGTGGTTGCAGGCGCAGGCTATGCTGATTGGGACTCCGAACAGGGGCTGAACGGATTTGATGACCAGGATTTTTCTGAAGGTATGACTGAATTCAGCCTGGAGGATGAGGCCAGTTACGAAGAGACCTGGGATGAAATGTAAAAACACTTCTAATTCAAGGCGTTAAGCAGAGCACAAACCACACCCACACCTTAGGGAAGGCCTTCATTATCACACCCAGTGATCTTCAGACCTTCCCTATAATTTGATAAATAGCAACAATCTATAAATTAGTCAGATGGTACTTACACAAATAAGATAATATTTCCTAAAGGTACACAGAAACCTGCCGCCAAATAGATACTTGAGACTAGTCTCAGGGGTGTTGCGGCCTATATATAATATAAAAAAACAAAGAGTTATTGGCCAAAGACCTATGTAAACCCAGAATAAACAATTTCTATCCGGATCTTGAATACGGTGTATAGTGATATTAGATAAAAAAAAGCAATCGCAAACATTACAGATACCAGACGTACCCTTGAGCCCTAAAAATAGACGCCTCATTAATTACGCCATAGCACCTACGGCCACCGCGGATATCTGTCATGAGTAAACCGCACATAGCCAGGAGCCTGAGATTCAGGTTTTTCCTGGTGCTTGTGCTGTTTTTAACCATTAGCTTTCTGGCTGCAGGATGGTTAAGCACCAACAATACGACCAAGGTACTCGATTCCATCCTGAACGAAAGATTTAGCCTAGTCTCCAACAATCTGGAGAATCATCTCAGGATTAAAGGACAGTCAACCAAGGCATTGGCATACCGACTTTCGCAAGAGCACAGCCTAGTTGACGCTATATCTAACAATAACCACAAAACTATCAGAGAACTATTCCTAAAATACACCAATTCAGATACGACCCAACTCCTTCTGCTCCTGGACATAAACGGCAAGGTCGTTGAAGACAACCGCAAAGGCGCATATATCGGGAGATCATTCGAACATCTTGATATCTTTAAAGATACGATAAAGCCATCTACGCCTGACGCAGAATTAACCACCATAGATAACAGACTAGTCTCTATCTCCTCAGCCGCTGTTGCAAACAAGCGTAATTCATCAACCCCTGCCGGGATCATTTTGGCTGTATTTCCGGTTAACACTGCATTCCTAGAGCAGGTGAAGGGCAGCACTGAACTGGATATCTCAGTAATAGACCAGCAACGTATCCTCGCATCAACCGTTAAGAATACAGGGCCGCATTCAGATCGTATAGATATTGAGCAAGACACATATGATCAGTTGCTCAATGAGCAACATAAAAATATTCCAATAACAATTTTTGACACCCCGTATATCAACAGGCTAGCACCGCTCGCCACTAACGGATCTGTAACGAAATCATATATCCTGCTCTCCTATCCACAGAAGGAACATCAGGACTACATAGACCGTATATACCAGCAGATCCTCATGTCGATAATAGCCGGGATCATAATCGCGCTGGTATTGGCGCTATGGTTATTCCGGGATTTCCTTAAATCAATAAACACTCTACGCACCGTGGTCGGTAAGATCAGCCATGGCGATTTCAAATCACGCATATTGATCAATACCGGAGATGAGCTGCAGATCCTGGCTGACACCTTCAACACCATGATTGATACCGTCGAAAGCACCAATAAGACTCTATCAAGATACAACAGTGATCTTGAACGCGAAGTGGAAGTGCGGACCCGGGATTACATAAAAGAAGAGAGAGCGCACGCTGCCAGTGAAAGAAAAATAAAGGCCATAATAGATAACATTGTGGTAGGGCTTGTAACTACCGACGAAGATGGAAATATCGAAACCTTCAATCCTGCTGCGGAAAAGATGTTTGGGTATCAGGCCCTTGAGATTGCAGGCAAGAGCATTTCGATACTCATACCATCACTCCGCGACAAAGAACATAACCAGGATATATTTGGCCACCTCAATGATAACAACAACATTATCGGACGCAGGCTTGAGGTAACTGGCAAGCGCAAAGATGGCTCCACCTTCCCCCACCTACTCTCCATTAGCGAGATGTACCTTCCAACGCACTCATCCAAATCAAATGAGGGCGCGATCCGCAGATACTTCATTGCTATCATGCAAGATTTGACAGAAACAAAGCGTACGGAAGAGATACTGCGCCGCGCCCAAAAGATGGAGGCGTTAGGACAACTGACCGGGGGCATAGCCCACGACTTCAACAACCTACTAGGCATTATCGTTGGGAACCTAGACCTTCTTAAGGAAGACCTGGAAGAAGGACCGATAAAACAGCATGCACGATCAGCCCTTAAAGCCGCGTTGCGCGGTTCTGACCTAACCCGCCGTCTGCTGGCCTTCTCCAGAAAATCCACGCCGGAAACCAAGCCCCTGTGCATAAATCAGATAATCACAGATATGCAAAATCTGATTGAGAAATCGCTCACTGCATCTATTTCTGTTCAGGTCTCTTTGGATAAGGATCTCTGGTTTACGGATGTCAATCAGGGCGAACTGGAAGACGCAATAATCAATCTCGCGGTTAATGCGAAGGACGCCATGCCCAATGGCGGCAAGCTACTCATAACCACTGAAAACAGCGTCATTGACGAATCGTATGCAAAGAATCATACCGGCGCAGAGTTAGGAGAACATGTTCTTATAACCGTACGCGATACCGGCTCTGGAATTAGTGAAGACATAATCGAAAAGGTATTGGACCCGTTCTTTACCACCAAGCCAGGAAACAAAGGCAGCGGTCTTGGCCTGAGTATGGTCTACGGTTTTGTAAAAAGGGCCAGAGGTTATATCAACCTGATATCTAAACCAGATGCGGGTACAACAGTTGAGATATTCCTACCCAGATCATACCAGGACCTATCTTGTGCTGAGCATAGTAGTGCCGGAATGGAACCAATACAAACTGGCGGCAATGAGGCCATACTGCTGGTGGATGATGAACCAGATCTCGCACTAATCGCCGAAGGCACTCTACGCAAATATGGGTACCGGGTATTAAAGGCCGGTACCGCATCCGAAGCCATAGACATACTTTCTAAACACCCGGAAATTGATCTTCTGTTCAGTGATGTAGTAATGCCTGGCGGCATGGATGGATTTGCGCTTGCGCAATATACCAAGCAGAGTTATCCCAAGATAAAAATCCTGCTAGCGTCAGGGTTTACCCACAAAACCAACAAACAACAACATGATTCGCCAGGACATGCGATGCTTAGAAAACCTTATCGGAAGCACGAACTCATTGACCAAATAAGAAAGACCTTAGACTCAGAATAGGAGCCAGATGTAAATATGACTCAACCGTTGCTAATCGTTGTGGATGATGAACCGGAGATGGGTAACTTCGTCTGTAATGTAGCTTTAAAGCAAGGCTTCGACACCATTAATGCGACCCATGCAACGGAGTTTGTAACGCAATATAAAGATGAAGCAAGCGTAGTCATTCTGGACCTGTTCATGCCAGACATTGACGGTATTGAGCTGATTCGATTCCTTGGGAAACGCAAGAGCAATGCCGCGGTCATCCTGATGAGCGGGGTAGACAAAAGCGTACTCTATTCCGCGCAGGAACTCGCACATGAACTTGGGTTGCACCTGCTTGGCACCATGAGCAAGCCATTCAGGAAAGACAATCTGGTTGAGCTTCTGGATAAATCACAACAACGATCGGATAGCTGTCTACTAGTAGAAAATACAGATGAACATAAGATCACGGAAGACGAGCTATCCCAAGCCATACGCAATGGTGAACTTGAGGTCTACTACCAACCACAGATAGAAGTATCCAGTAAGAGGCTGATAGGGGCAGAAACCCTGATCCGCTGGAATCACCCTACTAGAGGATTGATAGTCCCGGCCAATTTTCTACCCCTGGCCGAAGGTACCAAGCTGATTGATGAGATCGCAAGGTTCGTTCTGGACCAAGCCATCCAGAAATGCCGACAATGGAATGACGCTGGAATAGCCATGGACGTATCCATAAATATATCACCCCAAACAATTAGCGACTACAGCTTCCCAGAAAGACTGCTCGCCATGACACAGCGGTACCAAGTCGAACCGAATAAACTTATCCTCGAAATCACAGAGACATCTGCCATCGGCGACCTTTCTAAATCACTAGACATCCTGACCAGGATACGCATGAAGGGGTTCAAACTCTCCATAGACGACTTTGGCACTGGCCACGCCTCCTTGGAAAAACTGGCCAGAATACCATTCACAGAACTTAAGATAGACCGCTCATTCATCCGGCACCTGGATAAGGATCCTGTATCGAAAACCATAGCGGAACTCTCTATTATATTGGCCCACGAGATGGAAATGACCACCGTAGCAGAGGGGGTTGAAACCAGAGACAGTTGGAATAGTCTGGAACAACTGGGATGTGATCGCGCCCAGGGATTTTGGATCGCACATCCGATGCCGGCAAAGGATCTATTGCCCTGGCTGGACAAATGGAACGCTCAAAAACAATAATAATTATTAATTATTTTAAAGCATTTCCGCTAAAATCCATTTAGAATGCACATCTTTATGTGAGTCAATACAAAGACTTGCATATTACCTTTTGATAACTATCATATGGCGGGTTCGAATCGCTGACCCGCTTTTAAAAACAATACAGATTATTTATTGTTTTTAATAGATATTTTCCTAATTAAGATACAGCCCAGAAGGCCAGAAAATGACGATAGAATCCATTAAACGAGTCTACTACTTTGGAAAAACCAAGTCGGAGGGCTCCAAGGACATGAAAGAACTGCTTGGAGGCAAAGGCGCAAACCTGGCAGAAATGACATCCATAGGGCTTCCCGTACCACCCGGATTTACTATCACCACAGAAACATGTTCTAAATACAATAAGAATGGTGGAGTGCTACCTGAGCGCCTGATGCAGGAGGTACAAGCCAACATAGATATGCTGGAAAATGAGACCGGCAAAAGTTTTGGCAGCGAAGATAACCCCTTGATCGTCTCGGTCCGCAGCGGCGCTGCAGTCAGTATGCCGGGAATGATGGACACTGTTCTGAATCTGGGCCTGAACGACAAGGCCATCATCGGTCTAGCCAAGGCATTTAACAATCGACGCTTTGCCCTGGATGCTTATCGCCGCCTGATCAACATGTTTGGCGACGTGGTAATGGGCGTCCCGCATGAAGAGTTTGAAAAAGAGTTTGACCGCATCAAGGCGGAGTTTGGCGTCAAACTGGATACAGAACTGGATGAATCCGGGCTGGAAAGGCTGATAGAGGCATACAAGGCAGTCTACAAAAAACACACCGGAGACGAATTTCCACAAGACCCATACCAGCAGCTGGAAAAATCTATCGAAGCGGTATTCAAGAGTTGGAACATACCGCGTGCCGTCCGCTACCGTGAAATCAATGAGATCACCGGTCTATTAGGTACCGCCGTAAATGTCCAGACCATGGTGTTTGGCAACATGGGCGAAGACTCCGGGACCGGCGTGGCCTTCACCAGAAATCCATCCACAGGTGAGAATGAATTTTATGGTGAATTCCTGATCAATGCCCAAGGTGAAGATGTGGTTGCCGGCATCCGCACCCCTAAGAACATCAGCGAGATGAGCGCCTGGAACAGCGGCATTTATGATCAGCTCATCGAGACCAAACGCATCCTGGAAGACCACTACCGTGAGATGCAAGATATCGAATTCACTATTGAGCACGATAAACTCTACATCCTCCAGACCAGAACCGGAAAACGCACCGGACTGGCCGCAGTAAAGATTGCAGTAGACATGTTCCAGGAAGGGCACATCACGAGAAACGACGCCCTACTACGCATTCCGGCAAACGACTTGACCCAACTCCTGTTACCGACTTTTGATCCAACGGCAGAACGGGACATATTAACCACCGGCCTCCCGGCATCTCCAGGCGCCGCCTCTGGCAAGCTGGCCTTCTCCGCCGAGGAGGCAGTAGAACGCACAAATAATGGCGAAGCCGTGATACTCGTACGCAAAGAGACCAGTCCGGAAGACGTTAGTGGCATGCACGTCGCGGCTGGCATCCTGACCTCAACCGGTGGCATGACCAGCCACGCGGCAGTAGTCGCCAGAGGCTGGGGGAAATGCTGTGTTGCCGGCGCCGGAGATATAGCGATAGACGAGCACAGCCAGACCATCAAGATCGACGGCCGCACCTTTGGTGTCAATGACGTGATCAGTCTGGACGGCACCTCCGGGCAGGTTATGGCCGGAGCCGTACCCACCAAGGAGCCGGAACTGTCAGAAGAATTCACCGCCATCATGGAATGGGCTGATGAATTCCGCACCCTAAAAGTAAGGACCAATGCCGACACCCCGGCTGATGCCGCCAGGGCCAGGGCCTTCGGCGCTGAGGGAATAGGTCTATGCCGTACTGAACACATGTTCTTCGATGAGAACCGCATAACCGACATGCGTGAGATGATCCTGTCCGAGACTGTGCAGCAGCGGCGCAACGCCCTGGACAAGCTCCTGCCGCATCAACGTAGCGACTTTATCGGCATCCTGACGGCGATGGACGGCCTGCCGGTAACCATCCGCCTGCTGGACCCTCCCCTGCATGAATTCCTGCCACACGATGAAGAGATCCAGCAGGAACTCGCCGAGAAGATGGGAATAACCATTGAGAAGGTAAAGCAGCGTCTGGTTCAGTTACATGAGGCCAACCCCATGCTGGGACACCGTGGTTGCCGTCTCTCCGTAACCTACCCTGAGATCCTTGAGATGCAAGTGCGGGCCATAACCGAGGCCGCCCTAGCCTGCAAAAAGGATGGGGTGGATGCAAGGCCTGAGATTATGATCCCATTGGTTGGGACAGCGAACGAACTCTCCCTGCTCCGTTCCAAGGTGGAGGCCACCATAGCTACGGTCTTAAAAGAGGATGGCGGCCAGAAATCACTGGATATCCTCATCGGCACCATGATAGAGATACCGCGCGCCGCCCTTACTGCGGATGAGATTGCCGAACATGCCGATTTCTTCAGTTTCGGCACCAACGACCTCACGCAGATGACCTTCGGTTACAGCCGTGATGACGTGAACACCTTCCTGCCAGAATATATTAAACAGGAGATCCTGTACTGCGACCCATTCCAGTCCCTGGACACAGCCGGTGTCGGACAACTTGTGGAGATGGGCACCTCCAAGGGTAGAAGTGTGCGTAGCAACCTTAAGGTAGGTATATGCGGCGAACATGGCGGTGATCCGGCCTCCATTGATTTCTGCCACAGGACCGGCCTGGACTATGTTTCCTGCTCTCCTTTCCGCGTACCCATTGCCAGACTGGCGACGGCCCAGGCCGCGGTAAGGAACACGGAAATAAAGTACGGCTAATTTAATAAATTCAGGGTATTCGGGCGGTTATGGAATTTTCCATAGCCGCCTTTTTTATCCTATCCCACCAGATATCACCTCCAAACCAGGCGTTAAAACCCAGCCTTATCATCCCAAATTCAGCATCTTGAAAAATCAAATAGGCGCTCATATCTAGTCAATACATTACGAATTAACCGGTAATTATTAACTACCAAGGAGTTGCAAAATGATTACACGCTTTTCTGATCCATTCGAGGCCCTGCTTAACATACAGCGCGCCCTGGACCGTTCCAGACTAAGCAACTGGCCCGGACATACCACATCCAGCCACGGCAGCTACCCTCCTGTGAATGTGTTTCAACAGGGGGAAGACCTAGTGGTCACAGCCGAGCTTCCCGGGGTTAAAAAAGAGGATCTTGAGATATCAATCAAGAGAAATCAGCTGCGCATATCCGGTAAGAAAGAGGTTAAGTTAGATGATGACTTGAGCATACACCGACGGGAACGCTCCTCCGGAAGCTTTGACCGCACCTTCAATCTACCACTGGAGATAGATGCCGATCAGGTCAAGGCAGAACTTCAGGATGGGGTGCTGGCACTATTCCTGCCGCGGGCAGAGAAGGACAAGGCCAAGAGCATTCCCATAAACTGAGAAGGATGCGTACAGATTAACCTTATTTATCCAATAGTTACATAGATACATGAGGATACAGAAATGAGCGATTCCAAAGTATTAGATACAGTTGAAAAAAAGGAACTGCAAACCGAACAGGAAAAGACTGTTCCTGGAAAGTACTATGTTCCGTATACAGATATCTTCGAAGAACAGGATGCCCTAATCGTGGTTATGGAAATGCCTGGTGTTGAGCGGAATGACACGGAAATACATATTGAGAAGAACATCCTCTCAGTAGAAGGCAAGATAAACCACGCAAAATATGATGGGCTAAGTCCTGTCTATACCGAATACAACGTTGGGCATTACAGCAGAAGCTTCACCCTGTCCAATGAGATCGACCAGGATGGAATTACTGCCCAGACGGAAGATGGGGTACTGACTCTAAGGCTGCCTAAAAGCAAAGAGGCCGCTCCCAGGCGCATTGAAGTATCCTAAAGATACGAACACACACCGGATACCCACCCTGCGCGTGGGTATCCGAACAACCCCAACAAATTGAAACCTAACGACCCTGAAACAGATCGGTACAGGCTATTAAGATGCCTCAGTCGAGACTCTTACAGCCTGTGGACCTTTAGGACCATTTTCAACATCATAGCTTACAGTCTGGCCTTCTTGCAGAGTCTTAAATCCACCCCCCTCAATAGCCGAGAAATGCACAAACACATCCGAACTACCATCCTGCGGAGAAATAAAACCGTAACCCTTAGCCTCGTTGAACCATTTGACAGTACCAGTAACCATTTATCCTACCTCAAGCAATACAATTCAGTTCTTGTTTAATCACAATCCGGCGGTCTGGAAATTAAATGAACAATCAAAATACACCGTTAATACCCAAGACCTAATCGTGACAAAAAACATTCTAAAGCAAAAATCAATCAGATAGTAACCATTATTATCTATATTATTATCCGATATGATTAAAAATATCCGGTCAACACTATCTCGACGGCATGCAACTATACATCTCTTCTTGAGATTAAGATCATAGGTTAAAAAAATGACAAATATCTGGACCGTTTATATGGTGCGCTGCTCAGACAATAGCCTCTATACTGGAATCACAACCGATATTGACAAAAGATTGCATGAACACAATTCCGGCATCAAACCAGGGGCAAAATATACCCGTTCAAGGGGCCCAGTCACACTTGTATATACAGAAGAAGCTGAGAACCGCTCCACCGCTGCGAAGAGAGAATATGAAATAAAAAGCATGGACAAAAATTCCAAAGAGATGCTGCTAAAAGGCGTATAAGAATGAGACGAAACCGGGTGTACTTTAAGGTCAGCGGCAAGGTTCAAGGTGTAATGTTCCGACAAACATTTATCCGCTCCTGCCATTCCAAAGGACTGAAGGCAGCAGCCAGCAATCTGAGCGATGGAACTGTATCCTGCTATATATCCGGCGATACCGGTATGATTGATAATGTAATGTCCAGTCTGCTTTCCGGTAATGCCCTAAACTCTTGGGGAGCATGTGTAGACAAGATTATCACCATATCAGATACAGAAGCTATCCCGTTTGAGAGGCATCAGGTAACTACGGATAACGTAGATACATTCAAATGGAATCCCAATGTTGATATGTATATATAGATCGAAACGGACATAATTTTCTCAAGAACAAAACTCCTGACTTTTTCAAATATTTCATAAATCCTTCACGCACATTGTCTACAATCTAGGGAGGTGTATTTTATAAAATTGCAATGACATCGGCTGTCAATATAACTAATTATAATATATAGGGTTTTTGTTATGAGATCTTGTACGTTCTGCATAATGGATTGGTGCAGATGTGGATAAATTAATAGCACAATGTCACGATCACGCAAATAATGGCTTCTACTCTCATCACCTATCAGAGATAGCAAATAAAGGGAACCAGGCATTTGCCACATCCGACATACTCAATGAGCATGGCGTACTCCTCGCCCGTAAAGGTGTGGCCATAGACCAGAATGTAAAACAGAGGCTCATAAAACACAAACTACTAAAACCGCTAGATAACAATGTCGGCCTGAAGCATCAGGCAGACGCCAAGACCCTTACTGGTGAATTCAAACAACTCCTGGATAGATACCCAGACATGCGTGCGATTGATGACGCACATAAGTTTGCGCCAGAATTCGAAAGACTGCTTAAACTGGAAAGGTTACACCCACAGGTAACCCAAAAACTCACCGTACTTGAAGCACAGATGCATAGCGAATTTGAGAAAAGTATTTTCTCTGCCTGGATGTCTACATTGATCGCCTGTGAAATGGGGTTAAACACAGATGAAATTCGCGACACACTGGTTGCCGCCCTCATACACGATATCGGACTACTGCATCTTGACCCAGACATTGTGTGCGGCGACAGAGAACTTACTGCGGATGAATGGAAGACCGTCCGCGCCCATGTCATAGTAGGAAAATTAATCGCGGACTCAGTACCGGGAATCTCCCCTGAGATACCACGCGCCGTCATAGAGCACCACGAGGACTGCTTTGGATCAGGATACCCCTTTGCCTTAAATGAGGGGCGGCTTGGTATACCAGGAAGAATTATAAACATGACCGACAGTATCCATTCCATTCGGATAAAGTCGTTTGAAAACAGCCAACGAACCCTCGGCGATATCAAGCCGTACCTACAACTTAATTCTAATACCAATGGCTATGACGTGTTTCGTGCAGCCATGTCCATCATCAAGAAGTCGGGACTACAACCATTTAGACAAGGGCCAGATTGTTGCTCGATCCAATACGCTAAAAATCTTGGAAAACAGATCGATATCCTTAGAGAGGCAAAAACAGCTCTGGATGATATTCACGATAATCTATTAGAGCTTAGCTACCGAATAGATCAGCACAATGCTAAACAGCTATCTGCTCTATCTGCAATAACGTGCCGAATACGATCGACCATACATGAATCAGGATTATTGAGTAACGAAATTTCCGAGTGGTTACAACAAGAAAGAGATATGTCAGACGTTGATGATACTGTCATGGACGAATTCAACGAAATTGAGCTACTCATCAATGAGTTGACCTGGCAGTTGCGTAATACTGTTCGTATGTTTCACAAATACAATGATTCGGATACCACGCAAGATACTATGATGCTGGAACACATTATGACGTCGATAGAATCGATCCAGGGCATCTTTGACAAACTTAGTAATGTGAAACTGTAGGCAGTAATAACGTCTGTTGGTGTGCTTGTGCACACCAACAGATTGATTGTCCTACGGCCAAAGGAACTGATGACGCTTCAGAAAGACCTACACCTCTGGTCGCATATGAGGAAAAAGCAGCACATCCCTTATCGACGGTGAATCGGTAAACAGCATCACCAAACGGTCAATGCCTATGCCCTCACCAGCCGTCGGCGGCAGACCATGTTCCAGAGCGCGTACATAATCGGCATCGAAATGCATCGCCTCCATATCCCCTGCCTCTTTCTCCTCAACCTGCTGACGAAAACGCTCCGCCTGATCCTCTGCGTCGTTTAGTTCGGAAAATCCATTTGCGATCTCGCGTCCACCCACGAAGAACTCGAAACGATCGGTAACAAACGGATCTTCATCGTTACGGCGCGCCAGAGGTGAGACCTCGGTAGGATAGGCAGTGATGAATGTAGGATGCATCAAACGGTCTTCCACCGTCTTCTCAAATATCTCTATCTGGATCTTACCCAGCCCGTAACTAGCCTTCAGTGGAATCTCCAGGCGTTCGGCTATTGCCCTGGCCGTTGCTATATCATCCAACTCATCCGCGCTTATGTCTGAATTGAAATGCAGGATGGACTCTTTGACCGTCATACGATCAAACGGCTTGCCAAAATCGTACTCATCGCCCTGGTAGTTTATAACTGTGGTCCCCAGGATCTCCTGCGCCAGCGTGCGCAACATATCCTCGGTGAGGTCCATCAGATCATTGAAATCCGCATAGGCCTCATAGAACTCCAGCATAGTAAACTCGGGATTATGCCGGGTGGATAGACCCTCGTTACGGAAATTGCGGTTGATCTCATAGACCTTTTCAAATCCGCCGACCACCAGACGCTTTAGATATAGCTCAGGCGCAATGCGCAAAAACAGTTCCATATCCAAGGCGTTATGTTTAGTGATGAAGGGGCGGGCGGCAGCACCACCAGGAATCGCCTGCATCATTGGCGTCTCTACCTCAAGAAACCCTTTGTTATTAAGGTAGTTGCGAATAAACTGCACTATGCGGGTACGGGTGAGGAAGGTTGCGCGCGAGGCCTCGTTCACGATGAGGTCAAGATAACGCTGACGATAACGCTGTTCCTGATCGCTGAAGGCATCAAACACCTTGCCATCCGCCTCTTTCACCACCGGTAGCGGGCGCAGTGCCTTGGTCAGCATCCGCAGCTCATCACAGCGCACCGAAAGCTCTCCGGTATTAGTCTTAAATAACTGACCTTCAGCGCCTATGATGTCGCCCAGATCCCAGTTCTTCTTAAACTCCTCGTTATAAAAACCCTCAGGCAGACTGTCACGCTGAACATGGAGCTGGATACGTCCGGACATATCCTGAATATGGGCAAAACTCGCCTTGCCCATGATCCGCCTGCTCATCAAACGCCCAGCGACACTGACGCGAATGTTCAGGTCCTCTAGCTCCTCCTTATCCTTATCACCGTATTCAGCATGCAGCTCCCCAGCCATTACGTTGCGGCGAAAGTCATTGGGAAAGGCGTTACCTCGCTCACGTAGCGTGGCGAGCTTCTCACGGCGTTGGGCAATCAGTTTGTTCTCATCAAGCTGTTCAGACATCTTCTCTAATCTTTATGTTGTGAATGTAGATTTAATGGTTTCGCCCATAGATTTATAAGCCACTCTTGAGACTGGCCTCGATAAACATATCCAGACCACCATCCAGCACCGCCTGGGTGTTACCGGTTTCCAATCCGGTGCGCAGATCCTTGATCCTGGACTGGTCCAGTACATAAGATCTGATCTGACTACTCCAGCCGATATCAGATTTGGAATCCTCCAGAACCTGCTGGTCGGCGCTACGCTTCTGTATCTCAAGCTCATACAACTTGGCCTTCAACTGCTTCATGGCCTGGTCTTTATTCTTATGCTGAGAGCGATCATTTTGACACTGTACCACGATGCCGGTGGGATTGTGGGTGATTCGCACCGCGGATTCGGTCTTGTTTACGTGCTGGCCACCGGCCCCACTGGCGCGATACACATCTATCCTAAGGTCAGCCGGATTGATCTCAACCTCTATGGAATCGTCTATCTCCGGCGAGACAAACACGGCAGCAAAGGAGGTGTGACGCCTATTACCGGAATCAAACGGAGATTTCCGCACCAAGCGATGCACCCCTATCTCGGTACGCAACCAACCAAATGCATATTCCCCGTCAAACTTGATAGTCGCGGATTTGATGCCGGCCACCTCGCCCGCCGAGCACTCCATCAGCTCGGTCTTAAAGCCCCTGGCCTCACCCCAACGCAGATACATGCGCAGCAACATCTCGGCCCAATCCTGGGCCTCGGTCCCACCGGAACCAGATTGTATATCCAGGAAGGCGTTATTGGCGTCCATGGGGCCGGAGAACATGCGGCGAAATTCCAGCTCAGACACCTGCTTCTCATAACCATCCAGATCGGCAACAACACTATCGACGGTATCTACATCCCCCTCTTCCGTCGCCATCTCCAGGAGATCTGATGCGTCCGCCAGACCCGAGCCCAACTGCTCCAGGGTCAAAACTACCGCTTCTAACGTGGAACGCTCTTTTCCCAGGGACTGAGCCCGTTCCTGATCGTTCCAAACATCAGGGGCTTCCAGTTCACGCAGAACCTCGGTCAAACGCTCCTTCTTGCCATCGTAGTCAAAGGTACCCCCTAAGGGAGCTACTACGCCCAAGCAAGTCGTTGATTTTATTAATTATCGGATTTATATCCTGCATTTCCTACCCCATGATGGAATCTCAAGGCAAACAGAAGACTTCACTGATTCCAATTAGTCCCGGCAAAAACATAAACAAGCCGCGGATTTTACACTAGATAGAAGCCTCGGGAAAACTGTCGCCACAAAACGACAAGGTATAGTATCCTTTGCGCTTCATAAATATAGAAGAGCCGTTACTAGGAGTGAGAGCGTGGAGATTGCCTGCCTTGATTTGGAAGGGGTTTTAATCCCGGAGATCTGGATAAATTTTGCCGAGCGAACCGGGATAGACGAGCTACGAGCCACTACGCGAGACATCCCGGATTATGATGTCCTGATGCGTCAACGCCTCAAGCTCCTTGAGCAGCACAAGCTCGGACTACCGGATATACAGGAGGTCATAGACGGCATGGGCCCACTTGAAGGGGCGCGCGAATTTATCGACTGGCTGCGTGAGCGCTTCCAGGTAGTAATACTCTCCGATACCTTCTACGAATTTGCCGCCCCCATGATGCGCCAACTCGGCTACCCTACCCTGCTTTGCCACAAACTCAGCGTGGACGAAAACGGTTTTGTGACTGACTATCATCTGCGTCAAAAGGATCCCAAACGCCAATCGGTAAAGGCCTTCAAATCGTTGAATTACAGAATCATCGCAGCCGGTGATTCATATAATGACACCAGTATGCTGGCTGAGGCGGACAGAGGCATACTGTTCCGCCCCCCTCAGAATGTGATAGACGAATTCCCACAATACCCGGTGGTTACCAACTATGATGATTTTCGTACTGCTTTTATCGAGGCAAGCGACAGGGAGCTACAGAGATAGTTAAATTCTAAGAATCGGTACTTCCGCATATTTCCTTATGCGTGCAATTCCAATGCATTATCAGTACTTCCGAAATAATAATTAGGAGTCAAATTGCCCGAAATACCAATAGACTAGGTTTAACTAACAACAAATTCAAATAGCTATAGAAAATAATTCAAGGATATATGGAGCAAACATCATTAACTCCATGTTCAATAACGATTCATAAGATTAAGCACATATTCTTGTAGTATATATAGAAAAAATAACTATATTTTTCTTAAGCTATTTTTTACGCTATCAGCATGTTTTAGCCCTACCTACCGAACTAATACTGGAATGGAGCCAGATAGTTATGTCGACAGTAGTGATATTGGATGATCAATCTGTCAGCCGCATGATCCTGGAAGAACTGATTCAATCTATTGATACCAACATCCACATAGAGTCGTTCGCCGATCCTATAGAGGCACTGGACTGGGCAAAACACAATGCACACGATCTGGTTATCACGGACTACAAAATGCCAAACATGGACGGGGTTGAATTCACCCGTTGGCTACGCAAGATTCCGTCCCGCGCAGATATACCAATAGTCGTAATCACCTGTATGAATGAGAAGTCGGTGCGTTATCGCGCATTGGAGGCTGGCGCCACAGATTTTCTCATCAAACCATTTGACCACTATGAGTGCAAGGCACGATGCCGCAACCTACTCAAGTTACGTAGCCAACAAGCGATAATCAAGGACAGGGCACAATGGTTAGAAGATGAAATAAGCAAAAAGACATCCGATATAGAACAACGTGAAAAGGATACCCTACTACGTCTGGCCAGGGCTGGCGAATACCGCGATGAAGAAACCGGAACGCACGTCACCAGGATGTCTAAATATGCAACCATAATCGCCAGTGAGCTTGGATTCAGCGAATCGAAATGCGATACCATACGCCACGCTGCCCCGATGCATGATATCGGCAAGATTGGAATCCCAGATCACATCCTGCTAAAGCCAGGAAAACTCAATCCAGATGAAATGAAGATCATCCAATCCCATACCACTATCGGCTATGAAATTCTCAGAGACAGCCCATCAGATTATCTGCAGACAGGTGCAGTAATTGCTCTGGCCCACCATGAACGTTATGACGGCACCGGATACCCACTCAAGATCAGCGGCAACAACATACCAATCGAAGCAAGAATCGTATCCATTGCCGATGTCTTTGATGCTCTGTTATCTGAGCGCCCATACAAAAAACCCTGGAGTATGGAAAGGGCCCTGGGGTTCATCAAAGAGCAAAAAGGAAAACAGATAGACCCAGACTGCGTAGATGCCTTTTTCAGCAGATTGCCTGACATCCTAGACATCCATAACCAGTGGCCAGATCAGCCAAAAATGTTTGGAAATTAAAAACTGCACGGAGACCAAATATTTGCCATTCTCGTCAAAAAACATAACTAACTATTTGTTTAAGAATGGTCCGCAGTATTGGATCAGGCCATTAACTGGTCTACTTTTTATGACGCTTCTGCTCTGGAAAAACAGCAGTAACCAGGAGCCATTAATCAACGACCCAGTCCTACTAATCCTTCTAACCTATACCCTACTGACCGCTGGCATAGCGTACCTTACTCCCAAAAAGATACTTGCAGTGAGGACATATACGTATATAACCATAGTTACTGATACATGCGGAATATCGTTACTGCTAACCTTCGGAGGGGAATTCACCTCTCCAATGTGTATAGCCTATTATCTATTAATCCTGCACCATGGCTCTACCGCGCAGAACCGGGAATTGCTGCTCACCACCTCATTTTCGATCATAGGTTTTGCCACGACATTGTATCGGAGCGACTATTGGAACTCACAGATAATCCTTGGAACAGGAATACTCATCGGCTTAACCCTAACCACACTCATCCTTTATCGGAACAAAACTATCCAGCGCGCTCTAGCACTGACCCATGCAGAAAAGTCAGCAGGGACGCAACATGGCATAAAACTACTACTTATAACAAACGACTATAAAGATAGGCATATGCTCCTAAGCTATATCGACTCATGGGGCATAAATGTAGCAATCTGTAACAGCACAATAAGGGCATTTGCAGAGTTGGTAAACAGTGCTGAGGATGGCAATGGATATACGACGGTTATAGTAGACTCATTAAACCTGGACATGGATCCGATGCTGCTTGGCAAATCCATTCAGTCTGATAATGAGCTATTCAAAACCCACCTTATATACATATCACCCGAACACGAGGTCTGGCAAAGGGAGCAACTTATAGAGGCCGGATACACAACCATACTGACCACCCCTATAGACAAGACCTTACTGTTCAATGCCCTGCATATCAGCGACAGCAAAACAGCCGATGACGACAATATTTCCAGACTAATCCACCACTATTCAAGCAAAACAAATAACAAGCCATCCTTGGATATACTGCTGGCGGTTTGCGACAAACCGGAACAAGAGCTATTCCGCACCGCCTTGGAACACAATGGGCACAGAATCTATACCGTGAGCGATGGTTTTCAAACACTGAATGCGTTACAGACGCACCAATTCGATATTGTAGTGCTGGATTTCCATATGCCAGATATGGATGGCTCAGAGGTAATAAGGCTCTATTACTACACCTACCTAAGCGAGGACTGGATACCTTTTATCGCCCTGGTAGACAGAGCTACACCAGAAACATTATCTCAATGCCGAGCAGCAGAGGTGAGCGCAATTCTTGCAAGACCGGTCAAAAAAGAAGAGTTGTTAATCACTATATCTGACATTGCCTCGTCCAGGACAAAACAGACAGAAACCATAGATAGACATTGGCACCAATCACATCTACACAAAACCCTAATCAAAGATGATTACAAACATATTATAAACACACAGACGCTAATCCAGCTCGAAAAGCTTTCGTCCAGCAAAGATTTTCTAACTAAACTGACCACTACGTTTAATGATGATATGGATTGCATAATGGAGGGGTTAGCGCGGTCTATTGATAACAACTCGTTTACAGATTTCAAAGACTTGGCCTATGCCCTAAAAGATAGTTCCTGCAACATGGGGGCCGTTCTATTACACAAACTAAGTCTGTTGGCCCTGCAGATCAATCAACGCGAATTTAATGAGCAAGCCAGAACACTACTTAAAGAAATACACGAAGCGCTGGCAGAGACCAAACGTACGTTACAGGATTATGCGCAGGTACAGGGCAACTCTGCGTCTAACAACGAATAGCAGCAACAGTTCTGTTCTCAATACAGAACCAACAAATACAAGGTACTAGATCATTATAAAACATTAGCAAAAATAAAAAGAGGGAGTAGTTTATGTCGTCAGATATACAAGATGTAGTCTTCGGGGCTATAGCCAAACAAAAGCAAATATCAGAAGAACTAATATCACTTGATTCAACTCTAGAGAGCCTGAACATCTCCTCCCTGGACGCCATCACCGTGATGTACGAGATTGAGGATATTTATGATATAGAATTTCCGAATGAAGTTTTGGACAACCTACAGAACGTACAAGACATAATAAACGCCATCGGCAAATTGATCCCTGAGTAGGAACCAGCATGCACAGAAAGGTGGTAATCTCTGGGCTTGGCGTTATCTCCGCGCTAGGAAACAATGTATCGGAAGTATGGAGCGGACTCCTGGATGGCAGGTCGGGAATCAAATCCTTTACACCTCCGCCGGGAAGAGAGTTAAACATAAAACTTGTCGCCCAAGCAGAGTCCTTTAATACGGCTGATTATTTTTCCCCCTCTGAAATATCATCCTTAGATCGCCATGCCCAGTTCGCTATAGTTGCCGCCAGGGAGGCCATATCAGATGCCGGACTATCGACAGAACAACTGCGTCGTGCTGCGGCAATAATTGGTACCGGATGCGGAAGTGAAGAGGCCTATGAAGAGACCTATGCCAGACTCTTTCTGGACGGAAAACACAGGGTACATCCTCTAACAGTACCTAAGGCCATGCCAACCACAGCCGCCTGCCAGATCAGTATGCAGTTTGGAATCACCGGACCAGTATTTACCGTATCCAGCGCCTGTTCATCAACCAACCATGCCGTCGCACAAGCGATTATGCTGATACGCGGCGGATTGGTCGATGTGGCTGTGGTGGGAGGATCAGACGCCCCTTTCAGTTACGGCATGCTGAAGGCATGGGAGGCATTGCGGGCATTAACGTCCGAGGCCTGCCGCCCTTTTTCTGCAGACCGCAGCGGATTGGTCATGGGTGAAGGTGCAGGAATCCTGGTGCTGGAATCCGCAGAGCACGCAGAAAGACGCAACAAAATACCCTACGCTGAACTATCTGGATTTGGGATGTCGGCAGATGCTGGTGATATAACAAAACCATCTGCAGATGGAGCCGCCAAGGCCATAACTGCGGCCCTGGCTGACGCACAACTAACCCCGGAACAGGTGGAGTACGTAAACGCCCATGGCACCGGGACTGTAGCAAACGATTTGACCGAGACTAAAGCCCTACACCAAGTGTTCGGCGAACACGCCAAGAGTTTATTAGTCTCATCCACAAAATCAATGCATGGCCACGCCATGGGTGCCTCAGGCGCAATCGAATTGATTGCCACGGCCATGGCGATACGTGCAGGCGTAGCGCCACCGACCATTAACTTTACCTCTCCCGGAGACGGCTGTGATCTAAACTATGTGCCAAACAAGGCCCAGCAAATCAATATCAACAACGCGATCTCAAACTCTTTTGCCTTTGGTGGATTAAATGCCGTAGTCGCGTTGAGAAAAATATAGGGTGGGATATTTCAAAAACAATCGTTGCGATAGGTAACATAATCATGCCTAAATCATCAGAGCTAGAACAAAAATTTCTTAGTAAAGGTATCTATCCACATGGGAGCCCGGAACTAGAAATATTTGAAGAACGGATAATCAGATTCTTTAACCGAGAATATAGCCGGCGCGTGGCAGATAACATTCGGTTTGAGGATACTGGAGCCACTGCCGATCAAGGTCCAATGTGGCTGGAAACGAATGAATTGATGGCTAGACAATATGATCAGGATCTAAGACTATTCAAGGCTTTCCTGGATAAGAAATTGCTCGCCTATAGCGCAGCATACTATGGAGACGACCTGGGGTCTGTAAAGGCTTCCGCACTATCCCTGGAAGATGCGCAGGATGCCAAATGCAAATTGATTTGCGAGAGGGCCAAAATCAGCGGTAGTGAAGAGATTCTGAATATAGGATGCGGATTTGGCTCTTTTGAAAGTTATATTCTGCCTCGCTATAAAGATATCAACATATCCAGCATAACGGTTAGCAAGGTACAGGCGGGATATATTCGCAGCAAGATGGATGAATCTGGACACCCGCTCAACAGCAAACGCCTGAATCTTATTGAAGCGGATTTCGGTAGCATTGATGTTCAAGAACTTGGAGAAAACAGATACGACCTCATCACTGGAATCGCCTCATTCGAGGCCGTCAACAATCTACGCTCTGCATTTAAAAAGATCGCCACCCTACTACGTCCTGGAGGCAGATTATTCCTGCATCTCATTGTCTCCAAGCCGGTGATCCCTCAGTTTCTATCAGCAGAGAACACTATCACAAGCCGCTATTTTCCCGGCGGGCGCAACTGGCCATCACATATCATAGAGGCACAGACAGAATTCCTTGATCTAGAGAACAGCTGGTTCGTTAATGGTGTAAACTATTGGAAGACACTGGACGAATGGCAACGCAGATACTGGCTGAATATGCCGGACCTATTCGGTACAGTCTTAGACGATGACAGCGTCAGACACTGGAATGAATATTTCAGTATATTCAAGGCATGTTTTATAGCATCTGATGGAACGCAGGTTGGTTTGGGACACTACCTATTCCGCAAACCTTAGCCAAGCATATCCCAACACTCAACCATAATCTTCTATCCAGAATAGCGAATAACATCACCATTCTGAGACAAAGCTCTCGGTCAGGCACATCCCTAGACCAAATTGCCGTGCAACCTAACTAAACTACATTATAATTAGCATGTTATGACCTCTGCCATATCTACTCTCGTGAGAAAACTTGCCAGTCTGGCGAAATCTTTCATGTCCCGTCTCAGCGGCCGTGACGACAGCGAACACGAGCAGGCAATCGTCCGCATGGCAATAGGTATAGCCTCATTCTCTTATGCATGGCTGTTCGCGCTGGACGAAACAAACAGGTCATTTTGGATAGCGCTTACATTAATCACCATTGGTTATTCCTTAGGAATATTTCTTGCGATCCTTATTAATCCCAAGATATCTGCGTTCAGGCGGGTTCTTTCCATCTTTGGCGATATCGGAATTATGAGTATTTTTATGTATTCCACCAGGGAGGCCGGTGCGCCCTGGTGGCCGGTATACCTATGGGTGATCTTAGGTTACGGCTTCAGATACAACGAAAAATACCTCTATATTGCATCCGCGTTTGCCTTCATATGCTTTGGCTCCATCCTAGTTACCAACGACTACTGGTTATCCAATGCTGGCATAGGCATAGGCCTTCTGATCTCCTTGATAGCAATACCTGCTTACGCCTCCACCCTACTACGAAAGCTGAACGAGACTATGAAAAATCTCAAGAAGGCACAGAATGCAGCCGAGGAGGCAAACCGCGCCAAGAGTGACTTTCTGGCCAGGATGAGTCATGAGATTCGGACCCCTCTCAACGGCATCATAGGTTCCAGTGAACTTTTGCAATCTTGTGAACTTGGTAGAGAACAAAAGGAATATGCAAACACCATCTACGCCTCTGGCCACAACTTATTGCATTTAATTGAAGACATCCTGGACATATCCAAGATTGAAGCTGGAAAACTAACCATCGAACATACTGACTTTGACCTGCACAACCTGCTGCACACCACGGTCAGAATGTTCTCCCAACGTGCAGAAGAAAAGGGCCTCAGTCTATCTTGCCAGATCGGCCTGGACACCCCGTATAAACTGATTGGTGACCCACACCATTTCCGGCAGATCCTGAACAATCTTTTAGGCAATGCAATAAAATTCACTGAAAAGGGCTCGGTAGATATGCGTTGCCATGTAAGGCGTAACGATGAAGACCTGGTACTGATCCGTTTCGAGGTTATTGATACCGGAATCGGTATTCCTGAAGATGTACAGGATCGGATATTTGATAAGTTCGCCCAAGCGGATGAGAGTACTACCAGGCGTTTTGGTGGCACCGGTCTGGGAACGGCCATCACAAAACAGCTTGTGGAATTGATGGGCGGACGCATAGGTCTACAAAGCACGCCTGGCATAGGTTCGACCTTCTGGTTTGACATTGAGTTTGAGCGGCAACCAGACGTCTTAGATGATGATCAGGACGCTGTGAAGTTACGCGACTGTAAGACGCTTAGACTAACCATGAATAACAGAGCAACATCGGCGATTTCAGCTGCATTAAACAGATGGGATATATCGTTTCGCGATGTAACCAGTAAACGTGACGCCATCAGAATGCTACTGGACGCCGCGGCCCATAGCACACCTTTTGAGGTGTTGATATTAGACGGCATCCAGGTTAACGAAGATACCTGTTCGTTTGTTGAATCCCTTGGAAACGAACTATCTATCCCCCAAATAACCGTCCTGCTCTCTCTACCTCCAGGACAACCCAAACCATCTCTGGAGATGAAACACCATCAGGTATATGTATTCTCCGAGCCTTTGGATAAGGCGTTGTTGTTCAACGCGCTACACGCATCACATGCTTCACGTTACGAAAGCGACGATATAATAAGTCTGACAGACCATTTTATTAACGAACATCAAACCCAACAAAAATATAAGATTCTTGTAGCGGAAGACAATGAAGTAAATCGCATGGTTATCGGTCGAATTCTCGACCGTAAGGGACACGCGCACAAACTGGTCGAGAATGGAGAAGAACTATTGAAGGCATTGTTGGAAGAGAAGTTTGATCTGGTGATTACAGACATGCATATGCCTGTTGTAAGTGGCATTGAGGCTTACAAACTATACCGTTTCGCCCACGCCAGCGAAGAACAGATTCCGTTCATAATGCTGACCGCGAATGCCACTATGGAGGCGCGCCGGGAATGCCGCGAGATCGGTATAAAGCATTTTCTTACGAAGCCAGTATCCACGCAGAAACTGGTAGAAAGTATCTCGCACGCAACCTCTGATATACCCAACGCCATTGATACTGACTTCAGCAAACAGGCCAGTAGTAAGAGTAATAGCAGAGCGAACTCGCCATCGATAATAGATCGCAAGATACTGAATGACATTATCGACCTGGCACAAGGGAAGGGCTTCCTCACCAGGCTAATACACAGATTTGAACAAGACAGTAAACAACTGCTTCAGGGTATGGAAGAAGCGCTAAAATGCGCTGACTACAGCCACTTCAAGGATCTTGCACACGCGCTAAAGGGTTCATCATTGTATTTGGGACTGATAGAACTTACCAATCTATCCTCAACGGCACAATTCATGTCAGACCAGGAGATCAAATCCAAAGGCGAGGCCCACTTAGCGACAATGCGCAAAGCGTTTATGCGCGCCATATCAATCCTGGCAAAAGAGCTGGACCTGAAAAAACCTGTCAGTCATTAACCAGTTGCCGTTGCCATCGTATTTTTTTCCGTATTAACCCAGCGCTTTTCCTGTGCATTTACCAAATACCCCATCATTCTGAGATTTTTATCGGAAAGTTGCATCGCGGTATCAACCCAAAGTACTACTGCATCCATCAGCTCTTTATAGGTCAGGGGATTAAACTGATCCGCCACGATCTCCACTCCTTGATATCCAAGATGACGGTTCTGCCTATGCTGTATATAGTCGTACACAGCCTGTTTCCCCTTACCATTTGGGGCCAAAACGTCCACCACGCCCATGTCATAAAGCTCTTCTGCGGAATACACCTTGCCACTATTGATTATCCTCTTAGCCACGGATGGAGATAACCGTCTCGCCAGGAAACTAAATGCACCCATACCAGGAAACAGACCGAATATAGTCTCAGGAAATCCGAATTTTGCATGCCTCTCAGCAATCAGAATATTTGTGGATAGAGCCGCCTCAAACCCTCCACCCAACGCCTCACCTTGCACCAAAGATATGGTGGTAAACGGTATTCCATAACTTGTAGCCAGCGGATAGGCTATATCAATGCTGAGTTTTGCGTACTCAAACAAGCTCTCCCGGTCTTTTGCCAGGATCAATTGAGTAAAATACTTAAGATCACCTCCGAGGCAAAACACCCCTGGTCTGGCTGAGGATATGATCTGATAAAGGATGCGGGAACCATCCCCATTTATATAACCAGCCTTCGCCTCCCGCTCGATTCTTCTCTGCTCCCGCTCTGTTTCCCGCAGCAGACCGAGGCTAAGGCATGGTCGACCAGGATACTTTAGGGTACTCCATAAGGCCCTGTGTTCTGGTTCGTATTTAGTGGTCAGATATCTGCAATGCCTCCAGCTGTTATGCACATACTGCCTGTCGACTTTCATATAAATACCCCCTGTTCCCTATGTGGATGCTTATTGCATAAATTAGCCTCTCTTATTAATACATATATATAGTAGTTTTCCACCAAAAAACCACCATATATATGGTTTTCTGTATAAATATTGTAACCCAGCATGATTTCAACAGATTAAAATCCGACTTTTATCGTGGCGTATTTATCCATGCCCGTAACATAATCGGTTAATTCCCACACATAGTTCTGCCATACTGGCCACGAGGAGAATTTAAATCACAAACGACATTGACTGACTATTTCTGACCCCAGAAATGTCTATCAATATATATGCAAGGAACAGACAGCGGTCTTACTACTAATCACGTTTTTTGCGGCTTACCCAAATTACAGCGGTCATGGCCCCGAAAAATGCCGCATAGATTGCGACCTCACGCGACAACCCAAGCCCTAACGCTGAATAACCAACGACACCTGCCCCAATTGCACTGAATGCAAGGCTACGCATGAAGCGGCAAAATGCACAGGAACTATAGGGGTCTGATGTCTGACTCATCTGTTATCAATCTTCTGAAATTAATACGTAAGATAGTACTGAGTATAAAACAATCATCCTGCGGTGATAGATACAAGCAACATTATTTGGTTATTCTGAATCTAGCCAGAAGCTCTGGAACATCCACTTCCTGTACCTCCAGATCCAGTTCGCTATCAAGCGCCAATTCCGCGCCGATTCTGATCTTGGCCTCAAGCGCCAGCTCCGGTATCAGAACTGTGGCGCGCCCCTCCTGCATCTCCACCACCACACCTACCCCATGCCATTTCGGATTTTGTTTTAGATATATCATCTTCCAGTGGTTATTAGACAATCTCTCGGCCTTACGCACCTTGGCGCTGGTCATATCGGCAATGGCTATCCTCTCAGATATCTGCTGACTATCGAGCAACTCGTTACCCGCAAGATGAGAGCGCAACTGCTGATGCACCACCAAATCCAAATAACGACGCAACGGACTTGTAACCCTGCTGTATACCTCTAAACCCAGACCGGAGTGCGGTTCTTCCAAGGTCTTGTTCCTGCTAGGCTGGAACATGCGGCGACTGGCGTACATCGCAGCCACCCCCCCCGGCCGCAACTCCGACACCGGCGGCGGTTGGGTCGCGAATGGAATGGGTATCTGATGCTCCAAACAGTATCTAGCCACCGCCTCGCCAGCCATCAGCATGATATCTGTTACCATCTCCCTGCTCCCGGAGCGATCCAATGGACGAATCACCACTGCCCCATCCACCACCCGTATATTAACTTCCGGCAGATCAATTCCCTTAGCACCTGAATCTATCCTGCGCTTACGATAGCGTTGCGCCATTTTCGCCAATGTTGCGAATGGCTCTTCCGATAAAATCCCATCAATCTCAGCATAGCTATGCCTGCTTACCTTGATAGTACTCAGGACAATGCTGGTATCTGTTATCTCTGCATCCGCAGTCAGCTTAAACCCAATGGAAAGCGCTGGTGATCGCTCCTGCAACCCCAGACCCAACTGCCAGGTTATAGAACGCGGCAACATATGCACCGTACCCTCGGGCAGATAGAGATTGGCCGCCCTCCCCCTGGCCTCCAGATCAAGCTCAGAGTCCGGCCTGACCAGAGCCGCGGCATCGGCCACATGCACCCAGATCCTATCTCCATCCAGACTAATGGCGTCGTCCGGGTCCTCACTACCTTCGTCGTCAATGGCGTAGGCCGACATCTGGGTAAGATCAAGGCGCTGCTCTGGCGGCAACTCCGGCACCGGAAGATCAGGATCAACTATCGGCAAAGACTGCCTCTGCGGGTAGGGATTAAACTCAGCCTCCCAGTAACCTATCTTGCACAACAGCCTATGGGCATGTTCCATCTTTTCCTGATAGCCCAGGGCAGACAAAATCCGGCTATGTTCAGACTGCTTCAGGGCCAGCTTCTCCACCTCAATCAACTTGTCCATATCATCCGGCCTGATCTTACATTGCCTTATCCGCTCCAATAATCCAGTCCACGCTTCCTCTGCAGCGTGTTTAGCCTCACGCTCTTCACGATCCGCCTTGATCGTTTCAGCACTCCTGACATTGATTGTCTCCGGCGTGCCGTAAAAATAGAGTCCATCAGCCACCAACTGCCAGGCTGCCCATGCCGTTGCCGGTGTATAATCTCCAAAGACCAACTCCGCCAACTCCACAAGATTTGTCTCTGTCCCCAGCAACAGCTCCCAGGCCTCATCTATGTTTCCTTCCATATCTATCAGCTTCGACAGATCGGAAACAGGACCAGGATGCAACAAAGAGACATCCTTGGGGCGTACTCGTTTGCCCTTCTCGCCATCCAGGACAATATCTATCTTGTCACTGACAGAAACGACCAGCGCCGGTCTGATCTTGTACAACACCAGACTGCCTGGAGCCGGTTGCTGGGAAAGGATTTGAGAACTCATACAGCTATAATCACATAGATGGAATACAAAGCATATGGGGTATGATACCGTCATGTTATCCAACACCACCAGGAGTAGCGATGAACCAGCAGTGGAAACAATTTCTTGAATCCCAATCAACCACGATCAGTACAGGGGATGAGGCAAGATTCGAGAACGGACAGCAACTTCCAGATTGCGCGCTATTCGACCTATCACACCTAAGGTTCATCCAGATATCCGGCGATGACGCCGAGTTCTTCCTACAGGGGCAATGTACCAGCGATATCCGCAAGGTATCCCCTGAACACCATCAGTTGGCCGGTTATTGCACCCCTAAAGGCCGCATGCTGGCCAATTTCAGGATATTTTCCCACCAAGGATCCTATACATTACAACTACCGTCAGACACCGCAGAAGCCCTGCTGAAACGTCTATCCATGTATATTCTGCGTTCCAAGGTCAGGCTGGAAGATATCAGCGACCGCTTGGTCGCTATTGGCCTGGCCGGAGACTGTGCGACAGAACTGTTGGCCACAACATTCAAAAACATACCAGAAAGCCCGGGCGACTCAGTTCAGCAAGACGGCATAACCCTGATGCGCATTCCCGGCCCAAGCCAGCGCTTCGAGATCATCGCCCAACCTGAGCAGGCAACAGGACTATGGCAAGCCTTTACCAACGCGGCCAAACCAACGAACCAAGAACTATGGTCCCTGCTGGATATCCGCTCCGGCATCCCCACGATCCACGCAGGCACCGCAGAGGCTTTCGTTCCCCAGATGGTGAATATGCAGTTGCTAGATGGTGTCAGCTTCGATAAAGGGTGTTATGTGGGGCAGGAAGTTGTCGCCAGGATGAAATATCTGGGCGAACTAAAACGCCGTATGTATCTGGCAAGGGCAGATGCTGCAAACCCGCCGCAACCGGGAGATGAGCTATATTCCAATGTAGAAACAGAATCTGGTCAGGGTGCAGGCAAGGTGGTCATGTCAGCACCTTCGCCCCAGGGTGGATATGAACTGCTTGTGGTGATCGCAAACAGTTGTCTGGAGGCGAATGCATTACACTTGGGAGACAGCTCAGGAGCAAAACTTGAACTCCTGTCTTTGCCCTACCGGTTTGAGGACTAAATTCAGCAACTTGTCTTAACGGCTCAATTTATTATCTAAACTGCCGAAATGCTATTCAGAGACAATAACAAGCAGGGGACTTAATATATCATGGTCAGTACCCAAGAATTCCTGGATAAACTCCAAAAGGCGATAAAAACCAACAGCATCACCCTGCCAACCCTCCCGGAGGTAGCCCTGCGTATTCGTGATGCAGTAGAAAGTGAAGACACCTCCGCCAGCCAGATAGCAGAAATGATAGCTACAGACGCGGCCCTTTCGGCCCGCCTGCTCCAGGTCGCAAATAGCCCGCTTTACCGGGGACGCATGGTCATCGACAGTATCCAGATGGCCGTTGCCAGATTGGGTACAAAGCTCATCCGTAATCTGATCACCAGCCTGGCTATGAAGCAGATCTTTCAGGCAACATCCGACACCATGGATCACCAACTGCGTTCATCTTGGGAACAGAGCGTACAGATCGCCGCCATCAGCCGCGCCCTGTCTAAACAGATCCCACACCTGCAGGCAGATCAGGCCATGTTGGCTGGACTGGTACACAATATCGGCTCGCTCCCGGTTATTAAGATGGCGGAAGATTACCAGGAACTTGTAGAGGACGAGGATAAACTCAGGGAAATAGTTGAAAGTGTAGGTCCTACAATCGGCAAAAGCATCCTTACGGAATGGGGCTTCCCTCCAAATATGTGCATCATTCCCAAAAACTATCAGAATCTGAATTATAACGGCGGAGCTGAGGCAGATTATGTGGATCTCGTGATTGTCGCAAGACTTCAGACCCTGCCCCCAGGCCATCCCCAGACAGGATTAGACTGGAACCAGGTGCCCTCCTTTGGCAAGCTTGGGCTTGAACCAGAGATTGAGGTTATAACCATTGACGGTGTGGCCGAAGAAATTGAAGGCGTTCAGGAGCTGTTTCTTAGCTGAACTAAAAAGAAAGGCCGATCTCATAGTTAGAGACCGGCCATATCTGATGCATCCATGCAGTGCTTCCATGCTGCGCCTAGATGGCGCAGTGCGCATCCTTTAGGCTTCCACGACTAACATTCCATATGTTCAGCCTCTGCCTGCAAAAGAATGTAAATTAAAGCATTGCCATCTAACTAGAGAATTTTCAGAAGTGGATGTAGGAAATTTCCACATTTCCCAGCAAGTTACTCACAAAAAAGCCGCCTCAGATGAGACGGCTGTAATATTCATTCGCCGTTACTAACGGCCATGCAGCAATTGTACTCAGGCAACTTGGGTAGCGATAGTATCCCCAGTGCGTATCACCACATTGTGTTCATTCAGATAAACTAGGCTTGGTTTGTAGCTAGCAGCCGCCTCCTGGTCCATGCCTGCATAGGCGCAGATGATCACCCTGTCACCAGGATTGGCCTTGTGCGCTGCAGCCCCGTTCACAGAGATGATCCTGGAACCGGCCTGCGCCTCTATGGCGTAAGTGGTAAAGCGCTCACCATTCGCAATGTTGTAAATCTGAATCTGCTCATAGGGAAGTATTCCCGCCAGGTCCATCAGGTCCCGATCTATGGCACAGGATCCCTCGTAATCCAGTTCTGCATGGGTAACACAAGCGCGGTGCAACTTGCATTTGAGAACGGTTAACTGCATCTGGTAGTTACTCCTAAATATAAACCTAGTAAATCAGGCGCGTAATTATGCTCTATCTGGAACCATTCATCAAACGAATAGGGCTAATTAATATCAGCATAAACCTGATGATTATCAATCAGCCGCGCCTTTCCCAGATATGCCGCCGCCATAATTACTAGACCCTGATCAACAGCCCCTGGTTCCGCCAAATCATCCGCCCTACGTATTGAGTAATAATCTGGTCTGAACCCTACCTTCTCAAGGGCTTGGTCGGCCTCTTTCTCAAGTTTAGCGAAATTTCTCTCTCCTGATTCGAGCGCCTCCGCCGTTGCCAATATGACTCGACGCAGCCCTGGGGCCTGAGCGCGCTCCTGTGCCGTCAGATAGCCATTACGTGAACTCATGGCCAAGCCATCCGCCTCCCTGACGGTGGGAACACCGATTATCTCTACCGGGACGCACAGATCATCCACCATCAGCCGGATGACCATGAGTTGCTGATAATCCTTCTGACCAAACAGGGCCACATCCGGCTGCACCATGTTGAACAGCTTACAAACCACAGTAGCCACGCCCACAAAGTGACCGGGACGCGATGCACCGCACAGGATATCTGAAATCCCAGGCACCTCTATCTTGGTCTGGAACTCCTGCGGACGGCTATAGACCTCCTCCACGGAGGGGGCGAACAACAGATCGGCACCAACCTCTGTCAGGGCATCAGAGTCCTGTTGCATAGTCCTGGGGTAACTGGCGAAGTCCTCCCCAGCCCCAAACTGCAGAGGATTAACGAATATGGTCACCACCACCCGGTCGGCAAGCTCTCTGGCCTGGCGCACCAGGCTAAGGTGCCCAGCGTGCAGGTTGCCCATGGTCGGCACCAGGGCGATACGTTCCCCGGCCATACGCCACGCTCTGACCTGTTCACGCAGATCAATGATGGTGGTGAGCGTGATCATTTATAGCTCTCGTCCAAGCTGGGATAGCTCCCGTCCTTGACCGCCTTCACATACGCCTCCAGGGCCCCTTTTACCGTACCGGCCTGGGGCAGAAAGTTACGACTGAACTTGGGGAGATAATCCGTGCTGACCCCTATCATGTCGTAGAGAACCAGCACCTGGCCGTCTGTATCCGCCCCTGCCCCGATGCCGATCACCGGGATATCCAGGGCTTTGGTGATATCTGCGGCCAGTCCCCTGGGGATACACTCCAGCACCAACATCTGGGCGCCTGCATCCTGTAAGGCCAGAGCATCTTCCTGCATGTTGCGAGCCGAACCTGCATCCTTACCCTGTACCCTGTACCCGCCAAGTTTATGTACCGACTGTGGAGTCAGGCCCAGATGGGCGCATACCGGTATGCCATGACCGGTCAGGGTTCGCACCGTGTCCAATTGGATAGATCCGCCCTCCAGTTTAACCATTTGAGCCCCGCCCTCTTTCATCAGACGACCAGCATTCTCCAGGGCCTGCGGGATAGTGCTGTAACTCATAAATGGCATATCGGATATGAGAAAAGACTTGGTGCGCGCCCGGGAGACATTTTTACTGTGGTACACAATATCATCCACCGTCACTGGCAGGGTGCTATCCTGCCCCTGGATCACCATGCCGAGCGAGTCCCCCACCAATATCACCTCCACCCCGGCCTCTTCTATCAGCCTGGTGAAGCTGGCGTCGTAGCTGGTCAACACGGCGATCTTCTCGCCCTGTCGTTTCATTTCATGCAATGAATTTATAGTGATTGCTGGCATGACTGCTCTCCGGCCTGGATAAGGTTCTGTACCTTGAATTGTATAGATAGGGATAATTAAAGCAGTAGCGGACCAGGATTGAAATAGTGCTTGCCGCTACGCACGTTACAGATCTGTTCCAGGAGCATCTGGTAATCCTCTTCCCGCTCGACCGGATTGATCTCCGCGGCGTTGATAATCAAGAGCGGCGATGCAGCATAGTGGTAAAAGAACTCGGCATAGGCATTACCCAGTCTTTGCAAATAATCCAGACTGAGGTTCATCTCATGCGGCCGGGAGCGTCCCAATACTCGCCGCTGCAACACCTCTGCCGGAGCCTGAAGGTAGACCACAAGGTCTGGAACCGGGGCCTCCGGATTCAATCTTTCGTAGACCTTGTCATATAGTTCAAGCTCATCCTTATCCAGGTTGAGTTTGGCAAAGATACGATCCTTCTCCAGCATAAAATCCGCCACCATGGCGGTATGAAACAGATCCCGGTTCCTCAGTTCCTGTAGCTGCTGACTGCGCTGAAACAGAAAGAACAGCTGGGTGGGGAATGCCGCCATCTTTTTATCTGCATAGAAGCGTTCCAGAAATGGGTTCTCTTCCGGCATCTCCAACATGGTTCCACAGCCAAAACTATCTGCAAGCCGCTTGACCAGACTAGTCTTGCCTACTCCGATGGGCCCTTCGACCACGACATAGCCAGGTGGCTTCAACTCTGTGTAATTCATATTCTTTTTAGTCCATCGGCAGAACAGTCTTTCATCAATTCTGATAACGTGCCAAGTCCGGGAATTTCCAGATCAGGGGCAATCTCATACAGTGGATACAAAACAAACGCCCGGTCACGCATGCCTGGATGCGGCACCCGTAACGCATCCGTATCTATCGTTATCGAACCATATAGTAGCAAATCCAGATCAATGGTTCGCGCCCCCCAACGCCCCTTGCGGACCCGGCCGTGGGCCGATTCGATGGCCTGCAACTCCGCCAATAGCTCTTCCGGTTCAAGTCTGGTGTCAATCCTGGCCACTGCATTCACATAGTCTGGTTGATCCATCTCACCCATAGGCGGATTAAGATATAGGCCCGAACGGCTGACCATGGCGGAACCGGGCAAACCCGCCAACTCAGCAAGCGCCCTGGTAACCTGATCCACCGGGCCATCCAGGTTACTTCCCAGCCCTATATACGCGGCAACCATAGCACTATTTCCGGTATCGGGACATTTCCTGTCTGCAACCACATCCATCATCAATCTTTATCTGAATTACGGTTGCCTGAGGGACGTCTCCGACGACGACGCCTGGGCTTTTTGTCCTTTACCAGCTTGTTGCGCTCCTCGACATTGGCCTCCTGAAACCCGGTCCACCAGTTGGCCAGTTCCTGATCGGCCTCTCCGGATTCGGCCCGCAACAGCAAAAAATCATATGCCGCCCGGAAACGTGGGTGACTGAGCAAGCGGTGAGGACGCTTGCCCTCTCTCTGTTCAAATCTATGCTGCAGACACCAGATATCCCGCATCTGCAAGGTAAAACGTTTGGGGATAGATACCGTACGGATCTGTTTATTCAAGATCTCGGATGCGGCATCCTGCATCGCCGGATGCGGGCTTTCTCCGGACGCTATAATCTTTTCGGCCAGTCTGCGTACCGGCTCCCATAACAGCACCGCAAACAGAAATGCCGGTGTAACCGGTTTCTCCTGCTCTATCCTAAGATCGGTGTTTTTGAGGCCATTGGCCACAAATGTGATCGGGAACATGTTCTCTTCGTGCGACAGACATTCATCGGTAGCTGGAAAGAGGTGGCGGAACAGATCGTAATGCCGCAGCTTCTCAAAGGCTTGCAGCCCGGTGCCATGCAGAAACAGCTTCAGCACCTCCTCGAACAGTCTGGCAGGAGGGATATCACTCAGCATCCCACCCAGACTAAAGATAGGCTGTTCACAGGCCGGATTGATGCTAAAACCCAGCTTGGACGCAAATCTCACCGCCCGCAACATCCGCACCGGGTCTTCCCGATAACGCTGTTCCGGATCGCCCAGCAGCCGCAGCACGCAAGAATCCAGGTCTCGCATACCATTGACATAATCCACCACCGAGAAATCTTCGATATTGTAATAGAGGGCGTTTACCGTGAAGTCCCGGCGCAGGGCATCCTCCTCAATGGTGCCGTATACATTGTCCCGCAGCAGCATGCCATTTTCGGTCTCGTGTTCCCCGGAGTTTGCGGTATCCTGCCCAGACCTGAAAGTAGCAACTTCAATCACCTCCTGGCCAAAATACACATGGGCCAGACGAAACCTGCGTCCTATCAGACGACAGTTACGAAAGACCTTCTTCACCTCTTCCGGATGGGCATCGGTGGCAATATCAAAATCCTTGGGTTCACGCCCTAGCAGGAGATCGCGCACCCCGCCACCAACAAGATATGCCTGATATCCTGACTTTTTCAGCTTATACAATACGTTAAGCGCGCTCTCACTTATATTCGAACGCGAAATATTGTGTTCAGAACGGGTAATAGTGGTTGGAGTTACGATGGTACTATCCCTTAACGTCATTCAATTTATTCTGGATTTGCATCCGAACGTTGGATCTAAATCGACACATTCTAACGAAAAATAACCATGCTGTATCTTGAGACTAATCCTGGCATGCGTATAATACACATCCTCACGCCATTACGCTCCCTTCGTCTAGTGGCCTAGGACGCTGGCCTCTCACGCCGGTAACAGGGGTTCGAGTCCCCTAGGGAGTACCAACTACAAAAGGGTCTACCAATTCAACTGGTAGACCCTTTTTTATTATGCAACAGAAAACATCAACAACAGAACCAGATAGCTAATTCTCTTTTAGCCTGCGATACAGCGTTTGTCTGCTGATACCGAGCTGCCGGGCCGCCAGGGATACGTTGCCCCGACACTCCTCCAGAGTTTTGCGAATCACAGACAGGGATAGCTCCTTCAGGTTTTGCGGCCGAGACTTGGCTGACTCCCGTACTTGCGGTATCTCGGTAAGCTCTTCGACCAGATCTTCTGGTAGGTGCCGCCTCTCTATGCAGTCTTCATATTCATCCAGCATGGCGCTGGCGGTACGCAACACATTGGCATACTGGCGCAGATTACCTGGCCAGGAGTGCCGATCAAATTGCGCCAAAAGGCCAGGAGAGAGGCTGACATTGCGATTGGGATTTATGTCATTCAGGATGCGTTCGGACAACACCCGCAGATCACTGCGTTCCCGCAGGGGCGGCAAGTGTACGGCAAGGCCGTTGATGCGGTAATAGAGGTCACGACGAAACGCTCCCTTCTCTACCTCATCGCGCAACTTGCGATGGGTAGCACATATCAAATCAAACTCAACATCAATCTCTCTGCCACCACCCAGCGGCGTCACCTTGCGCTCCTGTAACACCCGTAACAAGCGGGTCTGCAGCGACAACGGCATATCCCCAATCTCATCCAGGAACAGCGTGCCGCCATGGGCCGCGCGCAGACGTCCCAGATAACCCTCGCGCCGCGCCCCGGTAAAGGCCCCGGCACTGTAGCCGAACAGTTCGGCCTCGATCAGATTCTCCGGCAAAGCGGAGCAGTTAATAGCGATAAACGGACCCTTGCTGTGTGGGCCACTTTCATGCACAGCACGGGCAAAGTACTCCTTACCGACACCGGATTCGCCGTGGATAAGCAGGGGAATCTGCTTGCCCATTATGCGCCGCGCCTTCTCGGCGGCCTTACTCCAAGTTGCATCGCCGCTATCGAGCGCAGCCAAGGCATCTTTTGGCATTCTGGTGGCATGCGCAACATCAGGCGCATGGATGGACGCTCGCTCCATATGTACCTGGGCAAACAATACCGAACCATTGCGCATACGTATCTGCAGCGGTTGTCCCGGATGTCGTCGGTTATGCGACAAGAGTTCATGCAACCTGGACTCAATAGCATGGTTCAAAGGGGTAACACCCAGGTCGATTGGGGATATCCGTAGCATGGTAAACCCGGTGCGATTGGCGCCTACGATTATCCCATCCTCCGACAAAGTAACTATACCCTCGGCTACGGTGCCTATCCCTTCCGGATAGGCGTGCAGACGCAGGCGTATTTGATGCCGCTGATCGGCCATGACCAAGCGGTTTTCGATCATACGCGCCGCCATACCGACTAACCCAAGGGTATGGGGATGACGACTGCGGTTGTCACCAGAAACGTCAATAACGCCAAGCAGGGTGCCGTCAGACGCCATGATCGGTGCGGCGGCACAGGTGAGAAAACCGTTGCGTTCCAGAAAATGCTCCCCCCCGTTTATCTCGACACTCTCCACCTCGGCCAGCGCGGTACCGATGGCGTTGGTGCCGCGATACCGCTCTTGCCAGGATGCACCAACCGACAGCGCCACCCGCTCAGCCTTGGTCAGAAAATCCACATCGCCCATAGTCTGCATCAGCGTGGCCTGCCGATCTGCCAGGATGATCATACTGTGGCTGCGGCGCATCTGTTCGTACAGATATTCCATCACCGGTCTGGAATGGGCTAACAAGTCATGATTGCGGGACAGCACCTGGCGCAGACGGCTGCCGGTAAGATATTCAGATTCAGCCAGTCTGCCAGTCGGCATCAAACCCGCATCCAGACTACGCCTCCAGGAGCGGGCAATACGCTCATTGACAACGATATCTGACGGACAGTCACCGTACTCCAATAGGTGCATACGGGCTCTACGCAGGTCTGCTGCGGCTAATGCGGTATTCATGTGGTACTCCTCGAAAAGGGGAATCACCTGGATCATTTATCAGTATTGTAGAGTTATCTAACCGGCGCAACCTTTCCACGGCAATATCCATGCTGACTGTAACATTTTGAAACAGTTGTTAAATTCTGAAACGTCACAGCTGACCGTTCCATCATCAGATAACACTAATTATTCCTTATAAATCAGCATGTTCACATGCTGGCACACAACTTGATATTAAGAAGGTAATGACATCGTTTGAACGAGCTAAATGATAAGACCATCAACATAAGAGGATACATACAATGATTTACGGAGCACCAGGCACGGCCGACGCCAAGATCAAATACAAAGACAAATACGACAACTTCATTGGAGGCAAGTGGGTCGCCCCGATAAAGGGCGAGTACTTTGATGTCATAAGTCCGGTCAACGGCAAAGTCTACACCAGGACATCCCGCTCCAGTGTGGAGGATATTGATCTGGCGCTGGACGCCGCCCATGCCGCTGCAGACGCATGGGGTAAGACCTCAATCACCGAACGCTCCAATATCCTGCTCAAGATCGCCGATCGCCTGGAGGAGAATCTTGAGGTCCTGGCATATGCCGAGACTGTGGACAACGGCAAACCCATCCGCGAAACCCTGGCCGCCGATGTACCCCTATCCATAGATCATTTCCGCTATTTTGCAGGCGCCCTGCGCGCCCAAGAGGGCAGCATCGGTGATCTGGACGAGAACACAGTCGCCTACCACTTCCACGAACCGCTGGGCGTGGTCGGTCAGATCATCCCCTGGAACTTCCCGCTGCTAATGGCGGCCTGGAAACTGGCCCCGGCCATCGGAGCTGGCAACTGCGTCGTAATGAAACCATCCAACGCCACCCCAATCAGCATCATGATCCTGGTGGAACTGATCGCAGACCTGCTGCCGCCCGGAGTGCTGAATGTGGTCAACGGTTTCGGACGTGAGGCAGGTATGTCTCTGGCCAACAGCAGCCGTATCGCCAAGATCGCCTTCACCGGCTCCACCAGCGTCGGCCGTGTCATCGCCCAGGCCGCCGCCAACAACCTGATCCCGGCCACCCTGGAGTTGGGAGGCAAATCACCCAACGTCTTCTTTGAAGACGTGATGGCGAAGGACGACTCCTTCCTCGACAAGGCCATAGAGGGTTTGGTTTTGTTCGCATTCAATCAGGGTGAGGTCTGTACCTGTCCCAGTCGCGCTTTGATCCAGGAATCTATCTACGATGCCTTCATGGAACGCGTGCTCAAACGCGTGGCCGCCATCAAACGCGGCAGCCCCCTGGACACCGATACCATGATGGGAGCGCAGGCCTCACAGGAACAGATGAGCAAGATCCTCTCCTATCTGGATTTGGGCAGGGAGGAAGGCGCAGAGTGCCTGATCGGCGGCGCACAGGAGCACCTGGGAGGCGATCTGGAAGGCGGTTTCTACATCCAGCCTACCCTATTCAAAGGCCACAACAAGATGCGTATCTTCCAGGAAGAGATCTTCGGCCCGGTCCTGGCAGTCACCACCTTCAAGGATGAGGCAGAAGCACTGGAGATCGCCAACGACACCATCTACGGCCTCGGCTCTGGAGTTTGGACCAGGAATGGCAACATAGCCTATCGCATGGGTCGTGGCATCAAGGCCGGGCGCGTGTGGACCAACTGCTATCACGCCTACCCAGCCCACGCCGCATTTGGTGGTTACAAAGAATCCGGTATCGGGCGCGAAACCCACAAGATGATGCTGGATCACTATCAGCAAACCAAAAACATTCTGGTCAGTTACAGCGAAAGTAAATTAGGCTTCTTCTAAACCTGGTTGGCATCCTGCGCGGGGCGGACTACCGCCCCGCGCTCTATTGGACAAGATGAACTACTGCTCCACCTCTCCCCTTTGGGGAGAGGGTTGGGGTGAGGGGGCACAACGAAAAGAGGGAAATCATGATAGACAAGGTAATCGCCACAGAAGCGGCATTAGAACTGATCGCGACTTTGAAACGCAAACACGGAGATGGCATCTTCTTCCACCAATCCGGGGGCTGCTGCGATAACAGTTCGGCCAACTGCTTCCTGCCGGGAGAACTAACCATAGGCCAAAATGACGAATATCTGGGCGATATAGGTGGTTGCCCCTTCTACATCAGCAAATCACAGTACGAATACTGGAAGCATACTCAACTCATTATCGATGTCATTGATGGCGGTGGAGACAGCTTCTCGCTGGAAGGACCGGAGGGCAAGGCATTTCATACCCGTTCCCGAGTATTCAGTGCGGATGAGATGAAAGAGTTGGGGTTAGATATAAGCGACATAACACCACCTGCATGCCAAATCGAAAAACCTAAGTAACATCACCCCATGCCTACAGCACCTGGACCTGCAACCTCGCGGTCCTGCTCTTGCGGATAACACAACAACCAATCACCGCTGTACCGTTTTCCTTTTTTCCATGGTAATTGCTAATCTATGCATCATGGGAAAAGTACAAAGAACTATCGCCAGATATTCATCCTACTACCAGGGATGGTGCCTTGCCTTTGGCGAACACAATATCCGTTTTGACGAGGAACTCGTTATTAATTGGATTGATGGTGAATCACATATGGGGTTTGTGGTTTCCCCAGATAAGGCCAGACCCCTGTATAAGGAGCTACTCCGACATAGAGATGAAATCCCTACGGTCGAACTATCAGAAACAGGAGTAAATATTAACGAACTGGAGTATGCGTTTGCCAAAAAGGAACTGGCCGGTGCCAAAAGGTTCATTGACTACGTAAAGGGACACAGGGTGCTACATATGTTTCTTACCAGCCACTTCTGCTACCCGCCCCATACCAGGATAATCACCTTCTCTCCCAAAAAACCAACCATAATCCTGTATAAAGAGATATCGCCAATCAAGTTGACCATACTTTAAGTGGCGATTTTAGCGCGTAATAAATCCCAGAATATCCGTCATCAACTCGTTAATGGAGGCATAACGATCCGTACCAACCGCGAGTATCTCCTCTTCGGTCTGCACATATTTTGCCGGGACTAATTCATCACGACAGTTCTCCACCAATCCCTTTGCCGACTGCGGAGTGGTCTCCAAGTGAAACTGCAGACCGATTACCGAAGCACCAAGTTGAAACGCCTGATTTAAACAGCCCTCACTGCTCGCCAAAAGTGTTGCGCCAACAGGAAGTTCAAAGGTCTCACCATGCCAGTGAAACACCTGTGTTACGGCAGGAAAGCGAAATAAAGAATCAGAATCGTGCGCCACGCCCTGTATCGGAAACCAACCTATCTCTGTTTCAGAATTTTTATATACCTTGGCACCCATGGCACTGGCAATGAGTTGCGCCCCCAGACAGATACCAAGTACTGGCTTGCCTCGCTCGATAGCCTCACGAATGAACTCCTTCTCAGCTATAAGCCATGGATACTTATCTTCATCGTTGACACTCATGGGACCACCCATGGCAACAACAAGATCGATTTGACTAAGATCAGGGAACTCAGCCATTTCAAACAGCCTGGTACCGGTTATGGAGTACCTGGATGATTCCAGCCATGACTCTATGCTACCAAGACCCTCAAATGGCACGTGCTGTAAATAATGGGCCCGCATTTACGAT